>JAXMBY010000060.1:0-40841 GCA_046349655.1 Planctomycetota bacterium
ACCCGCTTGCTCAAGAGCATGGTCAGGATCGCATCGTAGAGCGAGCCACCGTGCCAGCGTGCCGACTCGTTCAGATAGACGACGACTCGCTTGGCTTTGCCGCGATGCAGCATGTTCGCCTCCGATGGGGCCACCCGAGCCAGCGTGCAACGGCGATGCCGCTCCGGGTCGCGAGGACGAGAGCGCGATCCCCGTCGATGAGCTTGACGGTCGCGGCGCCGAATGTCGAGCAGGTCGTGTCGCCGCCGCACGAGCGCGGGGCGATCGGCAAGCAGCGGCGCCAGCTGCTTGGCCAGATCGACGGCGGCCCGAAGCGCGACCCGTGCTGGGCCGGAATCGTCGCCGGCCACGAGGATCTTCCGGAACATCCGGCGCTCCTAGTCCGTGGCGCCAGCCGCCGCCTCGGGACTCAGCTCGTGTTGCACCTGATCGCCTGCCGGCATCACCGATCCTGGCTGCGGTGCCGGAATGAGGTGGCGGGGCAGGAACATCGCGTTGGCGATCAGCGTGGGCACGACTGCGCTGCCGATCACGGCCGCGACCAGGAAGCTGTACTGAGCCTGGTCGATGACGCCGTGCGTCAATCCGAACAAGGACGAGATCGTGCCGAACGTGAGGCCGGTCGACATGAGCAGCGTGTAGTAGGCGCGCTCGCTCCCTCGATACCGGAACGCCCGGGTGGTGGGCAGCAATGCCGTGGTCTTGGAGATCATCTTGGCGAGCAAGAGTCCGAGGAACGCGAGCGGTGCCGCGACCAGCAGCGGCAGCGAGACCAACGCGCCCGCGCGGATGAAGTAGAACGGCGTGAGCAAGCCGAAGGTGAGCGTGCGCAGCCGGCGCACCAGGACGTGGTCCTTGCCCACCGTGCCCGCCAGCACCATGCCGACGACGTAGGCAGGCAGCACGGCCTCGCTGCCGGCCCACACCGCGAGCCCTCCCATCGCGAACAGGACGAGCAGGATGAATTTCGTTTCCAGCTCGGCCGGCCGGTTGCCATAGCTGCGGAAGAACCTCGGTGTCAGCCACGGCAGCACCACGAACGCGACCACCGAGACGGCGAGGAACGCTGCCGTGCGGATCGTGAACGGCGAGAAGATGAGGCCGAGCGCGATCACGGTGCCGAGATCATTCACGAAGCAAGCGGCGAGGATCGCCTTGCCATACTCGGTGCGGTTCAGTCCGAGCTCGAGCATCACCGCATAGACCACCGCGACCGAGGTCGTGGACAGCGCCACGCCCCCGAGCCAGCTGCTCGGCACACTCCAGTGAAGCACGTAGCGGGCGAAGGCCGTGCATCCGAGGAACGGCGCGAAGAAACCCACGAGACCCACCGCGCCGGCTTCGCGCCACCTGGTTCGCAACGTCACCGGATCGAGTTCGGCGCCGGCGAGAAAGGTGAGCACGATCGAGCCGGTGCCGGATAGGAACGTGATCCACGCCGACTTCGCGCCCAGAGCCTCCGCGCCGAATGCTGCGCCCAGGATGAGCTGGGCGACCGTGCCGACGACGATCTCGGACAGCGCGGTCGAGACCCGGAACCAGATCGCGAGGAGCGTGGCGATCAGGGCGAGGCCGAGCCACAGCGACGCCAGGAACCAGGGGGACTCCATGCATGCCTCCTACCTCTGCCTGCAGCGGGTCAACCGAGGTAGGAGTCATCAGCGCCATGAGCAGCGCGGTTCGGGGCGGACTCCATCGCCCTTTCGGACGAGGGGTATCCTAGGTGATCGTCGCCTCGTGTCAAGTCGCTCGAGCTCGCACCACGACCGCACCAAGCCGTCGGTGATCTGGTCGGTGGGCAATGACATGGCGATCGCCTCGCGGGCCTTCTCGTTGACCCTTTCCGGGTGCTGCCGGCACTCCTGGCCGTGCACACCGGCGTGCCGCTGCTGGATCGCATGGGGCGGCGGCAGCTTCGATGGCCAGCGCTTCGAGCAAGGCGAGCCGGTCACGTTCGTGGTCCCCCCGGGAACGATCACGCTCACCCTGTACGAGTGGATCGACGAGAAGACCGAGCCGCGCCAGGAGGCGCGTGTCATCTCGGTCGCGGCCGGTGGCGAGCAGGAGATCGTGTTTGGCAAGTGAGACCACACGGCACTTGTAGGTCGACCGTGGCTCGCTTCAGGCACGCGGCGTGCACGATTGCCGTCGCCGGCAACCTGCGTGTCTCGGCGCCGGGAAGTCCTCATCGGGCGGCCCTTGCACGCGCGGCCATCGCCGCTTACGCTGCGCACGCAACTCGAGGCACCCATGGCGCGCAAGCAGAGTGCGATCGCTCCCGACTGGTGGGATTACACCACCCTCGACGACGATCTCTTGAATGACGCCGCCGGGCTCACTCCCGAGCGCATGCTCGCACTGTCGCGACCCGGCTTCACGGTCGTGATCCACGACACGCTGGAGGAGTTCTATCTGGCGCAGGCGCTCGAGTACGTGAGCGCGTGGCGCGAGTCCACGCCCGAGGACCCGGTCGGCATCTGCGGCCCGATCGGTCCGACCGAGCAGCTGCCGCTGGTGGCGCGCCTGGTGAACGAGCTCGAGATCGACGTGCGCTCGGCGCACTTCTGGGCCATGGACGAGTGGTACGAACATGGCGCCGCAGTGCCGCTCACGCATCCGCTGTCGTTCGAGCGATGCGACCGGGAGCTGTGCTTCGGTCGCATCGAGCGGAGGCTGCGCATGGCCGATGCCAACCTGCATTTCCCCAAGGGCGACACGAGTGCCTACCGCCAGAGCTGGGAGCACGCGCGCTGCGCGATCATGCAGGGTGGCCAGGGCGACGTGAAGCACTGGGCGTTCAACGATCCGCCGCGCCGCACGGGCAAGTACCAGGATGCGCCGCCGTCACCCGCGGAGTACCGCAAGCTCGCCACGCGCGTGGTGGATCTCCACCCGCTCACCGTCGCCCAGAACGCGCGCACGTCCGGCGGCGGCAATGTCGCGCTCGTGCCGACGCAGGCGATCTCGGTCGGCCCGGTGGAAACCTGGCGCGCGGCGAAGGTGTCGATCTGGCATGCGGGCACGCACGACAATCCGTTCGGCCAGCGGCTCACGACGCTGATGATCGCCAAGCACGTCGCCGACAGCGCGGTGCCGATGTCGCTGCTCGCCGATCACCCGAACGTGCAGTTCAACTTCTATCGCCACGGCATCGGCTCGTGCGCTGTCGCAATGCACTGATCGGAGCCGATCAACCGCGCCCGCGGTACGGCGCCACGCCCTGGTCCGGAAGCCAGACCCCCGCGGGCGGCGCACCCGTCTGCCAGAACACGTCGATGGGGATGCCGCCGCGCGGATACCAGTAGCCGCCGATGCGCAGCCAGAAGGGCGCGAGCGTCTTCACCAGCCGATCGGCGATGGCGATGGTGCAGTCCTCGTGAAAGGCGCCGTGATTGCGGAACGAGCCGAGGTACAGCTTGAGCGACTTGCTCTCGACCAGGAAGCGCTTCGGCACGTAGTCGATCACGAGCTGGGCGAAGTCCGGCTGCCCCGTGATCGGGCAGAGCGACGTGAACTCGGGCGCCGTGAAGCGCACCACGTAGTGCTTGCCCGGGTGTGGGTTCGGCACGCGCTCGAGCACGGCACGCTCGGGCGAGCTCGGCAGCTCGGTTTGCTGGCCGAGCTGCGTGAGCCCGGCGGGGCTTGCGGTGCGTGGTCTGGCGGCCAAGGTCGCGCTCCTCGAGAGTCGATCGCCGGCTAGCCCCAGAACCAGCGTGATGTGACCGCCTTGATCTTGAGGAAGCGGCAAGACAAGACTCGCAATCCCTCTGCGAAGAACGCACACACGCACGCGTTCGAAAGGAAGTGCGAGTGCGTCCGAAAGAGAGACTCGGAGTGAAGCGTAGCATCCATCAAGAGCCGCGGGCAATAGGCGAGCCGAGCGGCGAGAAGAATCACAGCAGCCGACCTCGCGATCGAAGCCGATGTTCACCCTGCAGAACCCGCGCTACGACTCCCTGGACAGGACTCGCGCCTTCCATGGCGCGCGCGGCGCGTCACGATCCGATCAGCCCGAGCTCAACGGCCTCGCGGCGCAAGGTCTCGTACGCTTGCGCCAGACTGGCGATCGTCGGCGCCGACTCGTGCAGATCGATCTTTCCCAGCAGCGCGCCCTCGGCGCGCGGACCCAGCTCGCGGAGCAAGGCGACCCATCGCGCGAAGGACTCGCGCACCGCCAGCGCCGGGTAGAGCGACCGGAGGCCATCGGCCAGATAGTGCTCAGTGCGATCCTCGAGGATCCGCTGCTCGCCATCGTCCACCGCGTAGATCGCGATCGGCACGATCATGTCGCGCGACAGCAGGATGGCGTCAGTGGGACGCGGGGCAAAGCTCACGCGCGCCCGTAACCATGCTGGCTCGCCGAGCAGGCCGAGCGACGGATCCGCAGGGATCCACGTGCCGGACGCCGCATCGTGGACTTCGATCCAGCGATGGTCGTTGTGGCGAGAGCCGAACACGGAGCAACGCAGGCCGCGCGACTTCACCAGGGCCGCGGCGTCGTTCTGACGTCGCTCGCTCTCCGGCTGCAGATTGATCTCCGCAACGCGCCGCGTCTCGACGCCCACGCGGTCCAGCAGGGCGCGCGCGACCAGCACCTGCTCGCTGCAGTTGCCGCGCTTGCGGGCGACGATCTCCGTGACGTTGCGGCTCTGGTAATCGGTCACGGTCCACGCGAGCTGCCGATTGGTCCAGGCGACGATGCGCTCGCACTTCTCGAGCGCGCGCTCGGCATCACCCACGATCTCGCGGGCGAGCGCATCGAGGTCGATCGGCGCCTGATAGAAGGTCTCGACCGAGGTGGTGTACGTCAAGTAGTCGAGCGGCCACCTGCGCTGGAACGTGGTGGGCTTCCTGGCGCCTTCCGGCAGCAGCATCAGGCCGCCGTCGCGCGAGTTGCCCCCCGCCATGGGGTTCTTCAGGTTGATGTCGAGGTAGTAGAGATAGGGAGCGATCCAGGGCAAGTACTGCTCGCGCGTGGTGCCCGAGATGCCGTCGACATCGATGTCGCCGTCCTGCCGGGCCAGCGCCTGTCCCAGCTCGTGAGCGTTGAGCGGCTCCCCGGCGCGGAGCGGGATCACGTCCCACTGGCCATCCACCATGAGCCACTTCTTCTGGTCCGGTAGGAAAGCTTCGGCCACCACGTGGCCGGCGCCGCTCTCGCGAGTCTCGACGTCGGCGGTCTTGAGCGCGAGCACGCGCGCTCGGATGCCGATCGCGTTGAGCGCGCCGCTAAGCACGATCGCGTACTCCACGCAGCGGAAGCTCTTGCCCTGCGCCGCCTCCTCGAGGATGGCGATGGGATCCGATCGCCTCGGCTCGTTCGAGCCATTGTGCTCCCAGCGACTGCGCACCCACCGACACACAGCGAGCACCCGCTCGTAGTCGTTGTCGGCGCGCGCGATCACTTCGTCGAGGTGGTAGGTCTCGCGCAGTCGCCGGAGATACGCGCGATCGAGCGCGTTCCAGTCGATCATGGCGGTTGCGGCAACGTTCGCCAAGGGCGCCGCCTGCTGGCCGTAGGTCAGCGCGAGGAACGCGAGCGCGAGGAACACGGCGTCGAATAGAAGACGTGCACGCAGACTTGCGAGGTCCATGCCAACCTCCGCGGTCATGTGGCTGTGTTACGCCGCTTCAACCACCTGTGCTATCAAAAACTCATCCGGGGCTGGAAGCGCTGCACGACGCGCGCGTGCGTCTCCATGTCCGCGACCAGCCGATCGGCAGGAGGCCGGGAGCCGCCTTCAGGGTTGAAGGAGAACATACCGAGGGGCGAGCCCCGCCACAGCCTGGCCGTTGACACTGGCTGCCCGGCTCGAGCGACATTCCCGCGATCGCCGTGGCGTGGTGCACGCGGTGTGCGGCTCGCGTCACGAATCGGGGCTCGCCTCGCTTGCCTTCGCCCACACGCACTTGCCGCCGACATAGGTCGCGCGCACGGCGCGATCGTCGCCCAGCGTCATCAGCACGTACAGCACCTCATCGAGGTCGTTCGCATTCTGCACGCGCGCGGCGATCAGCGGCGTCGCGTCGAGGTCGAGCACGACGAGGTCGGCATCCATGCCGGCCGCCACCGTGCCGATGCGACCCTCGAGATCGAGGGCGCGAGCCGACCGGGTGGCGAGGTAGAACGCCTGCTGCGCGCCGAGGCGGCTGCCCGCGCAGCGCCGCCACCTTGCACGCCTCGGCCATGGTCGCCAGCATCGAGAAAGTGGTGCCGGCGCCGATGTCCGTGCCGAGGCCGACCGGCACGGGACGATCCGCGCGCAACGCCCGCCGCAAATCGAACAGGCCGCTGCCCAGGAACAGATTCGACGTCGGACAGTGCGCGACCGCGGCACCGGTCGCGTGCACGACCTGCCACTCGTCCTCGGTGAGATGCACGGCGTGCGCCAGCAGCGTGCGCCGGCCGAGCAACCCGTGGTGGGCATACACGTCGAGATAGCCGCGCCGCTCCGGGAACAGCGCCGCCACCCATTCCACCTCGCGCAGGTTCTCGGCCACGTGCGTGTGCACGAAGCACTCGGGATGCTCGCGCCGCAGCGCGCCCGCAGCCGCGAGCTGCGCCGGCGTGCTGGTCGCCGCGAACCGCGGCGTGATCGCGTAGTGCAGCCGGCCGCGGCCGCGCCATCGCTCGATCAACGCCTTGCTGTCGTCGTACGACCGCTGCGCGTCGTCGAGCAGGTTCTCGGGCGCGTTGCGGTCCATCATCACCTTGCCAGCAATCAAGCGCTGGCCGCGCGCCGCGGCCGCCTCGAACAGGACGTCGACGGAGTGCGGATGGACGGTGCCGAACACCGCGGCCGTGGTGACGCCGTTCCTGAGCGTCTCGTCCAGGAACAGACCCGCCGTCTGCCGCGCGTGCGCCACGCTCGCGCACGCTTGCTCGGCCGGCAGGGCATGGCGTTGCAACCACTCGAGCAGCTGCGCCCCGCCGGCGCCGATGATCGGCATCTGCGCGTAATGCGTGTGGCAGTCGATGAAGCCGGCGGTGATCAGCGCCCGCCGGTAGTGCTGCAGCGGCGTGCCGGGCGGCAGCGCCGGCAAGACCTCGGCTGCGGGTCCAAATGCCTGGATCTTGCCGTCGCCGATGACGGCGATCGCATCCGCCGCGTGCACCAGGCGACCGCCATCGTCCGGGTCGCCGTCGAACGTGAAGAAGTCGCCGCGCAGGGCTTGCATGTCGTCAGATTTCTTTGCCATCGGTGATGCTGGAGACTCGTTACAAACTAGCCGGTTGCGAACTCACATGAAGGGATCCGTGCGGAGCTCCTGCCCCGAGCTCGCGTCGAGTTGCAGGCCATGTTCACCAGAGCCCTCTCGATCGTCGTTGGCGTCTTGCTCTGCTTGCCTGGCGATGATCAGTACTCGCCATTCGAGGAGGCGTTGCGCGAGGCGCAACGGTGGTTCTCGAAGGACGACCCCGTCCAGGCCAAGGCATACATCGATCGCGCGCTCGAGCGCGACGCCAAGTCGCGGCTCGCGTGGTCGCTGCGCGAGCAGTGGGCGGAGAAGCTCGGCGACCGCGACGAGCAAGTGTACGCGCTGCACGTGCAAGTGCGCCTGGCGCTCGCCCAGAAAGCGCCCGCCGCCGAGCAGCGCGCGCTGCGCGCGCGCCTCGACCAGCTCGACCCCAACGCCGCAGAGCTGCTCGCGCTGCGCACCAGGTTCATCGGCAAGCTGCTGCCGATCGCGGAGAGCTACGAGAAGGAGGGACGCCCGCATTCGGCGATCCGCATCCACCGCCAGATCCTGGCGCTCGATCCCGAGCGCAGCGACAGCGAGAACGCGATCCAGCGCATCGCGTCGGCGCGCGACCCGAGCCTGGCCGAGGCGGCCAAGCCCAAGGACCTGTTCGCCAACGTTTCGGACGAGTGGATCCGCGAGTTCGACGCGAAGCACAACACGTGGGACACGCGCGCCAAGGCCGAGCGCGACAACTACCTCACCTACACCGACACCGGCTACAAGGTCTTGATCCGCGCGGCCGAAGCGATGGAGCAGATGAACGCGTTCTATCGCGAGTTCTTCAAGTACGGCACCAAGGAGGACGGCAAGAACGTCTCGCGCATCGATCTGCGCATCTTCAAGGACCACGCCGAGTACTTGAAGCTCGGCTCGAATCCGCCCGAGTGGTCGGGCGGCATATTCACCGGCTCGGCGGTGGAGACCTACGTGCAGGGCGGCGGGTTCGAGAGCACCGTCGGCGTGCTGTTCCACGAGGCCGCGCACCAGTTCGTCGGCCTCGCCACCAGCGCCACGGGCTGGTTGAACGAGGGCCTTGCGTCGTTCTTCGAGGGCTGCCGCATCCTCGCGAACGGCACCGTGATCATGAACCTGCCGGCCAACCATCGGCTGTTCGAGCTGGCCTCGCGCATGGAGAAGGGCTGGATGAACGGCCCGGGCGACGGCATCGACGGCACCAACGTCCCGCCCAAGTCGCCCACGTTCGCGACCGTGCTCGAGAACCGGTACAGCTGGGGCCCGGCGTGGTATGCGCCGACGTGGGGCGTGGTGTACATCCTCTACAACTATCAGGATCCGGTCGATGGGCGGTTCATCTACCGCGCGGCGTTCCACGAGTTCGTCAACAAGTCGGGGCGCAGCGGCGAGGGCGCGATCAAGAACTTCGAGGAAGTGGTGCTGCAGAATCCGGCGCGCCCCACCGCCGGCGTCGACTTCTCCAAGGTCACCGAGACGATCAAGCTGCCGCGCACCGTGCAGGAGCTGAACGAGGTGTGGAAGCAGTGGATCATCGACCTGCGCGACGAGCAAGCGGGCAGCCGCAAGGTCGAGCGACCGTATCTGACGTGGGCGCGCCATGCGATCACGCGCGGCGACTACGCCGATGCCAGCGAGCATTTCGAGAAGGCGCTGGTCGCGTCGTCGACCGATGTCGAGCTGCTGCTCGAGTTCGCCGAGCATCTCGCCGTGCGCCGCAGCAACCCCGACCGTGCGAGCAAGCTCGCGCTGCAAGCGCTGCAGCTGCTCGAGGCGAAGCAGCCGCCCGACGAGAAAGCCATCAAGGCCGCGGACAAGAAGCTCGCCGAGTACGACCCGTCGCGCAAGACCTGGGCGGACATCCAGCGCGATCTCGTGCATGCATCGCGAGCGATCGTCGAGCGCTACTTGAACGAGCACCTCGACATGATGGCGATGGACGTGAGCTTAAACCTCGCCAAGGACCTGGGCGCGCCCGAGATGTACCGCTACTTCGAGGAGGCAGCGCGCCGCTCCGGCAAGACGCTGGCGCTGTGGCAGCTCGCGTACAACGAGAAGAACTTGAATGGCTGGGGCAGCGGCGACGCGACGTTCCAGCCCAACGGCGTGACCATGAAATCGAAGCTCGGCACGTTTGCCGAGGACAAGTACGACTTCAACTTCCTGACGCTCGACACGGTGACGTCGGGCGACTTCTCGCTCGAGGCGGAGGTGCTCGCGGAGCGCGGCAAGGTGTTCTTCTGCGGGCTGGTGTTCGGGCGCAAGAGCGCCGACAGCTTCCACGCGCTGATCCTGTTCCCCGGCAAGAACGAGGGCGGCGCGAGCTCGACGCGCACCGGCCCGGGGCCGAAGACGCTGCGGCGCGGCTACGTGCACTTGACCAGCTTCTACGGCGCGAGCAAGTTCAGCATCTGGCGCCAGGATGCGGTCGATACCGATCGCCCTGGCTGGCACAAGATGCGGGTCGACATCGCCGGCCCGACCGTGGACGTCTGGTTCGACGACCAGCTGGTCACCACGCAGGTGTTCTCGAGCATCGACGTGCTGCGCGGCAGCTTCGGCCTGATCACCGGACCGGGCGAGGCCGAGTACCGGAACGTGCGCTACCTGGCGCGCACGGCGCGCGATCCGGGCGCGCTGATCGAGCGCGATCTGCGCATGAAGAAGCTCGCCGCCGAGCGCGCCGCCGCGAGCCCGCCCGACAAGCCGGGGTCCGCGCCGCCCCAGGCGACGCCGTCGCCAAGCGGCAGCTTCATCGATCAGGTGCCGCCCTGGCCGCGGGCGAAGTGGATCCAGGGATCGCGCGCGAGCTGGGCGGAGAAGGGATTCGTGCCGACGCTGTTCGTGCTGTGGAGCATCCAGCAGAACGATCAGGTGCCCATCGATCAATGGCTGACCCACCTGGCGCAGCAGCATGCGGATGCCGGCCTCGAGATCGTGTCGGTGGCGGCGGTCGACGACGGGCCGAAGCTCGCGAGCTACCTGCAGAGCCACCCGTTCCCGGGCGCGGTTGGCGTCGACCTGCGCAAGAACCGCGGCTACGGCGACACGTTCGAGATGTACCGGATCCCGCAGTTCAATCTGCCGCGCCTGCTGCTGCTCGATCTCGACGGCAAGGTGTTCTGGGAAGGCGATCCCGGCTTCGCCGCCGGCACGTCCTGGAAGGAAGGCGACGACTCGATCCTGACGACGCCTCTCGAGGATCTGCTTGCGCGGCGCAAGGTGCGCGAGCTCGTGACGTGGCGGAAGGACTGGAGCGAGCAGGGGCTGAAGCTGCTCCTTTGCGGCGAGCTCAGGAGCGCCCTGCCGCTGCTCAAGGCCGCCAACGCGCTCGACCCGATCGATCCCCTGGTCGCCGACGCGCAGCAGAAGTGGACCGAGCTCAACGCCTCGTTGAACGCGCTCGACACCGTGGCGGCCGCGCTCGCGGCGGCCAACGCCGAGCCGGCGCTGGAAACGCTGGTGCAGTGGGCCGAGGTGATCGGCGCGCCGGTGCCAGCGAAGATGCGCGGGCTGCTGAAGCCGTTCCTCGAGGGCAAGAACCTGAAGAGCTGGCACCAGGCGCGCGATCTGGTCAAGGCGACCCGCGCCGCCTGGAAGGCCGGCAAGGAAGAGCTCGCGTGCACGCAGCTGCTCGACAAGCTCGGCAAGCAGCCTGGCGAGTTCCCGGCACAGCTCGGCGCGAGCCTCGAGGCGGCGATCCAGTCCCAGGACTGGGACCGCGCGGCGCGCGCCCTGGCCGAGGCCGACCAGCTGCCCGCCAGGTGGCTCGTCACGCAGCACTTCCACTGGTGAGCCGCGCGCGCCGTTTGCGCCGCCTCGGTCTTGAGCTAGATAAGCCGGCGCCCGCGCCAGAGCCACGGTGCGGCCGCGGTGTTTCCCGGATCGTGTTGAGGAGTCGTCATGCCAGCCACGAAGATCGTCAGGACCATGACCATGAAGGAGGTGCTCGCCCACTATCCGGCCGCACAGCGTGCACTGTTCCGCCGCTACCACGTGGGCGGCTGCAGCTCGTGCGGGTTCCAGCCGGACGACACGCTCGAGAAGGTGTGCACGAGCCACAACCTGATCAACGTCGACGAGGTGATCGATCACATCGAGCAGAGCCAGAAGCTCGAGGAGGAGATCCAGATCGGGCCGGCCGAGCTCAAGGCGCTGATGCAGAATGGCGGCCTGAAGCTGCTCGACGTGCGCGCGCCGCACGAGGCGAGCCTGTGCACGATCGAGGGTTCGCAGCTGGTCGATCAGGAGCTTGCGCAGGACATGATGGACAACTGGCCGAAGGAGACGCCGCTCGTGGTCTACTGTCATCACGGCGTGCGCAGCCTCGACGCCGCGACCTGGCTGATCGGCCACGGCTTCAAGAACGTGAAGAGCTTGAAGGGCGGCATCGATGCCTGGGCGACCACGGTCGAGCCCGGCATGCGACGCTACTGATCTCGGCTCCACGGCGTCGAGCCAGGTCCGGGTGCGCGCGAGCCGCTCCGGCGATGATGGGTCTTCTCCGCCCCGAGCGAGGCCTCGCGGAGCCGATGTCATGATCGCGACCGGCACCGTCCTGGTGGTCGCAATGCTCCTGCACCAGACCACCGACCTTTCCTTCACACCACCCGCGCGCCGCCCGCTGTTGATCGAGCTGACGCAGGAATTCGACGGCCTTTACACGATGCGTACCGCGGGCGAGCGCACCGAGGGCGCGAACAAGTCGAGCCTCGAGTTCGCCATGATCGATGAGCTCGGGCGCTGGGATGAGCAAGGCGCGGAAGGCTCGCGCGTGTTCGTGAAGACGTTCAAGACCTTGCTTGGCCAGGTCGACGATCCGCCGCTCAACGGGTTGAAGACCAGGTTCAAGCGCACCGGCGATCTGAGCGCGGTCGAGTTCGCCGAGAGCCGCTTCCTGCCGAAGAGCGACGCCGACGGGCTGGTGCGCATGGTCGATGCCGCGGGCGTGTGGCTGCCGCTGCCGCAAGCGGCGAGCGTCGGCGACAACTACCCGATCGATCTCACGCCGCTCACCTCGCTGCTGCTCTCGAACGAGGTCGAGAAGGCGAGCGGCGACGTGAATGCGCTGTTCGAGTCGTTCGACGCGGCCACCGGCGTCGCCAGGCTGCGCGGCACTGCCAATCTCGCGGAGCAGGGCGCGCTCAAGGGGCTCGAGATCAAGGTCGCGTACGTGGGCGACGCCGAGATCGAGGTGAACACGCGCGAGCGCCGCATCGCCCGGATCGCGCTGTCGGGAACGTACATCGCCGAAGGCGGCACCGCCGATGGTCGCGTGCAGTACGAGGAGCACGGTCGCTTTCGCACCGGCATCGCCACCAAGATCGGCGGCGACGTGACCAGGGCGCGCGAGCAGCAGGTGCGCTTCCGCGAGCGCACCTTCCAGATCCCCAGGCTGAACGTCACCCTGGTGCTGCCGAGCTGCTACAGCCGCGTCGATGGCGTGAACAGCCAGAACGTCTTCCAGCGCATGGTGCGCGGCGATCGCCTGGCGATGGTGTCGGTCGACTACCTGGAGGGCGACACGAACAACCCGCAAGCCTACTACGACAAGCTGCACGCCGAGCTCAAGCGCCAGTACAGCGTGGTGTCGACCGAGAAGGTGTCGAGCCCGATCGGCGCCGGTCAGGCGTTCGTGTTCACCACCCACCAGGACGGCGCCGAGCAGCGCACGCGCTCGGAGGTGTATCCGTTCGGCGACCGCTTCCTGCTGCTCAAGCTGCAGGCCGACCCGGACACGCTGTCGACGGCGCTGCCCGAGTTCGCCAAGGCACGCAAGACGCTGACGCGCGTGAAGCAGTGAGCGCTTCCCCCGCCGTCGACGACGTGGTTAGCTAGTCGAGCGTCGCGTCGCACGGGCCCCATGGGCGGCGCACCCTGCGAGGGCTTGCCGATGATCGTTCCACTGCTGCTGGCCGCGTTGCTCGATGGCTCGTCGACGGCCATCGTCGGCGGCACCGTCATCGATGGCACCGGCGGCGCAGCGATCGCGTCCGCAGTGATCCTGGTGGAAGCGGACCGCATCACGCGCGTCGGCCCGGCCGATCAGGTGGCGGTGCCCGCAGGCGCGACGCTGATCGATGCCAAGGGCAAGTGGATCATCCCCGGGCTGATCGATGCGCACGTGCACTTCTTCCAGTCCGGCGGTCTGTACACGCGACCCGACGCGATCGACCTGCGCACGGCGCGACCTTACCGCGACGAGCTCGAGTGGATCAAGCAGCGCCTGCCGCAGACGTTCGCGCGCTACCTCGCGTGCGGCGTCACCTCGGTGGTGGACGTGGGTGGGCCGATGTGGAACTTCGCGGTGCGCGAGCAGGCGAATCACACGGCATGCGCGCCGCGCGTTGCCGTGGCCGGGCCGCTCGTCTCCACCTATTTTCCGGAAGCGCTGCGCTGCGACGACCTGCCGATCATCAAGGTCAACTCGGCGGCCGAGGCGCGCGCGCTGGTGCGCCGCGAGCTGGAGCACGACCCCGACCTGGTGAAGGTGTGGTTCATCTACCGGCCCGGCGACAAGCTCGACGATCTCAAGCCGATCGTGGCAGCGGCGATCGAGGAGAGCCACGATGCGAGCGTCCGCGTCGCCGTGCACGCCACGCAGCTCGAGGTGGCGCGCACCGCGGTCGAGCTGGGCGCGGACCTGCTCGTGCACAGCGTCGACGACAAGCCGGTCGATCCCGCCTTCATCGACCTGGTGCGTGACCGGCACGTCGTCTACACGACCACGCTCGTCGTGCAGGAAGGTTATGCCGAGGTGCTCGGCCAGTGCGTCGAGCTGAACGACATCGAGCAACGCCTCGGCGATCCCGAGGTCATCGCTTCGTGGGCCGATCTCGCCAGGCTGCGCCCGCAGATGCCGAAACGCGCGCGGCCGCCGACCAGCGCGATCGCTCTCGGCAACCTGAAGAAGCTGCAGGATGCCGGTGTGATCATCGCCGCCGGCACCGATGCCGGCAACATCGGCACGCTGCATGGTCCGGCGCTGCATCGCGAGCTCGAGCTGATGGCGGATGCGGGCCTCACGCCGATGCAGATCCTGGTCGCGGCGACGAGCGGTGCAGCCCAGGCAATGGGACGCTCGGACGAGCTCGGCACGATCGAGAGCGGCAAGCTCGCCGACCTGGTGATCCTGTCCGCCGACCCGATCAAGGACATCAGGAACGCGCGCAAGATCGATCGCGTCCTCAAGGGCGGCGTGCTGGTCGAGCCGATGCCGCTGCTCGCGAGCCACAGATGACACGGGTCTATCGCCGGGATCTCGCGCACATCCACGACGTCGGCTTCGGCAGGTTCGCGGCGGCAGCCGCTGCCGGCGTGCTCGCGCTGCTGCGCCGGCACGGCATCTCTGGCGGGCGCGTCGTCGACCTGGGCTGCGGACCCGGCACGTGGCCGCGGTCGCTGGTGGCCGCCGGCTACGACGTGGTCGGCATCGACAGCTCGCGGGCGATGATCGCGATCGCCCGCAAGCGCGCGCCGGCCGCACGGTTCGTGGTCGGCTCGCTGCACCGCGTGCGTCTGCCGCGCTGCCACGCGGTGACCGCGATCGGCGAGTGCCTGAACTACCAGTTCGATGCCGCGCGCAAGCAGCCGCTGCTGGCGCTGTTCCGCCGCATCCGCACCGCGCTGGTCACAGGTGGAATGCTGGTGTTCGACATCGCCGAGCCGGGACAGCTGCGCGGCGATCGGTCGACCGTGAAGCACTTCGCCGCGCGCGACTGGGAGCTCGTGGTGCGCGCGCGAGAGAGCGTGGCGCGGCGCACGCTGGCGCGCGAGATCGTCACCTTCCGGCGCGTGGGCAAGCTCTACCGGCGCGACGCGGAGACGCATCGGCTGCGGTTGTTCTCGCGCGCCGAGGTCGCCGAGCAGCTCTGCACCGCGCGGTTCACCTTCACCACCAGCCGCCGCTATGGTGGGTTCGCGCTGCCGCCGGCGCACACTGCATTCGTGGCGATCAAGACATGACGCCGTAGCCGTGCAGTCGCCGCGCCCTCCGCGCGCTGCGTGCTCGGCGATCACGTCAGGGATGGCACGACTGGCAGGCTGCGCCGTCCACTGCCTCGGCCTTCGAGCAGTGCTCCGGGGCGCGCAGCACGACCAGCGTGCGACGTCCATCGAACGACGCGAGATCGAGCGGGATCGCATCCGAGGTGAAATGGCCGAGCTGGACGCGCAGCACGAGGTGCTGGCTCGGCAATCCCGACACGACGTGCACGTCGGGCCAGATGGCGCGCGCCGGCAGCGCCACGGCTGCCGGCCAGTCGAGCTCGGGCGGCGTGACGAGGCGGTCGTCCGCGTGGCGCTCGCGATCGACGCGCTGGTCGGCATTCGCCTGCGCTGCGAGTTCGCCGATGGCAGCGTGGAGGAACGCTCTCGCCTTCACCTCCTGCCACGCCACCAGCGACACCTGGACCTGCGTCGCGTCGATGACGAGGTTCTGGAAATGGCCGCCAAGCGCCGCGAGCGATGCGGCTCCGGTCGGCGCTGGCGCGACGCGCACCTCGGCCGTAGCCAGCAGCCGATCCGCGTCGAAGAACTGGTAACGATACGGCCCGTCGATGACCTTGCTCTCGCCCGACTGCGCGGTGTAGCAGCCGACGAACGGGCGGCCGAACGCATCGCGCAGCTCGAACTCGACATCGAGCAGCGCTGCCACGTCGATGCCGAGCCAGACGTACTGGCCGCGCTCGAGAGCGACGCGCTGCACCTTGCCGAGCCGCCTGCCCTCGGCATCGATCACCTGCAGCGCATAGCTGCCGCTCGCCAGGTTCGCGAACGAGAACGGCTGGCCGAGCTCGACCATGCGCACCGACCTCGCACTGGCGTAGCCGCACGCGGGGCAGGCGGTGCCGCTCGCCTCGCGCACCGGTTCGGCCGCGAGCGCCCTCCACTTCGCGGGCTGGCCCGCCGTCTTCAGCTCGATCGCCTGCAGGTTCAGCACCTCGGTCGTGACCAGGCTCGCAGTCAGCGCCTGGTTCACCGCCAGATCGCGCAGCTCCGCGTTCACCCCCGCGGCGCACTGCGGGCAGCGATTGCGACCCGCGCCGGTGAGCTCGACCCGAAACGGCGGGCGCGCGACCGCGGGCGGGACCTGGATCGTGCCCTCGATCCGCCCGCTGCCGGGCGTGAGCGACACGGCGCCGAGGTCGGTGGTCTCGCCGGCGCGCACGGTGAACGGCGCGAGCGTGAGCGGCTCGTGTCCGTCGGCCCGGATCGCTGCCTCCCAGATGCCCGCGCTGATGACGATCTGGCCAGCTCCGTTCACGCGCGTGTCCGCGAACCGCCGCTCGCTCAGCAGGCGCATGGAGGCCGAGGCGATCGGCGCCTCGGTCAGCGCGTCCTGCAGCTTGAGAGCGTCACCGCGCCGGTGGCTGGCAGCGCGGCCGCATCGCCCTCGCCGCCAGGCGGTGGCTGCTCGGCAGCGAGCGCCGCAGGCACCGCGCCCATCACGACCTCGCGGCCCACGGCATTGCCATCCCGCGTCTCGCCGCGGATGCCTGGCGTGCTGGCGGCGGGCGGCGGCATGGCCGTCGTGCCGCCCTGCAGGCCCTCGTCCTTGAGCAGCTCGCTTCCGAGCCACACCGCCACCGACGAGAGCGCGCTCGCACAGAGCATCCCCACCGACACCTTGGCACCCATGATCGTGACTCCTGCGGCTCCGGTCACTCCGGCCGTCGCTGGAACGAGGCTCGCCTGCGGGGCGCCGGCGAGCGCGAGCAGCCCGGAACGGAACCAGTCGTGGCGGTCGTGTTCGCCGAGCCGGGAGCGCAGCAGCTCGACCGCGCGCTGCAGCCGGAACTTGACCGTGCGCAACGGCAGCGCGAGCCGCGCGGAGATCGCTGCGGGACCGAGGTCCTCGTAGTAGCGCAGCACGATCACCGCACGGTAGTGCCGCTCGAGCGCCAGCACCGCGTCCACCACCTCGCGCTGCACCGCGAGCCGATGCACGATGGCGTCGGTCGCGTCGGTTGCCTCCGGCCGCGCCGCGCGGCGTTCGCGCCCCGTGCGGCGCGAGTCGCCGCGCCGGCGCTTGCTGGCGATGTTGCGGATCGCGACCCGGAACAATCGCAGCAACGCCTCGACGCGGCGCGGCGGATGCTCGATCGCGGCCAGCCATGCCTCCTGCTCCAAGTCGAGCGCCAGGTGCGGATCGGCAACCAGCGCGCGCGACACGCGCCGCACGAACGCTCGGTGCTGCAGCAGGACCTCGGGCTGGATGCGATCTTCAGCAGTCATGGTGTTTCGCTCGCGGCCGACAGGCTCGCCCCACCACCAAGGAGTACCCGCGGGTTGCGATCAGGACACCAGCAGAATCGCCGGAGCGGCGCGCGGCGCTCGAGTAGTTTTCGACTTTGCGGCGTGCAAAGTTTGCCGTGCGGCCGCGGCTGCGAGGCGAGGCGGCATGGACTCGGCCGTCCTGGCTGGCGCCGGCACTGGAATTGCAAACGCCGCCCCGACGCGTGCTGTTCACTCGAGACGAGGGCCATGGATCGCTGCATTCGTGACGCTGATCTTCCGACCCAATGTGTTGCTGCGCCAGGTGCGGGCTGCCTGGGGACTCGTGCTGCCCGCGGCGCTGCTCCTGTTCTCGCTGTGGCCGTGGCTGCCGATCAACGGCCGCGGCGCGCGCCACGCCGCTGCCGTCGTGTTCTACGGCTTCAGCATCCTCGGCGAGGTGATGAACCAGGGTGTGTTTCCGGCATTCCGGCAAGCGTGGCAAGACCGCACCGGGGAGCGGATCGAGCTGGTCGGCTCGTTCGCCGGCTCGGGCACGGTCACCAACCAGCTCATCATGGGTGTGCCCGCACAGCTCGCGCTGCTGTCGCTCGAGCTCGATGCCGCCAGGCTGGCCGACGCACAGCTGACGCCCAGGCAGAGCTGGGTTGAGCTGCCGCATTGCGGGGTCGTCAACCGCACGCCCTTCGTCATCCTGGTCCGGCCGGGAAACCCCAAGCAGATCCGCGACTTCGCCGACCTGGCGCGCCATGGCATCGGCGTCGTGCACCCCGATCCACTCACGTCCGGCGGCGCGAACTGGGCGATCCTCGCCGAGTACGGCGCCGGGGCGCGCGCTCACCCGGACGATCCCGAAGCGGGCCATGACCTGTTGCTCGGCATCTGGCGCAACGTCGTCGGGCAAGCTGCGTCGGCGCGCGCCGCACGCACGCAGTTCGAGAACGGCTTCGGCGACGCGCTCGTCACCTACGAGCAGGAAGTCCTGTGGGATCGCGCGCGCGGCAAGCTGAACGGCGAAATCGTGTATCCGCACAGCACGATCCTGAGCGAACACACGCTGGTTCGCATCGATCGCAACATCGCCGCCGGCGACCGCGAGCTGATCGATGCGCTGGTTCTGTTCCTGTGGCAGGATCAGGCGCAGCGCGTGTTCGTGCAGTACGGGTTCCGCAGCGTCGACGAGCGCTTGAACACGCCGAACCCGGGCTTCGGCCGGATCGCGGATGCGTTCTCGGTGGCCGATCTCGGCGGCTGGCCGCGCGCCAAGCGCGAGATCATCGACGCGGTCTGGAAGGATCGAGTCTTGCAGGAGATCGGCAAATGAATGCGGACCTCGCGCCGCCATCGTCTGCGTGCCGCACGCCCGCGCTGGTTCCGGCGGGACTGCTGCTGCTGGTCCTGCTGCCGCTCCTGCTCATGCCGCTGGCGGCGATCTTCGTGTTCGCGTCGCGCGGCGGCTGGGGCGAATTCGTTCGCGTCCTCGGCAGCGCCGATGCGCTGTTCGCGCTGCGCTTCAGCTTGCTGGTGGCGTTCTTGACCGCGTTCCTGAATGCCATCCTCGGCACGTTCGCGGCCTACGTGCTGAGCAAGTGCCGGTTTCCGGGCCGGGCGGCGCTCGGGATCATCGTCAACCTGCCGGTGGCGATCCCGACGGTCGTGGTCGGCACCTCGCTGCTCTTGCTGTGGGGTCCGATCGGACTGCTCGGCACGCTGCTCGAGCCGCTCGGCATCCAGCCGATGTTCGCGCCGGCGGGCGTGATCCTGGCGCACCTGTTCGTGACCTTCCCGTACATGCTGGGCGTGATCAAGCCGCTGCTCGACGAGCTCGAGACCACCTACGAGGAAGCTGCCTACACCACCGGCGCGAGCCGCTGGCAGACGTTCCGCTACGTGATCCTGCCGGCAATCCGCGGCGGTTTGTTCACCGGTGCGCTGCTCACGTTCGCACACTCGCTCGGCGAGTTCGGCGCCACGGTGATGGTGTCGGGCAACCTGCGGCTGCGCACGCAGACCGCGCCGCTGTACATCTTCGCGCAGTTCGAGGCGGGCAACGTCGCCAACGCCAACGTGGTCGCGGCGGTGCTCGCCACGCTCTCGTTCCTGATCTTCTTCTTCATGCTGCGCCTCACCAGCCGGCAACCGGTGCGCGAAGGCTGAACGCCGATGTCGATCGTCCTCGAACAGCTCAGCAAGCGATTCGCCGGTCAGATGATCGTCGACCGCGTGTCGCTCGAGATCGCCGAGCGCGAGCTGTTCGTGCTGCTCGGCACCAGCGGCAGCGGCAAGAGCACGATCCTGCGCATGATCGCCGGCCTGGCACAGCCAGATGGCGGGCGCGTGCTGCTGCACGGGCGCGACGTGACCGCGCTGCCGCCGCAGCAGCGAGGCATCGGCTTCGTGTTCCAGAACTACTCGATCTTCCGCCACATGAGCGTCGCCGAGAACATCGAGTTCGGCCTGAAGGTGCGCAAGGTGAATGCGCGTGAGCGCGCGCAGAAGCGCGACGAGCTGCTCGAGCTGGTGGGCATGGCAGGGCTGGGCAACCGGCGCGCGCACCAGCTGTCGGGCGGCCAGCTGCAGCGAGTCGCGCTGGCACGCGCGCTGGTGTACGCACCCGCGGTGCTGTTGCTCGATGAACCATTCGGCGCGCTCGACGTGAAGACGCGCGCCCAGCTGCGCCGCAGCTTGAAGCAGGTGCAACGGCAGCTCGGCGTGACCACCGTGCTGGTGACGCACGATCAGGACGAGGCGTTCGAGCTGGCCGACCGCATCGGCGTGCTGGAGCGCGGCAAGCTGCTCGAGGTCGGCAAGCCCGAGGCGCTGTATGCGGCGCCGCGCACGCTGTTCGCCGCGACATTCGTCGGCGCGGGCACCGTGCTGGTGGGCAAGGCGCACGCGAACCAGGCGCAGTTCGGGTCGCTCGCGCTGCCGATCCCGGATGCGATCCCGCACGAGAACGGCGCACCGGTGCAAGTGCTGTTCCGGCCAGAGCAGGTCACGCTGAGCGAGACGCAGCCAGGGCACGACGCGATCGTCATCGGCTGCGGTGAGGTGATCGAGCACTGCTTCACCGGCGCGCTGCGACGCGTGCGTCTGAAGCTGCCGCGCCTGGCCGGCACTCGCCAGGTCGCGCCCACGCCGCCGTTCGGCGAGGAGTGCTTGCTCGTCGATGCCGTGGTACCTGCAAACGCGAAGCTGCCCGAGCGCGAGCTATGGGCGAGCTTGAGCGGGTGGCACATCCTGCAGCAGCCCGAGCCGCAGCTGCTCGTGTTCGACGACGTCAGCGGCTCGACCGCACCCTTGCCTGGCGCGCAGCATGATCGAGCAGATGGCCGCCTCGGCCACCGTGCTCGGCGTCACCGACAGCACCGACGCGATCGAGTCGCGGCGCCTCGCCTTGCAGGCACGGCAGCAGCAGGCCGGGATCGCCAACGCGCACGTGCGCGTGCGCACCGGCGGCGCGGTCGAGCAGATCCTGAGCGAGCACCACGAGGCGCTGTACTCGATGGTCATGCTCGCCCCGCACGGCCGCGAGCCGTTCCGTCACGGCGACCTGCCCGCCGAGCGCCGACGCCAGGTACGGCGCCAGAACCGCCTCGGTCCGACCGTGACCAGGCTCCTGCAGCGCGCACCGCTGCCGGTGGTGGTGGTGAAGAACGAGCGGCCGCGCATCCAGCGCATGCTGATCTGCACGGCCGCAGGCGAGCCCGGCAAGACGGGCGTGCTCGTCGGCGGTCGTCTGGCACGGCGGCTGAATGCCCAGGTGACGCTGCTCTACGTGGCGGCCGAGGCAATGCCTTGCAGCCGCCGGGAGCGCGCGCATCTCGAGCACGCCGCGTCGGCGCTGCGTGCGCTCGACGTCCCGGTGTCGATTCGCATCAGGCCGGCGCGCAGCCCGGCGAAGGGCATCCTGTTCGAATCGCGTGAGGGGGATCACGACCTGATCGTCATGGGTCATCACGGCCCGAAATCGCGCGCTCTGTTCGCCAGCGACGACGTCACGTTGCAAGTGCTGGTGGGCGCCGATCGCCCGGTGATGATCGTGCCCGCCGACGCGGTCGGGTGACACGCCGCGCCCGCGGTGCATCACTTGCGCGCCAGCCGCAGCACGAGATCGCGCCCGCACGGGCGAACACGCCGGACGGTGACCGAACGCGTGCGGTCGCCAGCGTGAGACGCGCTCACGTCGTAGACGCGCCCCGGTGCGACCGTCAGCCGGAACCGTCCGGCGGCATCGCTCACGGCGCGGGCCGGCGCTTCATCGGCAGCGTCGGCCTCGATCGCCGCCCCCGCGACCGATCGCTGGTCGGCATCCAGCACCACGCCGGCGATGGTCACGCCGCGTCGCAAGCGGAGCTCGATCGACTGGCCCGCGGGCACGACCCGCACCGACTCGGCGGCAACGAACACCGGCGCGCCCGTCGACCGCGGATACGCGTTCACCTGCACTTCCTCGTCGGGCAGGCCGGTGAACGTCGCGCGGCCGCTACCATCGGTCTTGAGCAGAACGGGTTCGAGGCGCACCCAGATCAGGACGTCGGCGCCCGCGACCGGGCCATCGCCATCGTGCACGATCACCTGCAGCGTGCGGTCGTGCGCGACCCTCTGCGCGCGCAGCACGAGATCCGTGACCGGCGCCACGACACCCTTCAGCTCACCGCGGTAGTGCGGATGGGCGGTGCCGAACTCGAGCCAGAAGGAGCTGCCATCGTGGCTGTCCTCGCGGTCGCCGGTCAACCGCACGTCGACCGGCTCGCCCAGAGGGGC
Organism: Planctomycetota bacterium; assembly: GCA_046349655.1. GTDB lineage: Bacteria > Planctomycetota > B15-G4 > B15-G4 > JAXMBY01 > JAXMBY01. Next base: position 22,222 of record JAXMBY010000060.1, read on the forward strand.
GTCGATCGAGAAGCGTCCTTGGGCATCCGACAGGACCATCCGGCACAGGCCGCTGCGCGTGTCGCGACCGACACCCACGCCGATGAGCGGGTCGCCGCCCTGGTCCAGGACCACGCCCTGGATCGGCCCGGTGGGCCGCATCACGAGCACGATCTCCTGGCCGTTCGCCTGGACCGTGACCGGCTCCGGCGCTTCGTAGTTCGTGACGTCGTTGCAGCTCACGCGAGCCTCACCCGCCGCCAGACCACGCACCAGCGCGCGGCCATCCGCGGCGGTGTGCACGCGCACGCTCTCCTGCGCGCCGTCCTGCCACACGTCGAGCGCGATCCCTGCGAGCGTCTCGCCCGAGGTCGCGGTCACCAGCAATCCGAGCGAGCTCGTGCCCGCGGCCGCGTCCACCGAGCTCGCCTCGTCCTGCGCGGCCCGGGCGGCGAACGCGCTGCTCCTCTGCGCGCCGTCGAGCTGCGTGCGCGCGGGCGGCGGCTCACGCAGGGCAGCGTCCGCCGGCGTCCCGGCTGGCGGCCACGGCGGCGCATCGCGGGCGTCTTCCTGCAAACACCAGCGCAGCGTGACCGAGGCCGCGAGCACGGCGATCACCAGCACGATCATGATCATGTGACGCTCGCTCATGCTGCCCTCGTCCCGGGGCGCAGGCAGCGCACGCCGCGGGAACCATCGCTGACGAGCACCCGCACGCAGCGGGTGATGCGGCGGGATCGCGGTCGAGGGTGAGAGCGGCGAACACCACGGGTGGACGCGGTGGACCCGAGTACCGGTTGCGGCAGCGGCACCGCGCACGGCACGCGATCGGCCACGCTGCCGCGAGCAAGGCTCGACGCAGAGCGGTGGCTGGCACGACCGGCGGCTTCTTCTGTCCCGGGCACAGGCGTCCCTCGGCACCCGCGCCGAAGCATAAGGCGTCACCGATCGGTGTCAAGGTCCGCGGTCGCGGCGCCGATGCCGTGAACGAGCAGCGCCGGAGCCACGGCGGCAGGACCGCGGCTCCGGCGGGCGTGCGATGTCTTGGTCGGGAGGCCCGGGCCTCAGCGCTCGTCCGCGCCGATGTCGGCGTGGGCGCCATCGGGGCGCACGTCGCCCTCGAAGTCCATCTCCGGAACCTGGCTGTCGCTGCCGGCATCGACCGCCGGACTGCTCGCCTTCAGACGGAAGCCGAAGTTGGACGGGTCCATGAAGACCTGGTTCGCGTAGTCCGGCGTATCGACCACGATGTTGTGGTCCTGCGGACAGTCGACCGACAGATCGGTGACCAGGTTGTTGCGTGCAATGGTGTTGTTCCACGTCCCGTAGAGACGCATCGGACTGCCGCCGCCATCGCGGAAGCCGTACACGGTGTTGTTCACGATCCGGTCGTTGCTGCCGCCGCCCGTGAACGAGATGCCATGCGTCGTGGACGAGATGACGTAGTTGTTCTCGACCACGCTGTCGCTGACGTCTTCCTGGAAGGACGTGATGCCTTGCAGGTGAATGTCCTTGGCGCGCGCCGGATCGGTGGTGTCGACGATCACGTTGCGCCGGATGGTGAACGAGTTGCCGGCGCCGCCGTAGTAGAACTGCAAGCCGTCGTTGTGGAATCCGGTGTCGTCCTCGTACACATCGGTGACCAGGTTGTCCTCGACCACGTGACCCTTGCCGCCGCCGAACATGCCGTCACCGGCGAAGTTGTCGACCCAGTTGCCGCGCACCGTCAGGTTGTTGCCGTTGAAGCCGATGCCGGTGTAGACATTGAAGATCAGGTTGCGTTCGATGACGCTGTCGTCGGTCTCGTACATGGTGATGCCGAAGCTCGCGAGCGTCGCCCAGTCGTGGGCCGTCCACTTCGAGCTGTCGAGCACGCTGAACACGCGGCAGTTCTTCACCTGCACGTTGCTCGGCCGCTTGCCGGTGCTGCCGCTGCGGCCGATCCAGATCAGGCCGCGGCCATCGACGAAGAAATCGTCCGCCAGGAGCGGCGTGACCCACAGCCGATCGAGAATCACCTTCTCGATGGAGTAGCCGCGGAAACCCTTGATGCCCGCCCGCTGGCCCTGGCCGCTCGTGATCGTGACGAAGTCGGAGTAGGCCAGGTCGCGCAGCGTGATGTAGCCGTGGTTGCCAGTCATCAAGGAAACGGTGTCGCCGCCGCGGACGATGGTCTCGAAGTAGCCCGCATCGACCACACTCTCCAGTGCGCTCCAGGCGGTCGCTGGAGTCTTGCCATCATTGCTCAGCTTGCCCTTGACGGGATCGCAGTAGTAGATGGCTGCCGATGCCTGGGACGACATCATCGCCGCGAGCAGCAGCGAGAGACCGACCACCGGTGTCGAGCACCGGGTTGTTCCTGTTGCGTGATCCACCAACGCGCCTCCTAATAAGACCTCTCTTCCTCGGCCGGTCGCCGTGTCGCTCCACCTCGATCAGCGGCGGCGATGACTCGCGGTGGTCGCGGCGCCAGAGGGGCAGGGCTAGAGAGGCATCCCTCGATCGACTAGGCTATCGGTTTTTGAATCGCACGGCTGAAACAAAGTCCATGGCTGAGACGATGTCTCGGAGATTGCCATGGCCGCGGCGGGCGGAATGCGCGCGCCGGCGATGGGGCGCGTGAAGGGCATGCCGGCAGTAGGAACCGGAAGCAAGCAACGGGCCCAGGCTCCGCGCAGAACGAGCCCGCTGCTCACTTCCGGTAGTTCAGGTCACTGACCTGATCTCGTCCAGAGGCGATCGCACCGCCTCAGCGCGACTCGTCGGCACCGATGTCGGTGTGCGCGCCTTGCGGCCGCACGTCGCCCTCGAAGTCGACCAGCGGCGCGAGCGCATCGGCGCCCGCATCGATGGCCGGACTGGTGTCGCGCAGGCGAAAGCCGAGGTGATCCGGATCGACGAAGTAGTTCGGCGCCTCGGCCGGGTTCTTGATGATGAGGTTGTGATCGTGCGGCGCGTCCGAGAACATGTTGGTCACGAGGTTGTTGCGCGCGAGCGAGTTCGTCCAGGTTCCGTTCAGGCGCATGGGGCTGCCATCGCCGTCGCGGAATCCGTAGATCGTGTTGTTGATGAACGTGCTGTTCGAGCCGCCGCCGGTGAACGAGATCCCGTGCGTGGTGTCGGAGATCACGTAGTTGTTCTCGACCAGGCTGTTGCTGAAGTCTTCCTGGAACGAGGTGATGCCCTGCAGGTGGATGCTGGGCGCCCGGCTCGGGTCGATGGTGGCCACGATCACGTTGCGCCTGAGCGTCGCCGAATTGCCGCCGCCGGCATAGTAGAACTGGATGCCGTCGTTGTGGAAGCCGGTGTCGTCCTCGTACACGTCGGTGATCAGGTTATCCTCGACCAGATGTTCCTTGCCGCCGCCGAACATGCCGTCGCCGGCGAAGTTGTCCACCCAGTTGGCACGCACCTGGATGCGGTTGCCGTTGAAGCCGATGCCGGTGTACACGTTGGTGATGAAGTTGTGCTCGATGATGCCGTCGTCGACCTCGTACATGGTCACGCCCTGGCTCGCCAGCACGGCCCAATCGTGGGGGCTCCACTGCGAGCTGTCGAGTACGCTGAACACGCGGCAGTTGCGAATCGCAACGTTGCGCGAGACGCCCTTCGAGCCGTTGCTGCGTCCGATCCAGATCAGGCCGCGCCCGTCCTGGAAGAACTGATCGGCGAGCAGCGGCGTGACCCACAGATGCTCGAGGCTGAGCTTCTCGATCGAGTAGCCGCGCACCCCCTTCAGCCCGGCCTGCTCTCCGGGCGCGCCGGAGACCGTCACCCAATCGTCGTAGACCAGGTCGCTGAACTGCGCGTAGCCGTGGTTGCCCGAGAGCAGCAGCACGGTGTCCCCGCCCTTGACGATGGACTTGAAGTATCCCGCTGTGAGAACATCTTCGAGCGAGCTCCAGGCGGCGCCTGGGGACCTGCCGTCGTTCGACAGCTTGCCGGAGACTGGATCGCAGTAATAGGTGGTGCCGTTGCCGCCGATGTAGGCGTCGTCCTCCCAACCCCGTAGAGGATTCATGAAGCCTTCGGCTCCCCGGCCCCCGCGCCCCAGAGCCGCGCCTGCCGCCGCCAAAGTGAGACACAAGCTGCCAATCCCGATGATGACCTGGCGACCATTCACGCCATTTCTCCTCAAAACATCACCCTTGCCCCCGGATCGGCACATGGGCTGGCTGCCCCACGGCCAGCCCGAGGACGGGCTGGTTAACCGCCTGATGGAAATCGTTGAGACGTCGAGGAGAGACCCCGGTCCCCGGCTCGCGCGCCCCCCCGCCGAGCCTTTGCTGGGATGGGACCTTGGATCTCGGTATCAAACACTAAGTACATACACCTAAGTATGAACTAGGTAGAAACACCTATATCAAGTGGCTCAATTCGATCAATCCCCACCCAGCTTTTTTGCAACTTTGGCAGTTTTGGTTCATCGATGAACAACTCGGGGCCAGGCGCAACCGCCGCCCTGCCGACCAGGGCCGGCGCGATCGCGATGCTCGTGAGCACGGTGGCCATCGGCGCCTTGATGGCGCTCGACTTCCGCCCGCGGCCCGCCTATGGCGACCTGAAGAACCCGGAATCGCCGCCCTACGCGGTCAGCCGCGATCGGCCCATGGCCCTCGAGCTGCGTTTGCCGATGGCGCCGGAGGGGTTGCTCGTGCCGGTCGAGGTGCAGGCTCCCGGGCTGCCGTTGCAGGTGACGCTCGTGGCCGAGGATCGAGACGCCCGCGCGTCCTTCGAGATCGGCGGCCGTGGTCCGAGCTTCCTCAAGGTGCCTCCCACCGTCGCCAGCACCAGGCTGCGGGTCGAGTTCCGTTCCGATGCGGAGGACCCTCTGCTCGCCCCGCAGCTCGAGCGATCGAACCAGCCGCCCGATCCCGATCTCGTGCGCAGGGTCGAGCTGGCCGGTGCACCGATCGAGGGCCGCGGTCCGCTGCTGCTCGTCACCTACCCGTGGCGCTCACGCTCGGGCTGGCTCGTCTGGCTCCTGGTCGCGCCGGCGCTGTTCTTCGCGCTGCGCCGCGAGCGGCGGCTGCGAGAGCTCGTGATCGTGCTCGGCATCGCCGTGATGGTGACGAGCGTGCTCTTGTGGCAGCGGCGCTACTCGCAGGACGTCAACCACTGGGATGCCGACGACTACGGCAAGTGCGCCGCGGCGTTCGCCACGCTCCTCACCGATCCGGGCGGACGGGACGCGGCGCGCGCCTGGCTGCGCGACTATCCTCACGCCCACACCGCGCTCGCGCCGCTCCTGATGTCGCTGCCGATCGCGCTCGGCCTGCGGCGCGATCTCGTGTACGTGGTGTTCAGCGGTCTGTGCGGCTTCGCATCCCTGGTCGTGTTCCATCGGCTGCTGCGCCTGCGACTGGAGCTTTCGCACCGGGCGAGCACGCTTGCCCTGGTCGGCTTTGCCTGCCACCTGCTGATGCTGCGGACGTTCGCCCGGCCGGTCACCGACGGGTGCGGCTTGCTGCTCACACTGTCGACGCTCGACCTCCTGCTGGCGCGCCTCACCGCCGCGAGCAGGGCCAGCACCGCGGCGCTCGCCGCGCTGATGCTGCTGCACGCACTGGCGAGACCCCAGGGGCTTGCCTATCTGCCGTTCGTGGCGCTCGCCACCGTCGCTTGCGACTGGCGGCGCAAGCGCCGCTTCGATGCCCGTGCGTGCCTCGGCGTGCTGCTCGGGCTGTGCTTGCCCGCGGCCGCGGTGCTGTCGGCGCTCTACTTCGGCCTCGGCCTCACCCACAACATCGAGTTGATGCTGCGCAAGGCCGAGGACTACCGCGACGCGTCGGTGTTCAAGTACTTCGTCGCCTGCGTGATCGGCCTGGTCCAGCTCTGGCCGATCCTGTGGCTCGGCCGCGATCGCCGACCGCTCGCGAGCAGATGGTGGATCCTGATCGCCTGGAGCGTTTACTACGTGGCGATGCTGATTGCGGTGCGGGCGCCATTCTGGCCGCGGCATTTCCTGCCGGTCCTGCCGGTCGTGATCGCCTGGAGCGCACGCGGCCTCGAACCAGCGCGGCCGGCGCTGCGGCGCATGGGCGCGCTGCTGGTCGCGACCCTGTCCGGCGCCAACATCGCGTTTGCCATCGTTCAGCTGTACGTCTGGTCGGATGCGCCACGGCCATTCCTGTTCTTCTGGCGCAACTGACCCGCGCGAACCGAGGCCACGTTCGTGGACGAGCACTTCCACAGGAACTACGAGAACCAGACCACGCTGCATCCCCTGGCGCTGGTCGCAATCGTCGTGCTGGGCATCGCGGTGCTGGCCGCACCGCGCCACCGGGTGCTCGTGCCGGTGCTGCTGATGGCGTGTTTCCTGTCCTCGGCGCAGCGCATCGCGATCGCGTCGCTCGACTTCTCCCTGATCCGCATCATGGTGATCTTCGGCTGGACGCGCCTGTTCGCGCGCGGCGAGTTCGGCCGGATCGAGTGGAAGCCGATCGACACCGTGTTCGTGCTGTGGTCGATCAGCGGCGCGATCGCCTACATCGCGCTGCATGGCGACTCGCAGGCGATCATCTACAAGTGTGGCAACATCTTCGAATCCGCCGGCCTGTACTTCCTGTTCCGGCACCTGATCCGCGACCTCGCGGACATCGATCGCGTGACCGCGGCCGCGATCGCCATCTCGGTGCCGGTCGCCCTGTTCTTCGTGTTCGAGCGGTTCACCGGGCGCAATCTGTTCTCGGTGTTCGGCGGCGTGCCGGCAGTCACGATCGTGCGCGAGGGGCGGCTGCGCTGCCAGGGCGCGTTCGCGCACGCCATCATCGCCGGCTGCTTCTGGGCCTCGTTCATGCCGCTCATGTTCGTGCGCCGCTGGCTCGGTGCCGCGGGCAAGCGGTCGGCGACCATCGGCTTGCTCTCTGCCGGCTCGATCGTCGTGAACTGCGCCTCGAGCACGCCGATCATGGCCGTGCTGTTCAGCATCGTCGGCGCGCTCATGTTCATGTTTCGGCGCAGCATGCGCGCGGTGCGCTGGACGCTCGTCATCGGCTTGTTCCTGCTGCACATGACCATGGAGGCGCCGGTGTGGTACCTGATCGCACGCATGGACGTGGTGGCGGGATCCACGGGCTGGCACCGCTCCAAGCTGATCGACGAGGCCGTTCGCCACTTCGGCGAATGGTGGTTGCTGGGCACCGAATCGACCGAGAAGTGGCAGGAGTACCTGGCCGACGTCACCAACCAGTACGTGCTGGAAGGCGTGCGCGGCGGCGCCATCACGCTGCTCCTGTTCCTGGTGATGATCGCGCTGGCATTCCAGGGCGTGGGCAAGGCCTGGCGCAGGTTCGCGCCGGGCTCGTGGCAGGTCGCGCTGACGTGGGCGCTCGGCGTCGCGCTGTTCGTGCACGTGATGAACTTCTTCGCCATCTCCTACTTCGGCCAGATCGTGATGGTGTGGTACCTGCTGCTGGCGATGATCGGCAGCATCACGCCGAGGAACGGCATGCGGCCCCAGCCGGCCTCGTCATGACCGGGCCTAGTCTGGTTCTAGTGCGCTTCCTCGGCGCCGACGTCGACGTGCAAGCCTTGCGGTCGCGTGGTGCCGCGATAGTCGATGGCGGGCGCGCCCACGTCGCTGCCGCTGTCGATCGCGAGGCTGCCCGGCTTCAGATCGAAATCCGAGCGAGCCGGGTCGACGAACACCAGGCGTGCGTACTCGGCGTTGAAGATCACGACATTGTGATCGACCGTGCAGGTGATCGGATCGGCGAGCAGGTTGGTGACCAGGTTGTTGCGCACCAGGGTGTCACGGCAGTGCCCGTAGATGCGCATCGGGCTGCCGTAGCCGTCGCTGTTGAAACCATACACGGAGTTGTTGACGAACTGGCAGTTCTCGTTGCGACTGTAGAACGAGATCCCGTGCTGGGTGTTCGAGATCACCAGGTTGTTGGCGATCACCGAATCGACCGCGCCCCCGCCATCGAAGTTGGTGATGCCTTGCATGTGGCCCGAGAGGTGGTGGTCCGGCGACGTGTCGGCAATCACCACGTTGCGGCTCACGGTCAGCCAGCGGCTGCCCAGGTTGCCGTTGTAGAACTGGATCCCATCATTGTGGAAGTCGCTCACGTCGTAGCAGTTGGTGACCAGGTTGCCATCGACCGTGATCACCAGACCACCGGCGAAGATGCCGTCGCCGGAGAACTTGTCGATGGAGTTCGCGACGATGCGAATGTCGCGGCCGTTCGCGGCGACGCCGCGGAACACGTTAAAGAACGCATTGCCGGCGATGTCGACGTCGCTGCACGAATACACGGTGAGGCCGGTGCTCGGCAGATCGGCCCAATCGCTCGGTCCCCACGAGCTCGTATCCGTCGTGCTGAAGAACCGGCAGTTGAGGATGCGGATGAACCGGCTCCAGTTGCCGAGATCGTCGGTGCCGATCCAGCACATGCCGCGATTCTGGTCCGTGTAGAACGAGCCGAAGCTCGGACTGAAATTGAGCCCCTCGAAGCGGAAGTGCACGATGCCTTCGCCGCGCAGGCTCTGGATCATGGGAAACTGACCGGCGCCGGCGCGGATCGTCAGCCAGCTGCCGTTCACGATCTTGTGCAGCCGGACGTTGCCGTGATTGCCGGTCATCAGGATCAGCTCGTCGCCGGCGGCGATCGGATAACCGAAGTAGTTTGCCGCCGCGACCTCTTCCAGCGTGCGCCACGCCTGCTGCGGGCTGCGCCCACTGTTGCTCATGCTGCCGTGCACGGGATCCAGGTAGAACGTCTTGCCGCCGGATGAATCTGGCTCGTGCACTGGATGCTGCGGCAGCAACACACTGTCCTGGCCAACGGAGGCAACGCCGCCGTCAATTGCCAGCAGACCAATGGCAAGCAGCATGAGGGCAGGGCGGTATCGGCCCGTTGCGCGAGACACCAAAGGCGGGCTCCTGGTGCTTCCGAGATGGGGTGAGAGCCTACCCCGCCGCCGTGAGAAGTCAATGAGGCAGAATCTCGCGCGCCGGATCGCGCCCGCGTCAGCCGGGCGGCGAGGGCCACCCGTTGCGCTCGAGCGCGAGCTCCTCGCCCGGGTTGACGAAGCGGTTGCGCTCGATGCGAAACTGCTTCTCGTACAGCTGGCGGTAGCGGCCGTCGCGCGCGAGCAGCTGCGCGTGCGTGCCGCGCTCGATGATCTCGCCGCCCTCCACCACCAGGATCTGGTCGGCGCTCATGATCGTCGACAGCCGATGGGCAATGACGAACGTGGTGCGACCCCGGCGCAGGCTCTTGAGTCCATCCTGGATGGCCGCCTCGCTCTCGCTGTCGAGGCTGGACGTGGCCTCGTCCAGGATCAGGATCGCGGGGCGCGCCAGGATCGCGCGCGCGATCGCGACCCGCTGGCGCTGGCCGCCCGACAGCTTGATGCCGCGCTCGCCCACCACCGTGTCGTAGCCCTGTTCGAAGCGATCGATGAACTCGTCGCAGTGCGCCACGCGGCTGGCGGCACGGATGGCCTCCGGCGATGCATCGGGGCGACCGTAGGCGATGTTCGCCGCGATCGTACCGTCGAACAGGAAGTTCTCCTGCAGCACCGCGCCGAGATGCGCACGATAGTCGCGCAGCCGCACCGAGGCGAGGTCGACGCCATCGACGAGCACGCGGCCGCGCTGCGGCTGGTGAAAGGCCATCACCAGCCCGATCAGCGTGCTCTTGCCCGAGCCGCTCGGCCCCACCAGCGCCGTGGTGGAGCCGGCCGGCGCGCTGAGCGACACGTCCTTCAGCACCGGCACGCCGGCGTGGTACTCGAACCACACGTGCTCGAACCGCAGCTCGCCGCGCACCTCGGGCAATGCGGCGCGCGCGGCGTCGCCGTCGTCCTCGGTGATCATGCGCTTCAGCTCGCGGATGCGATCGAGCCCGGCCAGAGCATCGGTGATCTGCGTGCCGATCGAGGCGATGCCGACGAGCGGCGCGGCCACCAGGCCGGTGAACACCATGTACATGACGAAGTCGCCGAGCGTCATCGTGCCCGCGAGGATCGCGCGGCCACCGACGGTCATCATCATCACGCCCACGACGCCGAGCACGATCGTCGACCCGCTGCCGATCAGCGAGACGCCGGTCATCGAACGCCGGATGTTCTGGAACAGCCGGCCGACGCCGCCCACGAACACCTGCGACTCGCGCAACTCGGCGGTGTACGACTTCACGGTGCGGATGCCGCCCAGCCCCTCGCTCAAGCGGCCGGTCACCTCCGAGTAGATCACGCTGCGCTCGCGAAAGATCGGCCGCAGCTGCTTGAACGCGAGCGCCATCGCCGCGCCAAACGCGATCAGCACCAGCAGCACGAGCACGGTCAGCCACCAGTTGAGCACCAACAGCACCGACACCGCGAGCAACGCGGTGATCATGCTGCCGAGCAGCTCGACCAGCCCGGTGCCGACGAGGTTGCGCACCCCTTCCGCGTCGTTCATCACGCGCGCCACGAGCTTGCCGCTGGTGGTGCCGTCGAAGAACCGCACTGGCAGGCGCAGCACGTGCGCTTGCACGCTCTCGCGCATCTGGTTGATGGCGCGCTGCGCGGCCACCCCCAGCACCTGCGACAGGCAGAATCCGGTGATCGCCTGCACCACGGTCGCCACGCCTGCGGCGAGCGCCAGCACCGGCAGGAGCTCCGGCCGATGACCCTTGATCACGTCATCGATCAGGTACTTGGAGGTGGTGGGCAGCACCATGCCGGCGAGCCGGCTGATCAGGATCAGCACCAGGCCGATCGCGAGCCGCCGCCGGTGCGCCCATACCAGCTCGCGCGCCTCGAGCCAGGCGGCGGAGAACTTGAGGCGCTGCTTGACCTCGGCCAACGTCCTTGCTCCCAGTCACGGTGCCAGCTTGCGGAACCTCGCCGCCAGGATAGGCACGAGCGTCGCGGCCACCACTGGCCGCCGGAATCCACACGCAATTCGGCGGCACTTTCTCGCTCGTGGACGCGTAGCCTTGTTCTTTGGTTCGCTCAGGAGACCTCGGCCATGACCCCATCGCCCGAACCGCGCGAGCGCCGCGTCATCGATCGAGCTCGTCGCGAGGCGGACCAGATCGAGTCGGCCAGGAACACCAGGAGGACCTCCATGCTCTCGCTGCTGGCACTCGCCACGTGCGCCGCGCTCGGCCAGGGCGGCGATGATGTGAAGCACATCGCCTCGCAAGACGTGAAGATCGGCGATGATGCGAACCAGCGCTACTTCCTGATCGGGCCCAGGGCCAAGCACGTGCCGCCCACCGGCTACCGGCTGGTCCTGGTGCTGCCCGGCGGCGACGGTGGCGCCGACTTCCTCGACTTCGTCAAGCGCATCTACGATCAGTCGCTGCCGGACGACTACGTGGTGGCCGAGCTGGTGGCACCGGTGTGGTCGGCGGATCAGGCCAGATCGCTGGTGTGGCCGACCAGGCTGCACCCGCATCCAAAGATGAAGTTCGCCACCGAGGAGTTCGTGAACAACGTGATCAAGGACGTCGCTGGCAAGGTCAAGATCGACAAGCGCGGCGTGTTCCAGCTGGCGTGGTCGTCGAGTGGACCGGCGGCCTATGCGATCTCGTTGCAGAGGGACACACCGGTCGCTGGTTCCTACATCGCCATGTCGGTGTTCCACCCGCAGCAGCTGCCGCCGCTCGGCAATGCCAAGGGCCGGATCTACTTCCTCGATCACTCGCCCGACGACGAGACGTGCAAGTTCGCGTTCGCCGAGCAGGCGCGCGACCAGCTCAGGCAGAGCGGTGCGAAAGTGGAGATGGTCACCTATGCGGGCGGACACGGCTGGCAGGGCGACGTCCACGGCAGGCTGCGCCAGGGATTCGCATGGCTGGCAAGGAACGCGCCCAGGTGATGGCTCGCACGGCCGTCGGCTCGATGCCAAGATGACGACCGTCGCTCACGGAGGCATCACGCCGATGAACCACGGGCTCTTGTTCGCCACGTGTCTCGCATGGCTCGCTTCGCTGGCGCACGCGCAAGCGCCCGGCGTGCCGATCCACGACGATCCGAAGATCATCGCCACCCTGACCAAGGCATGCGCCGAGCAGCTCGAGAGCGGCAAGCTGGTCGCGTCGTCGAAGCTGTTCGAGCAGCGGTCGCGCGCCGCGTGCGAGCTCACGCTGCCGGCGATGCGCACCGAGCGCAGGACGGCCGCCTCCGTGCACGAGCTGGCGCGACCGAGCTGCCTCGTGGTGGGCGAGTTCTTCCGCTGCCAGACCTGCTCGCAGTGGCATCTCAATGCTGGCAGCGGGTTCGTGCTCACGAACGATGGTGCGATCGTCACCTGCTATCACATGCTGGCCGAGGACGAGGGAGCGACCGAGAGCTACCTGGTCGCCGCCAGCCTGGACGGCAGCGTCTTTCCGGTGCGCGAGGTGCTCGCCGCCAACGTCCACGCCGACACATGCATCCTGCGCATCGATGCGCCGCCGCTGGTGCCGTTGCCGCTCAACGTCGACACGCATCCGGGCGATACCGTGTACTGCCTCAGCAATCCCGCCGACAACTTCGGCTACTTCACGCACGGCATCATCGCGCGGTTCTTCGTCAATCACGAGCCGATCACGGCGGCTGGCCGCACGCTCGTGCAGGGCGACGAGCTGCGGCCCACGTGCTTCATGGCGGTGACCGTCGATTTTGCGGTCGGCTCGAGCGGCGGCCCGATCCTCGACGAGTGCGGCAATGCCGTCGGCCACGTGCAGTCCACCGGCACCGTGTTCGCCGACGAGGACACCCACCGCGCCGAGAGCTACCAGATCACGCTCAAGCAAGCCACGACCGCGCGCGCGGTGCTCGCCATGATCAAGCCCAAGTGAGGCCGCAGGTGCGCCCGCGAACAGCGGGCTTACTCGATGCGCTTGATGATGTGCCAGCCGAACGGGCTCTTCTGCGGGTCGTAGGTCGCCATGCCGATCTCGCCGACCTTGAGCTTGAAGCCCACGTCGCCAAATGCCGGCGCCATGCCCGAGCGCGCATAATCGCCCTCCTTCGTCGGCCTGCCCTTGTTGAGCATCCCGTAGATGCCGGGTGGCGAATCGTCCGTGTACTGGTTCACCAGCTCGCCGAAGTCCTCGCCTTTCCTGGCACGAGAGAGCAGCTCCACCGCGAGCCTCTCGGCCGCATCCCTGGTGCGCGCCGAGGCGCCCGGCGGCAGCGGCATGCGTGAGAACCCCACCGCGTTCTTGAACGCGATCAGGATGTGCTGCACCTTCACGTAGTCCGGCTCGGCGCTGCTCGCGGCTGCGGGCGGCGCTTGCTGCGCCTGCGGTGCGGGGTCTTCTGCCTTCACGCAGGCCGCCAGCGCGACCATGATCCACGACGCTGCGATCGTGCTCCTCCGCACGGGACCTCCTTGTCGGTTACTGGAAGAACCTGGCCTTCGCGGCCGCGTACTGCTCGACGTTGTCCTTGGTGACGACGTCGAATCCGGAGTTGATCTTGGCGGGGAAGTCGCGCTTGCCGTCGAGGTACTGCTTCAGCATCTTCACGCTCTCGGCGCCCCACTCGAACAGCTTCTGTCCGGTGAGCGCCTGCACGTATCCCTGGCGCACGTAGTCGAGCTGCTGCGGCAGCGCGTCGAACGCGACCACCTTGATCTTGCCGGGCTCGAGCCCCTCGAACGGACCGGGCGCCGGCGCGAACAGCGGCCAGCCGCCGCTCAGATAGAAGCCGGTCAGGTCGGGGTGCGCCTGGATCGTGGTCTTCATCACCTCCACCGCCTTGGCGATGTTGTCATCGCAGAACACCGGCTCGAGGCACTGCACCTCGGGTGCATGCTCGCTCACGTAGGCGCGAAACCCGCGGATGCGCGCCTCGAGGTTGGTCGCGCCCTGCGTGCCGTGCAGGATCGCCACCTTGCCGCGTTTGCCCATCGCCTGCAGCAGCAGCTCGCCGCCCTTCCCGCCCGCTTCCTCGTCGAACACACCGTAGAACGTGAACCGCTTCGATCGCGGCGCGTCGGAATCGAAGATCACGACCGGGATGTGCGCGTCGACGGCCTCGTCGATCGCCGATCTCAGCACGTCGGCGTTGTTCACCGAGATGAGCAGACCGTCGACACGCTGATCGATGAAAGCCCGCACGATGTTGGCCTGCTGCATCGCATCGCCGCGCGTCGGCCCGTCCCACCGCAGCTCGACGCCGAGCTCCTTGCACGCCTGCTCGGCGCCGCGGTGCGCCACCTCGAACACCGGGTTGTTGGTCATCTTGGGAACGCCCGCGAACACCAGGTGATTGTGCCGCGCGCCACCGCCACCACACGCGCACAGGAGCATCGCCAGCAACGCCAGCATCACCCGCATGCTCACCTCCCGATCCGCTTGCGCTGCAGGAAGTCGGCGCTCACCGCGGCCAGCAGGATCACGCCGACGGCGACCTGCTTCCATTCCGCCTTGACGTCCACCATGATCAAGCCCTTGTCGAGCGCGGCCATGATCGCGGCGCCGATCAACGGCCCCATGATGGTACCGTCGCCGCCGCTCAGGCTCACGCCGCCGATCACCGCCGCGGCCACCGCGTCGAGCTCGTAGCCGGTGCCCGCGGTGGAATCGCCGACGCCGTAGTGCAGGACCGTGAGCACGCCCGCCAGCCCGGCGATCGCGCCCGACGCGACATCACCAGCAACAGGCCGTCGCACCGGCACGCCGGCCAGGAACGCTGCCTGCTCGTTGCCGCCCGGCATACAGATGGCGGCCCATGACCGTCTTCTTGAGCGTGAGGCCAGGCACGGCCGCGAGGCCGATGACCACGATCGACGGCACGAACAGCTCGAAGTCGCCGAGCTTGAGCGCGAGCACCTGCGTCTCGCCGAACGGCGCCGGCAGGCCGCGGATCGGCTGGCCGCTCGAGGTCAGGTAGGCGATGCCGCGGCCCACCGACATCATGCCGAGCGTCGCGACGAACAGCAGCGCAGGTACGCGACCAGCACGCCCGAGCAGGCGAGCGACGCCGAGCGGCCGATGCCCAGGCCGCACGCGAGCAGCGGCGGCCATGGCGCGCGATGCAGGTCGGCGGACAGCGCGTGGGCGCTCACATTGCCCACGGCAGCAGCGAGCCCACCGACAGATCGATACCGCCGCTCAAGATCACGAGCGCCTCGCCGACCGCGAGCAAGCCGAAGAACGACATCGCCAGCGCGGTGTTCTTCAGATTGCGGCTGCTCCAGTACGGCGAGGCGAAGCCACCCTCGCCCTGGCGCAGCGTGAGCACGCTGAAGATCACGATCTCGACCGCGAGGATGATCACCACGCCGCGCAAGCCGCCGAGCGAGAATCGCCCGCGTTCCCGTGTCGCGCCCTTGCTCGTGTCCATGGTGGCCAATCCCGCCGTCCCCCGCGCTACTGTCCGAGCCCCGGTCAGGCGACGAGGAATGGCTCAAGCCTAGCGAGGCATTGGTCGATGCAGCGCAAGGAAAAGTGTCGCAGGGGTGAAGCACGGATGCGGATGGGTCTCTGCAAGATGCGGATGCGGCGTGGGGAGGCGGCGGTGTTCGCCGTGATGGTGGGCTTCACGAGCTGCATGGTGTTCCTGGCCGGAATCGCGGTGCGCAGCGACGGCGCCGGGACGGGCGCGCCCGCGTCGCCCGGCGGGCCGGCCGAGCCCGGGCAGGGCACCGCGAGCGGCGTGCGGGAAACGGACCTCGCGGCCGGCAGCGGCGCGCTCGAGGTCGTGGTGAAGGATGCGGCCGGCCAACCGATGCCGGGCGCAGAGGTCAGCCTGGAGCGCGCAAGCGGCGGCGGCACCAGCATGACGCGCACCACGGATCGGGACGGCCGCTGCGCGTTCAGCGGCTTGACGCGGCGCCAGCAGCAGGTGTGCGTCGCGCTCGCCGGCTACACGACGCTGCGCCGCGCCGTCTCGCTGTCCGCCAGCGCCGCGAGCGGCGCCGATCACCTCGAGATCCAGCTGCACCGCGGCAACCAGACGCTCTCCGGCCGCGTGCTCGACCCCGACTCGAGCCCGGTGCGCGGCGCGGTCGTGCAAGCGCGCGCGTTCGATGCCGCGAACGGCGTGGACGTGTGCTTCACCGCGCGCACCACCGCCGCCGGCAGCTTCACGATGGAGGGCATGCTGGATCTGCCGTTCGAGATCAAGGTGAGCGAGGTGCCGAGCGCGCTCTGCCTCGAGCAACCGGTGACGGCGCGGCCGGCGGATGGCTGCCTCGTGCTGCGTCTGGCACCAAGGACCCGAGGTCAGGATGACCGCGGCGAGAGCCAGGTCCTGATCAGCGGGCGCGTGGTCGACAAGCTGGGCAAGGGCATCGGTGATGTCGAGGTGCGGCTCACCGCCGCGGGACCGGGCACGCACCGCAAGCTCGCGCGCATCATCACCGATCGCAGGGGCGCGTTCGCCGCGCAGGTGCCGGCCGGCAGCTACCGATTGACCACGCACAAGGCGGACTTCGCGAGCACCATCCGCAGCGTGGAGATCGGCACGCAGGGCAGGCTCGCGATCGAGCCGGTCGTGATCAGCCGCGGCGGTGAGCTCACCGCCACGCTCGAGGACGGCAACGGCAAGCCGATCGGCAGCGTGCCGGTGCGCGTGATCGGCAACGACCCGAGCCTGAACCTGGTGTTCCGCACCGATGCCGAAGGCAGCATCCGGGCCACCGAGCTGCCCGCGGGCACCTACCTCGTCAAGGCGGCGATGCCAGCCGGCCCCTCGCAACAGGTCGAGGTGCGCGATGGCCAGAAGACCAGCATCGTGCTCAAGTGAGGTATTCGCAGCCCGCACCGGAATCGCGGTGCGCGCGCGGCTATGATCGTCGCCAGCGATCATGATCCCGCTCGGCCGCATCTTCGGTGTCCAGGTGAAGCTCCACCCGATCTTCCTCGCGGTGCTGGCGCTGGTGTTCGTGAGCGTGGGGCGATCGCATGGGTGGTCGAGCAGCGCGCTGATGCTGGTCCGCATGCTGGTGCTGTTCACGCTCGTGCTCCTGCACGAGCTCGGTCACTCGCTGATGGCGAAGCGGCTCGGCATCCACGTGTACGACATCATCCTGTGGCCGCTCGGCGGCATGGCCCGGGTCGCACCGATCGAGAAGCCGATCCGCCATGAGCTGCCGATCGCGCTGGCCGGACCGGCGGTGAACCTGCTCCTGTTCCTGGCGCTGTGGCCGTTCGCCGACGAGTTCCCGTCACGCCAGGCGCTCGCCGGCGGCTCGCTGATCGACTTCGCGCTCACCGCGAACCTGCTCATGGCGGTGTTCAATCTGGCGCCCGCATTCCCGATGGATGGCGGGCGCGTGGTGCGCGCCTTGCTCACCGCTCGCTTCTCCTACGTCTCGGCCACGCGCATTGCCGCGCGGCTGGGGCGTGCGCTCGCGGTGTCTTTCGCAGCGCTGATGATGATCATGCACGCGGGGCATACCGAGGAGATCGCGCTCGTGCTGCTGATCGCCGCGTTCCTGTACTTCGCCGGACGCGCCGAGGAACGCCAGGTCTTGCTGCGCACGGCGCTCCCGCCCGACGCCGCCTGAGCACCCGGGCGGCCGAGCATCGCCGCGCGACCCGCACCACGGCACTCGTCCTTCGGCACTGGATGGTTCGGCTCGGACCTTGTGCGCCGCGCACGCGCACGGCACCATCATGCTGGCGATCTCGAGCCTGCCCGTGGCCCGCGCCCGACATCATGACCGACATCCTCCGAGGAGAACGCCGATGACCAGGGGAAGCCATGTCTGCAGCGTCGCCTTCCTGATGCTGGTGAGCAGCGCGCTCGTCCCGCCGGCCCTCGCGCAGACTCGCCCCACCGCCTTCTTCAGCGTGCCAGGCTCGCATGCCTCGGCTCACTTCGGCGGCGCGGTGAGCGAAGCGGGCGACGTGAACAAGGACGGTTATCAGGACTTCCTGATCGGCGCTCCCGACGATCAGTCGCAGGGGCTGTGCGCCGTGCACTCCGGCAAGAACGGCACGCTGATCTTCGGCCTCACGAGCGGCTCGCCCGGCGATCATTTCGGTGCCGCGGCGGCCCTCATCGGCGACGTCGACGGCGATGGCTACGATGACTTCCTCGTGGGTGCGCCGCAATCCGGCACCAGCGGCACGGGCCTCATGATCGCGTTCTCCGGCAAGACCGGCGGAGCGCTGTTCAAGGTGACCGGCGATCAGAAGCAGGACGAGTTCGGGTTCGCGGTGGCGGGTGTGGGCGACGTGAACGGCGACGGCATTCCTGATCTCGCGGCCGGCGCGCCGCACACGGCGGGTGGCAGCGCCGGTTACCTGCGCGTGTTCTCCGGCAAGAACGGCGCGACCATCTACACGGTGAAGGGCGCGAGCATCGACGACGAGCTCGGCTTCGCGGTGCGATCGGTCGGCTCGGTCGACGGCGATGCCTGTCCCGATTTCGCCGTGGGCGCTCCCGGCGACAGCGGCGATCGCGGCACCGCGCTGCTCTGTTCGGGCTGCACGGGCATGACCATCACCACGCTCGCGGGTGCGGCAGCAGGCGACCGGTTCGGCGCCTCGGTGAGCGGCGCGGGCGACCTCGATCACGACGGCGCCGACGATGTGCTGATCGGTGTGCCGGGCGACGACACCGGCTTCGCCAACGCGGGCAGCGCGACCCTGTTCTCGAGCAAATCGGGCCTGCCGCTGTGCACGCTGCACGGTGAAAAACAAGGCAGCTTGCTCGGCACCTCGGTGAGCGGCAGGTGTGACGTGGACAGCGATGGCACC
>JAXMBY010000061.1:0-40835 GCA_046349655.1 Planctomycetota bacterium
GTTCTACTCGGCAGGTGGCGCGTTCAGCTCGGTCGCGCTGTCGCCGACCCGCAACCGCAACGAGTGGCAGGGCGCGATTCCCAGCACCGTGGCGCCGTCGGTGGTGGCCTATTACCTCTGGGCGCGCGACCGCGATCGGTTCGAGGCGCGCTATCCCAGGAGCGCGCCCGACGACGATCGCTGCCTCTACTACGTCGGCAAGCTCGATCAGATCATGGCGTTCCGGTTCGACGGCACCTCCGACGAGGGCTGGGTGCACCAGCGGCTGATCGGCGAGGACGACTGGCAGCGCGCCGCGCCGCGCGGCAAGGCCGGCGATCCAGCGGCGGCGTTCTCCGGCACGATGTGCTTCGGCAACGACGTCGTGCTCGACGGCGCCTACCAGGACGGCGAACGCAACCTGCTGCGCTCGCCGCTGATCGTGCTCGGCAACACGCGCGGTGCTCGGCTGCAGTTCCGCCGCTGGCTGAACGTGGAGCCGCGCGATCGCGCGCGCATCGTGGTGAACGGTCGGCGGGTGTGGGAGAGCCCGAGCAGCCGCGAGATCAAGGATCGCGCCTGGACGCTGCAAGACCTCGACCTCTCGGCGATCGCCGATGCCGAGCACCAGCTGCAGCTGCAGTTCGAGCTCGAGAGCGGCGTCGGCGACGATCGCGGCGGTTGGAGCATCGACGACGTGCGCATCCTCGCGCTCGGCGTGAGCACGCAGCGCACGCCCTGCCGCGAGCCGACGCTCTATGGTCAGGGGACGATGGGTGCGGGCGGCTTCCTTCCCGAGATCGCCGCCTACGGTTTCCCGCGGTTGGGCTCCAGCATCCGCATCGTCGCCAACTACTTGCGCGGCGGCTCGTCCGCGATCCTGCTCATGGGATTCGCGCCGCTCGATCCGCGCGCCGCGGCTGGCAAGCCCTACCTGGTGAACATCGACGGTCCACCGCGCGGCCAGGTGGTGTCGGCGACCGTGCTCGGCCCGCCCTTTCCAGGGTTCGGTTCGGCCAATCTGCTGCTCAGGCTGCCGAGCCAGCCCGAGCTGGAGGGCAGCGACCTGCACTGCCAGTGGATCATCCTCGACCCATCCGCGCCCGGCGGCGTGGCGTCGTCGCGGGCGATGAAGATCACCCTCTGCAGCCGCTGACGCGAATCACGTCGGACGCGGCGCGCTCGTGCTCGTCATTTCCACCTTGAAGTCAGAACCCCAACTGCCGACCCTCGCATCATGACCCATGTCTTTCTGCTGGCCTGGCGCCACTTCGCCGGCCGTCCGGCGCGCGCGATCACCTCCGTGGTGGGCGTGGGGCTCGGGCTGGCGACCGTGCTCGCGGTGCTGACCATCGATCACAACACCATCCTGACGATGTCGCAGCGGGCGGCGCCACCGCTCGCGAACCAGGACATCGAGATTCGACCGCTGCGACCGAACCCGCCGGATCTCGCCGCGCTGCGCGAACGGCTGAACGCACGCACCGACCTGACCGCCGTGGCCGGCCTGTTCTTCGCGCTCGCCGACCTCGAGACCGGGGCGGGCCACCATCGCGAGGACATCCGGCTGTGCGCGATCGAGCCCGGCGGCGGTGCGAGCCTGGGCGCGTACGCGCTCGGCGACGGCGAGGATCTGAGCCAGCCACGCGAGGTGCTGCTGTCCCGGGCGATCGCGCGCGATCTCAAGGTGCGGGTGGGCGACACGATCACGCTGCGGCGCACGTCGCCCAAGATCCGCGGCTGCGTCGGCGGCGAGATGGTGACCATGGGCAGCGACGCGGCGCCGGGCAGCGAGTGGAGCGTGCGCGTGTGCGGCATCCTCGCGCCGCTGAACCTGGGCACGCAGCCGGTGGTGGTGATGGCGTTCGCCGAGGGACTGGAGCTGTACGCCGGCACCCACATCCAGCCCATGTTCTGGGGCAAGCTCGAGCCCGGCGCGGTCTATCAAGACGTGCGCGCCGAGCTGAAGGAATGGTTCGCGGTCGAGAAGCCCAAGCGCGCGCTGGTCGGTGAACGCGTCGATCAGCGCGCGTTCCGCAAGGGCCTGCGCCTGAGCGCATTCCTGTCGCTGTTCCTGGGTTTGTTCGTGATCTACAACGCGTTCTCGATGTCGCTCGTCGAGCGCATCAAGACCATCGGCTTGCTGCGTGCCATCGGCCTCACCACCCGCGAGCTGCACGCGGTGTTCTTGATCGAAGGACTGTTGATCGGCGTGCTCGGCGTCGCCGCCGGCTTCCTGCTGGCGTCGCTGCTGGTGGTGATGATGAAATCACTCGGCGTCACCTCGCTCGGCTACGGCAAGCCGATCCGCATCCTCGAGATCCCCTGGCGCGAGCTGCTCGCGATCGGCGCGCTGGGCGTGTTGAGCTCGCTGCTCGGCGTGGTCGTGCCGCTGCGCCGCGCGGCGCGCCTGTCGGTGGTCGAGGCGTTGCGTGCCGGCCGAGCATCGGTGCGGCGGCCGCATCGGTTGATGCGCGCCGTGCTGTTCGTGGGCATCGCCTCGTCGTTGCCGCTGCTCTACCTGCTCGCCTCGCCGCCGCTCGGCGAGAACCAGCGCCGCGTGCTCTACTGGGTGGTGATCGCGAGCGGCTTGCTGGCCGCCGTGCTGGTCACGCTGGTGCTGTTCCCGGGTGCGACCTACGCCGCGCTCGAGCTCCTGCTGCGGCCGGTCGCGCGCAAGCTCGCGCTCGAGACCCGTCTCGCGCTCGCCAGCCTGAGCGGCGCCGAGCATCGCGTGTTCGCTTCGGTGACCGGACTGATGCTGGTATTCGCCGGGATCCTGCTGATCTCGACCGTGACGCAGAGCTTGAAGGAGGAGACCGAGCAGTTCGTCGACCGCGCCATCGGCAGCACCGTGTTCGTGAAGGTGCGGCCGATGGCGAAGGCGGCCGTGCTCGAGGCGGCGAGCCGGGTCGGGGTGAACGACCTGTGCTCGGTGTCGGCGCAGGTGCAGTCGCCATTCCTGATTCGCGGCGCGGCGACCTCGCCGCTCGCCGAGGCGGTGCCGATCCTGCGCGACGCGCAGACCGCCGAGGCCTTCGAGCAAGGCAAGACCATCGTGCTGTCGACGTTGCTCGCGCGCAGCTTCGGCTACCGTCTTGGTGACGAGGTGCGCCTGTCGACCTTCAGCGGCGCGCGCGCGGTGCACGTGGCCGCGATCTCGGACGCGTTCGGGTTCTTCCCCGACGATCGCGTGTTCGCGCTCATGTCGCCGCGGGCGATGAAGGAGCTGTTCTGCGTCGACGACAGCGAGGGCACGAGCTACATCGTGCGCGCCAGGAACGATGGCGCCGCGGCGGCGGTGAAGGAGCGGTTGCAGGCGGCGCTGGGCGCCGATGCCGTGCAGTGGGTGCGCACCGGCGACGACGTGCGCCAGCTGTATCGCGACGACATGAGCCACGACTTCCTGATCTTCGACATCATCTTGCTGCTCACCGCGCTGCTCGCGAGCGTTGGCATGTTGAACTCGTTCACGATCGCCATCATCCAGCGCCGGCGCGAGATCGGCCTGCTGCGCGCGGTGGGCGTGACGCTGCAGGAGCTGCAGCGCATGCTGATGCTGGAGGCGCTGGCGCTCGCGATCCTCGGCGGCGTCCTGGCGCTCGCGCTCGGCCTGCCGCTGACCGTGCTCGCGGTGCGGAGCATCCGCGTGCTGAGCCAGCTCGACGTGCCGCTGGCGCTGGCGGCCCGTATCCTGGCGATGCCGCTCGCTGGATCGCTGCTGGTGGCCGTCGTCGGATGCGCGCTGCCGTTGCTGCGGGTGAAGCGGCTCGACATTGCGGCGGCAACCAAGTATGAGTGAGCGGCGCGAGGTGAGCTTGAACGGCCGTTGGGCAGAAGAACATCCTCCGGATCAGAGAGCGTCATGAGCGGCAAGCTCCTGTTCGCCGTGTGGCTGGCGACGGCCACCGGCTGTGCCACCGTCCCCGCGCAGCAGACCCCGGGCGCCGAGGAGGCTCCGGCCGAGCGCGCGAGCCTGATCGACGATTTCCTCGTCTATCTCGAGGATCGCGGCTGGGACCTGATGGACCTGTTCTCCGCGCGCTTGACCGTGGGGCCTGGATTGCGCGTCAGCGCGCGCGCCACCGAAGTGCTGCAGGCTGGCATCGGCTCGACCGGTCCCGACGCGACCGGCGCCGCCGCGCAGACTGCGTTTCCCGCGTACCAGGTTGGCTGGATTCGCCGTCAAGGTGGGGTGTGGCGGGTGCGCATCGCCGAAGCCGGCGTGAGCTTGCTCTACTACTTCGGTGAAGCCGACGGCATCGGCATCATGGGCAACAAGGTGAAGTTCGGCGAGAAAGACCGCGGCTTCTTCGACGTGGGCTTCGCCGTGCACGCAGCGCTCGCCGGCGTCGAGGCGGAGACGCGGCTCGACGAGATCGCCGATTTCCTGCTCGGATGGTTCGGCTTCGACATCATGCACGACGATCACTGACGCGGTCGCGGGGCCTCATTCGATCGGCACGCGACGGCCGATCGTGATCTGCACCGGCCCGAGCAACCCCGATTCGAGCAGCGGCGAATCCCGATGGTAGTGCTTCCACGTGGTGAACGTGAGGCGCTGCGGCACCGGCCGCGGCGCACCATCCCGCAGCCAATCTGGCCAGCGCTTGAGCGGCGCGCCATTCCATTCGCAGTCGTCGGCATGCTGCTCGTCGCCGATCAGGCGGTTCACCCACAGGTTGGTGATGCGCACCACGAGCGTGTTGCTGCCGGCCTTGAGAACCGCACCGACGTCGGCCGCGAACGGCGGTTTCCACCAGACTCCGAGATCCACGCCGTTCACGCTGACCTCGGCGATCTCCTTCACCCGTCCGAGATCGAGGCGCAGCACATACGAGCTCGCCAGCCGCTCTGCCGGAACGTCGAAGCTGGTCGTGTACTCGGCGGTGCCGGAGAAGTAGCGCACGCCCGGATCGCGATGCTCGCTCCACGAGCAGAGCTGATCGAGCGCGACGCCGGATGGTGCGCCCCGGCCTGGCGGGAAGCGCACTTGCCAGGGCCCACCGATCGGAATCGGCGTCGGCAGCGCGGCCACGTCCGCGTGCACGCGCGCGCCGCTCAAACGCACCAGCTCGACCGGGCCGGGCTCGAACGCGTGCAGCTCGAGCGTGCGCGCCGGCGACCACTGCAAGCGTGGCGGCGGCATCGCCGCGAGCTGGCTCGCGTCGGTGAGCTCGAGCGCGCCGTTCTCGTCAGCGTGACGCGATAGCGGCTGGCCGCCGAGCAAGTAATCGACGCGCAGGCGCTTCACGTGGTTCACGGCGGTGTCGCCGAACGTGGCGTTGTTCGCCGGGATGCTGACCTCGCCCGCGCGGCACAGCTCGACCACCTTGGCGGTCACATCGGCGCCGCCCGCGCCATCGATCGCCTCGTACACCGCGGACTTGATCTCGATCGGCAGCAAGCGCGGCGGCAGCCCGGGCGCGTGCATGGCCACGAGATGATCCACGTGCGCGGCGCTCTGCCTGAACACGACGAACACCGAGCCCGCGGGATCGAACACGATCGGTACGGTGGTGCGGCCATCCTGCGCCGACCACACCGGCGCCGTCTCGATCGCGCCGGTGTCCGGATGCCACAGCTCGGGCACCTTGCCGGTGACGCGGAACGTGCACGACACGAGCTGCGGGCGCGCTGCCGCGGTGGCGACGAAGTAGATGTCGGTGTTGCCGAGCAGGCGATGGATGAAGCTCATGGCGGGCGTGCCCGGCGCGGCCGTGAACTCGCAGTCTGGTGGCACGTCGAGCTCCGCGAGCAGCTGCTGCGGCGCCCGCTCGGCGCACACGCGGCCCCTGCCGAGCGCATGATCGGTCGCCTGCGCGCCGTCGCCCCACCTCGCCGCGGCGAGCTTCTGCACCAGGGCGTCGCCGGCGCCGAGGTCAGCGAGGCTCGGCGATCGCAGCGGTCGCTTGCCGAGGATGGTCGCGCCCGCTTCGACCAGGTCGTGCAGCCTGGCGCAGAGCTGCGGCGTCATGAAGGTCGTATCGGGCAGCACGAGCAGGCGATAGGTCATGCCGTTGTCGAGCACGAGCCTGCCATCCTGCACCGACATGTGATGCAGCACGACGTCGGCGTTGCAAGCGTCGTAGTCGTAGCCCGAGCGCTTGAGCTCCGGGGCATGAGGCGCGCCCGCGGGCGCGCCCTCGGCCGCGAGCCAGCAGACGTCGGCCACGAACCGGCCCTGCTGGAGCAGGTACTGGCATCGGCTCAGGTAGCGGATCCACGCCGCGCCCTGATCCCACCAGGTGACGGTGCGCTCGAAGTGCGTGCCCCACTGGCCCATGGTCATGCCGGGCTCCTGGTCGAGCCAGGGCTGGTGGGCGTAACGATGGA
The DNA here is from genome assembly GCA_046349655.1 of Planctomycetota bacterium. Lineage (GTDB taxonomy): Bacteria > Planctomycetota > B15-G4 > B15-G4 > JAXMBY01 > JAXMBY01. The sequence goes on from JAXMBY010000061.1 coordinate 6,316, forward strand.
CGATGAACCGGTTGATGCCCGTGCCGTAGGTCAGGTCACCCACCGCTTTCAGCGCGAACGGATGATTCAGCCAGCGGCCCTGGGTGGGATCGGCGGTGAAGGATTCGGCGCCGACGATGGTCTTGCCATAGATGTGCGCGACCGATGCCGCCAGCTTGCAAGAGCTGCTCTCGCCGCTGCCCACCCAGAACTCGCCCATCGGAATGTCGGCGCCGCGACCGACGCGCAAGCATTCGAACGGGCCGTCGTACGGCTCGATCGATGCGCTCAGGCCGCTCGCGTGGCACAGCTCGCTGAAATGATCGTAGTAGTTCTCGGCGAACAGATCGGCGATGGTGCGGCGGAAGTCCCACAGGAATCGCTCGGACGCTTCGCCGCTGTCGACCACGCGCCCGGTCAACGCCGGCAGCCAGAGCAGCAGATCGTAGCCGCGCCGCTGCACGAACTCGGCACGGAAGCTCGCCGTCCAGTTCTGCTGACCGACCTCGTAGCTGTCGATCAAGCAGTTGTCGAGGGTCTTGCCGGCGAGCGTGCCCACGTCGCCGATGATCTTCGCCATCATGGCGGCCCAGTGCAGCTCGAGCGCGGCGCGGCTCAGCTTGTCGCACTCCAGCCCGCGGCCCGATTCGGGGGCGGGGTGGTTGTCCTTGCCGGTCGGCGTGTAGCCGATGCGCAGCACCGTCCAGTCGCCGGCGGGCACCTGCCAGTCGAGGTGGCCGTCGGTGCCGAGCGCGCCGCTCAGGTCGACGATTCGCTCGCGCTTGACCACCGCGTCGGGCGCGAACGCGACCAGCTCGGGCTGCTGGCCGTAATGCGCCTCGTAGCCCGCCTTCCGGGCGATGTCGGCGAGGCGTGCGCTGGCATCGCCCGGCGTCGGGAATGCGAGCACGGCGATGTCGCGATAGAAGCCGCAGCGCGTCTCCGGCTGTGCCAGGGGCGCGGTGCACGGCCCTGGTCCCGAGAGCCGCGTCTCGCTCACCACCACCATCTGCATCGCCAGCTCCGGCGTCACCCACGGACCGCCGCTGCTCGACCAGCCCGCGCAGTTGTGAATGCACAGCTCGAGCCCGAGCCGGTTGGCTTCCGCGACCGCATGTGCGACCAGCGCCCGCCACTCTCCGCTCATGAACGCGACCGGCCCGTCGGGGATGCTCTCCGAGACGTTGAAGATCTGCGCACCACCGAGGCCGATGCGCTGCATCGCCTCGAGATCGGCAGTGATCCCTTCGCGGGTGATGTTGCCATTCATCCAGTGCCACCACGTGTGCGGCCGCGCCGACGGCGGTGGATTCACGAACCCGGCCGCCAGGTCGGCCTGGGCGCAGCCGTTCGCCATGAGCGCGGCCGCGGCCGCGAGCAGCTGGCAGATCGACATCGGCGACAGACGAGCCATGTGGGTCTCCTCGGTTTTCAACGTTGTGTGGGCCGGTCACTTGCCCGGCGGCGACGGTCGCGACTGCTGTTCCTCGACGCGCCGCCGTGCGTCGTCGTCCGGCGCGACGCGATGGGCGTGCTCGAGCAGCTCCCGGCGCTGCTCTACCGTCAGGCGATGGAGGTAGTCGTCGCAGTAGATCAAGTTGATCAGCGCGGTGAAGTCATCGGCGTCGAAGCGCAAGGCCTCCTGGAAGTGGTACGCTGCGTTCTGCCACTGCTGCTTCTGCATCAACAGCTTGCCCAGCTCGCGATGCGCTTCCTCAGCATAACGATGGTTGGGATCGAGGCGTAGCGACTCGAGGAACTCGGCGATCGCCCCGCGCTGCGCGGCGCTGGTGGGCTCGATGATGTTGCGGTCGCGGTAGTAGTAGCCGAGCTGATAGTGGCTGTAGGCGAACTGCGGTGCGGCGCGCGCTTGTGCTTCCCACAGCGTCAGGCTCGTGCGCCAGTCACGATTGCGCTGGATCGTGAGCGTGAGCAGGAGCAGGACGGCCGCCGCCGGAATCAGCACCGCGCTCGCGAGCGACCCCAGGCGGGCTCGCTCGAGGCGGCCGAGGTGCGCGATCGCCTGACCAAGGAACAAGCACCAGCCGATCGAGGGCAGGTAGGTGAATCGCTCGGCGAACGTCTCCTGGATCGGCACGATGTTGAGCACCGGCAGCAGCGCGGCGACGAACCACAACAGCAGCAGCGCCAGGCGGCGGTCGCGCCGCAGGGCGATGACGATGGTCGCGGCGAGCAGCGCGAGCAGCAGCAGGTGGCCCACGCCCGGCACCCCGAACTCGGTGCGGTGGTAGAAGACGCGCAGGCCGGCTGGCCACGCCATCAGCGCGACGTAGCGAGCCAGCAGATCGAGCGGGATCAGCGTGCGCTCCAGGATGGGCGCGTTCACGAACGGTGCCAGGTGCGCATCGGGCGAGAACCGTCCGAGCACGGCGATGCGCCACAGCGCCACCAAGCCGATCAAGCCGAGCGATCCCAGCAGCGCCACCGTCGGCCGCAACCCGCGCTGCGCCGCGGCACCGGCGACGATCAGCAGCAGCAGCGGGAAGGTGAACGCGGTCTCCTTGCTGAGCAGCGCGGCCGCGAGGCACGCGAGCATTGCGCCCAGCCTGGCGCGCGGCGACCGGCCGCGCAGCCAGGCGAGCAGCGCGCACAGCAAGAACAGCGTGGCAAGCAGCTCCGAGCGGCCGGTGATCCAGGCCACGCTCTCGACGTGCGCCGGGTGGACGGCGAACAGCAGCCCGGCAACCAGCACCCCGCCGGGCGCGAGCCCGAGCGCGAGCCCGAGCCCGACCACGAGCGCCGCGACCATGGCGTGCAGCAACACGTTGACGGCATGGAACCAACGCGCATCGAATCCGCACCAGCGCGCTTGCAGCGCCCAGCTCGCGACCGTGAGCGGACGGAACAGTGCGAGCTGCGGCTGGTCGGGCGGCAGCGGCTGCGTGAAGGCCAATGACACGTTGCCCGCGACCACGACCGGGTTGTTCCTGATGTACGGGAGATCGTCGTAGAGGAACTCGCCCTCGCCGGCATTGGCGTAGGCCAATGCCGACGCGGCTGCGACACACAGCGCGAGCAACCAGGGTTGCCATCGGTGGCGATCGGTCATCTGCTTGGGAGTCCGCGCGCCGCGCGCGCCCGCTGCTGCAACGCTCTTGTGGACGCTGACGTAGGCTCTTGCCAGTGGCCAGTCAAAATGCAAATCTGCGGCGGCGATGCACATGACATTCCACCGCCTGCGCGTTGCCGCTCCAGCACTTTTTGTAGTGCACGGCGAAGCGGTGCGGGCGTTACCGTTTGCCGCGGCGTTCTGCTCGGTGTCGCCCACGAGGCACGTGGTCGAGCCGCAGCCGAACGAACCGTTCGCCATTTGCGAGGTGCCCATCGATGAGCTGGTCTCGTGGCAGAGGGGTCTTGTTGCTGCTGGTGATCGGCAGCATGGCGCTGTGCGGGCTGGTGCTCGGCGCCGCGTTGCAGGCGGGCACCGACAAGAGTGCTGGCGCAGCGGCGGAGGAATCGAACATCGTCTGGGTGGTGAAGGACAAGAAGCAGCGCTACAGCGCCCTGTTCCGACACGACTCGCACGCCGCGGCCGGCATCCAGTGCGAGGGCTGCCACGACAAGATCTTCAAGAAGGAGACCGGCGCCAAGTTCTCGATGAAGGACGTCTTCGACGGCAAGGCCTGCGGCGTCTGCCACAACAAGGCGCCGGCTGCGGACGTGAAGGGCTCGTTCCAGCCGCTCAAGAACTGCACCAGGTGTCACTCGGTCTTGATGGGCGGGTAGGCGCCGCCTGTCCGGAGATCGGGCGGGGTGCGGCGCGCGGCGTGGCGGCGCCGCCGGGTCATGCGCCGGCGGTTTCCTGCCGATCGTAGCTCGGGTGCGGATCAGGAGCGTGCATGGAGCTGCCACAGGACGGGAGGCGAGAGCGTCGCGCGCCGGGCGTCGATCGGCGCCAGCGGCCCACGCCGCTCATCAGCCGCTACAGCCTCTACGGCGGCCGCCGCCATCACGCGCGCCGCGGCGACGAGCGCGAGACCGCCTACGTCGACCTCTACGAACCGCGGCTGGTCCTGTTCCTGCTGACCTTCTTCGTGCTCACCGTGATCGATTCCGTCTCGACCGTGGCGTTCCTGCAGATCGGCGGCAAGGAGATCAACCCGGTGGCGATCTGGATGCTGTCGAAGGGGCCGCGCTTCTTCGTCGTGCTGAAGGGCGCGCTGACCGCGGTGCTCATCGTGTTCGCGATGATGCACAAGAACTTCCGGCACAGCCGCTACGCGATCGGGATCGGCTTCGGGTTCTACTTCCTGCTCGCCCTCTATCACTGGTTCCTGCACTGGTTCACGTGATCGCGAACCGGCGCGCGCTCGGCGGCTGGCATGCAATACACGCTGGATCCTGATCTGCTCGAGAAAACCGTGGTCAGCGTGTTCATCGGCGCGCTGATGGGCATGCAGCGCGAGTATCGCCAGAAGGAGAAGGGCCACCTCGAGTTCGCCGGCTTCCGCACCTTCGCGCTCATCTCGCTGCTCGGCGGCGTCGCCACGTTCCTGTCGGTGCGCTTCACGCCGGCGACGATCCACGTGGTGTTCGCGATCCTCGGCTTGCTGGTGGCGTGTGCCTACACCGTGACCACGATCGCCCGCCAGGAGATGGCCGGCATGACCACCGAGGTGAGCGCCCTGCTCGCGTTCCTGCTCGGCGCCCTGGTGTGGTATCCGACCGAAGCCAGCCGCGCGCGCTACCTCGCTGCCGATCCGGCGCCGCTCGCGATCATGCTCGCCGTGGTGATCACCGGCATCCTGTCGCTCAAGCGCTTCACGCTTGCGTTCATCAAGAGCATCGACGAGCACGAGATCATGAGCACGCTCAAGTTCGCGATCGTCGCGTGCGTGATCTGGCCGGTGCTGCCGGACCAGGCCGTGACCAGCTTCGAGATCAACCCGCGCAAGGTATGGCTGTTCGTCGTGCTGGTGAGCGGGCTGTCGTTCGTGTCGTATGTGCTGATCCGGCTGATCGGGCCCGATCGTGGCATCGGCGTCACCGGCTTCCTGGGCGGGCTGATCTCGAGCACCGCCGTGACCGGCAGTCTCGCGCCGCGCAGCGGCGAGATGCAGACGCGCGTGCCGTTGCTGGCGGGCGCGATCCTGCTGGCGTGGGGCACCATGTTCCTGCGCATCTTGATCCTGGCCTGGACCGTGAATCCCGCGGTGATGCGCAGCCTGATCGCGATCAACGTGTGCGCCGCCGTGCCCGGGTTGGCGCTGGCGGCGCTGTGGCTGTGGCATTCCCGCGATGCCCCATCGGGCGCCGCCCCGCCCGAGTTCCAGAATCCATTCCACCTGATGCCGGCGATCAAGTTCGGCGCCGTCGTGTTGATCGTGCTCGTGGTGTCGCGCTACACGCAGCAGCTGCTCGGCAATCGCGGGCTGTACATCACCTCGGTGCTGGCTGGCCTCACCGACGTCGATGCCGTGACGCTGTCGGCCGCAGAGATGGCCAAGCGCGATCAGATCGGCGGCGAGGTGGCGACGGTGGCGATCGAGCTGGCCGCGGCGACCAACACGATCGTCAAGCAGGTCCTCGCCGGCATCGTCGGTTCCCGCGCGCTCGCCCTGCGGCTGGCGGCCGGCGCTGGGCTGATGCTCGCCGGCGCGGCCGTGGCGTGGTTGCTCGGGTGAGGTCTGCCGGCCCGCGGTGGGCACGGCCAGGTCAAGCCCACGATCCCTTTCGGACCCCCCTTCCTGTCCAGCCAGAGGGGGTGCTTCAAGATCAAGGGGGCGGGAAAGCAACCGCTGCGCTCTCCCGCCCCCTCTTGATCATGGAGCCCCTCGGGCACGACCAGCGCCCTGCTTACTCCTCTTGTCGTGCCTCCGGTGCTCCGTGAATCTCGACCTTGTCGGAATGTCGTGGCTCGTGTCTCGTTCTCGAGCAAATCTGACAATTCGATGGGTGCCAGCGCAGCGAAGTTCAGCAAAAATTCAAATCGTGTCGCGCGGGCGTGGAACACCGCGCCCCGGCGGCGGCCAGGGCGCGATCGTCTCAGGTCGGAGCGCACGAGCCACGGCATCGAGACCACCCACGCCGGGCGCTGCGCTTTACAGCCTCATCAAGCTCGCTAGAATCGCGGCCGATGAAACCTGCAACCGGCGTGCTCATCCGCATCGCAGGCTTCCTCACGCACGAGGCGGCTCGCCATGGCACGGTCTTTGGTGGTGAGCCGGGAACTTCCTCGCACGGGGTGCGGGGACACGCTTCAATGGCGTGATCCATCCGGTGGTGCGGGAGCGATCTGGAACGGGCCAGCGGGACGGGTAGTCCCGGGCCGACGTGAACGGGGAAGGCCTCCGGGACTTGCTTGCTCTTCGATGAAGTCCGGGAAGAGGTGCCCAAGTCCAATGCTGCGCAAGCGCGATCAACAAAGCGTTCGAGCGATCGTCGCCCTGGGCGTCGAGCGTGGCCACGTTCCGGTGCAACAGCTCGACGATTACCTCACCTTGGAGAAGGGCTTCGATGCGCGGGTGGATGCCCTGGTCGACGCCATCGGCGAGCTGCCTTTGGCGCCGGATCTCGCGCACACCGTCAACGTGCTGCCGCCGGTCGAGCGCGATCGCATCCGCAGCAACGACGACGACGCGCTCAAGCCCTACCTGCGCGATCTCGGTCGCATCCAGCGCATGGAGAAGAGCGAGGAGATCGCGATCGCCAAGCGCTACGAGTTCGCGCGCCGCCGCCTGCAGCGCGCGACGGTCAGCTCCGGGCTGGCGAAGAGCGCCATCAAGCGGCTGCGCCAGAGCGGCGTCTGCCGCACCTTCCTCGACTCCATGGGCGCGGCGCTGAACGAGGACGTGCCGCTGCACGATCGCGGCTGGTGCGCCGCCGACCACATCGACCTGGTGCGCCGCTTCTGCAACGACGTGAATCGCATTCGGGCCGAGTTCGTCGAACGCAACCTGCACCTGGTCGTGGGCCTGGCGATCAGCTATCGCACCTATGGCGTGCCGATACCCGACCTCATCCAGGAAGGCAATGCGGCGCTGATCCGCGCGGTGGAGAAGTTCGACTGGCGCAAGAACGTGCGGTTCCAGACCTACGCGACGTTCTGGATCCGCCAGGCGGTCGAACGCGCGATCGCGTTCAACCGCGGCATCGTGCGCGTCCCCAACTACCTGCAGCAGAAGATGCGCCGCCTGCGGCGCGAGGGAGTGATCCCGCGCCGCGACGGCGAGGTCACGCTGCGCGAGATGTCGGCAGCCTTCGAGGTGAAGCCCGAGGTCGCAGGGCACCTGCTCGAGACCGAGCGCGGACACTTCTCGCTCGACGTTTCGCTGGACGAAAACGGCGAGAGCTTCGCGTCGTTCCTGTCGGACGAATCGCACGAGCGCCAGCTGAACGACCTCGAGTTCCCGATGCTGCGCAATCGTCTGAACGAGGTGCTGGAGACGTTGACGCGCCAGGAACGCCAGATCCTCGAGCTGCGCTACGGGCTCGGTGGCTCCGACCCGCTCACGCTGGAGGAGGTCGGCAAGCTGATGAAGGTCTCGCGCGAGCGCATCAGGCAGCTGCAGGTGCGAGCGATCCGCAAGCTGCAGCGACCGGCGCTGATCGACAAGCTCACCGGCTTCGTGTGATCACACGCCGCGCCGCAGCCAGCGATCGATGATGCGCCACGGCGCGCGCGAGCGATCGACCAGGGACGACTTGGCGCCGAGGTACTGGGCGAGGTTCTCGGCAAACGCGTAGCGGCGCGACCAGTCGAGCAAGCGAGCGAACTCCGGCCCGGCGAGCGGCTCCTTCATCAGCACCTCCTTGTAGTGCGCGTGAGCCGCGGCCGCATTGCGGAACAGGGCGCGCAGATCGGGCACCGTGACCAGGCCGAGCAGCTCGCTCAGGTTCTGGTGGTCCGCGTAGATGCGGCGGAACTCGTAGCCGACCGAGCTGTCGTGCGAGTGGATCACGGCCGAGGTCGGCTCGAACACGATTGCCTGGCCGCGCTCGATCCAGTGCGTGGCCCAGCGCAGGTCCTCGCCGAACGCGCGCCGGCCAAATGGCCGCTCCTGCCAGCAGCGCCGGCGAATGCACGAGCTGACGTTGTCGAACGCCACCAGCTTGAGCCGATCGAGCGGCGCGAGATCGCTCAGCGCTTGGCCGGGCGGCAACCGCTGGACGCCGCGCACGGTGCGCGTCGCGCTCCAGGCCAGCAACCGTTCGCGCAGGATCGGGTTGAGCCCTGGCCGCGGTATCTGGCGGCTGTACACGCCCGCGGCATCCGGCACCTCGGCGAACGCGCGCGCGAACGCCGCGAGCCAGTGCTGGTCGGACGGCTCGGCATCCTGCACGGTGAGCGCAATCAGCTCGCCCTCGGTCGAGGCAATCGCGGCGTCGCGGGTGGCACCGTGATTGAACTCGCGCCTGGTGGTGGTGAGCAAGCGCACGCCGCGCGCCTGCGCCATGGCGACGGTGCCATCGGTGGAACCGGAGTCGATCACCGTGACGTCGAAGCGGAAGCTCGTGGACTGCGCCAGGATCTGGTCGAGCGCCCGGGCGAACAGCGCGCCGCCGTTGAGCGTCGGGATCACGACCGAGATGTGCGCGCGCGCCACGAGCTTCCGCTACCCGTCGCTGCGCGTGGCGCAGGCGCCGCGCGCCTCCGCTGCCAGGCGCTCCGCCAGCACCATCGCGTCGCTGATGCAGTGGTCGTGATTGTGGTAGTTGTACTGGCCGAAGCGTCCGAGCGTGAGCACGCCTGCGCGCTCGAGCCCGGCGATCGCACGCTGGCGGCGCGCGTCGAAGCCGTGGTCGTAGATGATGTAGCCAAACGCGTTCTTCGCGAACCCGCGCACGCGCACGCTGCCTTGCCGGAACAGGCCGCACCGGGCGAGATGCTGCTCGAGCCGGTCGAGGTAGTCGGTGGTGATCTCGAGATCGCCGCGATAGGTGGCCTCGGCCAGCACCGAACCGCAACCCGCGGGTGCGTTGTTGGGACTGTAGTTGGAGAGATACGTCACGCGGTTCGCCGCGCCCTGGTGCGCGAACGGCAGATACACCCAGGAGTAGGGCTGCACCTGATCCCGGGGAATGCCGAACAGGAACGACGCGACGCCGCGGTACTGCAGGTGCGCGGCCGCCTGCACGGTCTCCTGATCGAGGCCTTCGAACAGGCGCGCGACGGTGTTCATCGGGATGGTGGACACGACGCGGTCGTAAGGCGTGCCGTTGATGGCGAGGCGGTCGCCGCGCCGCGTGATGTCGGTGACCGGCATGGCGAGATGCAGGCGCTCGCGCACGCGGGTGGCGAGTCGATCGGTGATCGCCTGGAAGCCGCCTGCGCGTGGATACTCGAACGTTGCCTGGTGGGCGTAGCCGACGGTCTTGATGCCGAGCGAGGCCTTGAGCGCATCGTCGAGCGGTGCGTCGGGAACGCGCCCGTCCACCCACGTGATGCCGAGCTCGTGCAGGTCGATCTTCCAGATCTTCTCGTTGTAGGGACGCATGAACTTCTCGGCGATGCCGGCGCCCATGCGGTAGTCGATCCAGTCGTGGAAGTTGTCGGGCTTGACCGCGCCCTGCTCGCGGCGGAAGTGCGACTCGATCAGGCCCTTCAGGCACACGAAGTTGTCTTGTACCGGCAGGTCGCCCAGGCCGTTCTCGAACGGGTACTGCACGTAGCGGTCGTGGTAGAGGATGCGCGTCTCGCGCACGCTCTTCACCAGTCCCTCCGGGAACAGCTCGGCCCACAACCGGCGGATCGCGTCGCTCTTGGTGTACATGATGTGGCCGCCGGCGCGGTCCATCACATAGCCGTCGCCGATGTCGCTGCGACACAGGCCGCCCGCGACCGCATCCGCCTCGAAGATGTCGCACTCGACCTGCGCGCGCTTGAGGAACAAGCCGAGGGCGAGCCCAGAGACACCTCCTCCGAGAATGGCGACTTTCACGAGCGACGACTCCGAACGAGAACCGGCGGAATGGCGGCCGGGATCATAGCCGCGACCAGTGCTGCGGCTACTCGGAAAAACGCTCGCCGTCGACCCGCACGCGAGCGATACTGACGCGACCCCCACGCGACCGCGACACGGAGAATCCCATCATGCTGGTCTGGTGCTTCCCTCTGATCACCGCGCTCACCGCCGCGCCGGCGGCAGCGACCGGCACGATGCAGTACGGGACCTTCGAGAGTCCCTCGGTGGGCAAGGCGCAGGGATATGCGGTGTATCTGCCGCCGGGCTACAGCGAGGACGGCAACCCCTATCCGGTGGTGATCTTCTTGCACGGGATGTGGGAGGACGAGCGCCGGTTCGAGCAGCGCATCGAGGGCAACAAGATCATCGACAAGCTGATCGACGAGCACCAGATCACGCCGGTGATCGTCGCGATTCCGAACGGCGATCGCTCGTCGTTCTTCACCAACTACTTCAAGGACAGCGGCAAGAACTACGAGGACATGGTGGTGAAGGACTTCGTGCCCTTCATCGATGCCCACTACAACACCTTCGGCCAGCGCGAAGGCCGCGCGATCACCGGCTCGTCGATGGGCGGCTACGGCGCATTCAAGATGGCCTTCAAGCACCCCGATCTGTTCGTGTCGGTGGCGACGCACAGCGCCGCGTTGCTGCCGGAAGACATGGACAAGATGCCAGAACGTGCCCGGCGCATGATGGAGAACCCGCGCTTCAAGCAGATGCTCGCGCCGGTGTTCGGCGACCCGGTCGACCCGAAGTTCTGGAAGGACAACAACCCGTTCTTCCTCGTACACAATGGCAATGCCACCAAGATGCAGATCCAGCTCGACTGTGGGTTGCAGGACGAATGGGGCTTCCACGAAGGGGCGAAAGCCTTCCACGAGCTGCTCGACTCGCTCAAGATCCCGCACGAGTTCGGACTTTACCCCGGCGATCACGGCACCGGCTACCTGAAGGCCAATCTGTACCGCTCGTTCGTCTTTCACGACAAGGCGTTCGCCAGGTTGAACGGGGATGGCCACAAGGCAGATCCAGGCAAGGGCGAGTCCAAGTCCGGCGGCTGATCGCCATTGCGCGCGATGCCCGATTCTCCCATCGCTCAACCCGCCCGCCGGCTCGTGCCAGCGTTGTTCTTGTGCGTGTTCCTGCCGTCCTACGGCACGCATGGGTTGAATCCGGTGCTGCCCGAGCTGGAGCGCGCGTTCGGCTTGCAAGGGCAGTCGCTGCCGACGCTGCTGTCGGCGATGTTCGCGGTCGGCTCGACGCTCGCGTATCTCGTGATCGGCCCGCTGTCCGATCGGGTGGGGCGCGCCCGGCTGCTCGCGCCGGGCATCGCCGCGTTCGCGCTGGTGCACTGGGCGACGCCATTCCTGATGAGCGTGCCGGTGCTGGCCGCGCTCAGGCTGTGCGCCGGGTTTGCCGGCGGCAGCGTGTTCGTCACCGCCAACGCGCTGGTGGTCGATCACATCCCGTATGCGCGGCGCGGCCGCTCGATGAGCTTCGTGTGGCTCGGCATTCCTGCGGCGCTCGTGATCGGCGTGCCGCTGTCGGCGTACCTCGCGCCGATTCGCTGGGACGCGTACTTCTTCCTTGCCGGTGGCTTCGCCTGCGCCGCCTGGCTCCTGGTGCGCCGGGTGCTGGTTGTCGGCCTCGTGCCGCCGAGCACGCCGCACGCCACCAGCCGCGGCTTCCTGAAGAAGCTCCTCGAGCGGCCGCCGCTCCTGCTGGCCGCGTCCTCGTCGTTCGTGGTCACCGTGGCGGTGTTCCTGATGTTCCCGGTGCTCGCCTCGCACTCGCAGCGTTCGTTCGCGTACGACGCGCCGATGCGTGCCAACCTCTGGGTGCTGCTCGGCGTGAGCGGCGTGGCGGGCGGCTGGCTGTCCGGCGTGATCGCGGATCGGGTCGGCAAGAAGAACTGCGTGGTCGTGCCGCTCACGGTCTCGGCGATCGCGGTGTGGCTGCTGCCGCTGGCTCGCAGCGCCGTGCCGTTCACGATGCTCGCGCTCGTGCTGAGCGCGCTCACCACGCTGCGTCAGGGGCCGTACCAGGCGATCGTCACCGAGCTCGTTCCGCCCACGGAACGCGGCGCCTACCTCGCCGTCACGCTCACCAGCGCCTCGCTCGGCACCGCCGTCGGCCAGGCGCTCTCCGGCCAGCTGTTCGACCGCGTCGGCTTTTCGGGCGTGGCGATCGGCTCGGGCGCGCTGTTGCTGCTGGCGGCGGTGCTGTTCGCGCTGGTGAAGGAGCCGGCGATCGCGGCGCACGGTGCGTGAGCGCGGTTGCCGCCTGGTGTTGGGCGCGCTACGAGACGATACATGAGAGGCTGAACCGCAACGAGTGCTCTGGAGCGTCGCGTGGTGATCATCCCCTTGCTGCTCGCCGTGGCTGCCGGCCAGGCACCGGCCGCGCCGCCCGCGCCGCCCGCGCCGCCCGCGGTGGTCTCGGTGCTGTCGGCGTTGCCGGTCGCGGCCGGCGCCGACTTGAAGCAGCGCTTCGAGCAAGCGCACGCCGGCGTGCAGGTCGACCTCCTCACCGACACCGACGATGGTTGCCTGCGTGCGCTGCGCAACCACGCGTCGAGCTTCCACGTGGTGCTCGGGCTGTCGATCGTGGCGCTGGATCGTGCCGCGCAAGAGGGGCTGCTGCAGCCGTACCGCCCGCGCAGCGAGCAGCTGGTGAGCGCCGAGTTTCGCGATCGATTGGATCGGTGGTATGCGTTCTTCCTCGAGCCGATCGCGATCGCCTATCACACCGGCGCGTTCGAGAAGCCGGCCTTCGGCCAGGGGCGCCAGCTGCCGCTCGACTACGAGGACCTGGGCGATCGCCGGTTCCAGGGACAGGTCGCGATCGGTGCGCCCACGCTGCACTCGCTCAGCGGCTACGCATTCCTGAGCTTGATCGAAGCGACGCGGCAACAGGACCGGGACGAGTCGCGGGCGTTCACCATCCTGCGCAACATCGACGGCAACCTGGTGCCGGCCGACGAGGACGGAGCCACCGACTACAGCGCCAGCGCGACCACCGCGCTCGGCGCGCTGGTCGAGGGCGAGCAGCCCGCGGTACTCGCCCTGTGCAGCCTGGGGGACGTGGTGCGCGCGATGAACGAGGGGCTGCCGGTGAACTACGTGATCCCGAGCCGCGGCTTCTACGTGCTGCCTCGCGGGCTCGCGCTCAGCCGCGCCGCGACCGAGCCGGCCAGGACGTTCTACGAGCACGTGGCCGCGCCGGCGACCCTCGACCTGCTCGCCAGGGAGCATCGGCTCCTGCCCGCGATCGACGTCGACGCGAGCCGCTCGGTGCCGTGGATGCGCGATGTCCTCGCCCACTTGCACGCGACCAACCACCCGGCGCTGCTCGGCGAAGCGGCGCGCTGGATGGGAACCTTTCAGAACGACATTCGTGGAAGTGTGCACCGGCGCTTCGCGCTGTTCGATCAGACCTTCGAGTGGCTCTTTATGATCCTGCTCGTGGTCGCCGGCGTGGTTGCCGCGCTGAAGCTCACGCGCGAAGAGAAGGCCGGGGGAGTTTCCGAGTGACCGGGGGTTCGGCTAGAATGTCGCTCGCCCCGGCCGTGCCTTACTTGCCTGAGCGCGCAATCACCAGTGCGAATGAATCGCCAGTGCGAACCAGCCGCCAGTGCCAACAAACCGTCAGGAGCTTGCATGCCAGAGGCGTCCCAAGATCACACCAAGCCGATGCTCGAGGATGGCCGCGCGGCCGCCACGCCCAAGTCGTACGCGCTGTTGGAGGAGGACACCAAGGCGCTGTACATGAAGTTCTACAAGCACACCTACGAGAAGAGCACGCTCGACCGCAAGACCAAGGAGTTCATCGCCATCGCCGCCGCGCTCACGTCAGGGTGCAAGAACTGCCTCAACGGTCACATCAAGAAGGCGATCAAGTTCGGTGCGACTCGCCAGGAGATCAGCGAGACGATCGCGATCACGCTTGGCGTGGCGGCGGCCACCATCGTCGATCGATCGGACATCGCCAGCGCCGACCTGGGCATCAGCATCGACGATCTACCACAGGGCTAGGTCATGCGCTCGAGCGCGCTCAAGCTGCTGCTGGTTCTCGGGTTGTTCCAGGCGCCGCAGCCTGATGCGGCGACGATGCGCGCGCGCGTCGAGCTGCAGCTCGACCAGGTGAAATCGGTCGCGTTCAGCTATCAGACCCTGCCCGCCAGCAAGCTCGGCGAGAAGCCGCCGCAGGTCGGTCCCGACGAGGCGAACTGGCGGCTGTACGCGATCGCTTTCGGCGGCGAGCTCGAGACCAGGGTGCGGCTCAAGGTCGGCGAGCAGGTCCTCGAGCCTGGCAAGTACGGCTTCTACATCCAGCCGCGCGCCGAGGGTGGCATGCGGCTCATGCTGCTCGACGGCCCGAAGAGCCGGCCGATCGAGCTCGAGCTCAGCCGCTCCTCGATCGAGCACCGCTACTTGACGCTCGCGCTCGCGCCCACCGACCTGGCCACCTTCGAGCTCACCGTCGCCTGGGGCAAGGACGTCGGCCGCGCGCGCTTCTGGACGCCATGAAATCTGCGTGATGTTCGTGCGCCGTCCAGGATTCGGGCCTGCTGCCGACCGGTGAGCGAAGGAACTCAGACCAGCCCCGCCCGCAATCGCGGCAGCACCTCGGCGAGCGTCGTGATCGCGTGCGGCGCCGCCGCACCCGCAGCCGATCGTCGCAACCAGAGCGCGCGCATCCCGGCGGCGCGCGCCGCGTGGAAATCGTGGCGCTCGTGATCGCCGATGTGAAGCGCCTCGCCGGGCGCTGATCCCGGCGCGCTCGGCGGCGTATTCGAAAATCCTGGGATCGGGCTTCTCCAGGCGAACCGCGGCCGATGCCACCACCGGCCCCAGATCGCGCAGGCCGAGGCGTCGAGCAGCAGCTCGACGCCCAGGCTCCAGTTGGAGATCACGCCGATCACCACGCCCGGCTCGCGCCGCAGCCCGGCCATGGCGCGTTTCACATCCGGAAAGACTTCGAATGTGGCAGGGTCGGCAACTCGGCGAACAGCCGATCCGGCGAGCGGTCGAGCAGGCCGCGAAGCCCAGTTGCCGCGCCACGTGCTCGATGAATGCGAGAAACCAGACATCGGCGTAGCGGGTGGCCGTCGATCTCGCGCAGCAGCGCCGCGTGCGCGCGCGCCATCGCGCCCGCCATCACCTCGGTTGCGACCGTCAGGCCGTGGGCCGCGAACGCAGCGGCGTAGATCGCGGCCCGGCCGCCGCTCCGTGAACAGCGTGCCGCCAGCATCGAAGAAGACCGCGCGCATCACGAGCGATGCTCCGCTCCACCGCGTTGCGATTCTGGGATGCAGGTCGCGCATCGCGCGGCGATCGCGGCATCCGCGCCAGCTCGATGGGAAATTCTACCTTCTTGCCCGGCGGCCAGCCGAACTTAGGAGGGTGAGATCGTCGCGCCTGGGCAACATCACGCTTTGGTCGAGCGAGCCGCGACGCATCGTGGTAGCCGCTAGGTTTCGAGGGGACACGCCATGCAAGCATTCGTGAATCTCGTCCTGATGCTCGTGCCGAGCATCATCAGTTCACCGCAGTCGGCCGCGGCGGAAGGCGGTCCCGGATTGCGCAAGCTCGGTGAGGGAGTCTACGCTGCGCTCGATGCGAGTGGCGGCTCCAACGCCGGCTTCATCATCTTGAAGGATGCGGTGGTGGTCGTCGACTCGCGCGCCAACGAGGCCGAGGCACGCGAGCTCCTGCAGCAGATCAAGGGCGTGACCGATCGCCACGTCAAGTTCGTGATCAACACGCATCACCGCGGCGACCATTGCGGCGGCAACGCGGTGTTCGTGGCTGACGGCGCTTCGGTCCTGGCATGGAACAAGTGTGCCGAGCTGATGGCAGGCAACCGCGAGCTGCCGCCGCAAGGCCAGGCCACGGTGGTATTCGACGGCAAGGTGACGATCCCGTCCGCGATCCGCGACGTGGAGATCATCCCGATCGGCCCGGCGAACACTCCAGGTGACACGATGATCTATCTGCGCCGGGAGGGTATCCTGTTCGCTGGCGGCGTGTTGTTCGCGGGGCGCTATCCGTTCATGCGCGATGGCTCGACCACGGAGTGGATCAAGGCGCTGCGCGCGATCGAGGAGCTGAACCCGAAGATGATCGTGCCGGGCCGCGGCGCGCTCGCGAGCGTGCAGGATGTCGTGAAGGAGCGCCGGTACTTCGAGGACCTGCGCTCCGAGGTGGGCCGTCTGATCCAGGAAGGCCTGTCGCTCGAAGAGGTGCAGAAGCGCGCCACGACGCGGGTCAACAACTGGGAATGGGAAGATCGCCTGCGCGCGGGTAACATCGAGAAGGTCTACGGAGAACTCAAGCGATGAAGCCGTGGTTCTTGGGCGTGATCTCCTGCATGCTGGTTGCATGCTCGTCGCCGCTGCGCCGCGAAGAGATCGCGCCCGAAGAACGCGCCAAGGCGTTCGAGCTCGCGCAGCTCGCCCTGGTGGGACTCGAGAAGGGCGAGCTCGGCCAGGCTCGCATGCTGGCGCGCGACGCGCTCGATCGCGATCCGTTCTGCTACGAAGCGCTGGTCGCGAACGGGCGGGTGGCGTTGACCCAGGAGAAGGTGGGCGAGGCTGAAAGCCAGTTCCGCATGGCCCTCGAGCTCGAGCCCAAGCGCGTCGAAGCATACGTGGGATTGGGCGAGGCCGCGCTCAAGATCAATCGGTTCGAGAGCGCGAGCACGCACTTCGCCGAAGCGGCACGCCTCGATCCGCACAACCCCGCGGCGCTGCGCGGGCAGGCGCGTGCCTGCACCGAGCTCGGGCGCGATCAGGAGGTGCTCGACATCCTGCACGAGTACCTCGAGATCAACCCCACCGACGTCGATGCCAACCTGATGATGGGCAAGGCGCTGCTCAAGCGCAAGCCGGCGCGCGTGTCAGAAGCCGAGTTCTACCTCACGCAGGCGGCGAAGCAGGAGCCGAAGAACATCGACGTGCTGAACGCGCTCGGCGTGGTGCGGCTGCGGTGCAAGCGATTCGACGATGCTGCGGGGTTGTTCGAGGCGGCGCTCACGCTCGACCCCAACCGCGCCGACTTGCATTGCAACCTCGGCATCGTGCAAGAGCAAGGCTTCAACGCCTCGGCGATGGCCGAATCGCAATATCGCCGGGCGCTCGCCATCGATGCCGTGCATGCGCCGAGCGTGCTGCGGCTCGCGGACCTGCTCGCTGGAACTGGCCGCCGCGACGAGGCGGTGCAGTTGCTCGAGGGCGCCGAGCGCGATCCGCGCACCAACCGTGCCGACAAGGAATCGTTCCGGGAGAAGCGCAGGTCGTTGCCCGCGCCGTGATCGCCGCCCGCGGCGTGGTGGTGGAGCAGATCGGTACCTTGGCAAAGTGGGAGGGGACCATGGAGCTCGACCAGAACACGGAACGGGACCTCGGCGCGGCGCCGCAGCACTTTGGTCACGTTCAGCCGCCATCGTTCCTGGGCTCCGCGTGCCAGGGCTCGCGCGCGTTGCTGTGCGTGGGACGGCTGCGCCCGCTCGTGGTGTGGCGTGCATTCGGTGGTCACTGGCTGTTGCGCAATGGCCAGCTGCTCTACCGCGGTCTCACCGACGTGCTCGCGACTACGCTGCAGTTCGCCGACTTCACGGCCTGGCAAGGCGACGTGTTCGTGCCCTCGCCGCGCGATGTCATCGAGGAGCTGTCGCGCCGCGGCTACGACATCATCACCTCGCCCACGCGCATCGCCGACAAGCCGCTGCGCGTGGTCGCGCGGCGCAGCGACGTGCCCACGGTGCCGCCGATCGAGGTCGCCGACGAGACGCTCTATCTCGCGCTGCTCAGGGTGCTCGAGAACGTGGCTCGCCTCGACGGCGAGCGGCCGCGGGCCTGACCCCGCGCTGTTTGCAGAATGCGTGTTGAGATCGCCGATCTGGCCGCGCATGATTGGCGCCCGCGGCCCCTTAGCTCAATGGTCAGAGCAGCGGACTCATGAAGGGCCGGGTCCGGCGAGCTCCGAATCTCGGCAACTTGATCGTGCCGGCAGGTGACGGACTTCGTTCGGGTTCATCAGTCCTTTCGTGACCCGATGGAGCAATCCCTCGGTGCCAACCGGGTGAATTCAGGGAAGCCTCGGCTCCAGCGCGAGCTGGAGGGTGGTGATCCTGAGCCAAGCCGAGCGTTGCCGCTCGCGGCTCCCGCTGAGCGGGAACCGCGTGATGCGCGCGGAAGGTGCAGAGACTAGGGAGTGAGCGCGGCAAGCGATAAGCTCCCCCCGAGCGCCCGGCATCCGCGAAGCGTGCGGATGATGAGATAGTCCAACCCCGGCGGAAACGCCGGGACCGTTGAATCCGTTGGTTGCAGGTTCGAGTCCTGCAGGGGCCATGACACCGTCCCGAATCTCTAGCTTGGTGGCGATGCGAACCGCACTCCTGCTGATGGGCCTGCTCGCCGCGGGCTGCGGCACGCCCGAGATCAACTTCCAGCCGGTGAGCGGTGTGTTCGTTCCCGGTCAGGCAGTGCTGATCGACCTCTCCCATCCGATTGGGTCCGGCCCACCACTCGATCACGAGGTGCCGTTCGCGCGCCAGCCCGCGAGCACGCCGCACGGCGGCCGCGAGAACGTGCTGACGTTGAGCGATCGGCATGGCACGCGCATCGAAGCGCCGAGCTTCCTCGTCCAGGGCCAGCTCTCGGTCGACCGGCTGAGCGCCGGCTCGCTGGTGGGCAACGCGGTGGTGGTCGACGTGAGCAAGCTCGCCGCGCAGGACCCGGACTACCGCCTGACCATGCACGACGTCACGTTCTGGGAAGAGCGCAACGGCCTGATGCCAGGCGGCGCCATCGTCGTGATGCGCAGTGGCTGGTCCCAGCGCTACGGGCGCAGGGACCTGAACGGTCGCGACCTCTACTTGAACGCCGATGCCGGCGGCGTGCCGCATTACCCGGGCGTCGATCCGGAGACCGTGCGTGCACTGATGCTGCGCGGTGTGACCGCCATCGCCGTCGACACGGCCAGCATCGAAGGTGGTCTCTCGACCGAGCCCACCGGGCACAAGATCTTGATGGAGGGCGGCCACTACGTGATCGAGAACCTCACCGGGCTCGAACGCGTGCCAGTGAAGGGTGCCACGCTGTTCGTGGCGCCGCTCAAGCTGAGCGACGGCGGCGCCGCGCCGGCCCGCGTGTTCGCGCTGGTGCCGCGACCGTGAACGGACGCGTCGCCAGCAGGTGTCCCTGATGGTGCGCGGGGTGCGCGATCAGGGAACCTGCGCCGGTGCCGGAAATCGACTTCACAGGTGCGGGGCGTCGCTTAGAATCCACGGTCTCGGTGCACGTCGCCATTTCCGACTTCGCTGATTCGCGAAAGGGGGCTCTCATGCCCAAGATCCTGAAGGCCAAGCTGCGCGAGTTCCTGCATGACTACCGCTTGAGCTGCTACAAGCTTGCGCATGATCCCGTGGCCGTGCAGACCTTGGAGAAGGACGCCAAGGTGCTCGTCGACCAGATCCTCGCCCAGAACTTCCACTATCATCCGCACCGGCAAGTCGATGCCAATCGCGCCGAGATGATGAACGTCGTGCACTGGTACGTGACCGAGTCGATCCTGCCGCCGGTCCTGAGCAAGCTCGCCAACCGGATCGCCCTGCTGCAGAAGCGCCAGGAACTGGCGATGGAGATGTTCCAGAACATGCTCAACTACCTGAGCGAGGAAGAGCAAGAAGCCAGCGCCGGCAGGTGAACGCGCCCGATCAGCCCGCCGCGGCCATCGCGCAGGGATCGGCTCACACGCGCAGGTGGCGTCGCTTGAGCTTGCGCGCCACGTGATTGGCCGGACGCTGGCCGTGGTTTGCTCTCTTCAGCCGACGCTTGTTGCGAGCCATCGCCGCCTCCTGGGGACCGGATTGCAAAGCCACGTATTCTAGGCACCGGTCGATGTTCGGCAAGCGGCGGCTCGGTGCTAATCGAACGCTGGCTCGGGTTCGTTCCCACCCGGGTCGTCCTCCTCTTCGAGCCCGCTCACCTGGTAGTGCCGCAGGAACTCGTCCTTGAAGGCGCGATAGCCGCCGGCCTCGACCGCCTGGCGCGCCCGCGCCATCAAGTTCTGGTAGAAGCTCACGTTGTGGATTCCAGCCAGCACGGGCGAGATCAGCTCCTTGGCGAGGAACAGGTGGCGCATGTAGGCGCGCGAGAAATGCGCGCACGTGTAGCAGCCGCAGGACGTGTCGGGCGGGTACATGTCGCGCCGGTAGCGCCGGTTGCCGAGCCGGATCTTGCCGCGTGCCGTGAACAGCGTTCCGCTGCGCGCGAAGCGCGTCGGGATCACGCAGTCGAACATGTCCATGCCGCGATCGATCGCCTCCAGCAGATCGTTCGGCAGCCCGACGCCCATCAGGTAGCGCGCGCGCCCCTCGGGCAGCAGGGGCGCGGTCCACTCCACCACGCGCTTCATCAGATCGAGCCCCTCGCCGACCGACACGCCGCCCACCGCAAAGCCATCGAACGGCAAGCTCGTGATCAGGCGCGCCGCCTCCTCGCGCAGCTCCCGATACGTGCTGCCCTGCACGATGCCGAACAAGAACTGGTCCTGTCGCTGATGCGCGGCCAGGCAGGCCTCCGCCCAGCGTTGCGTGCGGTACAGGCTGTTCTGCGCGTACGGCTTCTCGCATGGATAGGGCACGCACTCGTCGAACGCCATGATGATGTCGGCGCCGAGCTTCTCCTGGATCTCGATCGCCCGTTGCGGGCTCAGGAACACCGGCGACCCGTCCACCTCGTAACGAAAGCGCACGCCCTCGTCGGTGATCTTCTTCTCCGGCAGCGAGAACACCTGGAAGCCGCCCGAGTCGGTGAGGATCGGGTGCGACCAACCCATGAAGGCATGCAGGCCGCCGGCTTTCGCGACCAGCTCCTCGCCCGGCCGGATCGCCAGATGGTAGGTGTTGGCGAGGATCATCTCGGCGCCGCACACCTCGATGTCGCGCGGGATCAGGCCCTTGACCGCGCCCGCGGTGCCGACCGGCATGAATGCCGGCGTCTCGACCGTGCCGTGCGGCAGCGTGAGCCGCCCGCGGCGCGCGGCGCTGCCGTCGCGACTCTTGCACAGCAAGGTGAACGGGTTGTCCATGCCGATCACATTGCCAGGGCATGCGCGGCGATTGCAAATCGCAAATCGCCGACCGCGGATCAGGAGCCGAACGCCGCGCGGATCGCTTCGTCGATGCGGAACAAGGCATCCGCGCGCAGCTCGTCCGGCGCGGCGCCGTCGTAGTCGAGGTCCCACCGGTTGGTGAGCCGCCGCAGCACGTACAGGCAGCGGGCTCGCAGGAACGGCAGCTTCTGCGCCTCGTTCGCGAGCAGGAAGCGGACGCGCTCCGCCACATAGGCGCTGCTCAATCCCACCAGGCCATCCACCACCGCCGGGTGCACGCGCCGGCGCGCGAACTGGCCGAACAGCCAATCGTAGTCGCGCGTGCCGATCTTGCGCTCGACGATGTTGCGCTCGGTCTGCCCGCGCTGCATGTCGAAGACGTGTGCGACCTCGGCCGCGTACGCGGAGCCCAGCGCGGCCGACACCAGCCGCCGCACCACCAGGCCGTCGCCGTCGTAGTTCATGAACTCGCCCTTGCCGCGGGCCAGGTCCTGCATCACATCGGTGGTCTCGCGACCCAGCTCATCGGACGCTGCGCCGCCCGACATCTTGTACACGGTCGACAACCGTCCCGCGAACGCGGCGGCAATGGCGGCAAGCTTGCGCCGCTCGCCGCGCAACGGCGGCGCGTCGCCGAGCACGACCAGCACGTGGCCAGCCTGCTTGCGCCAGGCGAGCGCGTGCACCGCCACGTCGAGCCCGGACTTCATCGCCGAGCGCGCGTCGGGTGCGCCGCCGTCGGTCTGCAACGTGTCGAGGAAGCTCAACATCTCGTAGCGATCGTCGGTGAAGTCGACGTGCCGCGTGACCGGTCCATACTCGGGCATGCCCTTGTAGGTCACGAGCGCGATGCGGAAGTCCGGCGCGACCAGCGCGATCACGTTCACCATCTGCGCCAGGTCTTGCTTCACCTGCGCGAGCACGCCGCTCATGCTGGTGGTGCTGTCGAACACGATGGCGAGATCGAGGCCGTGCTCGCGCAGCTCGGCAACGCGCTTGCCGAAGCCGCCGCTGCCGCCGCCGAAGCCGCCACCCAGCCCGATGCTGCCGCCACGACCGGTTTCGGCCGAGCCGCCAGCGCCACCGACGCCGCCGCTCAGCGCGCGCAGCGAGCCGCCACCATGGCCGCTCACCGGTTCGCTCACGGCCGGTTCCGGTGCCTTGGCTGCTGGCGTCTCCGCCTGCAGCGGTTCCGGCGCGCCGATCGTGCCGTCGAGCTCGAGCCGCGCCGCCGGCGCATCGTCGCGCTCCAGTCCTTCGCCGCCGCCCGCGAGCGGATCCACGGGCGGCTCGGTGCGCCGGGCGAGCGTGATGCTCGCATAGGGCGCAAACGGCGCTGGCCGCTCCGTGCGCCAGGTGAGGTGCGCGAGCAGGAAGAGCAGCAAGGCATGCACGATGATCGACACGGTCAGCGCCGGCAGCTGGCGCCGGACGAAATCGCGCAGCACGAGCATGTACGGACCGAGCGAAGCGTCGCGCCGCACCTGCAGCAGCACGTCGCCCAGCAGCACGCTCTCCGTGCCGCTCAGGTGGGCAGCCTGCACGGCGACGCCGTCGACCAGCACCGGCCGCTCGCTGAGCGCGAGCAGCAAGAGCCGATCGTCGATCCGCTCGAGCGACGCATGTTGAAGCGCGCACGAGGGATGATCGAGACGCACGCCGCACTTCGGTCCGCTGCCGAACACCACCCGACCTTGCACGATCGTCGCGCGCTGGCGGCCGGCCACGTTGCAACGGACCACGAACTGAAAGCGTCGCCGCCCGAGCAGGCGCGCTCGCAGGCTCATCCCGGATGCTCTGGGTTCGAGCGCCATCGTCGCACGAACGTACATCATGCGGCGTACTCCGTAACCAGTTTTTCCGCCGCGCCAAGGCCGTGGTCGGCGCTCGCCCTTGGTCGTGCATCACCTTGCCGCGCGAGTATGCGATGATGCCTGCGCACGCTTCCTGCTGGAGACCGTCATGACCACGCGCATCTTCCTGGTCCGTCATGGAGCCACCGTGCTCAGCGCCGAGGATCGGTTCGCCGGCGCCACCGACGTGGAGCTGTCGAACGAGGGCCGCGCGCAAGCACAGCGCCTCGCACAGCGGCTCGGTGCCGAGCCGCTCGCGGCCGTGTACACGAGCCCGATGCAGCGCACGCGGGCCACTGCCGCGATCCTCGCTCAGCCGCATCGCCTGACGCCCTCGGCGCGTGCCGGGCTGCGCGAGATCGATCACGGCCGCTGGGAAGGGATGCGCCGCGCCGAGGTCGAGCAGCAGTTCGGCGAGGAGTACGCGTCCTGGGAAGGCGATCCGTTCACGTTCGCGCCGGCGGGCGGCGAGTCGGGCATGCTCGTGCTGGCGCGCGCGCTGCCGGTGCTGCGCGAGATCGTGACGGCGCATCCGCGTGCTCAGGTGCTGGTGGTGTCGCACAAGGCGACGATCCGGCTGTTGATCGCGAGCCTGCTCGGCATCGATGCGCGCGGCTATCGCGATCGCCTCGACCAGCTGCCCTGCTGTCTCAACATCATCGACTTCAAGGACCCGGTGCGCGCGCGTCTGATGCTGTTGAACGACGTGTCGCACTATGCCGGGTACCCGGGCAGCGCGCGAGCGCGCGGCTCTCCAAGTGGTGGGACCACGCATGAGCGCACGCGAATCCCTTGTCCCACGAGCCCATCATGATCGGTATGATCTGCGCGACCCCGATTTCCATCCTGCGGAGGATGCAATACGCTGCTCGCGCTGTGTGTGCGTCTGCTTGCCGACCAGTTCACCTTCCAGCCGGCGCGCGACTACGACCTCGAACATTCGACGCCGCAAGCCTTCCTCGGCTACGAGATCGGCGCGCGCTATACTCCGCACCAGCGGCTGGTGGAGTACTGCCAGTCGGTGGCGGAGAAGCTGCGCGTGACGGTCAAGACCTACGCAAGACCTACGAGGGCCGCCGCTGTTGTTGCTCGCGGTGTCGAGCGTGCAAAACGTCGCGCCTGGACGAGATCTCGATGCACCTGCGCCAGCTCGCCGATCCGCGCATCACCGTGAGCGAGAGCGAGGCGCGCGCTCGCCGCAGCGACGCCGGTGCTGGTGTGGCTGTCGTACAACGTGCACGGCAACGAGGCCTCATCGAGCGAGTTGGCATGATGACGCGCTCTATCACTTCGCCGCGGCCCGCGATCCCGACGTCGAGCAGCTCCTCGACGGCGCCGTGGTGATCATCGATCCGTGCTTGAACCCCGACGGTCGCGAACGGTTCGTCAACTGGTTCCAGTCGGTGGTCGGCCCAAGACCGAATCCGATCCGATCGCCGAGGAGCACGACGAGCCTGGCCAGGCGGACGGCTCAATCACTACTACTTCGATCTCAATCGCGACTGGGCGTTCTCTACGGTGCGCTTCTGGTGACCTGTTGCCGCGCGGCAGTACCGAGCATCCTCGCCGCAGGTGCACGTCGACTTCCACGAGATGGTCCGGAGAGCAGCTACTTCTTCTTTCCGGCGGCGGTGCCGCTCAACGCCAACTACCCGCGCAGCACGGTGGAGTGGGCGCGCGTGTTCGGTCAGGCGAATGCGCGCGCGTTCGATCGCTTTGGCTGGGCGTACTACACGGCCGAGTTCTTCGACCTGTTCTATCCGGGCTACGGCGACTCGTGGCCGAGCTTCCGCGGCGCGATCGGCATGACCTACGAGCAGGCCGGCCACTCGGCTGGCGGGCTCGAGTACCGGCGGCGCGACGGCACGCTGCTCACGCTCGCGGACCGCGTGGCGCATCACTTCATGTCGTCCTTGGCGACGGTGCAAGCCGCGGCCCAGAACCGCGGAGCCCTGCTGCTCGACTTCTGGCGTTTCCACGAGCAAGCCGTGTGGGAAGGCGAGCATGGCCCGATCCGCGAGTTCTTGCCGCCGCCCGGACCCGACCCCGCGGTTGCCGACCTGGTCGACCTGCTGATGCGGCAAGGCATGGAGGTGGAGGTCGCGCGCCGCACCTTCCACGTGCAGCGCGCGGTCGTTCGACGGCAAGGAGTCGGAACGGACGTTCCCGGACGGCACCTACATCCTCGATCTGCGCCAGCCACAGAAACGCCTGCTCAAGGGGTTGCTCGAGCCCAACGCCTCGGTGCAGGACATCTCGTTCTACGACATCTCCGCGTGGTCGCTGCCGCTCTCGTACGGACTCGATTGCTACATGACCGAGGTGCCGAGCGAAGTGGAGCGCGCGTGCCGGCTGCGGCGGTCAGCCGCCGCGCGGCGGCATCATCGCCGGCGACGGCGCGGCCGTGCTGTATGGCGTCGCTGCAGCAGGCCGGCCGGCTGCACGAGATCCTGTGCCGCCTGCTCGAGGCGGACCTGCCGGTGCGCATCGCGCGCGAGCCGTTCGCGTACCCGAACGCGAGCTTCCCGCGTGGCAGCCTCATCATCCCGGCGACCACGCTCAGCGCCGCGCAGGTCGCGCAGCTCGATCGCATCGGCCAGGAACAGCGCACGCCGATCCACCCGCTCAAGAGCTACCTGACCACCGACGGGATCGACCTCGGCTCGGAGCGCGTCGACGCGCTCAAGCTGCCGGTCATTGCGATCATGACCGGCGAATCGTTCGACGCGAACTCGGTCGGCGCGGTGCGCTTTCACCTCGAGCAGCGCTTGCACTTGCAGCCCACGCTGCTGCGGGCGAACGGTCTCGGCTACGCCGACCTCACGCGCTACAACGTGCTCGTGTTTCCCAGCGGCGGCGCGCGAGTCGTGACCGACAACCTCGCGCTGCTGCAGCGGTCTGGGTCGAACGCGGCGGCGTGGTGATCGCGCTCGGCGGCTCCACCGCAGCATTCACCCAGGAAAGCACGAAGCTCACCGCTGCGACGATGGTGTTCCCGAAGGAGAAGGACGAGAAGCCCGACGGCGACGCGCCCGAACCGGCGCTGCCGATTGCCGAGAAACGACGGCGCGGTCGCCTCGAGAACATCCCCGGCACGCTGTTCCGCGCGCAGGTGGACCCCGACCATCCGCTGGCTGCCGGTGTGCCGAGCGAGCTGCCGGTGCTGCTCAGCTCGACCCGCGCATTGCGCGCCGACAAAGGCGGCACGCCGATCGCCGTGCTCGCGAGCGAGCCGTGGCTGTCGGGCTACGTGTCGAAGGAGAACGTGCAGAAGATCGCGGGCAAGGCCTACGCGATGGACGTGGCGTCCGGCCGCGGCCACTTCATCTTGTTCGCCGACGATCCGACCTTCCGCTTGATGCTGCAGGGCAGCCTGCGATTGTTCGCCAACGCCGTGCTGCTCTTCAGTCAGCCGTGAGGCGATGCGCGCAGCGCGAAGCCGACCGCGACGTCTTGGCCAGCAAGGGTAGACTTGCGGCTGGTTCCGCGAGAGCAGCTGCTCGGTGGGGCCGCACCCGCGGCTTCAAGGATGTCGCCGTCGTGGCGACGACTCGACCAAGGTCATGGAGGAACGCGATGGATCAGCCCCGTGACCCGCCCGACGATCGGATCCTCACCGACGAGCGCATCGCGCTGCGGCCTGCCGGCGACGATGATCTTGAACGCCTGGTGCGCTGGTCGGGCGACTTCGAGCGGGAGAGCGGCGACGATCACGGCCCGCCAGTCATCGCCGCGACGCAGCGTCACTTCGCCGCGCATCCGGACCATGGCCGCGTGCTCTTGATCGAGCAGCTCGGCCAGCCGGTCGGGTTCTTGATCTTCGTGCGCTTCTGGTCGAACGAGTTTCGCGGGCCGTGCGTGATCCTCGATGAGCTGTACGTGCAGCCCGAGCATCGCGGCGGCACCGGGCTCAGGGTGCTGCGCGCCTTCGAGCAGCTGATGCGCGCGCACCAGGTGCGAGCCATCGACCTCGAGGTCCTGCACCGGAACCCCAGGGCGCAGGCGCTGTACCAGCGCGCGGGATTCGTCAGCGATCGCGTGGGTTACGTGAAGCAGCTGCGGCGGGCGTGAACCCCGGCGCGCGAGCGAGTGGACGAGATGGTCGTCCCACAAGCAAGCGTGGCCGCCTTGACCGCTGGCGCGCCTCTCGAACACCACCAAGCCCGTGCCTGGTTCCGGCTGAATCCTGGCGTCGGTGGTTCTGCTTCCAACCAGTCCTTAGCGCACCTCAGATGGAGGCAGCTCGCCCCGGGAAGCCACCGAGCAGTCCTTGATTGCGACCCAACGTGCCTCGCTGTGGCTCGCTCGCGTCCACGAGCTCGCTCGGAATCTGGTCAATGGCACTTGCACGCTGCCGCGAGGCGTTCTCTGAACGGAGGCGCTGTTTGGCACCAATGTGTTCGGTGTCGCGGCAACGATGCGACACGTGGTGCCGACTGGCGCAAGAAGCGCAGCGGAACGATCATCAATGTGTCGTCGCTCGGCAGTCGCATGGCAGCTCCGTTCGCATCGAGTACCACGCGTCCTGAGTGTGCCATCGAGGACTGTCGAAATCGCTTTGTTACGAGCTGTCGTTGCACGGCATCCGCGTGAAGCTCATCGAGCCTGGCCGCTTCAGGATCGGCTTCATCGGCCGATCCTTGCGAGCGGTAGTTCGTTTCCACGTAACAACCGCGCGCTGCGCTGCTCGAGAGTGGGCAGAATGGGTTCCACCGCTTGGTCTGGCACCTGGACACGGAGGCGTCCAGCACCTGCCGTCTTCGCCTTCGCGGGTCCAGCGCATGCCACTCCGTTTGAGTCCGGCTCCGACGATCAGCGTCTTGCAGGCAGCTTCCACGGGTCCGCTGCCGATCGGCAGGCCTTCGCGCCTTGAATGCTGCATAGTCCATCTTCGCAGCGTTGCGCCGGTGGTAGGCGATGACACGGCTCAGCAGCCGCGTGAGGCTCTCAACGATAGCCCGCCAGCGTCGCCGGTGTCATGCCCTCAAGCCTGCATGCGGACAGCGAGGCGCTCGCGGGTCCCGCGGGCCTGATGCTCCATCGCGGCTCGATCAAGGCGTGGAAGGCGCCGCATCAACGCGCGATCATCGACGACGCGAAGCGCGCCGCGATCGTGGCGAACATTCGCGCCGCTTCCGCGGCTTCGAGATCCAAGGTGGTGACCTGCGGCGCGCACTTCGATCTGTTCGCAAGGACGGGCAGCGCGATCGGTTCTGGTGAGGGCGCCTGGTAGGCTGATCGCGGCTCCGGCACGAGGGCCGGTGTGCATCGGCACCTCACGTCCCATGGGTCCACCAGGCAGAAAACCAGACAGGGACTTGCCAGAATGAGATTCGCCCGCTACGCTCCTGACGGAAAACGATCATGAGGTCGATCGCACCGGAGGAGACAGACATGGTCGACCTCGACCGATTCCCCGCGCCCTGCTGCCTGCGTTCTCCTCGCTCCCGATCTGCGCGCGCAGGTTCCCTCGTTCATGCTGTACGATCCCGCACCCGAGGTCGAGGGACGCTTCGGCGTCGACGTCCAGATCGCCGACCTCGACGGCGACGGTGGGCGAGGTGATCGTCGGTGCTGAAGGCAAGACGGTGAACGGCGCGGTGCGCAGGCCGGGATGGTCTACATCCGCACCGGCGTCCTCACGCCAAACCCGGCATGGGTCGTCGTGATCGAGCCCACGATCAATGGCAGCGGAGGGCCGCGTGGGTGAGGGACAGGTTCGCTCGCATCCTCGTCGCCGATCTCAATCTCGATGGCTACCAGGACATGGTCGTGTCGGCGCGCGGTGTGAAGGTCGACAAGACCCGCGAGCAGGGCGAGGTGTTCGTGCCTATGGCCCGTGGACGCTCGTGCCGTCACCCACGACTCCGCCATACGCGGGCGGCGGCCATCGGCATCGTGGAGGACGTGTACCATCGCAACAACTCCGGGGGACTGACACCTACGGTGACAAATTCCGGCTTCAGCATCGCGCTCGGCGATCCCAACCAGGATGGCTATCCGGACCTGATCGTCGGTTCGCCGTACAGCCTCGTCGCGGACCACGTCAATCAGAACGGCGAAGCGTACATCTACTGGGGGGCCGTCGTTCTCCGCCTGGCTGGAGCTGGTGCTGCCATGGGACGATCCACCGTACCTGCCGGTCAACTATCCCTACATCGAGGATCGGCTCTGGGGACGGGATGTGGCGTGCGGCAACGTGGCGGACTGGGAGCGGGCATCCAATGACGACATCGTCGTCGCTGCCTACAACGCCGATAACCCGCCAGGGGTAGGTGGCAACCATGGCTGGATCCGCGTGTTCCGCGATTACATGGGAAGCTCGCCCCCCGCGATGCAGGTCGTCGACATCCGGCGACCTGGCGGCGATGTGGACCAGGTGAACTTCGGCTACGCCATCCACCTGGGAAAATACTATGGCAGCGCCTACCTCGACATGATGGTGGGCGCGCCGTACGAGGGCTACTTGCCCGCGAAGGGCGAGGTGCATGTCTTCCAGGGCGGCCCTGGGTTTCCAGGAAACTCCTTCATGTTCAATCGCACGGGAGCCACGCAGCTCATGGACAAATTCGGGGGTGGACGTGGACTTCCTGGGCGACCAGGACGGCGACGGTCTCTCGAGCTCGCCGTGGGTGCGTGATCTGGTTCAACGCCGTGCCAGCACGAGCGAGTACTCGCAGAACCCTTGGCCCTGGCCGCGTTCGATCGGAAGAGCGCGACCGCTACCCTCTCCTACATCGACGATCCGCACCCTGAGGTGTTCCGCGACAGCTACTGGTATGGCTTTGGAGCAGCGCTCGGGTGGTCGGCAAGATCGATGCGAATGCCAAGCTCGACCTGGCCATTGGCAACGCCCGGACCACGGATCCTGCGACGCAGACCGAGAAAGCGGGCGAGGTACGCGTCGTGGTGTCCTATTGATCCGAGGGAGGAATCGCCATGAAGACATGCATCCTCACCTTTGCGTGCTGTGCTGCTGCTGGCACCGATGGGTCTTGGTCAAGCGCTGCGCTTCGACTTGTGGGCGACCGGCCGCCTGACCGCTTCGCAGGCCATCGCCAGCGGCGGCGACATCAACCGCGATGGGTTCGAGGACATCCTGGTCGGCGCGCCCGTGACCCAGAGCGATTACAAGGGCGCATCGTCCGCGCTCGGGCAAGGACGGAGCGGTGCTCTTCACCGTGCACGGTCAGTGCCTCGATGGCGAGACGAGCGGGGTTGGGGCTGGTCGGTGGCGAATGCTGGCGACGTGAACGAGGATGGCTTTCCGACTCGTGGCGGGAGCCATCTTCGACGACCTCGTGGGCGGCGACTCGCAGTGCCAGGCTGTTCCTGGGCCCCTACGGTGCCACGCGCTACACGTTCACGGGGACGTTCGGCGACCGGTCCCTGTTCGATACTCCGTGCCGGCGGCACCGACCTGAACGGTGATGGCGTGCCCGACGTCATCATCGGCGCGCCGGACGACAACTCGGTAGGCGGTGCGGGCGGCGTGTTCCTGTTCTCGGGCAAGGATGGCAGCTTGATCGAGGCCATTTTCAGCGACGAGTTCCCGTACCTGATCCGGGTCGAGCCCCCGGCGCTCGCCGGCGACTGGAACCAGGATGGCGTCACGGATCGCCGTCGGCGCGCCGCACTTCTTCGGCCCCACGCCGCCTCCGTGCGCGTGTACCGGGCAAGGACCGGCACGGTGCTCGCGACGTTGACCGGCGAGTTCCCGGGCGACGTTCTCCGGTGCCACGCTCGCCAACGCCGGTGATGTCAATGCCGATGGCAGGGACGATCTCATCGTCGGGGCGTACGACTATTTCAACGTCACGCCGGGCAGAGTTGTTCGTGTTCTCCGGGCGGAGATGGAGCGTTGCTCCACGCGTTCTCGGCACCAGCCGAAGGATTACCGGCCTGTCCGTCGCCGGCGCCGCGCGCAACCACGCCCTGCTCGGTGCGGGCGACGTGAATGGCGATGGCCATGCGGACGTGCTCGTCGGCAACTTTGCGACTGGGCTTCAACGGTGCTCCTGGGTACGTGCATCTCTACTCGGGCAAGACCGGCGCCTTGCTCTACCGGTTCGACGAGGCCGATCCAGGTGCGGTGTCCGCCTCATCCGTGGCCGGACTCGGCGACCTCGATCACGATGGCCTGCAGGACTTCGCCATTGGCAACTACTACGACGACCAGGAGCGCGGCCACGTGATGGTCCACCTCGGCAATGATCTCTTCCTGTGCGCCTGGCCGCGTTTGCGGCGACCGGCCAGACGATCACGCTCACGGTGCGCGAGATGCCAGCAGGCGATTCGGTCTTGCTCGCCGTGACCAACATCGACGGCAGCCCGGTCTTCCTGCCCGTGGCGGCGGGGCCTTCGACAGTACCGAGACCTGGCAGGTCACTGCGGTCGTGCCGCCCGGCTTCTCGGGTCTCACCGTCCTGCTGCGCGCCTGGGCGATGGACGCCGGTGCAAGCTGCGCGATCTCCTGATGAGATGGTGCATCCAGTGACGAGCGAGCGCGTGCTCCAGCACCATGCTCGAGGATGATTGCCCGCGCATCGATCTGCACGGCGGTGACGCGGCAGGGCATTCAGAGGCGATCGCCGATCTGGATGATCTGGATGCGGTGTGGAGTTCTTTCCACGTGACAACATGCGGCGCTGCGCTGCTCGAGATAGAGTGCCCAGAATGGGTTCCACTGCCTCGATAGCACCTGGACATGGGCGTCCAGCACCTGCTGCCCGCCGCCTTCGCGGGTCCAGCGCATGCCACTCCGTTTGAGTCTGGCTCCGACGACCGTCTTGCACGCAGGTCTGGTCCGCTGCTGATCGGCAGATCAGCAGTGTACGCCCTCGAGCTTTGAATGCTGCATAGTCCACCTTCGCAGCGTCGCATCGGTAGCGGTGCTGGCGACACGGCTCACGGTCTTGCAGCGATCGGATTGTTCTCCGAGCCCCTGCTTGTTCGGTGTTAGCCACGCACGGACGGCTCGGCACGCTGCGGCTGCGCACGTCGCGAGAGCGAGTCACCGCGACCGGCGCGGATCTGATGCGCGCCGGCAACCCGCTCTCGGCTACAGCTCGCGCAGGCAGGCTCGCGGCCATTGCGGAGCTGTCGGTGCGTCCTCTCCGATGGCAGCGTTCGCGGTGAGCCGTCGCGCACACGCAGCGACGCTCATGTGCTCCCCAGGCGCGGGCCTTGTGCCATGCTCGCTCGGCTTGCTCGCGGATCGAGCGCGCTTCGGCGTCGGTCACCTGGCGCACGATCTTGCCGGGCACGCCGACGACGACCGAGCGATCCGCAATGACCTTGCCCTCGGGTACCAGCGCGCCCGCAGCGATCAAGCACTCCTTGCCGATCTTGCTCCGCGCCATCAGCACTGCGCCGATGCCGACCAGCGAGCCCTCGCCGAGCTCGATCATGTGGGCGATGGCGCCGTGGCTTACGAAGCAGTGAGCACCGATGGCCACCGGAAATCCGGTCTGCGGGTGTACCATCGCGCCATCGAGGATCGCGGTGCCGGCGCCAACCGTGATCGGCGCCACATCGCCTCGCACCGTGGCCTGGAACCAGATCGAGACGCCGTTGCCGAGCATGACCTGCGCGGCCACCGTGGCGTTGCTCGCAACGAGCGCGCCGCCGCACGGCAGCATGAGGGATCGGCTGTGGTCAGTCATGGCACGAGCCGGCTAGCCGTGACGATGCGTCTCGGCGAGATGGCGGTATTTCTCGGCGTGCTTCACGAAGCCACGCGCCTCGTCATCGGTGACCTGCCGCACGATCTTGCCAGGCACACCGACCACCACCGAGCGATCGGGAATGACCTTGCCTTCGGGCACGAGCGCGCCGGCAGCGATGATGCACTCGCGTCCGATCACGCTGCGCGCGAGCAGGATCGCACCCATGCCGATCAATGCTCGATCGCCGATCGATCGCATGTGCAGCATCGCGCGATGGCCAACGGTGACGTGCTGGCCGATGTCGATGTCCTCGCCAGGGTCGCCGTGGATGACCGTCAGGTCTTGCACGTTGGTGAACGCGCCGATGCGGATCGCGGCATCGTCGCCGCGCAGCACGCACCCGTACCATACGCTCACGTCCGCGCTCAAGTCGACGCGGCCAACCACGGTGGCGTTGCACGCCACCAGCGCGGTGCCATGAGAGGCGAGGAAGAAACGCGGCATCGAGGTCACGCGGAGCCTCCTTGGAACAGGATCAGGAGCACGGTCGACGTGTTGTGCAAGCTGTGCGCCAGCGTGCACGCCCACAGCGAGCCGGTGCGCTCGAACAGGAACGCGAGCAGGCCGCCGAGCAAGATCACCGCGGAGATGCCGGCGTCGTGAACCAGGCCGAAGATCACTGCATCGATGGCGATGGCGAGCGTCGCGGACAGATGGCGGCGCAGGACCGTGTAGAGGAAGCCGCGGAACAGGAACTCCTCGCAGAACGGCACGATCAGCGCGATCGCGAGCAAGAGCGGGATGTTGTGGCGCAGCCCGGCATTGGCACCGAGCTCCACCACGACGCGCTGCTGCGCGAGCGTGTGGCCGAAGATCGCTTGCGACAGAGCCTCGAGCGCGACCTGCGTCCCGCCGACGATCGGCAGGAACGCGAGGTACAGGATCGCCGCGTAGCCGAGGCCGCGCTTGAAGTTGGCGGGCGCGATCCCGAGATCGGCGAGGCGTCCGCCGCGCGCGCGCAGGACGAGCCCGATGTAGATGATGGTGAACGTGTTGGCGGTCAGCATCACGAGCAGCGCACGCGCGATGCTTTGCTGCTCCGGCTTCGGGCCGAACGACAAGAATGCCAGACTGCTCGCCACCACGAATACCAGCGCCACTTCGAACGCGAGCGTGATCTCCAGGCGGGCGCCCGGCACGGGTCGCGGCGGGAACCAAGGGCGGATGAAGTGCCAGGCAAACCGGAGCGCGGCCACGCCGATCGCGATCAAGCCCGCCGCCATCGCCAGGATCCCAGCGAGGCTCTCGTCCGCCGGCATGGTGTCGGTGTTGCAGGTCAGGAACGCGATGGGCATGCAAGCCACCATACTAAGATCTTGTAGGTCAGATGCATGGGCATACAATAAGCAGTGTCCAACCCGCTCACGCGAGAGGCTGCATGCGCGCGATTGACAGCACGGCCCGCGACGATTCCGCCCTCCTCGCCGACACCATCTTGCAGAGCCCGCAGGCGCTCGTGCCCGACCTGGTCGTGGTCGAAACGGACGTCGATCTCGGCGCTGGCCATCGCATCGACGTGCTCGGCGTGGGCACCGAGCACCAGCCGGTGATCATCGTCATCGACGCGGGCGACGAAGCTGCTGCCTTGCAGCGAACGCTGCGCCTGCTGCAGGCGGTGCGCGATCGGGCAGCGCTCCTCAACCGTTCGTTCCGCGCCTCCGGCATCAACTGGTCGAGGACCCCGCACACGGTCCTGCTCAGCCCGCGCATCTCGGATGAGCTCGCGCGCACGATCTCGGAGCTGCTCGGCCACCTCTGCATCAGCTGTCGCGAATACGTGATTGCCGACGGCATCGGCGCGCGGCTGGTCACGCCCGCGCGATCGGGCGCGCCGCAGGTGCGACCCGTCCCGGTTGCGCCGCCGGCGCCAGTCAACGGCACGCGGCGCGCTCGGGCCAACGGCCCCGCACC
>JAXMBY010000062.1:0-40396 GCA_046349655.1 Planctomycetota bacterium
GATTCAGCTCACCTCGGCCCGCCGGCGGCGGCGCTGGGTTTTGACTGGCCTCGCCGAAGCGCGGCGACTACCCTGTCTCGCACCATTCTGAAATCGAGGCGTCATTTCCAGGGGGATCTCATGGCAGCTTCCACGGCCGTCTTGTGCTTCAGCTTGTTGGCTTCCTGGCTCGCGGTTCCTGCGGCGCAGCCGGCGCCGGTGGCGGCACGCGCCGCTCTGGGCGACGACTGGCGGGCAGCGCTCACCAAGGGCAACCAGCTGTACGAGAAGAAGGACTACGCCGGATCGATCGCCGAGCTGGAGAAGGTGCTGAGCGCGGCGGACGCCCCCGATCAAGCGAAGGCCAGTGCGGCCTACAACATCGGCTGTGACCATGCGCTCGCCGGCGCGAACGACAAGGCGGTCGAGTTCGTGGTGAAGGCCATTGACCTCGGCTTCCTCGACTTCGACCACATCCGCAGCGATGCCGACCTGACCAAGGTGGTGAACGACCCAAAGATCGCCGACGCGATGAAGCGCAATCAGGCGAAGAAGGATGCTGCCGACGCCGAGCAGAAGAAGGCCATGGAGGAGACGCGCAAGCGCTTCGACGTGGAAGGCATGAAGCAGCTGCCGGCAGCGCTCGAGAAGCTGAAGGACGGCAAGGGCGCGGGCTTCGAGTTCGCGTTCGATCTGAAGACCATCGATGGCAAGCCGATCACGACCAAGGATCTGGCCGGCAAGGTGGCGGTGGTCGACATCTGGGGCACGTGGTGCCCGCCGTGCCGGCTCGAGATCTCGAACTTCGTCGAGGTCGTGAACCGCCACAAGAACGACGCGTTCGCGATGGTCGGCCTGAACGACGAGGACCGCAAGCAGAATGCGGACCCCAAGGCGGCGGCGGACAAGGTGAAGTCGTTCGCGCACAGCAACGGCATCAATTACACGCTGGCCCTGATCGACACCAAGACCATCAAGCAAGTGCCTGAGTTCTCCGGCTATCCAACCACGCTGTTCCTCGATCGCAGCGGCAAGGTGCGCCTCGCCGAGACCGGGTACCGCCCGGCCGAGTACATCGACGCGATCGTCAAGGCGCTGCTCGGGGAAGCGGCAGCCAAGCAGAACTGAGCACCGCGCAGCTGGCGGCGGCCGCGCCGGGTCATTCACGACACCGGCGCGGCCGCGCTTGTTCACGGTGCCGAGCGCTCGGCCATCAGGAACTCGAGCACCCAGGCCGCCACCAGCTCGCTGCCGCGCACCGTCGGATGACATTGATCGAAGTAGAGCGGCGCCGCGTCCTCGCGCGCCGCCGCGCGCAGCTTCGGCAGCAGATCGAGCATCGGCACCGCGAGCTCGCGGCACACCGATTCGAGCTTGCGCTGCGGCTGGTCGTACAGGTAGTCGGCATCGACCTGCGGCCGCACCGGGAAGCACACGATCAACAGCTGGAACTGGTGCGTGACCGCGAGCCGCTTGAGCTCGGCGAAGTTCGGCTGCATGCGTTCCCACGCGCCGTCGTACCAGGCGTTGCCCCAGTCGCCGAACTGCGTCAGCAACAGCTGGTGAAACGCGGCCGGCTCGTGCTTCGGGTCGCCCTTCGCCGGATGGTACTGCTTGCGCGCGGCCAGGAACCACTGTTCCCATTCGCTGCGTGGGATGCCCTGCTGCACCTCGCTGCCGGTGAGCAGCGTGAACAGTGACGCCGCGCGCCACACGTGGCGTGCGACCCAGCTCCAGCGCAGCGCGCGCGGCACCTGGACGATCTGCACGCCGCGCGACTCGTGCACGTCGTTCAGATAGAACCCGAGCACCACCACGTCCGGCTGCGTGCCGAGCCCGGTCTCGACCAGGATCGCGAGCTCGTTCTGCAGGCCGATGCCGCCGACGCCGGCATTGATGGTCTCGAGCGGCTCGCTGGTCGATTGCGAGAGCTGCTCCACCTTGCGCACCCAGCAGCATTCCTCGGGCAGATAATCCGCGGCGGTGATCGAGTCGCCGAGGAACAGCACGCGGCGGCGGGTCTTGGGACCGATCTCGCGGTTGCGATAGCCGAGCGAGTTGGTCTCCACCACGACGTCTAGCCCCGACAGCTCGTTCGGTTCGATGCGCACGTGGGTGTTGGCGCGCATGCGCCGGCCGGTGGGCGTGGCGACGAACAGCCCCGCTGCCTGCGGCCGCGGCGCGGTCAGCTCGAGACGCGAGCGATTCTCCTGCTCGAGGCGCGACGCGTAGTTCGACTTGGCATACACCGAGACGAGCTGC
This sequence comes from Planctomycetota bacterium, assembly GCA_046349655.1. Lineage (GTDB taxonomy): Bacteria > Planctomycetota > B15-G4 > B15-G4 > JAXMBY01 > JAXMBY01. Next base: position 2,242 of record JAXMBY010000062.1, read on the forward strand.
GGCGGCGGCAGCAAGACGCGCACCGCCACCTCGGCCAGCAGCCACGATCCGGCCGCTGCCACGGTCGACAGGGCGATCCGAGCGAGCCACTGCGTACCCACGCTCTCCTCGTGCGGTCACCGTCAGCAGGAAGGTCCGCGGCCAAGGCTAACGGTTCGGGCGACGGCGTGCAGCAGGAAAACCCGCTGCCGCGAGGCGAGCTCATCGCCGCGCTTCACTGCTGCGCCACGATCCGGTCGAGCGGCACGCGGCTGGAGGAGTCGTCCTGCTCGATGCCGGTCAGGATCACGCGCGCGGTGTTGCCGCTCGGGATGCGGATCAGCCCGGTCGATCGCTCGGCCTGCTCGAGCAGCCGCATCAGCTCGTCGTCGCCGATCACCGCGAGCGCCGGCGCGCGTGGTTCTACCGTGTAGCGCTGCAGCACGCCCGGGTCGTCCAGGATCTGCTCGAACGCCGCGTGCTCGAGCCAGAGCGATGCGGTCGCTCGTGATCCGGCATGGCCCGCTCCGGTGGCGAGCGGCACCTCCGGCTCGCGCGGCCCGCCCGGACCTCCATCAAAGGCGAGCTGCCGGGCGAACAGCGCGGCGAGCGCGATCAGCGCGAGCGCGATGGCCGCGCGGCTCAGCTGGCGCCGCCGCCGTCGCCTCACCACGGCCGACTGCAGCTCGCGCAGCATGCTCGCGCGGCGCGCGCGGCCACTCTCGGACAGCTCGATCGGCGCCGGGTCCTGGCTCATGGAAAGATCCTCCGCGATGCGGCCTTCAACTGCTCGAGCAAGCGGCGGATGCGTCCGTGCGCGGCGTGGCCGCTCAGCCCGAGCGCGGCCCCCGCAGTCTCGAGCGTGCGGCCGTGGACGAATCGCTGCGCGAGCAGCGCGCGATCGCCTGGCGCCAGCGCGGCGATCTCGCGCTCGAGCCAGCGCAGCCGCTCCTCGGCCTCGAGGCTCGCCATGGCTGGACTTGGCGCCGCCGCCGCGATCGCCGCCCGCTCCTCGCGTCGCCGGCGGCGCAGCTCACGGCGCAGATGATCGAGCGCCGTGGTGTGGATGGTCTTGCGCATCCAGCTCGCGAGCGATTCTCGATCCGGCAACGGACGCAGTGCGCGCACCACGCGCAGCATCGCATCCTGCACGACGTCCAGGCAGAAGGACTCGTCGCGCCGCGTGAGCGAGCGAGCGAGCGAGTAGGCGCGATCGAACCACAGCTCGTAGAACGACCCGAACGCGATCGGGTCGCCCCTGGCGATCGCGGTGGTGAGCGCGAGCACGGAACCGAAGTCGCTCGGTGCCGTGCTCGTCCTGCTCGACTCTGGCTGGACGCTCGCCATCCGCGGTCACTGCTTCTTGTACTTCGCGAGCTCGTCCTCCAGCGCCGCGATCCTGGCCTGCGCATCCTTGAGCTGCTTCTTCAGGTCGGCGCCCGGCAGCGACGCCTCGCGCCGGCGCCGCATGTCGTTGCGCACGTTGTCGATCACCTCGTCGACGCTGCGGATCTGCGGGTTGGTTGCCTTCACCAGGATCAGGCCGGAGTCCGCGTGGTACTTGAGCGTCGGCCTGGTCGCGTAGCCGGCGATGCCGAAGGCGGTGTCGATCGCGGTCAGGATCGTCTCCGCCTTCACCGGCTCGATGTGATCGGCACCAGGCATCGGGTCGGTCAGCTCCTTGATCGAGAACACGCGCAGGTACTGCTCGTCATCGGCTGGCGGGGCGTTGCTGCGCTTGCTGTACTCGACGATGAACACCGGCATGTTGTCCTTGCCGATCACGCGCGCGCTCACCTCGAAGCGGTCGCGCGCGATGACCAGCGCGCGCGCCGACTCGAACGCGGTGCGCGGCGTCACGTCCTTCAGCACCACCGGGCCGAGCTGCACGTCCTCGGACCCGGGCATGAGGATCACGTTCAGCGCCTGCGCCGCCTGCTGCACCGCGTGCGCATAGTCGACCAGCGTGCCGCCGGCGAAGTTGACGCTGATCGTCTTCTCCTGCGGCGGTGGCGCTTGCGGTTTGGCGGCGGTTTCCTGGCTGGACGCGAGTGGCGCGGCGAGCGCGAAGACGAGCGCGGCGGGCGCGCAAAGATTCATCGGCATCATGGGCGTGCTCCTGGGCAGGAAGACCTTTGTAAGAATCACCATCGCAACGTCGCTGGCTGCGGCGCTCGTCGCCGAAAATCCTGAAGCTGAGACGCGCGACGAGCGAGCGGCCTTGCACGGGAATCGTGGTCGCGTCGAGGCGCCTCGCATCGCCGGTGACGCGGGCTGCGCGAGTGGCGATCGGCATCGTCGACCATGCGCGTGTCGAATCGGTGTCATCGTGTGTGTCGTTCGAGTGACACCACTCGCGTGCGTGCACCGATGAGTGAAACATGCGCGCCGCAGGAAGGCGGCATTTGATGGATTCGGTCGCTGGATCGGCTCGGCCGACTCCGCTAGCATGCGTGCCTCCCCCCATACTGCGATGGACTCGGCTCAGAGTCGTGCGATGCCATCGCCCTGATTGGACAACCCAAGGAAGGAGCACTTCGATGAGAGAAGTTCGAATGCTGTGCTGGTTCGCGTCGGCTGCCGTTCTGGCATCCGCGCCCGTGTTCGCCGCGCAAGGCTCGAGCTCGCCACGGGTTCAGCCGGCGCCGATGAGCGCCCTGGTCCATCCCGTGCGGCCGCTCGCCGGCGTGAGCGTGGCCGCGAGCGGGACGAGCAGCTCGCCGCAGGCGTTGAAGAGCGGGCATGCACCCATCGCCGCCACGGTGGCGCTCCTCGAAACGACCAGCGTGGGACTGTCGGTTGCGCGCGCGCTGACCGAGCTCGGCATCTCGTACGACGAGTACTCGGGCAGCGATTTCAGCGCCGTGAACCTGGCCCCGTACCAGGCGGTGATCCTGGCGATGGACGGTGGTGCCATCGAGGACCCCACCATCGCCAACATCCAGGGCTACGTGTCCGGCGGCGGCAAGGTGCTGTTCGTCGGCGGCACGTGCTACCAACCGTTCGCGCTGGCGGTGGAAGCGCGCCTGCTCGACATCGATTCGGTGAACTACTGCTGGACGACGGTGGCCGGCTCCCCCGATCTGACCGTGGTCAACGCCGGCCACGTCCTGGCCAAGGGCCTGCCGGCCACGTATGACTTCATCGATACGAGTGCGACTTACTACATGGCGCGCAACCAGGATGGCGCGGCGTCGGTGGCCGCGGTCAATGGCGATGGGTTTGCGGCCCTGCTCTCCAAGACCATCGGCTCGGGCACCTTCGACTGGTTCATCAACAGTCCGTATGACTTCTACTGGTCGAACGATCCGGACTACCAAATCCTGAAGCAGATCGTGAAGAACGCGCTGCTCGGCAACTCGGTGATCCTGATCCACACCACGTCGGTGGCTGGCTCGGTCGGCCAGGCGCTCACCGACCTCGGGGTCGGCTACGACGATTTCTCGGGCTCCGACTTCAGCGCCGTGGACCTCACCTCGTATCAGACAGTGATCGTCGCCATGGATGGTGGCGTGGTGCAAGACCCGAGCGTGGCCAACATCCAGAGCTTCGCCAACAACGGCGGCAACCTGGTGATGTTCGGTGGCTCGGCGCTGATCGATTTCGCCACGGCCGTGGACACGCGGCTGCTCGACATCGATCTCAGCAACTACTTCTGGATCACGGTATCGAGCTCGCCCAACTTCAGCGTGACCGATGCTGGGCACCGACTGTCACAGGCGCTGCCGGCGACGTACGACTACGCCAACATCAGCGCCTCCTACTACATGATCCGCAACCAGGATGGCGCGGCACAGGTGGCCGCACAGAACGGCGACGGGTTCGACGATCGCTGTCGAAGCCGCTCGGCAACGCCGCTTGACGTGGTTCATCAACAGTCCGTTCGATGGTTACTGGGCGGATCCGTCCGACTACGCCCTGCTGAAGCAGGTGGTCAAGAACTCGCTCTGCACCACCACTGGCAGCTGGACCAACTACGGTGCCGGCTGGCCAGGCACGGGCGGCGTCCCGGCGCTGACCGCGACCCGCAACCCGGTGGTGGGCGAGAACCTCGGCGTCAACGTCGGCAACTCGCTCGGCGCGACCACCACGGGCATCCTGCTGCTCGGCCTGTCGAGCGCGAGCATCTCGACCAATCTCGACGGCACCTTGCTCGTGCTGTTCAGCACGATCATCCCGGTGCCGGTGATCCCGTCGGGCGGCGTGACGCTGACCGCGCCAGTGCCGGACTTCGCCGTCCTGGTCGGGCTGCCGGTGTACCTGCAGCTGCTCGAGGCCGATGCGGGCGCGACCAAGGGCGTGAGCTTCAGCCGGGGTCTGCAGCTCGTCTTCGGCGACTGCTGATTCGCATGGCCTGAGTGATTCTCTTGAGAGCCCGGTGATGCGCCGTGCATCGCCGGGCTCTCGCGCTTCGTGCATCGACGGCCTGCTGCGCGCACGAGCACCGCGGGGCACGACGGCGATGAACCCGGCTGAACACCGCGCCAGGGCCGAAACGTGGGCGCGCCCGGCACGACCGAGCGGCGCAAACCGTCGCGCCCGGCGCGCGACCTTGCGCGCTCCGATCCCGCTCCCCGCCACCGAGGCCGGGCCTCGCACCGCTGCTCGCAGCGCGCTGCGCGCACACGCGGTTTGGCACGCGGTTGGCACCGCACGGCCGAACGGTTCCGCGTTGGGGCATTGCCGGCAACGACCACAGAGGAGCAGCATGGAGATCCGCTTGCACGGCCGGGGCGGGCAGGGCGGCGTGACCTGCGCCAAGATCCTGGCTGCCGTGTACGCGCGGCTCGGCAAGAGCGTGCAGACGTTCGGCGACTACGCGGGTGAACGCTCGGGCGCACCGGTGCGTGCGTACACGCGGGTCAGCGAGCGGCCGATCGAGAACCGCAACAAGGTCTATGCGCCCGATCACGTGCTGATCCTCGATCCCACGCTGCTGTCGCCGCAGTCCTTGCAAGGGCTCGCGGCCGGCGGCCTGCTCGTGATCAACACGCCCGATCCACTGAGCGCGTTCGCCGGCGAGCTCGCCGGTTATCGACTGGCGGTGGTCGACGCCACCGCGATCGCGCGCAAGCATCGGATCGGCACGCGCTCGGTGGTGATCGTGAACACCACCATCGCCGGTGCGTTCGTGCGCGCGATCGGCTTGCCCATGTCGGTGCTGGAGGACGTGTACCAGCACCTGGGGCTCGCGGGCAACCTGCCGGCGGCGCGCGACGCCTACCACGCGGTCGACGTGCGCGAGGCGTGGGTGGTGCCAGCAACCGCGCCCGCACCGCCGCCCGCCGCCGACGCGCACCCGGTGCCGGCGATCATGAGCAACCTCGAGGGTCTACCCACCGGGCTGGAGACCGGCAGCTGGCGCTCGCAGACGCCGCGCTATGCCGAGCACGTCGCGCCGTGCCATGCGTTCTGCCCCGCGGGCAACGACGTCGTCGGCTTCATCCAGACGGTCGCCACCGACGGCGAACGCGCCGCCGCGAGCGTGCTCGCGCGCACCACGCCGTTCGCGTCGATCTGCGGTCGCGTGTGTCCGGCGCCGTGCATGGCAGCGTGCAACCGCGGCGAGTACGACGGCGCGGTCAACATCCGCGCGCTGGAGCGGTGGATCGGCGACCATGCGGAGCCGGGTGCGAGCGAGCGCCATTCGTCGCCGGCACCGCGGCGCATCGCCATCGTCGGCGGCGGCCCTGCTGGCCTGAGCGCGGCCTACACGCTCGCGCGCGCCGGCCATGCGGTGACGGTGCTCGAGCGCGAGCGCGCGCTGGGCGGTGTGCTGCGCACCGGCATTCCCGCGTATCGCCTGCCGCGCGCCGTGCTCGATCGCGAGGTGGCTGCGATCCTGAGCCTCGGGGTGCAAGCGCGCTGCGGCGAGCTCCTCGATCGCGCGCGGGTCATCGACCTGGCGCGCGAGCACGATGCGGTGATCCTCGCCACCGGCCTGCAGTCGCCGCGTGCGCTGGCGCTGCCGGGCGCGCAGCTCGCCGGCATCGAGCAGGGCTTGACCTTCCTGCATCGCGTCAACGCCGGCGGCGCTGCCGGCGAGCTCGGGCGCGTGCTCGTGCTCGGCGGCGGCAACACGGCGCTCGAGTGTGCGCGCAGCGCGCGCCGCCTCGGCGCGCGCCATGTCACGATCGCCTACCGCCGCACGCGCGCCGAGATGCCCGCGATCCGGGAAGAGATCGAGCAGGCGTGCGAGGAAGGCATCGAGCTCGTGTTCCTGCGCCAGCCGGTGGGCTTTTGCGGCGGCGATCGGCTGGCAGCGGCCACGCTCGCCGAGGTCGAGCTCGGCGTCGCGGACGACACCGGCAGGAAGAGCCCGGTTCTCACCAGCCGCACGCACGAGCTCCCGTGCGACACCGTGCTGCTCGCGCTGGGTCAGTCGGCGGACTTCTCGCTGGTGCCCGAGGGCTGGCTGCTCTCGGAGGGACGGTTCTGGCGCGGCAGCACGCCGTTCAACGTGTTCGCGAGCGGCGACTTCGCTACCGGCGATGGCACGGTCGCACACGCGATCGGCGATGGCCGGCGCGTCGCTGGCCGCGTGCTGCACGCGCTGGGCGTGGACTTCCCGATCTTCAGGCGGCCCGATCGCCGCGCGGCCGTGCCGGTCACCGACATCCGCCTCGATCATTTCGCCACCGGCCCGCCGGCGCAGGGCGATCTCGCCGCGCCGGCCGCTCGCCGCCAGCGCTTCGCCGAAGTGGATCGCGGCCTCACCAACGCGCTGGAGGCGCACCGCTGCTTCGCGTGCGGCCACTGCACGCGCTGCGACACGTGTCTCGTGTACTGTCCCGAGGGCATCATCCGCCGCCGCGAGCGCGACTACGAGGTCGACTATGCGTTCTGCAAAGGCTGTGGCATCTGCGTCAGCGAGTGTCCGCGCAAGGCCATCGAGATGATCGCGTCACCATGACTCAAGAACTGATCACGGCCAATCATGCCGCCGCGCTCGCGGCGGCGCTTGCCGGGCGCGCCAACCGCAGCGCGCGTGGCTTCGGCGGCGGCGTGTACCCGATCACACCGCAGAGCGAGTGCATCGAGCTCCTGTGCGAGCAGACGATCGACAAGAGCCACATCGTGCGCGTCGAGAGCGAGCACAGCGCGATGGCGGTGTGCATCGGCTTTGCCCAGGGCGGCGCGCGCACGTTCACGGCGTCGTCGTCGAACGGGCTCGCCTACATGGCGGAGAACGTGTTCGCGGCGGGGTTCATGCGCCTGCCGATCGTGATGATGGCGGTCAATCGCACGCTCGGTCCGCCGTGGAACATCTGGGTGGATCACGGCGACACGTTGATGCTGCGCGACGCCGGCTGGATCCAGCTGTACTGCGAGGACAACCAGGAGGTGTTCGACAGCATCCTGCTCGCGTACCGGCTGGCCGAGGACGCGCGCATCCGCCTGCCGGTCATGGTGTGTCAGGATGCGTTCGTCCTGTCGCACACGATGATGATGACGGAGATCGCGGAGCAGAGCCAGGTCGATGCATTCCTGCCGCCGCTCCAGCTCCAGGATCGGCTCGCGGACCGGCCGCGAGTCGTGGGCGGCCTCGATTTCCCACACGAGACCGAGGCGCATCGCGGGCAGATGCTGGCGGCGATGGCGGCGGTGCCGCAGGTGCACGCCGAGTGCCAGGGCCGCTTCCAGCAAGTGTTCGGCCGGCGGCCCGCGGACGGCATCGTGCCGTATCGCCTGGCGGACGCCGAGCTGGTGCTCGTGTCGATGGGCACGACGGCGAGCACCGTGCGCGCGGTGGTGGACGAGCTGCGCGAGCGCGGCATGCGGGTCGGCGCGCTGCGAGTGCGCATGTTCCGGCCGTCGCCATGCGAGCTGCTGCGCGAGCTGCTGCGCGGCAAGGCGCGAGTCGGCGTGCTCGATCGCGACGTGTGCCCGGGCCTGGGCGGCATCCTGTGGTCCGAGGTGGCGAGCTGTGCGGCGGCCGGCAGCATCGTGCAGAACTACCTCATCGGTCTCGGCGGCGGTGACATCCGCCCGCAGCACATCCACGACATCGTGCGGGACCTGCAGGCGCGCGCGAGCGCCGGCAGCCCGCGCTTGCTGGAGGTCGGCTGATGGCAGAGCCATTGCTCGCGGGCATGGCGCAGACCGTGCTCGATCGCAACCAGCCGCTGCTGCGCGCCGGCAACAGCAACTGCGGCGGCTGCGGCATGTCGATCGCGCTGCAGATGCTGAGCCGCGCGATCGGCGAGCGTCCCGTACAGATGGTGATCCCGGCGTGCTGCGGCATCGTCACCGCGGGACCGTTCCCGTACTCGGCGTTCGGCGCGCCGGTGGTGGCCTCGACGTTCGCCTCGGCCGCGGCGGTCGCCACCGGGCTCGCGCACGTCGCGCGGTTGAACGGCGAGCCGACGCGGGTCCTGTGCTGGGCCGGCGACGGCGGTACCTACGACATCGGCATGGCCACGCTCTCCGCTGCCGCCGAGCGCAACGAGGACCTGCTCTACGTGTGCTACGACAACGAGATCTACGGCAACACCGGCGGCCAGAGGTCGTCGGCCACGCCGCTGTGTGCGACCACCACCACCACGCGCCAGGGCAAGGACGTGGGCAAGAAGGACATCGTCCAGATCATCGCGGCGCATCGCGTGCCGTATGCGGCCACCCTGTCGCTCGCGCATCCCGACGACATGCTGAGGAAGATGCAGCTCGCGCTCGATGCGCGCGGGTTCCGCTTCCTGCACATCCTCTCGCCTTGCCCCACGGGCTGGAAATCCGAGCCGGCCGACGGCATCGAGCTGGTGCGGCTCGCGGTCAAGTGCGGCTTGTACGCCGTGCTCGAGGTATGGCACGGCAGCAAATGGCGCATCAACGTCGATCCGCCGCTCGCGAGCGAGGCGCTCGAGCGGTACTTCGCGCTGCAGGCGCGCTTTCGCAAGTGTGGTGCGAGGCTCGATGACGTGCGCGCCGACATCGAACGACAGTGGCAACACCTGCGACGCCTCGCCACCACGGGAGAGGAATCATGAGCGAGAACCAGCCAACGCCGCCCAGCGCGGCGACCGGTGAGGTTTGCATCTCGTGCCAGCGGCTGCGCCGGCGCCGGACCATTGCCGAGCACCGCAGCTGCCCGTATTGCTTCGGCGATCCGGTCGAGATCGCGCGCGGCGACTACGAGCGCTTCTGTGACTACTGGCGCGCCTTCGACCCGGTGAGCTTCGGCTTTCCCGAGACGTACGGGCGCTATGCCTGGCGCGACGCGCCTCGGTCCAGCGGAGCGTGACGCACGCGGCCCCGATCGTGGTCGGCCTGGCCTTTGGCGCGTTCGGCTGCGTGCAGCCGCCGGTTTCGCTCCGTCAGGCGTGAGCGGACGGGTGTCGCGCCTACCGCGAGCGCGCACCGGCGAGCTCGAGATCGAGCCGCGGGAAGCGCGCCTCGACGCCCACCTCGAGCGCGGTCTCCAGCGTTGCCGCCGATCCCTTCACCTCGATGCGATAGGAGCCCGCGCTCAGGCCGGCGATCGCGTAGCACGGCGGCGTGATCTGGCTCTGGATCGTCCGGCCGGCGCCGACCAGGCGGATCTCGAACGTGGGCGGCGCGGCGTCATCCCACGCGCCGTGGATCTCGCCGCGCAGGATCGCGCCGACGCCGTCGACCGCGGCGCGCCCGGCCGGCGCATCGGCATCGCTCGGTGGGGCGGTCGTCGTGTCGCGCTCGGTCTCGCAGCCGGCACCCTCGATCGGCGGCAGCTGCAGCTGCGCGGCGGTCGCGCCGATCTGGAGCGGGTACACGCTGCGTGGTGCCGCGATCTCCGCGGCCAGGCGCAAGCGGTATGCGCCCGGCAAGAGCAGGACGGTGGTGATGCCGTCGTGGATGCGATCGTGCCAGAGCGGCAGATCGTTCGCATCCTGGATCTCGGCGTACACGAACGCGTGTGTGCGGCCGAGATAGTCGAGCGCGACCTGCGTCGCAGGCCGCAGCTCGAGCACGATGCTGCCGGGCGGCGAGCGCGTGTCCACGACCAGCGGCTCGCTCACCGCAGCGATCGCGCTCGTGCTGGGCGTGTGCGCGCGCAGCAGGTAGCGGCCGGCGCCGCAGCCGTCGATCTGGAAGCTGCCGTCCCCCCTGGTCTGCCACGCGATGCCGTAGCCCAGGTGGATCGGTGCGATGCGGCGCTCCGGCGAGTCGAGTGGAATCACGGTGAGCGCCGCCTCGGCCGGTCGGCCGCGAGCATCCACCACCATGCCGGCGATCGCGGCTGCGGGCTCGAGCGTGACGGCGATGTGATTCTCGCCCGGAGCGATGTCGATGTAGCGATCCATCCAGGCGTGGCTCGAGCCGTGCAGGCGCAGCATCTGCGGCCCGAGCGGCACGCTGGGCACGATGAGCGCACCCTGCGCGTCGTGTGCCAGAGCCTGGGTCACCCACTCGGTGGCCGCAACGTGCATGTCGAGGCCGATGCGCGGCAGCACGATCGGCCCGGCGGCAGGCTCGCTCGTGATCGCGATCGCCAGGCTCGCATGCATCGCCAGCAGCCGCGCGCGCGCAACCGTGAATGAGATCAGGTCCTGCCCGGGCGAGATGGGCTCCGTCGCGATCACGGCGCTGCGATACACGAGCGATGCGTAGAGCGGTGCCGGCGCGAGCAGCTCGAGGTAGCCGAGCGGCCGCGGTGGCGGCACGGCATCGCCCGCGTGTTGCCAGCTCGACAGGCACACCGGCGACCCGGGGGCGAGCAAGGCGCCGCGCGGCGGCACGCAGGTTGCCACGACCACGAGCGCGCCTGCGTCGACGCCAGCGAGTTCCTGCTTTCCCTGCGGCTCGTTCACCGGTGTGCCAGCTTCGGTGGTGACGAACACCGCCATGCGCGGATGGCGATGCAGGGTGAAGTCGATGCGGCGGGGCGCCGCGGCCGCCGCGAGCACGCACGTGCACTCGCTGGGCCGGTAGCCCGGCGCCGTGACCGCGAGCGTCCATCTCCCGGCGCGAGCCCGGCCAGCGCGTAGCAGCCCGCGCCCGCGAACGCCTGCCGGAACTCGAGCGCTGGCAGGCGCGTGCGGTCCCAGTGCGACGCCACGGTCCGCGCATTCGTCGCGGGTTCGCCGCGCTCGTTCACGATCGTGCCGTAGACGATGCGCTCGACGTCGGCGGTCACGCCCGGCGACGCTTGCTCGACATCGACGCGGTCGGCGCTGGCCGGCGCCGGCGCATCGTCGGCCGGCGGCCGCTCCGGCGCTCTATCCTCGCGCCGCGCCGCCCTTGCCGGAACGGATCGCTGGCCCGCGCCCGCGTCGCGCTCGTCCGCCGCGAGCCACAGCCACGCCGCCGCGATCAGGCCGATCACGATCACCATCGCCAGCAAGATCCGCATCCTGGTCGGCATCGAGCGCGCCCTTCGCGCCAGGCAAGGTCGAGGCTCGGGCGGCGGTTCGCTCGAGCGCGTGCTCCGCATTCTGCCCATTCTCCGATCGCAGCCGCACCGGCAAAGCGGCGGCTCGGAATTCCTGCCGAGCGCGCGCCCTGAGAACGGTTCCTCGCGCGGCCGGGATTGCCACCGGCGACGCGATTGGTGCACGCGTGCGACGATGCTCGAGCGCATCGACGGTGCTCACGATCGAGCGCTCGGTGCGACCAGATGCGCGGCGGCAGCCGCACCGGCATCGCCCAAGCCTCGGCCGATGCGATGGCCGGCGAATGGAGCAGTTGTTGCGAGGCCGCTCGGGTTCGGCGGGCCCGCACATCCGTCGAGCGCAGCGCGCGAGTGTCGATCCTCGTTCCGTAGCCAACAGGAGCATGCCATGAAGGTCGGACAGATCATGACCGTCGACGTCAAGACTTGTCAGCCGCGCGACACCTCAATGCGCCGCCGCCAAGCTCATGTGGGATCACGACTGTGGCTGCGTGCCGATCGAGGACGAAGGCCGGGTGATCGGCATCCTCACCGACCGCGACATCTGCATGGCCGCCTACACCCAGGGCGGAGCGCTCGCTTCTCTCAAGGTGAGGAACGCCATGTCGAGCAAGGTCCTCGTCTGCCATCCGGACGATGCGGTGCTGGACGCCGAGCGGTTGATGCGGGCGAACAGGATCCGCCGCCTGCCGGTGGTCGACGACACCGGCCGCCTGGTCGGCATCGTCTCGCTCAACGACCTGGCGCGAGCCGTCAAGAGCGGGCGCGGCCGCAAGGTGGCGACCGACATCACCGATCAGGAGGTGCTCGATACCCTGGCGGAGATCTGTCAGCCCCGCCTGCAGGCCGGCAGCCGCCGAGCGCGCGGCGCTCGTGGCCTGGTGACGTGGCGGCGCCTTACGGGGAGACGATCATGATGCATCCATCCGGCAGCCACTCTGCCGTCGAGGCACCGCCGGCGCTCGCCGGCCTCACTGCTCTGGTCGTGGACGACGAGTCCTACCTGCGGGACGTGGTGGGTGCGATCCTGCGTCATCACGGCATGGGGGTCATCGCCGCGGAGTCGGTGCCGGAGGCCTGGGCGTGCTCCATCGTGACAGTGTGGACTGTCTCGTGTCCGATCTGCAGCTGCCGGGTCAAGGCGGGCTCGAGCTGATCGCCATGGTGCGTGCCAGCGAGCGGGCCGTGCTGCACTCGCTGCCGGCGATCGCGATGAGCGGCCGCGGCGATCCCGAGAGCCAGCAAGTCGCGCTCGCCCGCGGATTCGACGCGTTCCTCGCCAAGCCATTCCGCGCCGCCGTCCTGGTGGACCGCGTGTGCGAGGCGCTGGCCCAGCACCTGGTCCCTTGATCCGCGTCGCCCCAGGGCAGACGCTCCCCGCACCCCATGATGGGCGCGATCAATCGCTGATCGTGTCCAGCTCGGAGGGGCAAGCGCGTTGGCGCCGGGCGATGGTCGAGCCATGCGAGCAAGCTCAGCGCCAAATAACAGACGCAGGCGAAACAGGTCAATTGCAGCATGGGCATGCCTCGGCCGTCGTGGTTGGCGCAGAGCGCCGTCGGTTCACTCCCTCGTGAGATCCGAAAGCGCGCCCGGATGTCACGCCGGATGTGCGAGATTCTCTGCCGCAGGCGCAAGCGGCCGCGATCCGCGGCAGAATGCGTCCGCGGCCTTGCGGAACACTCCCGCCCGAGAAACCGCCGACGCCACGAGCGACGTGTTCAGCGTGCCCTGGATGCGGTGGCAACGGCCCGATAGGCGCGGTCGAGCAGCTCGACCGGATGCAGCACCTCGATCGCCGCGAGGCCCGCCTGCTCGAGGCCACTGCGGATCTGCAGCAAGCAGCCCGGATTACCGGTCGTGACGACCTGCGGATTCGCCTTGCGCAACGCCTCGATCTTGGTTGCCAGGATCACCGCCGACAGCGTGGGCTGCAGCACGCTGTAGATGCCGGCGGCGCCGCAGCACGTCTCGGCTCCCTCGTGCGCGACGAGCTTCACGCCCTTGATCGCCTGCAGCATCTCGCGCGGCGGTGCGGCGATGCGCTGCGCGTGCAGCAGGTGGCATGGATCGTCATAGGCCACCCTGAGCTCGAGCGCCTGTGCCGGTGGGCGAATGCCCGCCTTCACGAGCCACTCCGACACGTCGAGCACGCGGCTCGCAAACTCCCGCGCCCGGGCCTCGTGCTTGGTGCCTTGCAGCAGGCGGCCGTACTCCTTCATCGCCGATCCGCAACCGGCGGAGTTGACGACGATGTGTTCGACGCACTCGCGTGCGAACGCATCGATCGTGCGCACGGCTTGCTTCGCGGCGCACTCGGCGTCGCCGAAGTGCAGCGCGAGCGCGCCACAGCAGGGGCGTGATGGGGGGCACACGACCGTGGCATCGTGGTGATTGAGGACACGGCACGTGGCCCGGTTCACCTCGGGCAGGAGCTGCACGGCGACGCAACCCTCGAGCAAGCCCACGCGCGACGTCGCTGCGCCCGTGGGCTCGCTCACGCGCGGCAGCGGACGCCGCATCCTGCCGCTCGGGATGCGTGGCATCAGCTTCTCTGCTTCGCGCGTTGCCGGAGAAAGGAACCGGTGGATCAGGCGGCGCATCGGCGCGAACTTCGGCTGCTGGTAGATGTCGAGAGCGTTCGCGAGCAGTCGCAGCAAGCGCGGCGAGGGCAGCAACCAGCGGAATGCGAGCCGCTTCAGCTTGCGCGTGCGCTGGTCGCGCTGCGGGCCCTGTTCGAGGCGATCACGCGTGTGCTCCATCATCACGCCGAAGCGCACACCCGATGGACACACGGTCTCGCAGTTGCGGCACACGAGACACTCGTCGAGGTCGCGGTACACGGTCGCGTCGGGCTGGAGGCGGCCCTCGGCGAGCGCGCGCATCAGGTAGATGCGCCCGCGCGGCGAGCTGGGCTCGCGGCCGGTGGCGACGTACGTGGGGCAGGACGACAGGCACAACCCGCAGTGTACGCAGTCGAGCGCCGCACTCGCCACCAGCGCCGCTTCGGCGGCGGCGCTCACTCGAGGCCCCTCTCGGAGCAGCTGATGCGTGGTCATGGCAGGCCGCTCAAGCGTCCCGGGTTGAGCACCTGCCCCGGGTCCACCAGGGTGCGCAGCTGGCGCTCGATGCGCGCGACCGCCTCGGACCGCGGCCGCACGAACGTGGCCCACACGAACGGCGGCGCGGCACGCAGCGCGAGCGAGCCGTCCAGGTGCGCCAGCGCCTGCGCCAGCCCGGCCACCTCGCCGGGCAGGTCGGCGTCGCGGTCGAGGTCGCCGCCGACCATCGCGTCGATGATGCCCAGGCCGGCCCAGCCGACGCAGCGCGGAATGCGGTGCCCGAGCGGCCCGCGCTGCACGGCCTCCAGCACGGCCGCGAGCTGCCCGCGTGGTGCAAGGCAGCGCACCACGAGCAACGGACCGTCGCTGACGTCGATCGCGCGCGCCTCGGTGAGCCGCTCGATCAGCGCCTCGCACTCGCGGCCGGCGAGCAGATGCACCTCGACGCCGTCCCGCAGGAACGTGCGAGCGCGGTCCACCTGCTGCTCGACCGCCGCCTCGCTGCCCTCGAACAGCACGCCGATGGCGGCGCCTTTCACCGGGATGTCGGCGAACGAGCCGAGCGAGGTGGCGAGGTCGAGCGCGACCGGCTGCAGCTCGGGTTCCAGGCGCATGTGATGCGCGAACGCGCAGGCCTGGGCGATGCGGTCGAAGATCGCGAGGATCGCGAGCTCGCGCTCTGGGCGCGGTTGCAAGCGCAGGTTCAGCTCGAGCACGATGCCGAGCGTGTGCAGTGCGCCCACGTGCAGCTTCATCAGATCGTAACCGGTGACGTTCTTCACCACTCGCCCGCCGCAGCGCGTGATCTTGCCGTCCGGCGTGGCGACGCTCAGGCCCAGCACGTGATCGCGCAGCGTGCCGAAGGCCAGACGGCGCGGTCCGCTGGCGCGGGTTGCGAGCAGGTCGCCGAGCGTGGCGGCGGCCGCCGGTGCCTCGATCGGCAGGCGCTGCTCGTGGCGCGCGAGCGTGTCCTGCAAGAGCGCGAAGCTCGTGCTCGCGCTCGCGCGCACCGTGAGGTCGCCCGGCTCGTGCTCGAGGATCGGCTCGAGCTGGCGCAGGTCGAGCAGCACGTCGGCTTTCTGCGGCGGCGCGCCGCACGCGAGCTCCGTCCCGTACGGGATGAGCGCGAGGCCGTTCTCGGCGGCGAGCTTGAGCAATGTCGCGAGCTGCAGGGCCGTCTGCGGCATCACCGCCACCGGCGGCACGCAACCGCCCAGCGCGCGGCTCAGCGTGGGTGTGGCCTCCACCCGGACGACCTGATCGTCGCCCAGCAGCGAGCCGAGCGTTTGGGTCAACGGTGGCGGCATGATCGGCGCTGGCGCATGCTTCATTCGGCGGTCAAGAGATGCGCTTGATCGCGCCGGTACTCCGCGCACGCCTTGGTCTGCGGCAGCACCTTGTTCGGGTTGCACAGGTGGTCGGGATCGAACAGATCGCGCACGCGCGCCATCATGCTCAAGTCGTCCGCGCTGAACAAGAGCGACATGTAGTCCCGCTTCTCGAGGCCGATGCCGTGCTCGCCGGACAGCGCCCCACCCGCATCCAGGCAGGCGCGCACGATCTCGCCGCTCGCCTTCACCACGCGCGCCAGCTCGTCCTGGTCGCGACCGTCGTAGGAGATGTTGGGATGCAGGTTGCCATCGCCGGCGTGGAACACGTTCGACAGCCGCACGCGGTTGCTGCGGCCGATCTCGAGCACCGCGCGCAGGACGTCCGGCAGCCTGGTGCGTGGCACGACCGTGTCGAGCACGTACAGATCGGGCGCCAGCCGGCCGAGCGCGCCGAACGCGCCCTTGCGTCCCTTCCACAGCTTGAGCCGCTCCTGCTCGTTCTGCGCGCGCTTCAGGAATAACGCTGGCGCCGCGCTCACGATCGCCTCCACCCGCGCCGCATCGCTCGCCACCTGCGCGGGATGACCATCGAGCTCGATCAGCAGCACCGCGCCGGCGTCCTGCGGGTAGCCGGCCGCGAACACCGATGCCTCGACCGCTTCGATGGTCAGCCGGTCGAGCATCTCGAGCGCCGCCGCGGTCACGCCCGACGCGACGATGCGCGAGACCACCTCGCAGGCGTCCTCGACCGAGTGGAACGCGGCCAGCAGCGTCTCGATCTTCGGCGGCAGCGGCAGCAGGCGCAGCGTCGCCTCGGTGGCGATGCCGAGCGTGCCCTCCGATCCGACCATGAGGCCAACCAGGTCGTAACCCGACTCCTCGCCGTGCGGGCTGCCCAGCTTCACGATCTCGCCCGACGGCAGCACCACCGTCAGCGCCAGCACGTGGCGCGTGGTGGCGCCGTGCTTGAAGCAGTGCGGACCGCCCGAGTTCTCGGCGATGTTGCCGCCGATCGTGCACGCGATCTGCGACGACGGATCGGGAGCGTAGTGCAGCCCGAACGGCCGCACCGCGCGCGACAGCACCGCATTCACCACGCCGGCCTGCACCACTGCAAGGCGCTCGTCCGCAGCGATGCTCAGGATGCGGTTCATGCGCGCCAGCTCGATGACGATGCTGCCCGGCTTCGCCAGCGCGCCGCCGGACAGGCCGGTGCCCGCGCCGCGCGGCACGAACGGCACGCCCTCGTGCCGGCACAGCTTGACGATGGCCGCCACCTCGTCGGTGGTGCGCGGCAACGCCACCGCGGACGGACGCTGCTTCAGGTGGGTCAGGCCGTCGCACTCGTACACCATCAGCTCGGCGGGATGCCGCAGCACCCCATCCGCGCCCAGCAAGCGCACCAGCTCCTGGATCATGCGGCTAAGATACTGCGCCATGCGCGGAAGTCACCTGGTGGGGGCGCTATGGATCGGCCTGGGTGTTTCCTGACGAGCAGGCAATCATAGAGTGGGGCGGCCCAGGTTGCCCGCGCGAAAAACCACGGTCGCGCCCCCAGTGCGCGGGATTCGAGTTGCATTCACCATGCTCCGAGGTGGCGCCATGCTCTTCATCCTGGCGAGTGTTGCGATGCTCACTGACGGCGCCGATCTGGTGCTGATGGGTGGGCGCATCTTCACCGGCGCGCCGAGCGGCTGGTTCGCCGAAGCACTGGCGATCCGCGGCGAGCGCATCCTGGCGGTGGGCTCGGAGCAAGAGATCCAGGCGCTGGTGAGCGATGGCACCGAGGTCGTCGATCTCGCCGGGCGCGTGGCGGTGCCGGCATTCGTCGACCTGCAGCACCCCCCCACGCAGCTCTGGTCGAAGATCTACTTCGACTTCGCTGCCGCCACCAACCTGAAGGAGATCCAGGAGCGTCTCGCCGCGTTCGCGCGCGACTACCAGATCGACTGGCTCGAGGGCGGACCCTTCGACTTCGCCGATCTGCAGGGCAAGGAGCCGCATCGCACGCTGCTCGACAAGATCGTCCCGGACCGCGCGGTCGTGCTCCTGGCCGACGGCGGCAGCTCGGCCTGGTTGAACAGCGTCGCGCTCGCGAAGTCGAAGATCACGCGCACCACGCCCGACCCGGTCGGCGGCCGCATCGCGCGCGACGCCGATGGCGAGCCGAGCGGTCGGCTCGACGGCACCGCCGTGCGGCTGATCGCCCGGCCCGAGGCCAAGGTCGCCGACGAGGACGTGAAGGCGCTGCTCGCCGATGCGCGGCAGCACGCGCTGCACGCTGGCCTTGGCGCCGTGCACCTCACGCTCACCGAGCAGGAGCTGAGCGTGCTCGCGACGCTCACCGACTGGGGCGAGTATCCGCTGCACGTGTTCGCGTGGCCGCGGCTCAACAGCAGCGGCGGGCAGCTGATCGAGGCCTTGCAGAAGCAGCGGGGCAAGCTCAAGGACTACGCCTCCCTGCACGTGCTCGCGCCGCTCGTGCGCGTCGACGGCATGCTCGGCGGCCGGACCGCCGCGCTGCTCGAGCCGTACGCCGACGCCGCGCCCTGGCGCGGCTTGCCGCTGAACGCCGCCGAGCTTTCCGGCACCGTCAAGCGCTGCAACGAGGCCGGCTTCCCGGTCACGTTCCAGGCCTCGGGCGATGCCGCGGTGCGCGCCGCGCTCGATGCGATCCAGTCCGTGCCGGCCGCGAAACGGTTGCGCAACGTCATCGCCCAGATCGTGCTGGTCGATGCGCAGGACGTGCCGCGTTTCCAGCAGCTGAACGTGGTGGCGGGCTTCCTGCCCGGCACCATCCCGCTCGACCTGGCTCGCAACGGCTACGTCGACGCGCGGCTCGGGCCCGAGCGCGCAGTGCGTGCGCTGCCGATGCGGGCCCTGCTCGATGCCGGCGCGGTGGTCGCGTTCGGCTCGGCGTTCGACCTCACGCCGCTCGACCCGCTGCAGTGGATCTACGGCGCCGTCACGCGCCAGGATGCGCGCGGCGCGCCCAGGGACGGCTGGGGCGCGGCGCAGCGCCTGAGCATGGAGGAGGCGTTCCGCGCGGCGGCATTCGGCGGCGCGTATGCGGGCGGCCAGGAGAAGGACCGCGGCACGCTCGAGCGGGGCAAGCTCGCCGACATCACCGTGCTCGCGCACGATCCGTTCGCAGCCGTGCCCGCCGAGCTGCTCAAGAATCGGGTGGACATCGTGATCCACAAGGGCAAGACGGTGCTGCCCGAGGGCGGCGGCTGAGCGGCATCTCGTTTGGTGCAGGAGGCAGCTGCACTGCGCCGCCGAAAAAACGGCCCTCTGCCACAGGCCCTTGGACGTACCAACGGACCCGGTCCAACGCTGTCGTGGCCTCGACGCCAGGAGGTTCTCGTGCCTGCGCTGCGCTCCATCCTTGCGGTCTCGTTCTCGCTCATCGCCCTGGTCGCGCGCGCGGCGCAGGAGCTTCCCGAGGTCACCGCGCTGCGCCTGCGCCAGCACGTCGACTTCCTGGCGTCGGACGCGCTCGAGGGGCGCGATTCGGGCCACCGCGGCGCCGAGGTCGCCGCGCAGTACATCGCCACGCAGTTTGCAGGCCTCGGCCTCAAGCCGCTTCTCGATTGCTGGCTGCAGCCGTTTGACCTGCCGGGCGCCGCGAATCACGCGCAGGCGTCGCTCGCCATCGCCGAGGCGAAGCTCGCCGGCGCCGGACTGTTCCTGGTGCCGGCGTTCGCCGCGGCCGGCAAGGTGACGGCGCGCGTCGTCGCCGCTGACGGCGAGGTCGGGGGCAGCGTGGTCGTGGTCGATGGCGCCTCCAAGGCGAACGCGCGTGCGCAGGCCGAGCAGCTGTTTCTGCGCGGCGCGGTCGCCGTGCTGCTGGTCGCCGATCAGGACCAGCTCGAGCCCGAGGTCGACGCGGATTTTCGTCGCCTGGGCGGCAGCGCCGCAGCGCTGCCGAAAGGCATGAAAGGCATTAAGGGCATGACCAGCCTGGAGGACCTGCCCGAGGATCTGAAGCGAGCGGTGGCGGAGCAGCTCGCAGCGATGGGCATCGGCGGCGGCAACGGCCGCGTGACCATTCGCACCGACGACGGCGCCGCGGCTGCCGATGACGTGATGAAGTTGCTGGGCGGCAACGACGCGGAGCACGGCGATCGCCTCGTCACCAGCATCTCGCCGGGCATGGATCTCCTCGGCACGCGCCGCCTGTCGGGACCGGTGGTGTGGGTGTCGGCGGCGCTGGCGGATCAGCTCGCGAGCGCGATCGACAGCACCGACGACGTGAGCGTGTCGGTCATGCGCGACGGCGTCGATTCCTCGGCGAACGTGCTGGCGATCGCCGAGGGCAGCGATCCTGTGCTGCGCGGCGAGTACGTGGTGCTCGGCGCGCACTACGACCACGTCGGCATGGACGACGAGGGCCACATCTGGAACGGCGCGGACGACAACGCCTCGGGTACGTCCGGCTTGCTCGCGATCGCCGAGGCCGTGCAGCGCATGCCGGTCAAGCCGAAGCGCTCGATCGTGTTCGCCGCGTGGAGCGGCGAGGAGCGCGGCCTGGTCGGCTCGAGCGCATTCGGCAAGCACCCGCCGGTGCCGATGGATCACATCGCTGCCTACTTGAATCTCGACATGATCAGCCGCAACGCGCCCGACTCGATCGACGTGCTCGCAGCCAGCGACGACCTGCGCTCGCTGGCGTTTGCGAAGGCGGCGCAGCACGGCTTCAAGCCGCGCGACGGCGAGAGCTTCTACTTGAATGCGAGCGACACGGCGCCGTTCGTCCGGCAGCGCGTGCCGTCCCTGTTCTTCTTCAGCGGCACGCACCCGGACTATCATCACGCGAGCGACGACGCCGACAAGATCGATGCCGGCAAGGCTGCGCGCGTGGCGCAGGCGACGCTCGAGGTGCTGGTGGAGGTGGCCAATCGCAGCGAGCGGCCGGCGTTCAAGGAGCCGGCCATGGCGCAGCTGTTCGGCGGCGGCCCGCACCGCGGCAAGCTGCTCGGCATCACGCCCGACCTGGAGGCGAGCGGCGACGGCGTGGTGACTCGAGCGTCCCCGACGACTCGGTGGGCGCGCGCGCGAAGCTGCAGGTCGGCGATCGCATCGTGCGCATCGGCGATCAGGCGATCAAGGACCTCGCCCAGCTGCGCGCCGCGCTCGACGCGCAGGAGGAGGCGAAGCCGTTTCCGATCGAGGTGGTGCGAACCGTGAACGGTGCGGCCGAGAGCGTCACGCTCGAGGCGGTGTTCCCGGCGAAGGCGAAGGCCACGCAGAAGGTATGAGCGCGCGGCCTGGCGTCACGGTGCGAACAGGTCCTTGAGCTCGGGGTATTTCGCCGGCAGCTGCCGGGGGTAGAAGCGCAGGCGCGGATCGCGCTCGATCGCGCGCGCGGCGAGCACGCGCGCCTCCTCCTTGCGGCCGAGCACGAACGCCGCGAGCGCCTGGCCGAGCATGGCGGTGCCATTCTGCGGGTCGTAACGCATCGCGAAGGCGCACCCGCGCTCCGCGCTCTCGGCTGCCGAGAGGCGCCGCGTGGTCAGTCGCAGTCGATTGAGCAAGCTGTTGATCGCGGTCGCGGCGAACTCGCTGGCGATGTCCGGGAACGACAGCTTCAGCCGCCGGTGGTACTCGGCCAGGTCGGGCTCCCGCTCGAAGTGCCATTCGTTCGCCGGCGCGAGCAGGTTCGCGCTCGCCATCGCCCGCATGATCGCCGTGGCGATCAGCGATTGCGCCGAGATCTCGGGATGGCAGTGGTCCACGAACAGATCGCACCCGGGCACGTGGTGCTCGGCGGCTTCGTTGAACACATCCGGACAGTCGGCGATCAGCACGCCGTGTGCGGCCTGCTCGCGCACGATGTCGAGCAGCGGCTGCTGCGCGCGGTTCGGGTAGCAGTCGAGATCGCGGGCCAGCTCGAACTCGCGGCGCGCCCGCGCCGCATCTTGCTGGAGCAAGGCCGCGCCGAGCTGGTAGTGCGCGATCGCCGGCGTGGCGTCGATGGCGATCGCCTGCTCGAGCAGCGGCCGCGCACGGTCGAGCTCGTGTGCCTTCACCAGGTCGATCGCCTGCTCGAGCAGCGCGCGCCCGCGTTCCCTGGCCGCCGCGCTCGTGCTCGCGCCGAACGAGCTGTAGGTGGGCGGATAGTCCCTGAGATTGCATGCTGGCAGGCACAAGAGCAGCTGCGTGCCGCACGCGCGGCACTTCTCGCGCAGTGCTTCGAGCGAGCGCCGGTAGCGGTCGTGGCCGTACCGGAACTCGGCGTGCGAGAGATACGGTTGATCGGCGACCAGCCGGGTGTCAGGCAGCTCGTCCGGCGGCGGCTCGCGGTTGCCGAGCACGAGGCTCGAGAGCGTGCGGCCGACCCGGAACTCGAGCAGGAACGAGCGCACCCTGAACTGGGCGGGGTGCTTGATCTCCGGGATCGACACCAGGATGAACTCGTTGTGGCCGACGTAGGTCACGAGCAGGTCCGGCCGCCAGGCGAGGATCTCGTCGCTGAAGTCCACCAGGTCGGACGCCACCTTGCCGTTGGCGGCGAGACCCACCACCTCGATCGAGCGGCCCGGATGCAGCTGCTCGAGGCGCACCTGCAGCCAGCGTGCGGGCGTGCAGTGGCGCGAGAACGGGAAGCCGTTCGGGGTGGACTCGCCGATCACGAAGATGCGGTACGTGCAGGGCTGCTTGACCGGTCGGACGCACGTCTCGAGGAACGGCTCGGACCAGAACGCCGAGTCCTTGTTGCTGCAGCAGATCGTGCCCTGTGCATCGCGGCGCAGGACGAACCTGGGCGGGATCGCGGCCACGCCGAACAGCGTGAGCAGGCCTTCCGCGGCGAGCAGCAGGATCAAGGGCACGAGCAAGGCGACGCAGAGCTTCTTCACGAGTGTTAACCGGGACCCTTCTCGTCGCTATAGTGACCGGTCTCGATTCCCGGACCACGAGGTTTCTTCGCTCATGCGCGAGCTCACCCTCGGGCACAGCCCCGATCCCGACGACGCCTTCATGTTCTACGCGCTGGCCGCGGGCCGCATCAACACCGGCGCGCTCCGCTTTCGCCACATTCTGCAGGACATCGAAACGCTGAACCGGCGCGCGCTCAAGGGGGAGCTCGACATCACCGCGCTTTCTTTGCACGCGTATGCGTTCGTGCTCGACCGCTACGCGCTGCTGCCGTCCGGCGCCAGCATGGGGGATGGCTACGGTCCGATCGTGATCGCGCGCACGACGATGTCGGTCGCCGACCTCGCGCACCGGCGCATCGCCGTGCCGGGCGAATTGACCACGGCGTTCCTCGCGCTCAAGCTGCTGCAGCCGCACATCGAGCACGAGGTGCTGCCGTTCGATCGCATCATCGAGGCGGTGGAGGCGGGGCGCAACGAGGCCGGGCTCTTGATCCACGAGGGCCAGATCACCTACGCCGCGCGCGGCCTGCAGAAGGTGGTCGACCTGGGCGAGTGGTGGCGCGCCGAGACCGGGCTGCCGCTGCCGCTCGGCGTGAACGTGGTGCGCAAGGACCTGGGCGCGAGCCTGATGCGGGACGTGTCCCGC
Organism: Planctomycetota bacterium; assembly: GCA_046349655.1. Lineage (GTDB taxonomy): Bacteria > Planctomycetota > B15-G4 > B15-G4 > JAXMBY01 > JAXMBY01. The sequence continues at coordinate 25,506 of JAXMBY010000062.1, forward strand.
TATCTGTCGGAGTCGATTGCCTACGGGTTGATGCATCGCGAGGAAGCGGTGCGGCATGCGCAGCGCTACGGTCGCGATCTCGACGCCAAGCTCACCGATCGGTTCGTCGGCATGTACGTGAACGATCTCACCGTCGACTACGGCGAGCGCGGCCGCCACGCGGTGCGCCTGTTGCTCGATCGCGCGCACGAAGCCAGCCTGATACCGCGGCCGGTCGAGCTCGAGTTCGTGTGATCAGCGGCACCGCTGGCGCATCGCTTCGTACAGGAACACCGCGCTCGCGTTCGCCACGTTGAGCGAGTCGGTGCCCGCGTGCATCGGGATGACGATGCGCTGCTCGCACGCTGCGAGCGTGGTGCCGGCGAGGCCGGTTGCCTCGCTGCCGAGCACCAGGCAGATGTCGCCGGTCAGATCGGCGTGCATGAGATCGATCTGCATGGCGTGCGCGTCCGCCGCGAGCACGCGCACGCCGAAGCGTTCGCGCAGTTTTAGCAACGTGCCGGCGAGCGAGGTGCAGGCCACCACTGGCAGCTGGAAGATCGTGCCCATGGAGTTGCGCACCGACCGGCGCAGATACGGGCTCGACGAGGTCTCGCCGACGATGATTGCCTGCGCCCCGAACGCGGCGCAGTTGCGCACCACCACGCCCACGTTCTCCGGCCCGGAGAGCCCGTCGAGCGCGAGCAGCAGGCGAGGTCGCGGCAAGCTCGTGACGAGCGGCTCGAGCGCCCGCGGCGTGGGCACCTTGCCGACCGCCATGATTCCCTGATGCAGCGGGAAGCCGACGATCGCCTCGAGCAGCGCCTGCGGCGCAACGTAGACCACGAGGTCGGGCTCGGGTCGCGTCGCGAGCGCGGCCGCGACCCGCGCGCGCCACGCCGGCGTCAGCAAGAGCGAGACGACCGCGAGGTCGCTCTCGAGGAGACGGCGCACGACCTTCTCGCCCTCGGCGACGAAGATGCCGCGGTCGATGTGCTGCTGATGGCGCCGCAGCGTGCGGTAGGGTCCGAGCTCCGGCAGGTCGAGCGACAGGATCTCGTGAACGTGAGCCATCGCGTTCGGGTTTAACATCCGCGCGCGCCCGGCACAACGTCGCTGGCCGCGGACTGGCGCGCGACCGAGCAGTCCGTGGTCGAGCTGCAGCTCCTCGAACCGTGCCACATCCGAAGGACGGTCGACTCGCGCATCAATGGTGCGTCCGTTGAAGGCGATGATCGTCGGGTGAGCCGCAAAGCGGCGTTGGATCACTGCAGTGCGCCGTTGCTCTTGCCCTCATCGCCGGCGTTCCTCGCCGACGAGCGATGCCGCATGCACCTTGACGGCCCGGTAGAGGCGGCTCGTCCAGGTGCCCTTGCGCACCAGGATCGCCGAGAACCCAGTGATGCCGCAGGCCGCGCACGTCGCTTCAAGTCGTGCTGCCACGGACTCCTGACAGCGATCATCGATCTCGACGTAGACCGAGGCGCGCGGGCCCTCCCGGTTCCGCGGCCGCGCCGAGGAGTACTGGCGAACGACGAGGGCGAGCTCTTCCGGCGTGACCCGCTTGCCGCCCTGCTCCACCCTGCCATGCCGGTCGACATCCAGGAGCAATACCTCGTCCTGCCGGGGGAGCGCGGCCAGGGTCGCGGCCGGCAGGAGGTCGGCCTGCGATCCAAGGACGTGCGCCCACAGATCGATCACGTCGTTGATCGCCTCGGCGATGCACTGCCGGTAGATCGCGGCCAGGCGACCCGCGTCGAAGCTGCCGCGCTGCGTGTAGATCCTGCCGATCTCGTCGTAGTAGCGGTTCGCCCAGATCGCATTCGCGACCTGCCAGGATCTGACGTCGGCGATCGCATCGTGCTGGCCGTCGTACGGGAACTGCCACCCGGAGAGCGCCTTGCCGAGCTTCACCTCGAGCTCGACGCCCAGAACCTCCGAGCGGTACTCGAAACCCCGGCCGAGCGCCTCGAACAGCAGATGGTACCAGTTCTCGTTCTGGTCCTTGTCCGACGTGTGCAGAGGCTGATCGATGTCGGCGACGTAGTGGCTGAGCGCGCCGAACCAGTAGGCGACCATCGCCGCCGGCGCCCGGTTCCGCATCATTGCGACGAGCGCGGACGCGAGGTACGCGACGTGGTCGGGATTGTCCCGTGTCCCGTGCTCGACGTGATAGGTGTGGTTGAGCGTATCCATGAACCGCAAGTCCGGATCGACCGCGCCCTGCATCACCTCGGCGAGATGGTCACGCAGGAATGCTGCCAGCTGCGGCGGGCTGTGCTCGATCGCCAGTGCCACGATCATCTTGTGGTCTTTCGTTTCCCACGCGGAAGCGCCCGGCGCGAGCAAGGTGACGGCCAGCAAGGAACGGCTGACGATGCGCTTCTTCATGGCATGGCCTCATGGGTTGGCGACGCAGCGCGTCATTCCTAGTCGGCTGACAGGAACTGGATCGACTCCAAGATCGATTCGGACCTCGTCTCCAGGGTGTTCGCATCGACCATCAGCGAGACGGAGCGCAGCAAGGGGATCGCCGCCGCCGCATGGCCATCGCGACCCCTGGTGCTGCGGTTCGGAAACGCCAGCCGATAGTCGCGAGCCGCGTCCCGCACGATCTCCCGGATCTTGCCGAGGTCCACGCTGCCGTGCCCGATCGCGATGTAGCGCAGGAACGCGTCGTACTCCGGATCGCCCGCGACCTGCTCGTCCCATGCCTGATCCGCCCAGACATAGGCGAGCGTGTCGGGAAGGCTGATGCCGCTGAAGTCGTGCACCGGATCGCCAAAGCCGAGCAACAGGTAGAAGCAGCTGTCGTTGCGCTTCGAGTCGCGAAGGTCCGCTCCCTGGCCAGGCAGCGTGACCGGCGCCATCTTGATCTTCAGACGCGGTGCCCTGGCGACGTCGAGCACGAAGCCGGCAGTGGTCAAGCGCAGCAGCACCTTGCTCTCGAGGCCGCTGCGCAGCCGCTCACGGTCGGTGAGCGCGAGGCGGACGCGCTGCTCGTGAATGGGTCCGGGCTTCGCAACCAGGTGCAGCTTGCCCTGGTCCAGGAAGAAGTAGACCGGCGAGCCGAGCACGGCCGTGAAGCCGCGCCTTGCCGCCCAGGCGGCGACGCCGCCCGGTGCGACGTCCGGCTCGTTCGCGAAGTCGAGCGCCCAGCCGCTGGGCTCGCGCGCTCGTGCCGCGCCGTCGCCTTCCTGCCCGCGCGCCGCAGCGAGCATCGCGCCCAGGAGCGTGATCAGCGCCGCACGGTTCATGCCCACCTCCGGATCGCGAGCGATGCCGTCCAGGACTCGAGCGAGGGATCGGAGGATAACTGAAGCGAAGGGGTGCTGGCTGTCAAGCCAGCTGCCGACAGCCCCGCCGCTGGCGGGCCGTGGACCGCCGCAGTAAAACGCACGTGTCGGCTTTCGGGCACGCGCGGCCGTGCGGCTCGCGCCCGCGATCAGCGTGCGTAGCCCAGCGCCTCGAGCTGTCGCCGCGTGGTCTCGTCGGCGCGAAACCGCGGCCCCTCGCCGAGTCGCGGCTGCGGGAACCGATCAGGGAAGGCCGTGAGGAGATCGCGCAGCGCGCGTCCGCGCACCGGATCGGCGCTGGCCAGATCGTGCTGCTCGCCCGGGTCGTCGCTGAGGTTGAACAGCATCGGCAGCTCGCGCTTGCCCTGGCGCAGGATCAGCTTCCACGGTCCTTGTACCATCGAGAAGATCTGGCGCTCGCCGTCAGCATCGACGCGCTCCTCGCAGTAGAGCGGATCCTCGGTGGCGGCGAGCGCGGTCTCGCCGCCGCACAGGAGCGGGGTCAGATCGTGTCCCTGGCACTCGGTGGTGCCGCCGACGCCGAGCAGCGCGAGCAAGGTCGGCACCACGTCGAGCAAGCTCACGCGCCGTCCTATCCGGGCGCCGGGCGACGCGATGCCGGCTCCGCGCAGCACGAGCGGCACGCGGATCTGCTCTTCCCACAGGCGCCGGCCGTGGCCGAAGCTGCCGTGCTCGGCGAACTCCTCACCGTGATCCGAGGTGACGACGACGATGGTCCGCGCGCTCAGGCCGAGCTCCTCCAGGCGATCGAGCAGCGCTCCGAGCATCGCATCCTGATAGGCGATCTCCTGGTCGTAGAGGTCGCGCACCCGCGCCAGGTCCTCCCCTGCGGGCTGCAGCGCCACCAGGTCCCGCTGCAGCGTGCGCGCCGGCGTCACGGGGCCATGGTAGTCGCCGCGCGCGAAGCGATCGCAGTAGGGCGCGGGCGCATCGTAGGGCGCGTGCGGATCGATGGCATGCACGTAGAGGAAGAACGCCTCGCTCTGCAGCGGCTCGAGCGCCGGCAGGACGAGCTCGTTGACCTCGCTGCTGCGAGCATGCCCCTCGGCGCCGGAGCCGACGATCGACACGAACCGCTCGAAGCCCTGCTCGAAGTTGAGCCCGGGCGCGGACACGTTGCCGTTGGCGACGAACGCCACCGTGAAGAGGCCGGCGCCGCGCAGGCGTTCCGCGATCGTCGTCACCTCGGTCGCCATGGCGCGGTCGCGCACCGCGCCGTGGAAGCTCGGATAGAGCGACGTCAGCAGGCTGCCGGTCGCCGGTCGCGTCCAGGGCGCGGTCGAGTAGGCGTTGGTGAACAGCACGCCTTCGCCGGCGAGGTGCTCGAGCACCGGTGCGGTCGGCCGCTCGTAGCCGTACGCCGACAGGTGATCGGGTCGCAGCGTGTCGATCACGTACAGGAGCACGTTGGCTCGCGGCGGCGCGCTGGTCCTGAGCACGTGCCGCAGCGAGGCGATCGCGATGTCGGCACCGGTCGCGTGCAGCTCGAGCTCGGCCGCGCGCGCGCCGCGCCCGATCGCCACCTGCAGGTCGATCCAGGCGGCCGCGTCGGCGACCGGCACCAGCCGGCGCGCGAGCACGAGGTGGCCGCGCTCGTGCAGCACGAGCTCGAGTTGCCCGCGGCGGTCGTGCGGCGGATCGCGCATCACCGGACCGATCGAGCAGCGCAGCTCGCCTGGCTCGAGGTCGCCGAGGCGGCAGCTCAGCGCCGTCCCGGCGGGCAGGACCACGGCGCGGCGGCGGTCATCGCCCAGGCTCGTCCTGGCCTCGGTTGCGGCGAGCAGCGGCAGCAGATCGCGCGAGTTGCCCACGGCCTCCTGCGTGTGCGGCCGGCAGCCGGCGGCGAGGACCAGCGCCAGGACCGCGATCGCTCGCCGTCCTGCACGGCCAGGCTGCGGCGATGACGCGCTCCTGCTTCGCGACCGTCTCTCAAGTCCGTTCATGAGGTGGATAGCAGAATGGCCGCTGCCGCCGTTGTAAAGAGGGCGGCGGTGCACGGTCTCGCACCGGCCGGGCGAACCCGTTTTTCCGGCGCGCGCGCTCGGTACAATTGCGCCGATGATGATCGACCAGGGAGCGCCTTCATGACGTTCGATCCGTCGGCCGCGTTTGCCGAGCGGCTGCGCGCTTTGCCGTGGCTGGGTGTCGGCATCTCCACCGAATTCGGCGCGCGCGCGAGCGGGCTCGACGTGCTCGCGCTGCGGCGCGCCCGCCCCGAGCTCGTGCAGTTCCTCGAGATCGGCTGCGATCTCGACCGCGGCGCCGACCAGGATGCGCTCGCCTGGGCGGCGGCGGGCTGGCCGACCACCTACCACTTCCTCGACCTCAATCTGGAGGAAGCCGAGGACCAGGACGCGGCCTGGGTGAGCGGCGTGACGCAGCTCGCGCGGCGCGTGCGCGCCGCATGGCTGTGCGGCGATGCTGGGCTGTGGCACATCGGCCCGCGCGATCGCGGCCACGGCGTGCTGATGCCGCCGATCTTGACCGCGTCCTCGGCGGACCACATGGCGAGCAACGTCGCCCGCCTGCGCGCGGCGACCGGCTTCGAGGTGCTGCCCGAGAACCCGCCGGCGCACGTCTACCTGGGCGACCTGCATCTGCTCGACTACTTCGCCCGTGTCGCCGAGCGCGCCGACGCGGGCCTGCTGCTCGATGTCGCCCACCTCGCGGTGTACCAGCGCGTGTGCGGGCATGCGCCGCAGACCGCGCTCGACAGCTTCCCCTGCGAGCGGGTGATCGAGATGCACGTGGCGGGCGGCACGCCGTTCTCGCACCAGGGCAAGACGTTCATCGACGACGACCATGGCGTGAGCATCTTGCCCGCCACGTGGGAGATCTTCGCCGCGGTGCTGGCGCGCGCGCCCAACCTGCGCGCGGTGGTGTTCGAGTGCGAGCGCAATCCGCTGCCGGACGTGCTGCCGGTGTTCGCGCGGCTGCAAGCCATGCTGGGCGCGCCGCACCACGCCGCGGCAGTGCAGGGCGCGCCGTGATCGAGCCGCGGGCGATCGCCCATCGCCAGCTGCAGCGGGCGCTGTTCCGCATGCAGCTCGATCCCGGCTTCGCGGCGGCGCTGCGGCGGGGCGAGCCGGCCGCGGTGGCGTCGAGCGGGCTCGCTGCGGCCGAGCTCGAGCTCATTGCCGCGGCCGACCCGGCGGGCATCTCGGCCGACCACCAGGGGCAGCGGCGCCTGCAAGTGCTCGGCAACATCGCGAAGGAGTTCGTGCTCAGCGTGTGTCTCGGACCCGACGGCAACGGCGGCGATCAGTTCCTGCAGGGCTTCACGTCGTCGCCATGGTTCCACGCCGCCATCGCACACGATACCAGCCTGCCGCTCGCGTTCGCGGACTATGCCTCGTCGCTCGCGGCCAGCGCTGGCGAGCCGGTGTTCAGCGAGCTCGTCCTGCTCGAGGCGGCGATGGCGCGGGCGCGGCGCGATCGCACGCCGGCGCGCGAGCTGCCCCCGGACACGGTGACCTTGAGCTCCTCGGTGCGCCTGGTCGTGGTGCGCACAGGCGCGTTCGCGTGCGCGGCAGATCTGCGCGCGGCGCTCGATCGCGGTGCGCCCGCGCCGCCGGTGCCGAACGCGATCGGCCGGGCTCCCCGCAGCGAGACCGTGCTCGTCGCCGGCGCATCCCCGCCGCAGCTGCGCTGCGCAGGGTGCCCAGCGCAGCGCAGCTGCGCGAGGTCCCCAGCGCAGCGCAGCTCGCGAGGTCAACGTCGAGCTCCTGAGCGCCGCGGTGGCGGCGTTCCTGACGCGCGCGCAGGAGCCGCTGTCCTGCGCCGCGCGCGCGGCGCTGGCGCGCGCCCACGGTGCGCACCCGGACGAGCTCGAGCGGCTGGTGGAAGGTCTCGTGATCGATGGCGTCTTGATCAGGGCGTGATGGAGGCGGCATGGACAGCATGATGCATCTCGTGACCTGGTTCGGCGCACTCGTGCTGCCGGCGAGCTCGCCGGCCGACGAGCTCGCGGCTCGGCGTGCGCGCGCGGCCGCCGAGCTCGGCAACAACGCGATGCTGATCGTGTTCGCGGCCGAGCCGAAGAACCGCACCGGCGACAGCGACTATCCCTATCGGCAGGACAGCAACTACCTGTACTTGACCGGCCTCGATCAGCCGGGCGCCACGCTGGTGATCATGCCCGGCAACCCGACGCGGCGCGACCTCCTGTTCTTGCCCGCGCGCGGGCCGCACGCGAGACGTGGACCGGCCACATGATCTCCCGCGCCGAGGCGACCGCGATCTCCGGCATCGAGCACGTGCACGATGCGGCCGCGTTCCCGGACTTCTGCGACGCGCTCGTTCTGCGAAACCCGTTCGGGCTGATCAAGTACTTCGCCACGCCCGAGTACCAGGCGTTCCTGCAGGCGCTCGATGCTGGCACGGCGCAGGTGTTCCTGGTGCTCGGCGGCCGGCCGTTCTCGGCGGCAGAGCTCGGCCGCGAGCAGCGGTTCGCCAACCGCGTGCGCGAGCAGCTGCCGGGCGCGCAGGTGCGCGATGCGCTGCCGCTGCTCACCGGGTTGCGGCTGATCAAGTCGCCGCGCGAGATCGAGCTGATGCAGCGGGCCATCGACATCACGGTGCGCGCACAGCACGACGCCGCAGCCGCGGCGCATGCCGGCGTGTGGGAGTACGAGCTCGACGGCCTGATCGGCTACGTGTACCGGCGCGCGAATGCGACCGCGGCGTTTCCGTCGATCGTCGCGTCCGGGACCCAGCGCGACCACCTTGCACTACGACGAGTGCAACCGACAGGTGCAGGCCGGCGAGCTGCTGCTGCTCGACATCGGCGCGGAAGTGGAGGGTTATGCCGCCGACGTGACCCGCACGATTCCGGTGAGCGGCCAGTTCTCGCCGGAGCAGCGCGCGATCTACACGGCGGTGCTGCGCGCGCAGCAGTGCGGCATCGCCGCCGCCAAGCCGGGCGCGACGCTCGCGGTGCACGCCGCGACCGTGGCATCGGTGCAGCAATCGTTGCTCGAGCTCGGCCTCATCACCGACGCCACCGGCGATCAGTACCGCCTGTTCTTCATGCACGGCACCTCGCACTACGTCGGTGCTCGACGTGCACGACGTCGGCAGCCGCACGATCCGCTCGCACCCGGGATGGTGATCACGGTCGAGCCCGGGATCTACGTGCGTGCCGACGCGCTCATTACCTGCCAGACAGCGAGGCGAACCGGTCGCTGCGCGAGCAAGGTGCGGCCGGCGTTCGAGCGCTTCAAGAACATCGGCGTGCGGCTCGAGGACGACGTGCTCGTCACCGGCCAGGGCTGCCGCGTCATGTCGGAGCGAGCGCCGCGAACCATCGACGAGGTCGAGCGCCATGGCGGCTGAGGCCGGCGACCGGCGGCATGCGTCGACCGCGGCGTCACGAGCCCTGGTTCATCGGCGGTGGGGCGTGCGGCGTTTCGCCATCCGTCACCTTGCCGGGAACCGCGCGTGACACCGTCTCCCAGCCCGCTACCCCGAACACCTCGGTCGCGTCCGCGCGCGGCATGGTGATCGGCGCGAACGCGCCGGGCACCCTGGCCGCCACCGAGCGGACGTTGCGCTCCATCTTGTCGTGCTCGCCGCGATCGTCCTCGACGCGGATGGTGGTGAACACGTGCGGCGCGAGCTGACAGGCGCGCTGGTGGCGCTTCGCGACCAGCGCCATCACTTCGTCCCACCCGCCCTCGATGCACGTGCCGCACGGCGTGAGCTGATAGCGCAGCCCGGATGCATCGATCCAGCTTCACCACCTCGGCGATGTCGGCGCTGAGATGCGTCTCGCCGCGAATCGGCACGATGGTCAGTTCTGCCAGCATGAATCACACTCCGATCGTGGCCGTCCGGGCGAGCTGGGTGACGGCTCGCCCGGTGCGCACGTTTTACATGGCCAGGTCGTAGAAACTTCCGGCTGCGCGCGCGATCAGCCCTTGTCGCGCAGGCGGCTCGTCTCCAGTCCAGGCGTGCCGGAACGCTTGCACGGAACAAGTACGGCTCGTGCTTGTAGCTCGTGAGGATGCCCTGGATCTGGAGCAGCGGCGTCGCGCCCGCGACCTGCTGGTCGCTCGTGGCGCGCGATTGGTCGTTCGCCGCTGCTGCGGGCGTGATCAGCTTCACGTCTGCTTCGATGTCCTCGAGCATCGCGCACGGCAGCAGCTGGATCTCGGCCTCGGTTCGCAGCGTCTGGTGTTCGCTGCGGCGGTGCGTCGGCGCCGACCCGGCGTCGGCGCCGCTCGCGGCGGTGGGCTTGCGCTCGTCGGGCGCTCGATCAGCGAGCAAGGGCGGCTGCGGCACCGGCGCGTGATGCTGAACTCCTTCACGCGCAGCACGAGCTTGCCATCGTCCTTGCGCACCACGCGGCCCACCAGGACCACGGTGCGGTCCTCGAGCAGGTCCATGCCGCCCTTGTCCTGCGGCGGCGCCGGAGTGCCTGGCTCGCGCGGCGGCGCCTTCGGGTTGGCGGTGGGATCCTGCTGCGGCGCGCCCGCCACCGTGGGAATGATGAGCGTGGCAGCGAGCGCCATCGACTTGAGAGTTGCCATCATGCATTCCGACTCCTGGTCGCATCACTGGACTTGCAACCGCACGCATCGGACGGCTTGCAAGGTGCGTGCCCGCCGGCGGCGCCGAAATCGTGCGCGCGACCGCTCCAGCACCGGCGGCGCCATGCCCTAGAGCAGCCCGGCGCCGCAATGCGATGCTGCGTCGGTGCCACGAGCAACCGTTCGCTCCGACCTGCCCTTTCGCCGAGGCCACTCATGCTCGCTTCCCTGCTCGCCGTCCTGCTCGCTGCCGTCCGTCCCGACCAGGTGCTGGTGGTGGTGAACGATTCGAGCGCGATCTCGGTGGCGGTGGGGAGCTACTACGCCGAGGTGCGCAGCATCCCCGCCGACCACGTGCTGCACCTCGCCGCCGGCACCACGACCGCGGAAGTCATCGATCGCCCGACGTACAACGCAGCGATCCGTGATCCGATCGCGAACTACTTGACGGCAGTGCATCCGGAGCTGAAGGACCACATCAAGTTCCTGGCGCTGACCAAGGACGTGCCGCTGCACGTCACCGCGGTCGGCGGCGGCGACCCGCACGCGTCGGTCGACTCGGATCTGACGCTGCTGTTCACCGGCATCGTTCCCGACGACGGCTCGGGCGGCTGGCGCAAGAACCCGTATTTTGCGAGCCTGCGCTCGTTCGATGAGTTCGCGGTGCCCGATCAGATCTCGTATCTCGTGTTTCGCCTCGACGGCTACCAGACGGGCATCGACCCCGGCACCGGCGTGCCGATCGACATCAAGCGGTTGATCGATGACGCAGAGCGCCCCGCGACCAGCGGCGTGTTCGTGCTCGATGCGACCAGCTGGGGCGGCGATGAGAACGGCTGGATGGCGAGCGCCGCTGCGGATCTGGCGGCCATGGGCATGAACGTGGTGTACGACAGCAGCACCACGTTCCTCAGCAATCAGCCGGACATCCTCGGCTACTGTTCTTGGGGCTCGAACGATCCCGCGAATCCGGGCGCCCCGTATTACGGCGAGGTGCCGCCGGGCTCGGCCACGTTCTACCCCGGCCGGTTCTTGCCGGGCGCGCTCACCACGGACTACGTGAGCACCAGCGGCCGCACGTTCATCGACGGCAACCAGAACTACGGCCAATCGCTGCTCGCAGATCTGATCCGCAACGGCGCGAGCGGCGGCAATGGTCACGTGTGGGAGCCGTTCTCGATCGCGGTGGCGCGGCCGCACCTGCTGTTCCGTGACTACCTCGAGGGATTCAGCTGCGGCGAGGCGTACTACCACAGCATCCAGTACCTGCACTGGATGAACGTGATCGTCGCCGATCCGCTGATGATGAGCGGCATCCATGCGGGATTGCCGCCCGCGCTGCAGGCGATCACTGGCAAGGGCTCGCATCGAGGCGGCAGCACGCTCGATCTCACCGGCCGCAACTTCACCAATCCAGCTTGGTCGGCGCTCACGTTCTCGGGCGTGCCCGCGGCCGCGCTCGACACGCAGTCGCGCACGCACATGACCGCGGTCGCGCCCGCGCTCGAACCAGGCCTTCACGACGTCACGCTCACCACGCCGTTCGGGAGCAGCAGCAAGACGCACGCCTACATGGCGCTGCCGGCGATCACCATCGATGGCACGCCGGCGCCGGGGCAGTCGCTGGCAGTGACGATGTGGGATCAGCCCAACGACGAGTTCTTCGTGTTCGTCAGCCTGGGCACTGCCGACCTCGCGGTGCCGCCGTACGGTCGCCTGCGTCTCGACCCCACGCAGAGCTTCGCCAGCGTGGCGCGCGGGTTCTTCACCTTCCTCGACTTCTGGGTGGTCTCGGGGACGATCCCCGACGATCCCTCGCTGTCGGGCACGACGTTCTATGTGCAGTGCCTGGTGGGACCGAGCGTCGCCGGCGGCGACGCGTACCTCACCAATCGCGCGGACCTGACCATCAGGTAGCGCGCGAGCTCACCGATGATGGTCGCTGTCACCGCAGTCTGGCTCGGCGCGACGTTGCCCGCGCAGGCGCTCGTGCTGCCGCGCGAGTCGCTCGACTTCCTGCAGGGTCTGGCCCGCGACGTGGTGGCCGCCGCGCACGTGCCACCGCCCGCGAGCGAGGTCGGGTTCGCCTTGATCATGCCTGGCGGCCGGGGTGGTTATCCATCGTTCTGGATCCGCGACTTCGCCATGTCGCTCGACGCGGGCTCGATCCAGGCCGACGAGATCGCGAATCACCTGCGGCTGGTGGCGCATTGCCAGAACGGCGCGCAGGCGCGCTCGCTCGCCCACGGGTTGATCGTGCCGCCGTTCGCCGTTCCCGATCACATCACGTTCGCGGGCAAGGCGGCGTTCTTCCCGGGCACCTACGCGACCGGCGACGATCAAGGCGACGGTACGTTCGGCGTGCGCCCGCCGCTCGACGATCAATACGAGCTCGTGCACATCGCCCATCGGCTGTTGCGCGCGCGCGGCTCGACGGCATTCCTCGACGAGCAGGTCGATGGCAGATCGCTGTGCGAGCGCGTGCTCGCGGCGTTCGACGCGCCGCCCGTCGATGCAGACACCGGCCTCGTGCTGACCACCGAGAGCGAGCGCGCGGTCGGATTCGGCTTCGTCGACGGCGTCGTGCTCACCGGCCACCTGCTGTTCGCGTCGCTCCTGCGCCACCGCGCGGCCGGCGAGCTTGCCGAGCTGTGCGCGGCGCGCCACGAGGATGCGCGCGCGGCCAGCTACCGGCGCATCCAGCAGCAGATCATCGCGCACGTGCCGAGCGTGTTCCGCGAGCGCGGCGATGGGTGGTTGATCGCGGCCACCGGCATCGGCCGGCAACCAGACGTGTGGGGCACGCTGTACGCGCTGCAGCTGCGCGTGCTGCAAGGCAGCGATGCCGAGGACGCGACCAGCACCGTGATCGCCGCCGTGCGGGCCGGAACGATCTGCCACGAAGGCGCCGTGCGTCACGTGCCCAGCGATCGCGATGCCACGAACACGTCGGCGTGGGAACGAACCTGCGGCATCGCGCTCGGCACCTACCAGAACGGCGCCTACTGGCACACGCCCACCGGCTGGCTGGTGCGCGCCGTGGCACGCACCGACCCGGCGCTCGCGACGCAGATCTTCGCCGCCTACATCGCCCACCTGCGCGCGCAAGACTACCGCCAGGGCGCCGGCCACGACGCGCCATGGGAGTGCTTCGGCGCCGCCGGCCAGCATGCGCAGAATGGCGTCTACATGACGTCGGTGGCCGTGCCATACGCCGTGCTCGCAGGTGGGGAGCAAGGCGGCGTGGCGAGGTGAAGGCCGTGGAATCGAGAGAGTGACCGACGTCACGGGCGAGTGCTGCGTCCTGCAGCAGTAGCGCGTGCGACGGCGTTGCTCGCGGCGATGTCGTCCCGGACTCGAGCACGCTCGGTGCAGCGGTCGCGCTGGCATGCGCACGGGTGGCAACGACGCTACCGAGCGTCCTTGTTCGAGCAGCCCTGGTCCTCGTCGATCTTGATGCTCGCCGGCACCGAGAGGTGCTCGAACACCTGCTGCTTGCCAGACGGCCAGCGCACCTCGAGGCGGTCGACCGAACGGCTCGTGCCGAGGCCGAAGTGCAAGCGCAGGTCGCTGTGCGAGAGATAGCTCGAGCCGCTGCGCACTTCGCTCATCTGCCGCAGCCTGCCGGCGAACACCGTCACGCGCGCGCCGATGGCCGCACGGTTGCTGCGCGTGCCGCTCAGCTCGACGGTGAGCCAGGCGTGAGCCGTGCTCTGCTCGTTGAGCAAGATGGAGGGCGCGCCGTTGCAGTTGTTGACGACGATGTCCTGGTCGCCGTCGTTGTCGATGTCGCCGCATGCAGCGCCGCGTCCCACCCGTGCCTGGCGCAGGCCGGACCCGCACATCTGGGAGATGTCGCGGAACGTCCCATCGCCCTGGTTCGCGAGCACCTGGTTCTGCTGGGCGTAGGTCAGGTCCGGTGTGTAGGTGGAGATCGTCTCGAGCACGTGGCCGTTGGCGATGAAGATGTCGAGATCGCCGTCCAGATCGGGATCGAAGAAGAACGTGCCGAAGCCGAGCGGCACGAACGTGACGCTCGCCAGCCCGGCCCTCGCGCTCCTGTCGAGGAACAAACCGGCGCCTTCGTTGTGGAACAACGAGTCGGTCTCGTGCGAGAAGTTGGTGACCACCAGGTCGAGGTGCAAGTCATTGTCGTAGTCGCCGAAATCGGTGCCCATCCCGGCCGATGCTGCGCCGCGTTCGTTGTAGCTCACGCCTGCCAGCAACCCGGTCTCGATGAAGTGGCCGGAGCCGTCGTTCTGGAACAGGTAGTTCGCACTCATGTCGTTGGCGACGAACACGTCCTGATCGCCGTCATCGTCGTAATCGCCGAACACGACGCCGAGCCCGCGGCCGTCGACGTCGACGATGCCGGCGGCCTTGGTGACGTCGGTGAACACGCCATCACCCTGGTTGTGATAGAGGGCGTCCGGCTCGCTCTTGAAGTCGATGGGATGGCAGTAATCCCGTTGGCCCTTTGGATTCAGGCATGGGCGTGAGTGATCTGGATCGAACTGAAGGTAGTGGCACACATAGAGATCCACGAGACCATCTTGATCGATGTCGGCGAACGCGGCGCTCGTGCCCCAGCGCCGATCTCTGGCGAAGCCGGCGTGCTCGGTCACGTCCGCGAACGTGCCGTCGCCCGCGTTGCGGTACAGCGTCTTGCAATCGTAGCTGGTCACGAACAGGTCGAGGTCGCCATCATTGTCGACATCGGCGACGGCGCACCCCATGCCAAAGCCGCTGCCGGCAGTGCCGCTGGTCTCGGTCACGTCGCGAAACGCGCGGCCGGCTTCACCATGATAGAGCGCATTGTGCAGCGGCGCCTCGCGCGTGCCGGTGAGCGCGCGGCCGTTCAGCAGGTACAGGTCGAGGCAGCCATCGCCGTCGTAGTCGAACAGCGCGCAGCCGGACCCCATGGTTTCCGGCAGCAGCTTGAGCCCGGTGCCGGCATGCCGGTGCTCGAACGCGACGCCCATCTCGCGCGCCACGTCGCGGAACGAGCAGCTCGCTTGCTGCGCCGAGCTGGGCGCGCAGAGCAAGAGCACGAACGCCAGCGTCC
>JAXMBY010000063.1:0-37740 GCA_046349655.1 Planctomycetota bacterium
GCAACGCCCCACGAGATCGCCCTGTTCGGCGGTGCGCCCTGCGAGCGCCAGCCGGCACGCGAGCTGCTCGCCCGCGAGGGGCTCCTGGGCACGACCTTCCTCGCCGCCGCACACGTCCCCGGCACGCTGCCGACACCTTCAGGCCCGCGCCGGCTCGCGTACACGGCGCACTTCGCCAGCGCCACCGCGCTCGCGGCGCTGGCGCTCCCGCGCCTGCGCGACCTCGAGGAGCGGATCGACGTCGTCGACGACGTGCTGCTCGGCGCCGATGTGCCCGTGGCGATGAAGCAGATCGCGGCCGCCGGCCTGCATGCCTTCCTGGCGCGCACCCTCAGCGCCCAGGGCGAGACCGGCTCGCGCTGGCTCGTGCTCGCCTCGGACGGCGTGGCGATGATCGATCAGGCCGCGTATTGCCTTGCACTCGCTCCCGGCAAGCTCGCGGCGTGGATCGAGGAGCGTGCTCGTGGCATCGACGACGCAACCTCGATCGCGGCGTGCGCCGAGCTGACCATGCTGTCGCTCGCCCACTTCACGTCGACCGGCGACGCGACCTTCCTCGCCGCACGAGGGCCGGCGCTGCGCCGGTCGTGGTCGCACCTGCGCGACGCCTCCTCGCCACCAGCGGCAGCGGCGCTGCTCGCCGCTGCGCGCCTCGAAGCCGCGCTCGGCGGCACCGACGCAGCAGCCGCCATGGCCTCGCTCGCCCGCCACCATCTCGAGCAGCTCGAGCTGAAGACCGTGGTCGATCAGCTGCCGCTCTTGCTGCGCGCCGGCATCGACACCGGACTGCCGAACGATGCGCTGCTCGCACTGTGCCGCTCGAAGGCGGAGCTGCCCAGCCTCGCGCGCGACCTGGTCGCCTGCTACCTCGGCTGCGATCCCACCGATCGCTGGCCAGAACCGCGCGACGCCCTCGCCGACCACCTCGATGTCATCGGCCCGCGCGCATCGTGCGCGGTCGGCACCTTCCTGTTCCTCGAAGCCCTCGCCGGCATGCGCCTCGATCGCAGCGAGCAGCGGCTCAGCCTGCGCCCCGTGCATGCCCCACTGCGGGTGCCCCTGCTCGCGTTCGCCAAGCTCGACGCGGGCGCGGTGCCCTGGTTCGAGGTGATCGCCGGCACCGAGGGGCCCACGTGGTCGATCACGCACCGCGAGCTGTTGATCGGCATGCACGTGAGCGTCGACATGAGCGCCGTCGGCGGCTAGCCCGACTTCGCCAGCTCGAGGAGTCCAGGCGTTGTCCATCCATGGTCCAGGACGATCTTGGCCGGAGCGCACGAGGTCTTGCCCCTCTATCCTGCGGAGCCGCGTGACCAGCCGTCATGGGGAGCGTCGCTCCTCATGAAGGCGATCGCGGTCATTACGGGCTATCGCCGGCACGAGCCATCGACGCGCGCGCTCGACCACCACCCGACCTGGACCTGCCAATCGCCTCACCCACCGCTTCCGCTCCGGTGCTCGACGTGCATTACTGGCGCGACAAGCGTGGGCACGTGATCGACTTCGTGATGGCGGTGCGCGGCCAGAATCCCGCTTGGGGCGATGACATCGTCGTCGCCCAGGACGTGGATCGCGCCTACGCGCGAGACTACGATCGCATCAGGGTGCGGTTCGTCGGGTTGGCGGACCTGGTGGCCAAGCTCCGATGACGCTCCCGACAGTCGACCTCACATGGGCCGCTATCCCGATCCGTCGCCCTGTCCTGCGAGACAACCTGGCTTGTCGAGTTCCGGCGTACGCCGCACGGCAATGCCCAAGAACACATCGCACCCCCACGTGGGTCGCCTGGGAGAACTCGGGCGAGTCCGCAAGTGCGGCGAGGTTCACACCGACTGGTTGCGCGTGCGCTCCGTGCGGAATGGAGGGCGCGTGCGGCGGGAGGCGGTCGTGACCTCGTGGCGCTCGCTCGGCCGCGCTTGCGATCCAATGTGACCGTCGCTGCGGCATGCGCCGACGGATGCCTGGTGCCGTGCAACGTCGCTCGTCACCAGCGCCCCGCGGCTTTCCCGCCCGCCCGTGAAAACCCGCTTCCTTCGCGCTGCTCCGCGCGCTAAACGTAAGGGCTCACCGGCGGTTCACGAACGTTTTCCTCCAGGCTCCGCTTGATCCAGGATCATGACCGCGTCCGCGCACAAACAACGGCCGCCCGTGTTTGGCTTCCTTGCCGAGTTCGACACGGTGGACGATCTGGTGGCGGCGATCCGGCGTGCGCGCACGCATGGCTACCAGCGCATGGAGGCCTACACGCCGATGCCAGTGGAGGAGGTGATCGAGGAGCTCGGGCACGGCAATCGCCTGCCGCTCGTGGTGCTCGTCGGCGGCATCTTCGGCGGCGTGCTCGGCTTCGCCATGCAGTACTACGCATCGACGGTCGACTATCCGATCAACGTCGGCGGCCGCCCGTTCAACAGCTGGCAGTCGTACATCGTCATCACGTTCGAGATGACGATCCTGTTCGCGGCGCTGTCCGCCGTGCTCGGCATGCTGGCGTTGAATGGTCTGCCGCAGCCCTACCATCCGGTGTTCAATGTGCCGAGCTTCGCGCTCGCGAGCCGCAACCGCTTCTTCCTGTTGATCATGGGCAAGGACCCGCAGTTCGACATGCAGAAGACCAGGGAGCTCCTGCAAGGCACCGAGTGCCTGGTGGTGGCGGAGGTGCCGTACTGATGCGCCGTCCCGCTGCCCTCCTCATCGCCTGCGCGCTCTCGGGCTGCCGCCAGGACATGCACGACCAGCCGCGCTTCGAACCGTTCGAGAAGACCAGCTTCTTCCTGGACTCGCGCTCGGCTCGCCCGCTGGTGCCCGGCACCGTCGCGCGCGGCGCGTTGCACGCGGACGAGCATCTCTACCAGGGCAAGGTGGATGGCAAGCCAGCGACCACGTTCCCGTTCGCAATCACCCGGGCCGTGCTCGAACGCGGCCACGAGCGCTACGACATCTTCTGCTCGCCCTGCCACGACCGCATCGGCAACGGCGACGGCATGATCGTCGAGCGCGGCTTCAAGCGGCCGCCCTCGTTCCACATCGATCGCCTGCGCGACGCGGCGCCCGGCTACTTCTTCGACGTCATCAGCAACGGCTTCGGCGCCATGTTCGACTACAGCGATCGCGTCGCGGCCGAGGATCGCTGGGCGATCATCGCCTACATCCGGGCGCTGCAGCTCAGCCAGAACGCCAAGCTCGCGGATCTGAGCGCAGCCGACCGCGAGCAGCTGATGCGAGCGAACTGATGCCCACGTCGGACGCAGAAGCGTTGTTCAACCGGTGGTCGCGCCGCTCGCTGCAAGCCGCGGGCGCGGCGGCGCTGTTGATCGTGATCGGCGCGTTCACGAATCGCGAGCAGCTGTTCCGCTCGTATCTGTTCGGCTTCCTGTTCTGGCTCGCGCCGGCGCTGGGCAGCCTGGGCATCGCCCTGCTGCACGACATGACCGGCGGCGCATGGGGGTTCGCGATCCGCCGCTTCCTCGAAGCGGCGATGCGCACGCTGCCGCTCAACGTGCTCTTGTTCCTGCCGCTGTTGCTCGGGCTCGATCAGCTCTACCTGTGGGCATCGCCCGCGATCGTCGCCAGCGATCCGGTGCTGCAGCACAAGGCACCGTACTTGAACGTGCGCTTCTTCACCGGGCGTGCGGCGAGCTACTTCGCCGCCTGGCTGCTGTTGATGTGGGTGCTCGACCGCTGGACCATGCGTTACGAGCAAACCCACGACCGCGCGATCAACCGCCGCATCCGCACGATCGCCGGCCCAGGCATCGCGCTGTACGGCCTGACGATGTCGTTCGCCGCGATCGACTGGGCCATGTCGCTCGAGCCGCACTGGTCCTCGACCATGTACGGCGTGTTCTTCATCGTCGGCCAGCCGCTGACGACGTTCGCGTTCACGATCTGGCTCGCGGCGCGCGTCCACCACCTGCCGCCGTTCTCCGGTACGCGCTCGGCCGAGCAGTTGCACGATCTCGGCAAGCTGCTGATGGCGTTCGTGCTGCTGTGGGCCTACATCTCGTTCGCGCAGTACCTGATCATCTGGTCGGCCAACCTGCCGGAGGAGACGCCGTGGTACCTGCATCGCCTGCACCACGGCTGGCAGGCGATCGCGCTGTTGCTCGTGATCTTCCACTTCGCCCTGCCGTTCGCGCTGCTCTTGTCGCGCAAGTTGAAGCGCCGGGCCGAGATGCTGGGCGTGATTGCCGGCCTGCTGTTCCTGATGCGGTTCGTGGACCTGTTCTGGATGATCGGCCCGGCATTCCATCAGCAAGGGTTCGCGATCCATTACCTGGACGTGGCGTGCCCGGTCGCGATCGGCGGCCTGTGGCTCGCGTACTTCTTGTTCCAGCTCAAGCGCCGCCCGCTCCTGGTCGCCCGCGAGGATGCGCCGGTCGGCCAGGTGGACGTCGCCGCGAGCCACTGACATGCAGCAGCCAACCACGAGCCACGGCGAGCACGAGCACAGCGACGTCAAGCTGAAGCCGATCGTCGTGTTCGGCGTCGTGCTCACCTTCGTGAGCGTGATCGCGTGCGTGGTCGTCAAGTACCTGCACGACCTTTTCGAGCAGCAGGCGGCGCGGCTCGACGAGCCGGTGCATCCGCTGGCGGAAGGGCGCGAGATCCCGCCCAGCCCCCGCCTGCAGCGAACGCCGGGCGCCGACTGGAACGCGCGCCTCGAGGCCGAGCAGCAATGGCTGCGCGGCTACGGCTGGGTGGACCAGAGCCAGCAGATCGCGCGCATTCCGATCGAGCGTGCCATCGAGCTCCTGGTCGCGAAGCCGCCGCCGGCGCGGGAGAAGCCATGAGCTGCCTGCGCCTTGCCTCGCTGCTGCTCGCGCTGCTGCCGCTTGCAGAGCCGCGGCGCGCGCGCAAACCGTGGCGCCGCCGGCAACCGAGATTGGCCTCGATCAGCACCTCGACGAGCAGGTGCCGCTTCACCTCGAGTTCCGCGACGAGGCGGGCGCACCGGTCACGCTCGAGCGCTACTTCCACGATCGGCCGGTGGTGCTCGCGCTCGTGTACTACGAGTGCCCGATGCTGTGCACGCTGGTGCTGAACGGCTTGACGCGCGCGCTCAACACGCTGTCGTTCACCGCCGGCCGCGAGTTCCAGGTGGTCGTGGTCAGCATCGATCCCAGGGACACGCCGGCGCGCGCCCGCGACAAGCATCGGCAGTACGTGAGCGCGTACGGGCGGGCGGGCGCCGAGTCGGGATGGCACTTCCTGACCGGCGCCGAGCCGGCGATCGCGAAGCTGGCGGCGAGCGTCGGCTTTCGCTACCGCTACGATGCGAGCAGCGGCCAGTTCGCGCACGCGAGCGGCATCATGGTGCTCACGCCGCAGGCCGGCTTTCGCGCTACTTCTATGGCGTCGAGTACGATGCGCGCGATCTGCGGCTGGGACTGGTCGAGGCCTCACGCGGCAAGATCGGATCGATCGTGGAGCAGGTGCTGCTGCTCTGCTTCCACTACGATCCGACCACCGGCAAGTACGGTCTCGCCATCATGACCGCCGTCCGTACCGGCGGCATCCTGACGCTCGTGTTGATCGCCGCGTTCGTCGTCAAGATGATGCGCAAGGACCGCCACCCGAGCCACGCTTGAGCCATGCAGAAGAGCTTCGCATTGCTGCCGGAGAGCGCATCGACCACCTCGGGTCGGATCGATCAGCTGTTCTTCTTCCTGGTGATCGTCAGCCTGTTCTTCGCCAGCCTGATCTGCGTGCTGATCATCGCCTTCGCGATCAAGTATCGCAAGCGGCGGGACGGTCAGGTGGGCGCCGCCATCGAGGGCTCGATCAAGCTCGAGATGTTCTGGACCACGGTGCCGTTCATGATCGCCATGGTGTTCTTCGGCTGGGGCGCGAAGCTGTACTTCGTCGAGGCGCGCCCGCCCGAGGGCGTGATGGACGTTTACGTCGTTGCCAAGCAGTGGATGTGGAAGCTGCAGCACCCCACCGGCCAGCGCGAGATCAATGAGCTGCACGTGCCGGCGAACCAGGCGATCCGATTGACGATGGACTCCGAGGATGTGATCCACAGCTTCTACGTGCCAGCGTTCCGCCTCAAGCGCGACGTCTTGCCGGGCCGCACCACCACCGCCTGGTTCGAGGCCACCAAGCCCGGCGACTACCACCTGTTCTGCGCCGAGTACTGCGGCACCAAGCACTCCGGCATGATCGGCTGGGTGCACGTCCTGGAGCAGCGTGCGTACGAGGACTGGCTTGCCGGTGTGCAGGCAGCCGACACGCCGGTCGAGGCCGGCAAGAAGCTGTTCGCGCAGCTGCGCTGCGACACCTGCCACAACGAGACCTCGGGCGCGCGCGGTCCCTCGCTCGCCGGCAAGTTCGGCCTGCCGGTCAAGCTGAAGGGCGGCCTGACCGTCGACTTCGACGACGACTACGTGCGCGAGTCGGTGTTGAAGCCGCTCGCCAAGGTGGTCGACGGCTTCGAGCCGCTGATGCCCACCTACGAGGGCCAGGTGAATGCCGAGCAGATGATGCAGATCATTGCCTATCTCAAGTCCATGCAAGCCGCAAAGCAGTGAGGCACGAGGATGGCTGAGGCCAAGCCGCTGAACTACCTGAACACCGACTACAGCGTGAAGTCGTGGCTGCTCACGACCGATCACAAGCGGATCGCCATCCTGTACCTGATCTCGATCACGTTCTTCTTCTTCATCGGCGGCCTGTTCGCGGTGCTGATCCGGCTCGAGCTGATGACGCCGCAGGGCGACCTGGTCGAATCGGAGACCTACAACAAGCTGTTCACCATGCACGGGATCATCATGGTGTTCTTCTTCCTGATCCCATCGATCCCCGCGGTGCTCGGCAACTTCCTGGTGCCGATGATGCTCGGCGCCAAGGACCTCGCGTTTCCCAGGATCAACCTGCTGAGCTGGTACATCTTCTCCATCGGCGGCCTGTTCACGCTGTGGGCGGTGGTGTTCGGCGGCGTCGACACGGGCTGGACGTTCTACACGCCGTACAGCAGCACCTACGCCAACACCAACGTGATCGCCGCGGCGCTGGGCGTGTTCATCACCGGCTTCTCGTCGATCCTGACCGGGCTCAACTTCGTCGTCACCGTGCACAAGATGCGCGCGCCCGGGCTCACCTGGTTCCGCCTGCCGCTGTTCATCTGGGCGCACTACGCCACCAGCATCATCATGCTGCTCGGCACACCGGTGCTGGCGATCACCATCGTCCTGGTCGCGCTCGAGCGCCTGTTCAGGATCGGCATCTTCGATCCCGCGCTCGGCGGCGACCCGCTCTTGTTCCAGCACCTGTTCTGGTTCTACTCGCACCCCGCGGTCTACATCATGATCCTGCCCGGCATGGGCGTGATCAGCGAGCTGATCACCTGCTTCGCGCGCAAGCGCGTGTTCGGCTACAAGTTCATCGCCTTCTCGAGCCTGGCGATCGCGATCATCGGTTTCTTCGTCTGGGGCCACCACATGTTCGTGAGCGGGCAGTCGGCATACGCCGGCATGGTGTTCTCGCTGCTCAGCTTCCTGGTCGCGGTGCCGTCCGCGATCAAGGTGTTCAACTGGACCGCGACCCTGTACAAGGGCGCGATCTCGTTCTCGACGCCGATGCTGTACGCGCTCGGGTTCATCGGCCTGTTCACCATCGGCGGGCTCACCGGCCTGTTCCTCGCCACCATCGCCGTGGACGTGCACCTGCACGACACCTACTTCATCGTCGCGCATTTCCACTACATCATGGTGGGCGGCGTGGTGATGGCGTATCTCGGCGGCATCCACTTCTGGTGGCCCAAGATGACCGGCCGCCTGTACCCCGAGTTCCTCGCCAAGCTGGGCGCCATCGTCATCTTCCTCGGCTTCCACCTGACGTTCTTTCCGCAGTTCTTGCTCGGCTACCTCGGCATGCCGCGCCGCTACCACGTGTACCCCGACGAGTTCCAGGTGCTGAACGTGCTGTCGAGCGCCGGCGCGTCGATCCTCGGGCTCGGCTACCTGATGCCGATGAGCTACCTGATCTGGTCGCTCAAGTACGGCCGCGTGGCGAGCGCGAATCCGTGGGGCGCGAAGGGGCTCGAGTGGCGTTCGCCGACGCCGCCGCCGACGTTCAACTTCGACACGCAGCCCACGGTCACCGAGGAGGCGTACGAGTACGGCGCGAAGGAGGTGGGCGTTGTCGCCTGAGGCGCACGGCGCGCTCGCGCACCACTTCGACGACCTCGAGCAGCAGCACGAGGCGGCCGCGCTCGGCATGTGGGCCTTCCTGGTCACCGAGATCATGTTCTTCGGCGGCCTGTTCACCGGCTACGCGGTGTATCGCCACAGCTACCCGCAAGCCTGGGCGCAGGGCAGCCATCACCTGAGCATTCTCTGGGGCGGCTTCAACACTGCGGTGCTGCTCGGCAGCAGCCTGACCATGGCGCTCGCGGTGCGATCCGCGCAGGTGAACCAGCAGCGCGACATCGTGCGCTACCTGCTCGCGACCATCGGCCTGGGCGTGGTGTTCCTCGGCGTCAAGGCGATCGAGTACGCGGAGAAGTTCGCGCACCACCTGGTTCCCGGGCTGCACTTCCATGCGCCGCAGGACGCACCGCAGATGCAGCTGTTCTTCTCCTTCTACTTCGCCATGACCGGCGTGCACGCGCTGCACATGGTGATCGGCATCGGCATCCTCGCCACCCTCCTGTGGATGGCGCGGCGCGGCCGCTTCAGCGCCGAGCACCATCCCTGGCTCGAGCTCTCGGGCCTGTACTGGCACCTGGTCGACATCGTCTGGATCTTCCTGTTCCCGCTGCTCTACCTGATCGATCGGCACGGCTCATGAGCGCGCACGTTCTGCCCGTCACGACGTACCTCAAGGTGTTCGCCACGCTCATGGGTCTGACCGCGCTCACGGTGGCCGTGGCGTTCCTCGATCTCGGCCGCCTCAACACGGCGATGGCCCTCACCATCGCCTGCGTGAAGGGGTTGCTGGTGCTGCTGATCTTCATGCACCTCAAGTTCAGCAACCGCTTGAACTGGATCTTCGTCGGCGCCGCGCTCGCGTGGCTGGCGATCCTGATCGGCTTCACCTTCAGCGACTTCCTCACCCGCGGCTGGCTGCGCATCTACGGGTGATGCGCGGGCCGGGCGTTGTCGAGGAAGCCTCGAGAACACAGCTCGGGATTGCGCCGGCCACAAAGCGCGTTCCACGAAGGCGTGGAGCTCGAGTTCGGAGCTGCCTTGTCGTTGATCGAGTGTGCTCGGGATCGAGCACGCACTGCCCCGTGCCGAGGCTCACTTCCACGCCCCGAGCTTGATGTTCACGTCGTCACTCCCTGGCGTGACACCACTGCGTGAGCCGGTGAGGTTCTTGTCCTTCGGGTGCGATGCGCGCAAGTCGTAGGTCGTTCCTGGCGCGACCGCGATCCGAAAACGCCCGCGGGTGTCGCTGATGGAGGAGAAGATGTCGTCCTGGTGAACGGCCATGACGTGGATGCCCGACGCAGGGCTGCCCTGCGGATCCACCACGGTGCCGATCAGCGCCACACCCCGGCGCAAGTGCAACTCGACCTCTTGCCCCGCGGGCATGACGCGCAGCGGCTCCGAGGGAATCGTCAGATCGGACGACGGCTGCCCTTGGAAGGCCCGGACGCACACCTCGTCGTTTGACAATCCCTCGAAAGCGGCTCGCCCCCCGGCATCGGTCACGAGCGTCTTTCCCGCAGCATCGACCGCCGAGACGTTGACCCGCGCGCTCGCCGCTGGCCGGTCGTCGGCATCGAATACCAGGACCCGCAGCTTGGCGTCGAGCCGAACCTCGGTGGTGCGCAGCACGACGTCGGTTGCCGGCGCGATCACGCCGGGGAGCTGACCGCGATACGGTGATTTCCCCTGGGAGCGACCGTCGCTCCGGCTCGTTCGCTGGCCGGTCACGAGCAAGTCGACTTGCTCGCCCAAGGGCGCCTGAATGACGAACCGGCCCTCGTCGTCCGTGAAGGTCGAGAGGTCACGGCTGTCTACTGCCGTGGCTCGCACCAGCATGCCAGCAAGAAGGGTTCCGTCCGGGGCGACCACCGTGCCCTCGACGCGACTGGCTTCGCGCAGGACGAGGGTGACCTCCCTGGCCCTGCGGAGTGACCTCGACCGGCCCGGGGCTCAGGTAGCGATCGAACGCGTAGCACTCGACGCGCACCGGCGACCCGGAGACCACCGAGCACCGCGCGCCCCGCCTCGTCGGTCACGGCACTCACTTCGTCCTTCGCGCCCACCGGAACCGCGAGGATCGAGATCTCGGCCAGGGGCGCACCCGCGCGGTCGGTGGCGCGGACGATCAACACGCGGGACTCCGCGACCTGGAACACCACGTCGAGCAGGTCCACATCCACGGCAAGCTGCACGGTCCTCGACATCGAGGGCAAGCCCGTCGGCTTCGCCGTGAGCTGATACTCTCCTGCCGACAGGTCGCAAAGCGAAAACGCCCGAGGTCGTCCGTGCGTCGCGTCTCGGTCTTGCCGTAGAAATCGCCGTGCGCTGGCTGGGTTGCACTCGGTCGCAAGCGCCCGCGATCGGCATTGCAGCCAGAGATCGTGATCGGCGAGCGGGCGATGGGCTCGCCGTCGGGCCCCAGTACCTTGCCCTCGATGCGACGCGCCACGGGCAGGACGATGTCGCCGAGGTCGATCACGCCAGGCCCGGCGGGATGCGGGTCGAAGTCGACGAGCAGCCGCCCATGTCCGGCCGCCTGCACGGCGAGCGTGTGCGCCAGATCACGGCGGAGGCTCGTGAGAACCAAGCTCCCATCGTTGCCGGTCTCGGCCGATACCGAATCGATCTCCTGCGCGCCGTTGACTCGCGCGCTCGCGATCGCCGTGATGCGTGCGCCCGTCACCGGTCTCCCGGATGCGGAGAGCACGCGGCCCTCCACACGATCCCCTGGCATCAGCTCGAAGTCCACGTCGCCGGCGGACGGCACCCTCTTGCCCTGGCGCCCGTACCCTTCGACCGTCACGTGGAGGTCATCGACCCCGATCCCGGTCCAGCCGAGAAACGCGTAACCGCCGTCCTCACCCGTGCGTACTGGCCGATCGAGAACCCAGTTCGCGCCGACGCTCGCGCCGGCAATTGGCTGGTGGGTGACCGCGTCGACCACCCGGCCGTGGACCGTGCGCCCGGTGGGCATGGTGACCTTGTGGGTGGTGGTCCCCGACCGCTTGATGCTCACGTGCTGCCAGCTGGGGCTGCCGAGCACGGGATGATCGAGGCTGATCGTGGCCGTGCCAGGAGCGAGATCGAAGAAGACGCAGCGACCATCATCGCGCGTGGTGCCCTCGCGCTGGTCGAAGATCGCACCGCCCGGGTCGTGCTTCCAGAACCGCATGTGCACGCCCGCAACGGCGCGCCCGGACTCATCCACCGTCACGACCTCGAGCGCCGCGGCCGCCAGCAGAATCACGCGCACATGCTCTCCGGCCAGGCAATCGGGCAGAACGGCCGTCGCGTAGGCAGGCGCCGAGATCTGCAGCGTGACGACCTCGCCGCGGCACAGGGTGAGCGCGAAGGTGCCGTCCTTCGCCGCGAGTGTCCTCGC
Source organism: Planctomycetota bacterium (assembly GCA_046349655.1). Taxonomy (GTDB): domain Bacteria; phylum Planctomycetota; class B15-G4; order B15-G4; family JAXMBY01; genus JAXMBY01. The sequence continues at coordinate 11,536 of JAXMBY010000063.1, forward strand.
TCCCAGCCGGAGTGGTAGTGACCCGCGACGTTCAGGGTTTCCAATCGGCGCCAGGGGAAGTCCGACTGACCTCGGCACCGCCGATCGGACGCCCTTGCTCGTCGACCACGACGCCGGCGAGCTCGGTCTCGCGATCGGCCTGTCCGAGATCGATCGGCGGCGGCAGGTCGCCGCCGACCACGCGGGCACTTGCCGTCGGTGCGCCGCCGGCGACTTCCTCGCGCACCATCTCGGGTGCCTCGACCCATCCGGTCGGCTTGACCGTTGCCGGCGAGTGCGTCGTGGGCAAGGTGGCCGGCGGATCGTCCGGACGCAGCAGGAGCATCGCCACGATCATCGCCAGCGAGACCGGGAGTGCGACGATGAACATGGCGCGATGGGCGGACTTCATGATCCTATCCCGCTGCGGAACGAGCCCGAGGCAGGCTGGGCATTGTAGCTCGAGGCGGTTTGCAGTCGAGCGATCGCGAGAATGCGGCAGGCAGCGGTTGGCTGCAGGAACGCGCGGCTTTCACGCCGGGTCTCGCGCTCGTGCTCGGTCCGTGGCTCGTGGCGGCGCTCGAGAGCGTTCGTTCATCCACGACCTCTTCGGTTTGCCCCACGCGGCTCGCCGCGGGCACTGCCATGCGACCGCTTGCGCTCGGTACGAGCGCGGCCGGCGCAGCGGTGCGGCCGCGTGATCACTGCGTGACGACGGTGATCGGCGCGCTCACCGATTCGATTGCGCCGCTGCTGCGGTCGAGCGTTATCGCGGTCGCGAAGAACGTCACTCCGGACTCGACCACCGGGAACGTCACGGTCGGGGTCACCGCCGTGCCGCTGTCGTCGACGAATGCGGACAGCAAGGTGAACGCCTGGAGGCCGGCGAGCGTCAGCGCATCGAAGGTCAGCGGGATGTACCGTGGATGCAGCAGGAAGCCGTCGGTGCCCGAGCCCGACAGCAGCACCAGGGCGAGATCGGTCCGCTCGCCGTGGCTCACCGTGAAGTGCACCGGGTTCGGATTCTGCGGCACACCGTCGAAGGCGAGCAGCGTCTCGCGCCGGATGAACACGTCGCGCCGCAGGTTCGTGTCGCCGTCGACCAGCTGGTCATCGTAGCTGCCGAACGCGCGCCAGATACCATCGCCGGAGACCGCGACGCCGAACGCCGGGTCATCGAAGTAGTCGCGCGCTCGATCGCCGTTCGCGCCGACGCTGACCGGCGACGTGAACCGCGCGCGCAGGTCGTGCGCGAATGCCTGTGGACACCAGAAGGTCCGCTCCGGGTTGACGAACACCACCAGGGAGCCGTCGGCGGACAGGCAGGGCAGGGTGGACGCGTTCGCGAAGCGCCCGCCGTTCGGTGCCAGGCTCGCCAGCCTGGTCGTGCCAGTCGCGAGCTCGCGCACGAAGACGTCCGGCGTGCCGTTGCCGTCGTCCGCGCTCAGGTCGGGGGCGGTGCTCGAGAAGGCGACCACGGAGCCGTCGGCCGACAACCACGGCTGGTAGCTGTCGCCATCCCCCTGCTTGCCCTGAGAGCTCAGGCTCACCAGGATGGTCTCGCCGGTGACGCGGTCGTGGCGGAAGACATCGCCCATGCCGTTCGCGTCGCCGGCCACGAGGTTGCTCGCCCCGCTGTCGAACGCCACGAACCGGCCGTCGCCCGACAACGCCATGCCGAACGATCCGAAGTTGGCCTCGGCCCCCGACGAGGAGACGCTCGCGCGCGAGGTCACGCCGCTCTGCAGGTCATGCACGAACACGTCGCATTCGGCGTTGGTGTCGCCGGGGACCAGGTTGTCGGACCAGCTGGCGAAGGCGACCGTGCGACCGTCCCCGGACAGCGCCAGGTACGTGAACCAGAACGAGCCCTGGTTCGCCTGCTCGCCGCTCGACGAGACGTCGGCTCGCACCGTCTGGCCGCTCTGCAGGTCGTGCACGAACACGTCGAACGTGTCGTTGGTGTCGCCGGGCACGAGATTGGTGGCCGCGCTGATGAACGCGACCTTGGTACCATCCCACGAGAGGCATCCCGGCACGAATGTGCTCCAATCGTTGGCCTGCGTGCCGTCCGAGGCGACGCTCACGCGCACCGTCGTGCCCGTCACGCGGTCGTGCACGAACACGTCCTCCTTGTGGTTGGTGTCGCCCGGCACCAGGTTCGTGGCAACGCTGCTGAAGGCGACGTACCTGCCACCCCACGACAGCGCCGCAGCAAAGCTGTTGTCATTCGCCTGCACCCGCCCGGTGCCGAGGCTCACCCGTTCCGTGACCCCCGCTGCCGCACTGCAGACGCTCAAGAGACAGAACGACACGACGCCTGCCATCGATTGCAGTCTCATGGTCCGGCCCTCCGCGCACGTGAATGCCACCCACGATCGATTACACAGTTCATCGAGTGCAAAGCCAGTGCCGCCATCGTCGCGAGGCCGCTGCGAGCCGCTCACGCCGTGTGCGAACGACGCCCGTGCGCACGATCGGCCGCTGCCGCGCGGATTGCCGCACGCGCGGGTGTGGGGAAACGTGCGCGCGGGCGGTTGGCGCACCCGTGCGAAGCGAGACGTACTGGCATGACCAGGGGTACGGCGTGCACGATGTCGACTTCGGCGAGTTCGCCATCACATTGGCGGTCTCGTTCCGTTCGTGTCGTACGACGAACAAGCCTCGTGCTACGACAGCGCGAGTGGCGCTCACCGTGACGCGATCATCGCTGAACTGCGGCTCGTCGCCCTGCTTCGATCGATCTCACCCCTACTACCGAGCCGATCTCCTGTACCAGCCAGTGGAGGTGCTTCCTCAAGTCGCGCAGTCTGGGTGCCTTCGCCAGGCCCTACAACACGATCTTTCCCTACAAGGACAGCGCGGGTCACACGATCTGCTTGATCGTGTTCACGTCAGGCTACGTATCGCTTCAACGCGTGCTCTACGGACAGGTTCCACGCGTGAGGTAGGAGGGAGGCAGCGATGAAGTACGTGTGCAGCACGTTGCTCATGACGTCGGTCGCGAACAGCGCGCAGCTGGTGCACACGCAGCGCAACAACCGCGCACGGGCCACGGTCTCCGGCATCACCGCACTCGGCGGTGCAGGCGGCGACGGCGACCCCGATGGCGCACCCGGTCAACCCTATTCCGGCAACGTCAACGTCTTGCCGACACCGTTGCCCACCAGCTTGATGTCGGGCAGCTGCTACATCGGCGGCGATGTGAGCTTCGAGTTCTTCGGCCAGCAAGGCGATAGCCTCGTGGTCCTGCTCTGCGACCAAGTGAGGTCTGGGGCACCGAGGGCTTCCCGCTCATGCGCGCGGCTTCTTGTTCCCGCACCTCGAGCCCGGGTCCTACAATGTGTTCGCCTCCACCGACGATCGTGCGTGCTCCACCAACACCAATCTCGTACTTGGGGCCGGTTCCGAGATCACTGATCTCAAGCTCGCGCTCGAGCCAGCTGCGCACGTGCGGCTGGTGCAGAACGACGACTCCATCGCCTTCACACGCATCGAGCTAGCGGGCCCAGACGGTCCAGTCACTTTCATGTCTCGGCCGGGGTCGCTCGACGAGCGGCTGGCAATACAGGCGGGAATGTACACCGTCGAGTGCACGCTGACAGAGCCGGGTGGCAACGCGACGCATCTCACGCGTCACGTGACCCTCGTGGGCGAGCATGACGAGGCGGTGGTCGATTTCCAGCGGCGTTGAGGCGCCGCGGACCCACGCCCCTCGCCCTCGCTCACGGGCTCGCGCCCTGGACGATCTTGGTCGCGCTGTCGATCTGCGCGGCATACGCATCCAGCGTCGCGGCCACGAGCGGGATCTGCGCCTCGGCCTCGTCGAAGTGACGCTGCTCGATGGCCTCGCGCACCGCGGGCAGCGTCTTGACGCCGTAGCCCGTGTACCAGCCGGGCGCATAGATCTGATGCACGTACCACGGCCGGCGCGGCAGGCCGTCCTTGCGCGTCAGCGCCTGCTCCGCATGCATCAGGATGCGGTCGAGAGCTTGCATCTGCTCGGCATTGAGCAAGCGACCGGCCGCGCGCGCGTCCACCAGCGCCTGCTCGTGGCTGCTCGCGCTCTGCTTGAGACGCACCACTGCATTCTGCAGCGGCGCGAAATTGAGGAACGGCACGGGCTCCTTCGGCGCTGGCGGCACAGATGCCTCGCGCGCGTCGGCGGCGATCGAGCGTGTTCTCGCGGACGTTGCGGTTCAACTCGTCGGTGCTGCGGCGCAGCTCGTCGGTGAGCTTCACCAGCTCGTCCAGGTACTTGCCCACGGTCCGCGAAGCCGCCGAACGTGAACGGCAGCACGTCCGCGCCGGCGAGCCGCAGCACCACGCGACCCACGGTCCTCGCCTGCAGGATGCCGTAGACGAAACCCGGGTCCATGAAGCGCGTGTAGTGATCCAGGCTGTCGTAGATCGAGTGGTACTGGCCGTAGTGGTCTCGCCGCCGTAGCCGAGATTGAGCGCGGCGATGCCCAGGTGCTGCAAGAACGACGAGTAATCGGAGCCCGAGCCGAGCACGCCTCGATGCGCAGGTCCCGGCGCGCTCGCGCGCGTCCTTGCGGTCCTCGTCCTTCGCCGCGCGCACGTGCGCGCCGCGCGCAGGCGCTCGAGGACGCTCACGCCGCGCTCCGGATCGACCACATCGCGCGCCACCTCGTTGATCAAGTGCTCGAGGCTGTGCGAGCCGCCCGCGTCGAGGAAGCCGCGGCTCGTGCTGTCGGAGTTGATGTAGGCGACGGCCTTCGCTTGCAGCTCGGCCGCGTGCGTCTCGGCCCACTCGGTCGAGCCGAGCAGCCCCGGCTCCTCGCCGTCCCCACGCGGCGTAGACGATGGTGCGCTTCGGCCGCCAGCCGCCCTGCACGAGCTGGCCGATGGCGCGCGCCTCCTCCATCATCGCCACCTGGCCGCTGATCGGATCGGCAGCGCCGTTCACCCAGGCGTCTGGTGATTGCCGCGCAGGATCCACTCGTCCTCGCGGTCGGCACGCCGCGCATCACGGCAATGACGTCGCGGATCGGCTTGAGCGACCATTCGAAGGCGACTTGCAGGTGCACCTTCGCCGGGCCGGGACCGAGGTGATAGGGAATCGGCAGCGCGCCGCGCCACGCCTCGGGCGCGAGCGGACCGCCATCGCCTCGAGCAGTGGCATGGCATCGCCGTACGAGATGGGCAGCACCGGGATCCTGGTCAGCGTCGGCGCGTCCTTCCCACCCGCCAGGCGCTCGGCATCCGCGGTTGCCGCGCGCCCAGGAAGTCGGCGGATCGCCCAGGTAGAGCAGCATGTATCCGCGACCGAGCCGCGCTGCGCTGTCCTTCTGCGCCAGCCACCGTCGAGGTAGACGTCGCCGTTGATAGCCGTCCTCGCGCGGATCGAGTAGATCAGGCGGCTCGCCGCGCCGTGCTCGGCCGCCACCTTCGGCTTGATGCCGCGCCTGGCGACCCGCCGTAGCGCGCACTCACGATCTTGCCCTTCACATCGATGCCGCGGCGCTCGAGCTGCTCGTAGTCGTCGGGCACGCCGTAGTTCACGTACACGAGCTCGCCGGTGACGTCGCCATCGATCGAGTACGCGTTGTACACCGGCAGCTGCTCGCCGGTCTGGGCCGAGGTCGCATCGCGCGCGAGCGGCGGCTCGGCAAGCGCGGCGCGGAACGCGCGCGGCGCCACCAGCTCGAGCACGCGCGTGGTCGGCGTCGGGAACAGCACCTGGAATTCCTCGACGCGCACGTCATAGCCGAACGAGCGGAACTGCGCCGCCAGGTACTCGGCGTTCTCTTTCCCCCAGGGCGAGCCCACGTGATGCGGGTGCGCCGTGAGCTCACGCATCCACGCGCGCAGGTTGTCGGCCTTGAGCGCGCCGTCGAAGCGCGCCTCGAGCGCGCGCTGCGCGGCCGCGCCCTCGGCGCTGAAGCCGGTGATCGGTGGGTCGCCGGGGGCGAGCGCCGGCGGCAAGGTGAGCGCGAGCAGCAAGGTGACGAGCATGCCAGGACTCCGTGACGAGAGACATCGGCATCGGGCGCGCCATCATGGTTCAGGCGGCGGCGATCGAGCGCGAGAAAAACTCGCGCATGCATACGACCGGCCGCGGCGTTCGGTCCGTCGTGCCGGGGCTAGGTCCTTCCGGGTGCTGAAGAGGTCGACGACGGGGAGCGCCGCGATTCCGCGTGCCGCCGGCCTGATCTGGGGGCCGCTCGTGGGCAGGTTCGCTGCGCGCGGTCTCTTGAGCAGATGGCGTGGATTCATCGCACGTTGAAGCTCGCGCGTTGTCCGCGAGGGGTCGCGCACGGAACGCAGCGCTGGGGGGAACACTTCGTGCTGAACGACGACCGCGCCGGCGATGCTCGCTCGCGATCAGATCTGTGGCGGGACGACGGGCGGTCCTCTAGTTCGCCGATCGCCGGTGCGGCCACGGTATCTTCCCTTCTGTGCCGATGCCGGCATCGAGTAGCCTGCCACCTACCGTTTGGCCAGCTCGAGTGGCGAGATCGCTCGCGACGGGCCTGTTGTCTGCCGTGAAAACCTACTCGGTCAATGCGAGCCGGAACGCACTCGACACCGCACGCCTGTTTCCGCCGCAACGGCACGAAGTGGGCGGAGGAGGCCAAGGTCGAGCCGAGCGACGGTGGCGGATGGTACGGCCACGGGGTTGCGGTGCGCGGCGGCAAGCTCGCCGTGGGCGCCCTCTTCAACGATGACAGCGGCTCGACCTATCTGTATTGGTGGAACGGCAGTGCGTGGACGCAACAGGAGAACCTGCACCACCCGGAATTGCCTTGAAGCTCGCGCTTCGGTCACTCGCTGGCCGGGCAAGACGACTACCTTGCTATCGGTGCGCCACAGAGTGGTGGTGGCGGCCCGAGCGGCATTGGCCCGGAAACAGCCCATGTCCATCGAGAAGGATGCCCGTGGACCTGGGTCAATTACGGCGTGGGTTGGCCGGGTACACAGGGCGTGCCCGCGCTCACCGCCGATACCACGGCGCCGCCGGTGATCTCGCTGGGCATCGGCAACTCACTCGCGCTCCCCACCATGGGCGTCCTCTTCTGTGGGTTCTCGAACATCGAGATCGGCACACCGTGGGGTGGCAACCTCCTGGTCTGGCCCGGCATGCCGGTCATCGCCTTCCCGCTGCCATCGGCTGGCGTCACGATCTCCACCATGATCTCCACGCCACCTGCCGACGAGCTCGACTTGCAAGTGCTCGAGCTGGATCCGGGTGCGTCGAGCGGCATCTCGTTCAGCCCGGGCTTGCGGCTCACGCCGGTGAAGCGGCTCGCCGCCCGCCTGCTCGCGTGGCGCCGGTGAGCCGGAGCCTGTCATTGCACGGTATACAGTCGACAAGCAGCTCCGCGACGAGGTCGGCCGCGTCATCGCGGCCATTCGCTCCACACACATCACTGCAAGACTCTGCGCCGTGTCATCGCCCACGAGCGATGCAATGTTCCGAGAATGGACCATGCAGGCGCTAGCCCATGGTGGGCACTGTCTCTCAAGCAGAGCAACGCTGCACGCTCATTCATCGTGGAATAACATGGTTATCAAGTGATGATTGCGGCATTGACAGTGCAAATGACAGACGCAGCATCCTGATGCAATGCTATTGGAGCAATGCCATGACACGGACCGCGGAGCTTCTCGATTCCACGAGCCTGACGCAGGACGAGCTGCGCAGGCAGGTCAAGCAAGCGCGGTGCGACGAGCAGCGCGGCGAATACCGCTGCTGCCAGTACTTGCTGCAGATCGACGAGTGCCGCTGCTACCTCACCTGGGGCTATGCGAGCATCCGCGAGTTCGCCGATCGCGAGCTGTGCCTGACGCCGCGCCAGACCTGCGAGCGGCTGCGGGTCGCGCGCGCGCTCGCCGGTTTGCCGGCTCTGCGCGCGGCGCTCGAGCGGGGCGAGCTGTGCTTCAGCACCGTGCGCGAGATCACCCGGGTGGCGACGCGGGCGACCGAGCACGACTGGCTCGATGCCGCGCGCGGGGCGAGCGCACGCGACATCGAGCGCCTGGTCGGTGCCTCGGTCGACGGCAAGGTGCCCGAGCGGATCGGCTTCGGCCTGCCGCAGAACCGGATGGCCATCACGCTGCACGTCAGCCCGAGCCAGTACGCCTTGTTCGAGGCGGTGCGCACGCAGGTGGAGCACGAGACCGGTGCGCGCGCGACGCTCGAGTCGGCCGTGCTCCGTGCCCTGGCGGCGCACTGGCAGAGCGGGCCGCGGCGTCCGCGCGCGCGGGTGCCGCGCCGCGCCGTGCCGGAGCTCGTCTACGTGAAGTGCCCCGACTGCGAGCGCGGCGCGGTGAGCACCGAGCAGGGTCTGCTGCCGGTGAGCGCGGCGGCGCTCGTCGAGGTGGAGCGGCAAGCATGCGTGCGCGCCGTGCCCGCGAGCGATGCGCCGGCGGCCGATGCCGTGCCTGCCTCGACGCCGGCGACGCCCGCGGTGCCGGGCGAGCAGCGCGACGCCGCGGCGAGCGACGAGCTGCGGGCGAGGATCCTCGCCCGCGATGGCCACCGCTGTCGCGTGCCCGGCTGCGGCGCGAGGCGGGACCTGCAAGCGCACCACGTCCGCTGGCGACGCCACGGCGGCGCCACCCACGCGGGCAATCTCGTCGCCGTGTGCGGCGTGCACCACGCGATCATCCACGCGGGCCGCCTCGTGGTGTCGGGGACTGCACCGCATCGGCTGAGCTTCGCGGCGCCGTGAGAGCAGCGGGCCGCAGTGCGCGTGATGACCAGCGCTCACGCGGATGCGTGCACTCACGTGGGTCATCCCTCGGCCGTGCGCACCACGTCCGCTGGCGACAGCATGGCGGCGCGACCCGCTCGGGCAGTCTGTTCGCCCCGGTGGCCCACGCTCGACCCTCGTCGCGCACGAGCCTCCCGGCTAGTACGTGGTCCCGCACACGGCGTTCGACGCGGCGTAGCCCTCCGGACCTCCCGGGTCCTGCACCCAGAACTGGAAGAAGATCGAGGCGGCTGCCGCCATCTCCGGCCAGGTGCCGTCGTAGGTGATCTCGCCATTCTCGTCGGTGACGAAGTCGTCGAGCACGAACTCGGGCAGCGGGATCAGGCGGCCGCCGTGATGGGGCTGGCAGCCGGCGCCGGTGCCGATCACGAGATAGGCGGGCGCATGGGCTCGCGCGCCGCCGAGCACGAGCTGGATCGGCGCATCGGTGATCGTGTCGCCGCTGCCCGAGAGCACTGGCACGCCGCTCGTGCCCGGCAGGCCGTTGCCGAGGTCACGCCATGGCGGCGGCGCCTCGCGATGGTAGCAGAGCGCGAGCGGCATGCGCTGCGCCAGCACCGGCGCGCTCGCCGCGGCCGCGCCGGTGCACGGAGCAGCGTCGCGGAAGGCGAGCCCGCCACGCACGTGCACCGGCTCGAGAGCGAGCGGCCCGGCGATGGTCGTGAAGCGGTAGCGCGTCACGCGCGCGACCAGGCGGTAGCTGCGGTCCGGCTCGAGGGTGAGCGCCACCGGCAAGTGGCTGCGATGATTGCGCGGCGAGGTGGCGAGCGCGAGCCGACCGTGGCGCGCGAGCTGCGGCGCGCCGGCCTGCGTCACGTCCCACAAGAGCACGTTGGCCAAGACCCCGCCGCAATCCACCGCCGCGTCCAGCTGGCCGTCGATCTCGAGCCCGACCACGCGCAGCCGCGTGGTGGCATGCAGCGTGTCGAAGTCGAGCCCGACGAAGTAGCTCGGCTGCGCCGCCGCCGCGGGCGGCAGCATCGCCGTGGCCGGCTCGGGCCGCATCAGCCCTCCGGCCGACGCCAGCACCACCGGCGCCATCGGCTGCGCCGGCGCGAACGCGCAGCTCTGCATGCGCACGCCGCCGCCGCGCTCGATCACGATCTCGCGATCCTGAAGCGTGCCCAGCTCGAGCCCGCCGAGCACCGGATTCACCACCGGATCGACCCGCCAGAGGCGGCCGCCCGGCACGAGCGGGAACGTGCTGGCGAGATCGAAGCGGATGCTGGCGGCGAGCCCGCCGGCTGCTGGCGCGCCGGTCAAGCCGAAGGTCAGGTCGTACTCGTTCTGGTTCAGCATGCCGGACGAGCTGGCGGTGAACTGCCGGCGCGGCAGTCGCTCGCCCCAGACCTGCAGCGCCACGGCGGTGCCATACTCCGTCTCGAGCCCGAGCGGCGCCTGCGCCGCGGCGCGCACCGGCCGCACCCGCACGAACGCGCGCTCCGCGAGCGGCACGCCCGCGTACAGCGTGTTCTCGTAGAACGTGCCGTTCTTCAGCCAGTTGCCGAGCGCGCAGTCGAGGTCGCCGTCTCGATCCCAGTCGGCCCAAGCGGGCGTGGCGTTCTGCAGGTGCTCCCCGGGAATCTGACCGTAAGCGAGCGTGAACGCGGGCGCGCCGGTCTCGCGCAGCAGGTTGCGGCGGAACACCGAGCGCGTGGTGAAGTCGAGGTCGCCGTCGTTGTCCCAGTCCGCCACCGACAGGCCGATGCCGAGACCGATGTAGGGGCTCTCGATCAGGCTGCGCTCGGCGAGGAAGAACGTGCCGTCGCCGCGGTTCTCCCAGATCTGCACGCCGATGGTGCCCGCGACGTAGGCGATGGCGAGATCGTCGTCGCCGTCGAGGTCGTAGTCGAAGAACGCCGCGCCCTCGTCGAGCTGCGTGCGGAAGCCAATGCCCGAGCCCGCCTCGGTCATCGCCGCGAAGCGCGGCACGCGCAGGCGCGAACGATTCTGGTAGAGTGTGCCGTTGGCGTAGAGATCGAGATCGCCGTCCTGATCCACGTCGCAGAACTGGGCGCCCTCGGGACGCGCCGTGTCGGGCGGCGGGTTCTTGAGCCCCACCTCGGCCACCGACTCGATCAGAACGTGCTCGTCAGCCGGGCCGACCGGACCGAGGTTGTGCAGGAAGAAGTTGCCGGGCCCCGGGAAGATCGCCCATGGCGGATACGTGGGCAGGAACGCGTCGAGCTCGCCGTCGCCATCGACGTCCGCCCAGCACAAGGTCTCGGCATCGGCTCCGCACGGCTGACCGATGACGATGCTGGGATCGGTGGCCACATCGACGAACGCGGCGTTGCCCTGGTTCTCGAGCAAGTGGAAGCACGAGTCCGCCATCATCACCCGGCGCGGCTCGGTGCCGATGTCGGGCAAGCCGCTCTGGTCGTAGTCGCCGAACGACGCGCTGTAGCGAATCACCACCGGCGGCAGCACGCCATTCAGATTCACGGCGAGCGCCCAGCTCTGGCCGGCGAGGTTGCGCCAGAGGTTGGCCGCCATGCAGGCGAACAGGTCCGGATAGCCATCGGCGTCGTAGTCGCCCCAGGCGATGCCGTTGGTGGCGCCGATCGGCAGCCCCGCAGGAAAGTCGGCGTTGGTCCAGTACTCGAGCGGCACGTCGAACACCGCGGCCGCCGAATCGTCCGGAGCGAACGACAGCCCGGCGCCGGTGGTCGCGCCCGGACGCAGATCATCGAAGCGCCACTCGCGCTGCACGATGCCGGGCGGCAGCGGCGGCTCGTCCACGCCGGCCACGCGCCACGAGCGCGTGTAGCGAACCTCGCGCAGCACCTCGGTGCCGAGGTTCTCGAGCGTCACCGCGACCAGCAGGAATGGGCGTCGCGGGTCGAAGTGGTAGCGGGTGGTGATCGCGAGCGGCCCGGCACGGGTCACGCACGTGGCCTCGTCCCAGGTGCCGCCCGCCCACACCAGATCGACCGGCGGGCGGCCGGCCCAGTCCGGCACCCGGCCGCTGCCGCTCGCCTCGACCAGACCGCTGGCATCGCGGAAGGCGATGCCGAACCACTCGACGCACGCGCCGACCAGGTTCACCTGCCGGCCATCGATGGTATGCAACCCCGGCAGCGGCACGCCGATCAGCACGCCCTTCTCGCCCACATCGACCGAGTAGACGCCGTTGCCGATCAAGATGCCCGCGGCGGCGAACCGCGGGACCGCGAGCGACACGAACAGCACGCCGAGCGCCGCATGGCACGACCAAGCGAGAAGGCGCATGGATTCATCTCCGGACCGATGCGGCGCCGTGGGACGACCCACCAGTCACGAGAATCGCCTTCATGGATATTGCTGCGGCGGCGCGCAGCGGAACGTGCGCGCCGCGGTCCCCATCCCTTGCGGGGCCAGACCGTGAAGCGGCGCCGCCCGCTCACCTCTGGCCGATGAAGTTGATGTCGAACTTGCCGCTCGCCTCTTCGTAGAACAGCGCGCCGTCCTTCGGATCGCCACCGCTCACGTGCGGCTCGCCGGCCGGGATGAACAGATAGCAGCCCGCGCTCACGCGCCGCTCCTCACCGCTCTGCGGCTTGTAGATGTAGGCGCCCTTGATCACCGCAATGCGGACGTCGCTCGGGTGCGTGTGCAGTGCATGCGTGACGCCGGGATCGAACCGCGTGAACGCGCCGTAGGCGCCCTTGTCCGGATCGCCGAACAGGACGCTGCGCTGGACGCCCTTCACGACCTCCTTGAACTGCGCCTTCGCGGAATCGACGAACACGCACTGCTTCTTGTCCTGCAGCATGGCTGCGCCGAGGACGGCCGTTGCGCCCATGATTCCCACGACCATCGCCAGCCTGGTGAAGTGCCTCATGTCTGCCTCCGATCTGTGTGCGGCCATTCGCGCGAGCGCGGAGTGCGCCGCCGATGCGCGACACGCTGTCGATGAGGATACCACTTTCACCGCCGCGGCGATCACGATCCGCAGGGCGCCGGGGCATCGGCGCGCCGCGGTGCATCATGGCCCGCGCGGGCGCAGGCGACCGAGCAGGCCGTGCGCCTCGTCATCGATCCCGGCGGCGAAGAAGAGAGTGTCGGGCGGGTCGCCCTCGGGAGGCTCGGGAGCGAACGCGATCCCCCACAGACCCTCGATGCCGATCAGGTGCTTGCGCTTGCTCTTCAAGCGGCCGAGGAACGTGCCGTCGAGCTGGTCGAAGCCGTTGATGCGGCCGTCGCCGAAGTTGCCAACGAGGACCGCGCCGCGGAAGCCGCCGAAGTCGTCCGGCGCGAGCGCGAGTCCCCACGGAGCATTGAGCGTGCCCTGCATCGCCAGATGCCGGATCAGGTCGCCGTTGGTGTCGAACACGTCCACGAACCCAAGGCCCTCGCCGGCCACCTCGTCTTCGGCGTCCGCATCCTGGAGCGCGAAGGTCACGTACAGGTCGCCGCTGATGTTCTGGATCCCGAAAGGCGCATAGCCTTGCGGCAGCGAGGTGTCGGTGAACGAGTTGACGAGGGCGAAGGTGCGATCGAAGACGTCCACGCGGTTGTTGTGGAAATCGGTGGCGAACAGGAAACTGCCGGCGACGTTGTTGCCGAGCGCGAGCCCCTTGTAGATCGCATTCGCCGACGAGCGGTCGGCAACCTGGATGGCGTTCACGGAATCGACGGTCTCGTTCCAGCCGGCGAGCGTGCCCTCCTCGGTGGCGACCAGGTACCGCGCCGGGGCCGAGCCGCCGCTGCCCGAGATGACGAAGTCGTTGGTGGTGTTTTGCACCAGGCCGGTCGGCGACGCGCCGCCGGTCGGCGGCACGTTGATGTACTGCGGGTCATCGAAGCGGTGCGGTCCGTAGATGGCGATCATGCCGGTGCCGGCGAGCGCCGTGACCACCTGGTCGCCGTCGACCAGGATGCCCCAGGGGTTGATCAGGTTGGGGTCGGTGAACTTCGCCTCGCTGTCGACATCCGACACGAGATTGGCTTGCCGGTAGGCCTTCCCCGCGAGCGCGCCCGCGGCGCTGCACACGGCGAGGCCAAGCACGAGTCCTACGAGTCTCTGGGTTCGCGTCGAAGCCATGGTCATCGGTTCCTCCTGTGACTGCATTCAGAGCGGAGCCAGATCGGTGCTTGCGAACCTTGTGCCGCATCCATCGTGGATGCGCGCCGCGCCGGGGCGGGCCGATGCGGCCCCTGAGATCGGCATCCTGCTCGTGATCCTGCCAGTGGCGCCGGCGCGTCTTGCATTTCTTGGCAAACGAGTCCGGGCACGAGCGCGCCACGCGCCGCTGCTATGCTGACCTTTGATGTGATGAGGAGGAGGAGCCGCGGCATGTCATGTGCGGCACGTCATGAATGGAGGTATGGATCATGAACACTCGATCATGCCTGATGATGGCGGCCTGCCTGAGCCTGGGCGCGCTCGCGTGCGCATCACCGCCGGCAGACCGTTCGCAGCCGATCGCACCGGTGGCCGCCGACGCTCCAGTCCTGCCGGCACAGACCATGCTCGCGGGCACCGCCGATCCGCAAGCCCCACCGCCTGGACCGACGCAGGAACAATCGCCGACCGCCGAACCGAAGGACAGCGCGCAACCGCCAGGCAGCGCCGCGACCTCGGCGCCGCCAGCGCAGTTCAAGAGTGCGCTCGAGCCGTACGGCGCGTGGGTCTGGACGAGCGAGTTCGGCTGGGTCTGGCAGCCAGGCGACGTGCCCGTGGGGTGGCGTCCTTACACCGACGGCTACTGGGCCTACGGGGATCCGTACGGCTGGACGTGGGTGTCGAATGCGCCGTGGGGCTGGGCCTGCTTCCACTATGGTCGCTGGGTGTTCGACCCGGACCACGGCTGGGTGTGGGTGGCCGGCGACGAGTGGGCACCGGCATGGGTCGCGTGGCGCTGCAGCGGTGACTACATCGGCTGGGCGCCGCTGCCGCCGCACGCCGTATGGCGCGTGGGCATCGGTTTCGAGTTCACCGACTGGGACCCCTGGATCACGCCTTCCTCCTGGTGCTTCGTGCACGAGGTCGACATCGTCCAGCGGCCCATCCACCGGTGCATCCTGAACCCGGCGCGCAACGTGACGCTCGTCAACGTGACGAACAACACGACCAACCTGATGATCGTGAACAACCGGATCGTGAACCGCAGCGTCGACACGAGCCAGGTCGAGCACGCGATCGGCAAGCCGATCCCGCGCGAGCAGTTTCAGGCCTTCGATTCACCCGAGCAGGCGCGGCAAGCGAAGCTGCGGGCGAACGAGATTGCGATCATCCGCGCGACGCGCGCGCCAGCGAAGGGCACCGCCGATCTCGCCTTGCCGGCGAAGGGCGCGCGGCCGCCGGTGCCGTCGCAACCGGAGAAGCTGAGCGACGCTCAGCGCGCGACGCTGCTGCGCGACCAGGCAGAGGAACAGAGCGCGCTCGAGCGCTACCAGTCGCAGCAGCGCGCGGAGCTGGATGAGCAGCATCAGCGCGAGCTGAAGCAGCCACCGTCCGGTGCGGCGCCCGACGTGCTGCGCCAGCGCCACGCGCTGGAGCTGCAAGCGCAGCGCGAGCAGCAAGCGCGCGAGCTGCAGGCCATGCAGCGCCTGCACCGCCTGCAGCAGCAGGGGCAGGTACCGCGCCCGCGCCCGCGCCAGCCCGGCCGCGATTGATCGCGCGCCAGCGAGGCGAGCTGAGGCCCGCCGTGCCGCGGGCCTCATGCTCCTGATCCACCGCGGACAGGATCGGCTCACTGCGGCTTGATGCCGGCACCCTCCCAGCGCGCGATCACGGCGGTGGCGAGACAGTTGCCGATGACGTTCACCGAGGTGCGCGCCATGTCCATCAGCTCGTCGATGCCGAGGATCACCAGGATCGGCCACTCCGGCAGATGGAACGATGCGGCGGTGCCGAGCAGCACCACGAGCATCGCCCGCGGCACGCCGGCGAGGCCCTTGCTCGTGAGCATGAGCGTGAAGACGATCGCGAGCTGCTCGCCGAGCGAGAGCGCGCTGCCGGCAGCCTGGGCGACGAACACCGTGGCGAGCGAGAGGTACAGGCTCGAGCCGTCGAGATTGAAGCTGTAGCCGGCGGGCATCACGAACGCCACGATCTGGCGCGGGACGCCGAGCCGCTCCATGGCTTCCATGGCGCGCGGCAACGCCGCTTCCGAGCTGGTGGTCGCGAACGCGATCGACACCGCGTCGGCAATGGCGCTCGCGAACCGGCGCACCGGCACGCGAGCGAGCAGCGCGATCGGCAGCAGCACTCCCAGGAGGAACACGCTCAGCGCCACGTACAGCGTCGCCAGGAGCTGCAGCAGGTTCACGAGCACGCCGAGCCCCATGTGGCCGACGGTGCTGGCGATGGCCGCGCCGACGCCGATGGGTGCGAACAGCATCACGATGCTGGTGAACTTGAACATCGTCTCGGACAGGCTCTCGGCAAAGCTCAGCATCGGCCGGCGCTTGGGCTCCGGCAGCAGCGCCAGCGCGATCGCGAACAGGATGCTGAACACGACCACCTGCAGCACCGCGCCTTCGGCGACCGACTTGGCGAGGTTCTCGGGAAACACGTGCACGATGACGTCGGTCACGGTCTGCGGCTCGGTCCTGGGCAGCTCGGTGTGCATGCTGGCCGGCGCCGGCACCCCCACACCCGCCTTGCTGATGTTGATCGCGGCCAGGCCGATGAACAGCGCGATGGTGGTGACGACCTCGAAGTAGACGAGCGCCTTGATGCCCATCCTGCCGACCTGCTTCAGGTCGTGGTGTCCGGCGATTCCCACGACCAGCGTGCCGAACAACAGCGGCGCGATGATGGTCTTGATCATCCGCAAGAAGATCGTGCTGAGCACGCGCAGCTCGACCGCGACCGCCGGGAAGTCGTTGCCGACCTCGGCGCCGAGCACCATGCTCACCAGGATCCAGGTCGTGAGCGAGCGGCGAAGGCTGGCGTAGCCGATCAGCGCGGCGATGCCGAGCCACCGTGCCGCGAGCGGCAGAGCTCGCGGCACGGCCATGCCGGCGTGGGCCGCCAGGACCCACAGCAGCGCGGCAAGGAAGAAGCAGCCGAGGGCGGTGATGAGCGCTTTGTTCTTCAGGGCAGTCCTCGCGAAGGCAGAGAAGCCGGTCGCCGCGCGCCGCTCCCGATCGGGCGCGCGGGTCTGTCGCCGAGCGTCACGCAGCCGACCGGCGTCGCTCGAGCTCGAGCTCGAACAGCTTCGGCCATTTCTTGCCGGTGACGAACAGGCGGCGCATGGCCGCATCGTAGGCGATGCCGTTCAAGACGTCGGCGTGCGGCGCAACCACGCCCTGGGAGCGCAGCAGCCCGGTGAGGTCGATCCACTCCTTGACCACGCCCGATCCGGGATCGATGCGGGCGATGAAGTCGGTCTGCCAGACGTTGGCGTACACCTCGCCGTCGATGTACTCGAGCTCGTTCAGCTGGTCGATGGGCCGGCCGTCGGCGGTCACCCGCAGCCGACGCAGCTCGCGAAACGTGTCGGGATCGAGGAAGCGCAGCTCGCTCGTGCCGTCGCTCATGATGAGGTGCGTGCCGTCGTGCGTGAGCCCCCAGCCTTCTCCCTGGTAGTCGAATTCACCAATCCGCCGGAGCGACTGCGCGTCGTAGACGAACGCCTTGCCTTCCTGCCAGGTCAGCTGGATGAGCCGGTCCTTCCACAGCGCCAGGCCTTCGCCGAAATAACGCTCGCCGAGCGCCACCGATTGCAGGACCTCGCCGGTCTCGAGACGCACGCGCCGCACCGTGGATCGCCCGTACAGACCGGTGCTCTCGTACAGGATGCCGTCGGCGTACAGGAGTCCCTGGCAGAACGCGGCGGGGTCGTGCGCGAAGCTGCGATGCACGCGGAAGGTGAACACCGGGATCTGCTTCGCGCGCACCGCGTTGATCGTCACCGCGGACCCCGCCACGATCGCGGCCGCTGCCAGCACTGGCCACCACCGCCACGAGCGTCGCGTGCGCGCCGCGGCGACCGCCGGTGCGGCCGGCCGCCGCTGTTCACGGCTTCGCTCTTTCTTGCGCTGCTTCACCGCAGGTTCGCTCCTCACGCGACGGACGGACGCCGAGACGATAGCACTTCGCGCCGCTACGGATCCAGGGCGACGCGGAAACCGATGGCAGCGCCGCGCGTGGTCTGGGCCGCGCGGTTGCGCGTGCTGACCCGGATCGGCCGCGCCTCGAACGCGAACGATCCGCCCCGCAGCACGCGCATCGTGCTCGCCCCGGCTGGCGTCGCGTCGGCGGCAGAGCTCTCTGGCAGCACCGGCCGGTACCACGTCGCGCACCACTCCTGGACGTTGCCCAGCAGGTCGTGGATTCCCCACGCGTTCGGTTCCTTGCCGAGCACCGCGTGCGCCCGGCCCTCGGCATTGCCGGCGTGCCAGGCGACGCGATCGAGGTGCATCCCTTCGCTGCCGATCTGATACTTGAAGTCGCAGCCGGCCCGGGCGGCATACTCCCACTCGGCCTCGCTCGGCAGCCGCAGTCCGGTCTTGCGCAGGAACTCGGCCACGTCCTCGTATGACACGCCGTCGACCGGCAGGTCGGCACCGTGCTCGCCGCGCGCAGGATTGCTGCCCATCACCAGCTGCCACTCGGATTGCGTCACCTCGTGCTTGCCCAGATAGAACGGCCTCGAGATCTCGACCGTGACCACCGGCCGCTCGTCGTCATCGCCGTCGCCCCAGTCGTCCCCCATGGTGAAGCGGCCGGGCGGCACCAGCACGAGATCGATGCGCGAGCGCGCGTCCTGCCTGGCGAGCGGCAGCTGCAGCTGACTCGCGGCGAGCGCGTGCTGCGCGCGCGCCCTTGCCAGCACCTCGCTGGCGAGCGCGCTCTGGCGGGTCGCGTAGAGCGCGTCGACCCACGGCACTCCCTCGAACTCGCGCAGCAGCTCGAGCGGCGCCTGCTCGGGCTGCGCGAGCGCGGATTCCAGCTCGGCCACCTTCCGATCGCGCGTGGCGAGATCGATCTTGAACAGGTCGGCAGCGAGCGGATGGCGCTGCTCGATCTTCGGGTCGATGCCGCGGATCAACCGGCAGTAGTACCAGGCCGCGAGCTTCGCGGTCGTTGAGCAAGGACACCATCGCGCCGCGCAACAGCACCAGCGGATCGCCGCGCGCGCCCGGCGCTTGCAGCAGCGGGTAGGCGCGGGTCGCGGCCCGCCGGTAGCGCTTCTGCCGCAGCAGCCCGTCGATCTCCTGCAGGGTCATGCTCGTCGCCGATGCGCTGCTGGCGGCGGGGGCGGTCACGGCACTGTCGCTCGCGGCGTCGGTCAAGACCTCGCCGATCATCGCCTCCGGATGCGACCGCTCGCTCGCGAGGCGCCACAGCAGCAGCACGGCAACTGCGACGAACACGAGCGTGGGCGAGGCGGCGAGCAGTCGATGATTGGCATCAGGCATGGCGAGGTTGAGAGGCAGCGGCCGCGCGCGGCCATGACGCGCTGCCAGCGGACGCTCGCGCGCCGCAGAATGGCACAGACGGTTGGACCGGATTGCCGGGGATGCTAACCTCCTCGAATGAATGCGGCAGAGATCGCGCGTCGTCGTGCGACGAGCGAGCGTTGACCATCACATCGAGCAGGCCATGAAGCAGCACCGTGCCGGCATCGTCGCGGAAGGATACCAGCCCGCGGCCAGCTATCGTCCGATTTTTCTGGTCGTGTTGTTCCTGGTCTCGGGCGGGTGCGGCCTCGTCTACGAAGTCCTCTGGGTGCGCCAGTTCAGTCTCATCTTCGGCGTCACGGTGCACGCCATCGCCACGGTGCTGAGCGCGTTCATGGCCGGGCTCGCGCTCGGCAGCTTCCTGGTCGGCCGCTTTGCCGATCGCATCGCGCAGCCGCTCAAGCTGTATGCGCTGCTCGAGCTTGGGATCGGCGCCTCGGCGCTCCTGCTCAGCCTGCTGCTGCCGGCCTTGCCCGGGCTGTACGCTCGGCTGTGGGGCACGCTCGGGCGCTCGGCAGCCGCGTTCGCGAGCGTGCGGTTCCTGCTGTGCTTCGCGTTGCTGATGGCGCCGACGACGCTCATGGGCGGTACGCTTCCCGTTCTCAGCCGCTGGTTCCTGCGCAAGCCGGGCGACGCCGGCCGCCAGACCGGATTGCTGTACGCGCTCAACACGCTCGGCGCCACCGCCGGCGTCCTGTTCGCGGGCTTCGCCGCGATCCGCATCCTCGGCATCTCGCTCACGGCGATCAGCGCCGCCGCGCTCAATCTCCTGGTGGCCGCCGCCGTGCTGTGGATCGGGCGCGGCGAACCGGGCAGCGCGCCGATCGCCCACGGTGTCGCCGCGCCCGCGCGCACGCCGCTCGAGCGCGGCGCGCGCCTGGCGATGCTCGCCTTCGGCTGCTCGGGATTCTGCTCGCTCGCCTACGAGGTGCTGTGGACGCGAGCGCTCGTGTTCTACCTGCACAACTCGACCTATGCGTTCAGCGCCATGCTGATGACGTTCTTGCTCGGCATCGCGCTCGGCAGCTTTGCCGTGCATCGTCTGGTCGACCGCATGGCGCGGCCGCTCGCCTGGCTGGGCGCAACGCAGGTGCTGATCGGCGTCGCCACGGTCGGCAGCCTGCTCCTCTACCGGCAGCTGCCCGCGTTCACCGCGGCCGCCACCAACCTGGTCACCATCGATGCCTGGTGGAAGGCGATCGCGCTCCTGTTCGCTCAGGCGTTCTTGATCCTGCTGCCGCCCACGCTGCTCATGGGCGCGACGTTCCCGATCGCCAGCCGGATCTGCCTGGAGCGCGAGACCGCCATCGGCCGCTCGCTCGGCTTGCTGTATGCGGCGAACACCGTCGGCTCGATCCTGGGCTCGCTGGCCGCCGGGTTCGTGCTGATCTCGTGGCTCGGCGTGCGCGACAGCTTCCTGTTGCTCGTGGTCATCAATGGTCTCATGGGCGCCTGGCTCATCGCCGACGAGCGCACGCTCGCCCTGGGCACGCGCGCGCTCGGCCCGCTCGCGATCGCCGCCGTGCTCATGGTGGCACCGCTCGTGGTCGACAAGCTCATCATGTTCGAGAGCTATCAAGGCAAGGAACGCCAGAACATCGTCTTCTACAAGGAAGGCGCGACCGACACGGTGTTCGTCACGCAGCTCGGAGCGAACATCGCCACGCGCGTGATTCGCTACGCCGATGGCCGCGGCACCGCCGGCATCGGCACCAACTTCGACAACCGCTACGATGGCCACCTGCCGATGCTGCTGCACGAGAATCCCAGGCGCGTGCTGTGCATCTGCTTCGGCGTCGGCAACACGGCCGCGGCCATTGCCACGCATCCGATCGAGGCGCTCGACATCGTCGAGCTCAGCGCCAATGCGTTCGCCGCAGCCGATTGCTTCCCCACCAACGACGGCGTGCTCAGGGACCCGCGCGTCAACCCGATCGTGCAGGACGGCCGCAACTTCCTCCTGGTCGAGGACCAGCGCTACGACGTGATCTCGCTCGATCCGCCGGAGATGCACACCGATGGCGTGGTCAACCTGTACACGCGTGAGTTCTACCAGCTGGCGAAGCGGCGGCTCAATCCCGGCGGGATCCTGAGCACGTGGATCAACGTGTCGATGATGCCGCACGCGGCGCTGCGCATGCTGCTCAAGACTTTCCAGGACGTGTTCCCGCACGCCGCGGTGTGGACCTGCCACGAGGACGGCAAGTACTTCGTGTTCACCGGCACCGATGGCCCGCTGCGCATCGACATGATGAACTTCTCGCGGCGCTTCTACTCGGGCAAGGTGTACCAGGACATGCAGAAGCTCGAGATCGCGAGCCCGCATCAGTTCCTGGCGACGTTCCTGATGGGCGAAGCGAGCTTGCGCAAGTACTGCGGCGACGCGCCGGTGCTGTGCGACGACCACTCGCGCGTCGACTTCACCGTGCCGATGAGCGTCGATGCGAACTACGGTCTCACCAATGCGTTCTCGGGCCACTTCGTGGCGGTGAGCCTGCCGGGAGGCCGCGAGGCGGTGGCGAAGTACTACGTCGAGCGCGCGCGGCTGCGCATGGGCGTGCACGACGACGTGCGCGACTACCTCGAGAACTTCCTCGGCGGCGAGCACGAGCGCCTCGACCTCGAAGCGGCGCTGCGCGCGGTCACCGGCGCCCGCGAACGATGGTTGAACGACGCACCGCGACTCTTCCGCCAGGATCGCTGGGCCAACTTCTGACGCCCGCTCCCCGACCAGGCGCCCCCTCAGTCGCTGCCCATCGCGCCGCACGCGTCCTTCCACAAGAGCGCGAGCAAGCGATCCTCGTCCTGCACGATCTCGACGTCGGCGGTCATGCCGAGCTGGATCCTGCCGCGGCGGCGACCGCGCTCCAGGACCAGCGCCTGCGGTGCGATCTCGACGCGATAGGCGAGGCCGAGCTGCTCGTGCGGCGTGGCATCGCTGGCCACCGCCACGATCTTGCCGGTGAGGCTGCCATAGTCGCGAAACGGGAATGCATCGAGCCTGATCCGCACGCACGCACCGATTCGCTCGCGCAGACGACCGGCATCGCGATTCAGCACCGTCGCCTCGACGATCCACGGCACATCCGCAGGCACCAGGGTGGCGATGCAATCGCCGCCTTGAACCACTTCGCCCGCGGTCTTGCTCAGCATCGACGCGACCGTGCCGGTCACCGGCGCGGTCACGTCCAGGCTCGACAGCTGCGCCTCGAGCCGCGCCGCCTCGATCGCGAGCGCCTTCGCCTCCTGCTCGCTCGCCGTGATGCGCGCCTCCAGCTCGACCAGGTCGCGCTTGCGCGTGGCGGCCGCCGCGGCGTTCTGCTGCTGGCGCAGCTCGGCTGCGCGCATCTCGAGCAACACCTGCTGCTCGGCGATCTCGAGCGCGCCGGTACTGGCGTCACGATCGGCGTTCGCGACGCGCAGGGCCGCCCGCTGCTTGCTCAGGTCGGCCTCCGACACGCCCACGCCGGTGACCAGGCGCGCCATCCGCTCCAGGTCTGCCTCGCAATCGGCAACGCGCGCCATGGACTCGGTCACTGCCGCGCGTCTCTGCTCGCGCTCGATCCTGGCCTTCTCGAGCGATCCGGACGCGAGTTGCACCGCGGTGGCGGCGGCTGCCGATTCCAGACCCTGCTGCTCGAGCAAGCTCGTGCGCGAGCTCAGCAGCGCGGCCAGCTGCTTGCGACCGGTTTCCTGCTGGCTCAGGTTCTTCTCGATCTCGGTGCGCGTGTCCTTGCCATCGATGCGGAACAGCACCGCGCCGCGCGCAACGCGGTCGCCCTCGCGGCAGCACACCTCGAGCAGGCGCCCGGACGCGACCGGCTGCACCTTGACCAGGTCGCCCTGGGGCCGCACCACGCCGCGCGCACCGATGTAGGTCTCGACGCGCGTCACGTGCGCCCACACGGTCGCCATGGCCAGCAACAACGCGAACAGGTACACCGACGCGCGCACCCAGCGCGGCGGACGCTGCAGCACCATCGGCGCCGCCATCTCGCCGGCCGACAGGTCGATGAGCTCGTGGTTCATGTCAGGCCACCTTCTTGATCTTCTGATCGCTGTTGTCAGCATGCCGGATCGGAACTGTCTCGCTCGCGATCGGGAACTGTCGCGCCCACATCGAGAAGTACTTGCCCTGGCGCCGCATCAGATCCTGGTGCGTGCCTTGCTCGACGACCTCGCCGTCGTGCAGCACCACGATCAGGTCGGCGTGCATCACGGTGGAGAGCCGGTGCGCGATCAGGATGGTGGTGCGGCCGCCCTGCACCGACTCGAGCGTCTTCTGGATCGCGTGCTCCGCCTCCGAGTCGAGGCTGGCAGTGGCCTCGTCCAGGATCAACACCCTGGGATCCACCAGCAGAGCGCGCGCGATCGCCAGCCGTTGCCGCTGGCCACCGGACAGGTCCATGCCGCGTTCGCCGACCAGCGTCTCGTAGCGCTCGGGCAGGCGCGAGATGAAGTCGTGCGCGCTGGCGCGCTGCGCCGCAGCCATGATCGCGTCGAGCGGCGCATCGGGACGCCCGAGAGCGATGTTCTCGCGTACCTTGGCGGCGAAGATGACGGTCTCCTGCGGGACGATGCCCATCACCCGCCGCAAGGCGTGCACGTCCCAGTCGCGCAGGTCCACCTGGTCGAGCAGGATACGACCCGCGCTGGGATCGTCGAAGCGGGCGAGCAGGTTCGCGAGCGTGGTCTTGCCCGAGCCCGACTCGCCGACCAGCGCCACCGTGGTGCCGGCCGGGATGGTCAGGTTGATGTTCTTCAGCACCGGTGCGCGGTGACCATAGGCGAAGGTGAGCCCCTCGATCGAAAACGCGCCGCGCACGTCGCGCGGCTGCACGGTCTTCGTGTCCGGCGATTGCTCCGGTTCCAGGTCGAGGATCTCGCCCAGGCGATCGAGCGCGATCAACGCTTCCTGCACCGTCGTGTTGACATCGGCCAGCCGCTCGAGCGGACCGAGCAGCGTGCCGAGCGTGGCGCTGAAGAACATCAGCTGGCCCAGCGACATCGCTCCGGCGAGCACCTGGTGGCCGCCGTACCACATCACCAGCACGCCGCCCACCGCCGCGAGCAGCGCGCCCAGCGATGCGCCGGTGGCACCGAGCAAGGACGCCTTGAAGCTCGCGCGCAGCATCTTGAGCACGCCTGCCTCGTTCTTGCGGCAAGCCGCGGCCTCCGCGGCGTAGGACTTGAGCGTGACGATGCCGGACAGCGATTCGACCAGGTGGGCGTCCATCTCGGCCGCTTGCTCCATCTGCGCGCGCTCGGCTCGGCGGATGGTGCGATTCAGGCCGAGCACCACCACCGCGAACACCGGCAGGAGCGCGAACACCAGGGCGGTGAGCCGCCAGTCGTAGGTGAACATCACCGTGGCGGCGAACACGAACATGGTGGCATCGAGCAGCACGCCGAGCGTGGTGCTGCCGATCAGGACGCGCACGCGCTGCGCGTCATTCATCCGCGACAGCAGCTCGCCCACGCGGCGCGCGCGGAAGAAGCGCAACGGCAGCCTGGTGAGGTGCGCGTAGTAGGTGAGCAGCAGCTCGAGGTCGATCTTCTGCGACACGTGCACCAGGAAATACTGTCGCACGAACCCGAATGCCACGCGGAACAGCACCACGAACAACATGCCGAGCGCGAGCAGGTCGAGCGTCCGGGCGCGCTCGTGCACCAGCACCTGATCCACCAAGAGCTGCACGGCGAACGAGAACAGGAGCGACAGCACGCTGGTGAGCACCGCGCACAGGAAGGTCTCGAACAAGCTCGGGATGCGCGGCTTGAGCAGCGCCCACAGGCGGCTCTGCTTCGATCGCGCGCGCTCGGTCTGGCGCAGCTGCGCCGTCGGCGTGAGCAGCAACAGCACGCCGTGGCGCGAGCCGTCGTCCAGGGACTTGTGGATGCGCCAGCTGTCCAGGAACTCCTGCTTGCCGAGGCGCCGCATGCCCACTGCCGGATCGGCGATCGTGACCGAGTCGCCGCGCACCTCGTGCACGACCACGAAGTGGCCGGACTGGTGCTGGTCGAGCACGTGGGCGATGGCCGGCAGCGGGACGGCGCCCTGCAAGTGCTCCCACTGCGCCGACACCGCGGCGGTGCGGAAGCCGAGCTTGCCGGCGGCGACCGCCAGCCCGAACAGGTTGGTCCCCATCAGATCGGTGCCAGCGATCTCGCGGATCCTGGCGACCGAGACGGCCACCCGATAGTGCAGCGCCACGGCAGCCAGCACGGCGGGGCCACAGTCGGTCTGGTCGCGCTGCGGTACGAAGCCGTGCTTGCGGAACATGGCGGCAGCCCTCATCGTGTGGATCGAGAAACCGGAAGCTCTTGCCGCACGGACAGCCGCGCTCCGGCACCGGCCGCACGCGCGAAATCGCGGCGCCGAGAACGCTGCATGAGCGCACCGCTCCCGGGTCGGGTTCGATCGCCGGTTTTCTCGCCGCGCGAGATTTTTGGCATTTCTCCGGGCGACGCGCGCCGGCTTGTTCGGCGCGTAAGGTGCCAACTCGAATGCGATGCGCTTGCTCCAGGGCGCATGCGGTCCGGGCCGTCGAGCGACGTGCCGTGCGCGCGGTGGCCAGAGCGCGAGCCTAGTGGAGTGACGCTGCGACAGCACCTTGCCGAGCGGAGCCGGCCGCAGCGGCGACCGGTCGACCGTGTGATGAGCAAGATGAGTTCGATGCGTGCGGCCGTTCGGCCAGCGTGTCATGACGAGAAGGACATTGTAATGAGCAAGATCGACATCATCCGTGCGTGGAAGGATCAGACGTACTTCGACAGCCTCAGTGCAGCCGAGCGAGCGCAGCTGCCGGCCAACCCGGCAGGCCTCGTCGAGCTGTCGGATGCGCGCCAGAAGCAGATCGCGGGCGGCTGGCTGAGCTGCGTGTCCCGCTGGTTCCACTGTCACACCAGCAGCAGGCACAACGGCGACGTGTGCTGCTGCCAGCCCGGCGGTGGCCGCGGGCTGTAAGCCGTGCGTCGGCGGCTCCCTTCCCGGCCTTGCCGGGAAGGGACGCCGTGCACCTGATTTCTCCCAACCGCTAACCCAACCATCCGATCATGACCCTGCACACACCGCCGTCTGCATCCT
>JAXMBY010000064.1:0-37056 GCA_046349655.1 Planctomycetota bacterium
GCTCGAGCAGCAGCACGTCGAGGCCGAGCTCGTGGAACATCGCACCCACCGGATCGATCTCGAGCGCGCCGCGAAACAAGCCGTGCACCAGGACCGCACACAGGCCCGGCGTCGATCCGTTCACCAGGAAACCGCGCAGGGGCGTGCCGTCGCCGGAGCTGAAGTGCACCGCATGCGCGCGCGCCGCATCGGCGAGCGCAGGATCCAGGGCGGCGCGAGCGCCCCCGCCCAGGCTCTTCGGCTTCTGCGGCGTCCACGCGCCCCGCGCGTCCACCCATGGCCCCTGGTAGGCGCTTTCATCGCGGCGCGTGCCGATCCGGCGCGACGCGAACCAGCCCATGAATGCCGGCATCACCACGAGCACGTACAGCGGGATCAACCCCGCGTGCCACCACAGCACGCGCCGCCAGAAACGTGGCGGATGGCGGCGGCGGACGAGATGGCCGACGCGCACCAGGGCCGCGACCAGCAACGAGGTGGCGGTGAGCACGCCAGCGCCGATCAAGATGATGCTCAAGTGAAGCGCCCTTCCTTTCGTCGCCGAATCATCCTACACTCGCAACCCGCATTCCATCGCCGGCGACCAGGCCCGCACGACCACGAGATCGGCCATGCCACGAGAGGCTGCCATGAAGGACCAGAGCAAGGACATCGTGCTGCTAGGCGCCGGCAAGATCGGCAGCATGGTGGCGCACCTCTTGTGCACCAGCGGCGACTATCGGCTGCGCGTTGGCGACGCGTCCATGGCGCAGGTCGAGCGCATCGCTCGCAAGTACCCGCAGGCGGACGGTGGCCAGGTCGACTTCGCCGATGCGCGTGGCCTCGATCGGCTCATGCAGGGTGGCTACGCGGTGATCTCGTGCGCGCCGTTCCGCTGCAACCCGCTGATCGCGGAGCGCGCCAAGGTCAGCGGCCTGCACTACCTCGATCTGACCGAGGACGTGGCGGTCACCGGCCAGGTGATGGAGCTCGCCAGCGGCGCGCCCACCGCGTTCATCCCGCAGTGCGGTCTGGCGCCGGGCTTCATCACCATCATTGCCTTCCACCTGATCAAATCGATGACCGACGTCACCGACCTGAGATTGCGCGTGGGCGCGCTGCCGCGCTACCCCTCGAACATGCTCAAGTACAACCTGACCTGGAGCACCGAAGGCTTGATCAACGAGTACTGCCAGCCGTGCGAGGTGGTGCTGAACGGCGCGCTCGAGCATCTGCAGCCGCTCGAGAACCTCGAGCACATCGCCATCGACGGCGTCGAGTACGAGGCGTTCAACACGTCGGGCGGCCTCGGCACGCTGGCCGACACGCTGCGGGGCAAGGTGCGCAACGTCAACTACAAGTCGCTGCGCTATCCCGGACACAACCACCTGATCAAGTTCCTGCTGCACGACCTGCAGATGCAGGGTCAGCAGAAGTTGCTGCAGGAGATCTTCGATCGCTGCCTGCCGGCCACCCTGCAGGATCAGATCGTGATCTTCGTCAGCGCCACCGGCAAGTGGCACGGCCGCCTGATCGAGAACACCTACGCGCGCACCGTCTACCATCAGGTGATCGACGGCGAGGACTGGAGCGGTATCCAGATCACCACGGCCGCCGGCGTGTGCGCCGTGCTCGATCTGCTGGCCGCGGGCAAGCTGCCGAGCGCCGGGTTCGTGCGCCAGGAGCAGGTCGACTACGACGCCTTCATCGGCAATCGCTTCGGCAAGTACTACGCGTGACGCGGCGCGGGAGGAGCGCATGTACATCGCGATGAATCGCTTCCACGTCGCCATCGGGCGCGAGCTGGAGTTCGAGCGCGTCTGGCGCGAGCGCGAGCGCCATCTCGATCAGGTCCCCGGCTTCCGCACGTTCCGACTGCTGCGCGGCGAGAGCGGCGAGCAGGCGACGCTGTTCATCTCGCACTCCGAGTGGGACAGCGCCGCCGCGTTCGAGGCGTGGACCGAGAGCGAGTCGTTCGCGAAGGCCCACCAGCACGCGCGCACACCCAGCGGCGTGCTGCTCGGTCATCCCGAGTTCGAAGGCTTCGAGGTGGTGCTGACGCGGTGACTATCGGTTGATGCCGCCACCGCGCCGGCTTTGCATCACGACTTCCTGAGCAGCCAGCCTTCCGGGTCGATGTCCACCTTGGCGCCGGCGGTGAGCGGCACCACCGCGTGTCCTTCCGGCATGAGGATGCGCTGCATCGCGCCGTTCACCCGCACCGGCACCGGCAGCGGGAATGCGACCTGCCCTGGCGCCTTCCAGGTGAGGCAGAGCTCGGCCGCGCGCTGCTCGACGACCAGCTCGGGCAGCTCCGCCTGGCGCAGGTAGACCTCGAAGATCCACGCGAGATCCTGGCCGAACACGTGCTCGGCGATCGTGCGGATCTCCTCGGTGTCGGCGAAGCGAACTTGCGAGCCGTCGGTCACGCTCTCCAGCCTTGGATCGGGGTACGCCATGCGGCGCAGCGCGACGAAGAACTGCGCGTCGCCCATCAGCCAGCGCAGCTCGTGCATGAACCACGCGCCCTTGTTGTAGATGTCGTTGCCGTAGATCTGGCGGCTGTCCTGCACCTCGCGCGGCGCGATCGCGCGCCGGTTCGGGAACCGGCGCAGGTTGCGCATCTCCTGGAAATAGGCGTCCTTGCCGCGCGTGCGCTCCAGGAACAGTGGCTGCATGTAGGTGCCGATGCCCTCGTGGATCCACATGTCCTTCCAGTCGCGGCAGGTGACCAGGTTGGCCCACCACTCGTGCGCGAACTCGTGATTGTGCAGCCAGTCGTACCCGTCCGGGTCGGCGCGGAACTGATTGCCGTAGGCGGTGATGGTCGCGTGCTCCATGCCGAGGTGCGGCGTCTCGACCACGCCGTACTTCTCGGCGCGGAACGGGTACGGGCCGCACAGCTCCTCGAACACGCGCATGTCGCGCAGGAACCCGGGCAACGCCTTGCGTCCCTGCTCGACGTGCTCTGGCAGGACGTAGAAGAACACCGGGACCTTCTCGCCGGTCACGCTCGTGTACTCCTCGTGGATCAGCTCGTACGGCGCGATGTTGAGCGCGATGCAGTAGTTGCTGACCGGCGTATCGAGCCGCCAGTGGAACGTGCGCGTGCCCTTGCCATCGGTCTGCTCGAGCAGCTTGCCGTTGGCGGCGCACACCAGATCGCGCGGCACGGTGATGCGCAGGTCGAAGCTCTCGGCCTTGTCGGAAGGATGATCCTTGCACGGCCACCACAGGTCCGCGCCGTCCATCTGACAGGTGGTTGCGATCCACGGCTTGCCGCTCGGCGTGGTGGCCCAGGTGAAGCCGCCGTCCCACGGCGCATGCGGCGCGACGCGCGGCTTGCCGCCGTAGGCGACTGCCACCGCCAGCGAGCTGCCCGGCTCGTACCAGCGCCCGAGCCCGATCGCAATCAAGCCGCCGCGATGCTTGAACGCGAGCTCGCGGCGCTCGCTCTCGCAGCGCTGCACGGTGAGCGCGTCATCGAGGTCGAGCACCAGGCGGTCGAGGCGCGCCAGCACCTTCGCCGTGACGGTGAGCGTGCCGTCGATGCGCCGCTGCGCGGGATCGACCCGCAGCGTGAGATCGTAGTGGCTCACGTCGTAGGCTGCCTGCTCGGGCAAGAGCGGCCCCCCGGATGCGAACTTGCCATTGCTGAGCTTGGGCGGCGGCACCTCGATCGTGCTCTGCGGCAGCACCAGCAGGCAGGACACCCAGAACAGCGCGGCTGCGATCACGGCGAGTCTCCGAGTACGAGGCGACCAGGCGCGGGGGAGCAAAGACGTGCTATGGTATCAGGAACCCGGCGCCAGCAGATGCGTCCATGGCCGGGCGCAAGACCGAGGAGAGCTCGTGAAGCTCGCGTGGCATACCGAGGGGCACACGCTCCACGTGACGATGCGCGGCGCGCTCGAGGCGCGCACCTGCCGCTGCCTGCGGCGCTTCTGGGAGCGCCACGTCCTTCACGCACGACACACGCTGGTCGCCATGGCCGAGGTCGACGCCGACGATGGCCACGGCATCGCCGTGATGATCGACCTGCTGCAGCAGAGCTTGCAGAACGGCGCCGGGATCACGCTCGAGCACGCTCCGCAGGCGCTGGCGCACACGATCTACAAGGTCGGACTGCTGCAGGACGGCCGGCTCTCGCTGAGCGCGCCGCGCCGCGGCGAGTGACCGGCCCCGCCGTCGCGGACGCGCGCCGCAGCTCAGCGCCGCTCCGGCGACGGCTCGCGCTTGAGCTCGCGACCGAACTGCACGCCGGCTTCCTTGAGCGGCTGGAACGGCGGCACGCCGCCGGCGAACACGAACACGAAGTCGTTGGCGAGCGAGGTCTCGCCCGCCTCGGTCCCGAGCGCGACCTGGTGCGGCAGGATCGAGCGGACCTGCGAGCGGAACATCACCGTCACCTTGCCGGCACGCACGGCTTGCTGGATGCGTTGCTCGTTGCGCGCCTTGAGACGGAAGAACGTCTCCTGGCGATAGGACACCGTGACCCGGTTGCGCGGCTGAGCGCTGAGCGCGAGCGCCGCCTCCACCGCGCTGTCGCCGCCTCCCACCACCAGCACGTCCACGCCTCGATACGACGCGGCATCGGTGAGGCGGTATGCGACCTTCGGCAGCTCCTCGCCGGGCACGTCGAGCTTGCGCGGCGTGCCGCGCCGGCCCATGGCCAGTACCACGTGGTGCGCGCGCAGCACGCTCTTGCTGGTGGTGAGTGAAGCCGTCTGGTGCGCTCTGCATGGAGATCAAGCGCTCGCCGAACCGGATCCGCAGGCGGTGCGTCGCGACCACGCTCTCGAACAGGGCGAGCACTTGCTCCTTGTGCAGCTCTTGCGCCTTGACCTTGCCGTGCAGCGGCAAGGAGAAGGCTTGCAGCAGCGTGAGCTTCTGGCGCGGATAATGGAGCAGCGTGCCGCCGAGCGAGGTCTCTTGCTCGAGCAGCGCGTAACGCAGCTCCACCTCGTGCGCCTTGAGCGCCGCGGCAATGCCTGCCGGTCCACCGCCCACCACCACCACGTCGAGCGTCTCGCTCGGCCGCGCACGCGCGCGCGCCAGCCGGCCGGCAATCGTGGCGATCGCCGCCGCGCCTTGCTCGACGGCATTGCGGATCAGCGCGATCCCACCCAGCTCGCCGACCACGAACAGGCCCGGCACGCTCGATTCGTGCTCGGCGGAGAGCACCGGCACGTCCGCGCGCTCGGCCAGCGCGCCGAGCCCGATCGTGATCGCGCCCACCGGGCATGCTTGCGCGCACAACCCATGGCCCACGCAGCGCGCGCCGTGCACGATCACGGCGCGGCCATGCAGCATCCCGAGCACGCGATCCTCCGGACACGCCGCCACGCACAGCGCGCAGCCTGCGCACAGCGCCGGGTCGATGAGCGGGTGCTGATTGAGCGGCCGGTCGCTGCCACGACGCTCGGCGTCGGCGAGCTCGCGCTCGATCTCGACATCGGCCGATTGCTGCGCGGGCCGTTGCAGCCTGGCGACCAGGTACAGCAGCACGGCGAACCCGGCGGAGGCGACGAGGATCGGGATCAACATGGCTGCACCTGATGCGATTGATGCGCGATCGCGCTCAGAACCTCACGGTCAAGCCGACGTCCACGCTGTCGCCGCGCAACCCATCGCCGAACAGGTGGGCATAGCGCGCATCGAGGCTGGTCTGGTCGGTGATCGACCAGAACGCATCGAGCGACACCGACGAGCTCGTGAGCGTGGTCGACTCCTCGCTGTCGTAGTCGATCCGTGACGAGTCGTAGGATAGACCCAGGTCGAGCTGCGTGAGCGGCGACCAGCGCGCGTACACGCGACCGCCGAAGCCGCTCTGATCGATGCCGACGGTGTTGAAGACCTCGGCACCACACGACGCCCGATCGAGTCCGAACAGGCCGTACTTGCTGGCGCCGATGCGCCCCTGGTAGTCGGCGTCGGTAGAGGCGCCATCGACGTAGCCGATCTCCTCGAACCACGACCAGCCGCCATCCGCTCGCTGGCGCGAGCCGATCGCGAGCACGTGATGGCCGGCATCGAACTGCACGCTGTCGCCGGTGAGCGCCCGCTCGGCGAGCGTGTCGGGGCGCTCGAAGTGAAATGCGCGCGCGTACCAGCTGACCGGATCGCCGGGGAACAGATCGGCGATCGCCGACAGCCGCGTGAGACCGACACCCGAGCGCTGGTCCGAGCTCGTGTAGAGATCGAGCTCCGAGGTGAAGCGCAGGCGCAGCGTCTTGCCGAAGGACAGCAGCTCTTCCAGGTGCAGCGCTTGCCGGTCCGCCTCGCCATCGAACCACGACAGCTCGACGGCTGCCGACGTGGTCGCCTGCGTCGCGTCGGGGTCGCCGACCAGCACGCTCGTGTACGGGATGATCGCCCACTCGCGGGCGCGAAAGCCGAGCGTGCGCCGATCGGGACGCAGGCCAGCCAGCAACCCGAGCGAGGCATCTCTGGCCACGGTGCGATCGAGCTGCACGCCGTCGACCGGGCCGATCGATGCGATCACCAGCGGATCGAGCCGGCCGATCGCGAACCGACCGTCCTCGCCGTGATAGGTGAGCGCGAACAGGTCGACGCGTCCCTGGATCTCCTGGTAGTCGGCGTGCTCGGCGTAGCCGCTGCCGTCGCGCCGGTTGGCCTCCAGATCCCACTCGAGCGACCAGGGTTCACCGTCGATGCGATCGAGCGTGCCGCGCGTGAAGACGCGGCTGTAGACGAAGCTGCGATCCAGCTCGGCATCGCGCAGCAGGCTCGAGCGGAAGCCCACCGCGCCGCCGACGACGTCGGCCACCGTCGAGTCGCTGATGTTCATCGGTGCGAGCAGCGGCGGCTCGCTGGCGGCGGTGGTCGCGCTGGCCTGCCGCTCGGCAGCGGGCACTTCCGGCAGCGCAAACGTGACCGAGTCGCCGAGCGCGATGCGCTCGGCGCCGGTGACGAAGCTCGCGAACGACGACCTGGCCGACAGCCGATCGATGCGCACGCGTCCGACTTCCACGGCCGCGTGCTTCACCACGCCGGTCAGGTCGCGCACCAGGCCCAGGTCGAGCCCGTGATCGAGGAACACGCCATCGCTGGACAGGTACGTGATGCTCGCCGTCACGGTCTTCTCGGCGGCGCGCGCCGCGCCCACCAGCGAACTCACCGCGACCAGCAGGCCCGCACCGAGGGTCGGGAGCCTGATCGAGCGCGCGCTGGCTCTTGGTTGCTGCTTGATGCTCATGCTCGGTTCAATCCGCCTTGCCGCGCGGGTGGCACTGGTAGCAAGCCTTCGATTCATAACGGTAGCCCTG
This sequence comes from Planctomycetota bacterium, assembly GCA_046349655.1. GTDB lineage: Bacteria > Planctomycetota > B15-G4 > B15-G4 > JAXMBY01 > JAXMBY01. The sequence continues at coordinate 7,269 of JAXMBY010000064.1, forward strand.
CACCTCGCGATGCTTGCGATCCATGTCGGTCTTGGTGTGCGCGTGGCAGTCGATGCAGCTGAAGGTGGTGGTCGAGCCGGTGGTGTGACACAGGTTGCAGTCGAGCTTGTGGTTGCCCTTCGCGATCGGGAAGAACGACTCGTGATCGAAGTTCGCGTCGTCCCACGAGCTGGTGTTGTGGCATTGCTCGCAGGTGGTCGGGTAGCCGTTGGCGACGTGATCCGGGTCCTTGGCGCGGGCATAGTCGTCGGCGTGGCACGAGTAGCAGTCGGTCGGCGTGCCGGCGTAGCCGTTCGCATGACACTTCTGGCAGGCAACGCCCAGGTGCGCGCCGGTCAGCTTCCACTTGTCGTGCTTGAAGTTCGCGCGATCCCAGCCCGCGGTCGTGTGGCACTGCTCGCACGTCGTCGGATAGCCGGCGGCGACGTGATCCGGGTCCTTGGCGCGGGCATAGTCGTCGGCGTGGCACGAGTAGCAGTCGGTCGGGGTGCCGGCGTAGGCCGTTCGGCATGACACTTCTGGCAGTCGACGCCCGCGGCGCGCGGTCAGCTTCCACACGTCGTGCTTGAAGTTCGCGCGATCCCACCCCATCGGCGTGTGGCACTGCTCGCACGTCGTCGGGAAGCCGCTCGCAATGTGGTCCGGGTCCTTCGCCCGCGTGTAGTCCTGAGCGTGGCACGCGTAGCAATGCGCGGCGTGCCGGTGAAGCCGTTCTGGTGGCACTGCCGGCAATCGACCTGGCGGTGCTGCCCGACCAGCGGGAAGGTGTCGTGGCCGAAGTGCGCGTCGGCAAACGTGGTAGGTGTGTGGCAGCGCTGGCAATCGTGCGTCCAGCCGAGCGATTGATGGTCGGGCTGGGTGGCGCGCGCGAGATCGCGCGCATGGCAGATCTCGCACTGGATCGGTGCACCGAGGAAGTTGCCCACGCGCGCGCGCACGTGGCACTGGTCGCACGGCAGCGCCAGGTGCGAGCCGATGAGCGGGAAGCGCGTGCGCGCGTGCTCCGCGAGCATGCCGCGCGGCTGCCAGTCGCGCTGGTGGTGGCAGCTGTCGCAGGCGGTGCCCAGCTCGCCCTCGTGCGGGTCGACGTGACAGCCACTGCAGCCGCGCTCGAGGAATCTCTGCACCGGCCCGCGGTCGTTGTGGCAACGCAAGCACTGCGCGCTCGCGTGCGCCCCCTCGAGGCGATAGCCGGTCTGTTGCTCGTGATCGAAGCGGAAGTCCTCGCGCAGCGGCCGCCATCCGGCCGTCGTGTGGCACAGCTGGCAGTCGCCGGGGAACGTGCGATGCGGGACCAGCGGGCCGTGCTTGTGATTCCAGGCCTGCGGCGCCACGCGCTCGGCCGCGCACGAGCAGAAGAGCGCTGCCGCCGGCGGCAGCACCAGCGCCAGCGCGACGAGCGTCAGGCGGAGCAGCGGTGGTCTACTTCTTGATGACATGGCAGCCCTCACAGTGCGTCGGCAGCGGCCGGTAGCGGATCAGGCTCGTGCCATCGGCGAGCTTCTCGCTCAGGTGGCAGGCGGAGCATGCGAGCTTCTCGTGTGCGCCGTTGCGCGCGAAGCTCGCCTGGGTCTCGTGGTCGAAGCGCAGGGTCTTCCAGGAGCGGAATTCACCCTCGTGGCAGGTGACGCAGGTCTTGCGCCCGTTCGCCGTCAGCGTGCCGCGGTGCGGGTCGCTGTGGCAGCTCGAGCAGTCGGTGGGCGTGCCGCGGTACTGGCGCGTGGCGCCGCCGTTGATGGGCCACGGCCGATGACACTGGTCGCATGCGACCCTGGCATGCTCGCCGCGCAGCGGGTAGCGCGTGCGCGCGTGGTCGAAGCGCGGGATCGCGAAGTTCGCCACGGCGGCATGACACCCGGCGCAATCCGCGGCTTGCGTGCCCTGGTCGAACTGGCCGCGGTGCGGATCGTCGTGGCAAGCATTGCAGGTCTTGCCAAGCCCGAGGAAGCGCGGCGGCTGAGCCGGCGCGGCGCGCGCGTGGCAGCGCTCGCACGCGAGCTTGCCGTGCAGCGCATCGAGCGCGAACACGGGCTGGTGCCGCGCCACGTCGAACGTGCTCTCCTTGAAGTGCGCGCCCGCATGACAGCTCGTGCACGACGGGTAGTGGCGCGCGAGCTCGGGCTCGTGAGGATCCACGTGACACTGCCCACAGCCGTGCGCGTCGCGGCCCGGGTAGCGCGCCGCAAACGCCTGCTGCCCGCCATGGCACTGCGCGCAGGCGAGGCTCGCGTGCGGGCTTGCCAGCGGGAAGCCGGTGCGCTCGTGCAGCTCCATGCTCATGCGGCTCTGCGACACGGTCCAGGTCGCATCGACGAACCAGTGGCAGGTGAGGCAGTCCCTGCCGGTGCTGTCTGCGTGGGGGGTCGCGTGGCAGCGCGCGCAGTCGCCCTGACGCCAGGACGCGTCCATCGGCCGGTCGTGGCACGCCGCGCACTTGAGCGGCGCGTGCCCGCCCAGAAGCGGCAGATCGAGCGCCGCATGTGCGCGCTCGCCGAACTGCGGCAAGTGAAAGGTGTCGACATCGTGGCAGTCCGGGCACGCCTTGCCGGCCGTGATCGGCAGCGCGCCGCCAGGTCCATGCGGGTGCTGCGGGTGGCAGCTCTCGCAGGCGTCGAGCCTGGTGGTCGCCGTGTTGTGGAAGCGCCACAGCGGCGCGCCAGCCTCGCGGCGATGGCAGGCCGCGCACTCGACCGACGCGTGTGCCCCGGTCAGCGGAAACACGCGGGCGTGATCGAACAGGGAGGCAGGCGTGAACTTCTCCTGCGAGTGGCAGCTGCTGCACGCACCAGCGAGCTCGCTGCCATGCACGTCGACGTGGCAGCGAGCGCAGGTTTGATCGAGGCCGAGCAGCGTGCTCGAGCGCAGCTCCTGAGCGGCGCCGTGTGCCGCACGCACCGGATCGCGGAAGCTGGCCGCATGGCAGTCGTCACACGCGAGCCGCGCATGCGCCGCGTTCAACCCGAACACGACGTGCGCGTGCGCGAACCCGCGGCGGCCATTGGTGCCGAACGAAGCGTCCTGGACCAGCGGAAACGCCGCGCCCAGGTGCTCGAGGTGACAGCCACCACAGCTCGTCTCGCCGCGCGCGACGAACGCGGCGTGCAGGCCATGCCGCTGCTCGAGCTGCGCGCGGATCTCCTCGTGGCACCGCAGGCAGCCAGCGCGCAGGCCATGGTCGTGGCATGTCTCGCACTTGCCGAGCTCGCCGAGACCGCTCACCGCGGCATGCGGTCCGGCAAGCCCCCCGGGCATCGGCGCGTACAGCGCGAGGTAGATCGCCAGCCCGAGCGCACCGATCGTTCCCAGGCCGAGGGGCAAGACGATTCGCAAGGGCGGCATCGTCATCACCTCGCGATCCACGGCCAGCGCAGGTCGGCATAGGTGACCGCAAGCACCACGTGCACCGCTGCCGTGCACAGCATCAAGAGCGCCAGCCAGCGATGCACGAACCGCCACGAGGCCATCAGATCGGTGAGCTCGCGGAAGCGCGTGAGCCACACTCGCTCGCGCAACGCGAGCGCCAGCAGATCACGCGTCTGCCTCAAGCCGGCGGCGGGTACGTTGAGACGGACGAGCTCCGCGATCACGCGCCGGTGCCGGCGGGCGAGTGCGAGCTCGCCGTGGATCAGGCGCAGCAACGAGGCAAGCAGCCCGCGCCGCCGGGCAGCGCCATCCAGACCGGCGAGCGCAGCCTCGTCGAGGCTGGTGATCCCCAGCTCGCGCAGGTACTGAACGTGCTCGCGCAGGCTGCGCTGCACCTCGTCGAATTGCAGCAGGCGGCCCTCGAACGAGCGCGGCACCCGCGTGTACAGGTAGCGGCCGATCAGGCCGGACATCACCACGATCGCCATCGCCGCCATCGCGATCGTGGCCGTGGCGCTGCGGAGGTTGAGCCCCGAATGCAGCGCAATGCAGCCGGCGCCGAGGAGGCCGGTCATCACGTGAAAGCCCATCCAGCTGCGCAGCGCGCCGAGGAACCGCACGTTGAGCAGCGCGCGACGCACCAGATAGAGGAGGTTGAACGTCATCAGCGACAGGCCGCAGAGACCCAGCGCCAGGCCGACGCTCGCCGACGAGCGCAGCAACGAGTGACGGGGGTGCGCTGCCTGCACCGTGACCGGCGCGAGGTAGTACGCGCGGTCCCGGATCAACAGCAAGGCGAGCGCACCGATGCCGATGGCGAGCAACGCCATCCAGGTTCGGTGCATCATCACGGGCGGTTGGTTCATCGACTGTCGCTGGGGCCGGCTCGAGGCGTGGTCTGCAGCTTCGCGGTCGCGGTCATCGGGGTTGCAGTAATAGAGTCATGAATCGTCCGCGAGATACACCCGTCCGCCGCAAATCATGCGAAGCGAGTGCGCGCGCAGCCGTCATCGGCAGCAGCGGTGACGTGAACTAGGGCGGTTTCCCCATCGCCTGCGCGAGAACCGGACGCGTGCCCAGCAGCGGTGCGCCAGCGCCGCCGTTCACTGCAGCGCGCGCGCCAGCTCGGTGTATGCGGCAGTCAGTTCCGCCTGGATGAAAGTCCAGTCCTGCTCGCGCATCGCTCGTGCAGCCGCGGTGCTCACGGCGGCGAGCACAGCAAAGCACCGCTCGAGTGATGGCAATGGCACGGCAGGTGGATCACCGGCGAGTCGGCCATGGCGGGCCTCGTCAGTCCGTGAGACGCAGCACGAGCTCGTGCAGCTCGGCGGCGCCGCCGCTCGACGCGAAGAATCGCTCGAAGCGCGGCAGCCACGCGCCGAGATCGAGCCCCATGTACACACCGCCGGTCGCGCCCGCGACCTGGCGCAGCACCTTCACCGCCGCGGCCGCGAGCGAGGGGCCCATCTTGCCCTGGCTCACGTGCCGCTTGAGCAGCGCCCCCGCGGCCTGGATCAGCCCCTTCACGAAGTCATGCTGGATCGCGTCTCGCGCGCTCGCGCGCCACACCCATTCCCAGGTCTCGTGCGCTTCCCACCAGAAACCGAAGTTGTAGCAGTCGGCGCCGAACAAGTACGCCTGGTTGCGCCGCCATTGCGGCGCGGGAAAGTACGGCACGATCGGCTCCGCGCGCACGAACGAGTGACCGCGCGGGTCGCGGCGGGGATGCGGCGTGATACCCGGCAAGAAGCGATACGGCGGCAGTGCGATCTGCGGCGCATAGCGTCGCAGATGCTGCGCCATCGGCGGAGGCGGGTGCTCGCGCATGCCAGCTCGGATCGAAAGCGAGAAAGCAGATTTCGCCCAAAAGCCCTGCGGCAGAATGCCGATCATTAGCCTCGGTCAGCTTCCGGTCGCAGATCGACGGAGGTCTCAAAACCAATTGCGTTGGCCTGGGTCAAACACGGGCTTCGTGCCTCGAGCACACCCGATCCTCGCCTATCTCGCAGCGACTCCTTGTTCGTCGCAGTCGGCCGGAAGTTGACCCCTTTGCGGCATCACTTCTTCTTCTTCGCCCTGCCGCCGGCCGGCCCCTCGTGACCTGCGAACGGCGCTGCGCGCTTGGCCGGCTCCGCGTCGTCCTGATCGAGCGTGAAGCCGATCTTCACGGTCGCCTGCCAGTGCTCGACCCGCGCACCCGCGATCGAGCCGCGCATCTCGGTCACCTGGAACCAGCGCATGTTGCGCACCGTCTGGCCGGCGCGCGCGATCGCGTTGTCGATCGCCGCGTCCATGCCCTGGCTCGACGTGCCCACGATCTCGATCAGCTTGTACGTGTGGTCGGTCATGTCAGATCTCCCAGCCCTTGCGGTAATCACGGGTGAGCATCGCCTCGGCCGTCGGCGCGCCCGTCACCTTGAACGCCTTGCCATCCCAGTGGATCCGCTGCCCGCTGCGGTAGGCCACGGCACCGAGCAACACCGCCTCGGTGAGCGGCCCCGCGTAGGCGAAGCCGCAGCTCGTCGCCCCACCTTCCTTGCAAGCCTTGATCCACTCCGCGTGGTGGCCGATCGACTCGGGGATGAACGGCGGCGGCGCGGCGATCGTCGCCGCCGGATCATGCGCGCGGCTCTCGTGCCGCGTGTAGTCGGCGATCAGCTCGCCCTGGTCGCCGATGAACAGCACGCCGTTGCGCCAGCCGTTCCACGACTTGCCCGCGGTCTGCGCGAAGCGGTCCACACCGGTCGTGCCGTCATACCAGTGGAGCTTCACCGCCGGCAGGTCCTGGCGCGCCGGGAACTCGTACGCGAGCGTGAGCCAGGTGGGCGCCACCTCGACGTCGGGCGCCGGTCCATCCGCCGCGACCGACACCGGATGCGCGAGGTCGAGCGCCCAGAACGCGAGGTCCATGTAGTGGCACGCCATGTCGGCGAGCGCCGCCGCCGAACTCCCAGAATCGCCGCCAGCTGGCCGGATGGTACACGGGATGATAGGCGCTCGCGCGCCGGGCCCAGCCACAGGTCGAAGTCGAGGTTGGCCGGGACCGGCGGCGTCTCGCTGGGACGCTGGCCGCCGCCCCAGCACTTGTCGACGGCGACGTGCACCTCGCGCACCGCGCCGATCGCCCCGCTCTTCACCATCTCGACCACGCGCCGGTAGTTGCTCAGCGCGTGGATCTGGATGCCCATCTGCGTGACGCGCTTCATGCGCGCCGCGGCCTCGGCCACCTGCGCGCTTCCGTCACGGTGTGCGCGAGCGGCTTCTCGCAGTACACGTGCCGCCCCGACTCGATCGCGCGCAAGGATGCAACCGCGTGCACGTGATCGGGTGCTCACCACCACCGCATCGAGATCGGTGCGGTCGAGCATCTGCGGAAGTCGCGGTACTTCGCCGCCGCTGGAAAGCGCGCCGCCGCCTGGCCGAGGTAGTTCTCGTCGACGTCGCACAGCGCGACGATGTTCTCGCTCTGCACGCCGTCCAGGTTGTCGTTGCCGCGGTTGCCGACGCCGATCACGCCGATGTTGAGCTTGTCGTTCGGCGAGCGGCGTGCGTTCAGCCGTGGCGCGAGCAGCAGCCCCGCCGTGACCGTGGACGTGGTCTTGAGGAACGTGCGCCGGGAGACCGTCATCGAAGCTCCTTCACCACCGCGAGCTGCACCGAGGACGGCGCGCTCGCCGAGCGATACACGCGCTGCGTGGCCTTGACGAAGTCCGCCTCGTTCGCCTCGAAGATGTTGGCGACGAACGTCTGCGGATTGCGATCGATCAGCGGGAACCATGAGCTCTGCACCTGCACCATCACCCGGTGGCCGCGACGGAACACGTGGCACACGTCGGGCAGCGCGAATGCGACCTTGGCCGGCAGCCCCGGCGTGAACGCCTGGCCGCTCGAAGCTGTTGCGGAAGCGACCGCGCATGGGCTCGCCGCGCACCAAGCTGCTGGTAGCCACCCATCTTCACCCTGGTCGGGTTGGGATCCGGATCCGGATAGTCGTCCGGGTACACGTCGATCAGCTTCACGATCCAGTCGGAGTCGGTGCCGGTCGTGCTCACCGTCAGGCTGGCCCGGATCGGACCCGCCACCACGAGGTCCTCGTCGAGCACCGGCGTCTGGTAGACGAGCACGTCGGGGCGCCGCGCCGCGAAGCGCTGGTCCGCCACCATGTATTCCTTCGGCATGCCGATCGCGGTCTCGCCCGAGCACGGCACCGGCCGCGACGGGTCGCTCGGGTACTCGTCGAATGCCTCGTCCTCGCGCGGCGCGCTGCGCACCAGGCCACCATGCGGAGCGAAGTAGAACGTGGCGGCGGTCGCCTCCCTGGGCGGCCACGAGTCGAGCGCGTGCCACTCGTTCGTGCCGGTCGCGAACGCATACATCTCCGGCAGCGTGGCTTCGCCCGCGTCCTTCAGGTAGTGCTGGAAGAACGGAAACTCGATCTTCTCGCGGTAGAACACCGCGGTCTTGTCGAAGAAGCGCACGTCGCCGAGCTGGTCGCCATCGGTGCGCGCCCAGGCACCGTGCGACCACGGCCCCATCACCAGCCGATTGTCGCCGCCGGGGCTGTGCCTCTCGACCGCCTCGTACACCTTGAGCGCGCCGAACAGATCCTCGGCATCGAACCAGCCGCCGACCGTCATCACCGCCGGCCGCACCTGGCGCAAGCCGCGGCGCGCGTCGCACGCTTGCCAGTACTCGTCGCCATTGGGATGGTCCATCATCTCGCGCCAGTACGACCGCGCGACGCCGAAGTACCGCGTGGCGTTCCGGAGCGGCCCGAGATCGAGGAAGAAGCGATAGCCGTCGGGCGTGCCATGCTCGAACGGCACGCCGCCGTACTTGGTCACCGGCCCGGATCGCGATCGATCGAAGTTGACGAAGAAGTTGAACGCGTGCGCGAGGAAGAATGCGCCGTTGTGATGGAAGTCGTCGCCCACGAACCAGTCGGTCACCGGCGCTTGCGGCGAGACCGCCTTCAGCGCCGGATGCGCGTCGATCGCGCCCTGCTCGGCGTAGAACCCAGGATAGGAGATGCCCCACATGCCGACCCGGCCATTGTGACCCGGCACGTGATTCACCAGCCAGTCGATCGTCGTACGTGTCGCTCGGCTCGTCGACGTCGGCAGCCGTGCGCTTGCTGGCCTGGTACGGCCGCACGTTCACGAACTCGCCCTCGGACATGTACCGACCGCGCACGTCCTCGTAGACGATGATGTAGCCGCCCTTGGCGAACAGCTCGGACGGTCCCAGGTCGTTCTTGTACTGGTCCGCACCGTACGGAGCCACGCTGTACGGCGTGCGGCACAACAGGATCGGATAGCGTTGGCTGGTGTCCTTGGGCGCGTACACCGCGGCGAACAGCCGCACGCCGTCGCGCATCGGGATCAGGTGCTCGCTCTTGGTGTAGTGCGCCCGCAGGTACTCGACGCCCTGTGCGCTCAGCGCACCGGCGGCACCAACCTGCAGGACGACCAGCAGCAGGACCACGCGTTGCTTCATCGACGGATCACCTCGCAGCGAACGCTCGCCCGCGCTTCGCCGCCGCTTCGGGCGACCGGGTTCTAGTGCGGCGCTCGGGCAGGGTCAACAAGAAAGGTCGAGCGGACGGCGCTCGCGCGCATCGCCGCCCGCCGCCGGTTCGTCCAGGAACCCGAGCGAGTTGTGTCCCGCGGTGCCTCGGCCCAGCGCTGGTGTCGCCTGCGGCGCTGCTCTGGCGCTTGCTGCACGCGCCGCAGGCGGCGACGGAATCATCGCCGCAGCTTGACCGGGAATCTCGCGGCGGCGGCATTCTGTGGCTGCCACGAGCGCGCGCACCACCTGCCCTCCTCGAGACGCTGCTCACGCACACGCCGTGGCTGTGTGCGCTGGCGCGCGGCCTGCTCCTCGATCCCGAGCGGGCCGACGATGTGGTGCAGCAGACCTGGCTCGTTGCGCTCGAGCGACCGCCGCGCACGGCGCACAACCTGCGCGCCTGGCTGGGCGCCGTCGCGCGCAACGTGGTCCGGCAGAGCTGCGCCGCGAGCGGCGGCGTGCGCAGCGCGAGGTGATCGCGGCGGCGCGCGAGCGGCTGCCATCGACCGAGGAGCTGGTCGAGCGGGCGGATCTGCAGCGGCGCCTCGCCACGGAGGTGCTGCACCTGAGCGAGCCCTACCGGAGCGTGGTGCTGCTCCGGTTCTTCGCCGGCCGCTCGGTGCGCGAGATCGCCGCCGATCGGGGGCTCTCGATCGGCACCGTCGAGACCCAGCTCAAGCGCGCCATCGCCGAGCTGCGCGAGCGGCTCGACCGCGACCATGACGACCGGCACAGCTGGCGCGGGCTCCTGCTCGCGCTCGCCATGGGCAAGTCGACCAGCTCGCTCGGCGTCCTGATTCCGCTCGTGTGCGGAGGACTCGTGATGACGACCAAGTTGAAGGTGGCCATCGGCGTGGCGGCGGTGGTGATCACGTCCGCCGTGACGTGGTGGCTGGTCGAGCCGCTGGCCGCGAAACGCGATCCGCGACCGCACGTGCCGGCTGCAGAGCGCATGGCCGAGCTGCCGGCGCTGCCCGCCGCCGGCGGCGATCCAGGCAATCCTGGAACCACCGATTCGCCGCCGGCGCGCTCGCTGGTGAGCGCGCCGGCGTTGACCAAGGCCGAAGCCGCCGCCGAGGGCGCGCTGACGGTCAAGGCAACCTGGGCAAGCGATGGCACGCTCGCCGAGGGCGTGTGGATGCGGCTCATCCGACCTGGTGCGCGCGACTTCTGGATCGACGATCGACGGGCGTGCACCGATGCCGCCGGCACCTGTCGCTTCGAGCACCTCGCACCCGGCGCGGTGAACATCTTTCTCGATCGCAACGTGTGCCGCGGCGCGACGATCCTTGCGGGAGAGGGGGCGACGCTCGCGGTCACGATTCCCGCCGGTCTCGACGTCGACGGCATCGTCGTCGACCGCGCCGGCGAGCCGGTCGGCGGCGCCCTGGTCTGGATGGGCGGCCTCGGCGGCACCGACGAGGGCGAGGTCGTGACGCAGTCGAGCGCCGATGGGAGGTTCCGGCTGCGCTCGGTGGTTCCCGAGTGCACGCGGATCAACGCGCTGGCGCCTGGCTATGCACCGTCGCTGCGACACTGGCTCATGGGCGCCGCCGGCACCACCACGTCGGTCAAGCTCGTGCTCGAGAGCGCGGGCGGCGAAGTGCTGGGGCGCGTGTTCGATGCCGACGGCCGGCCGGTCGCGCAAGCAATCGTGCGGCTCGGCATCAGCCATCCGCGCGGCTACGAGAAACGCGCGGATGGATCGCTCGTGGCCGGCACCGACCTGATCGCCACGCGCACCGATGCCGACGGCTGCTACCGCTTCCGCGGCTTTCCCGCTGGACCAAGCGAGATCGTCGTGCGCGCGAGGGGGTTCGCGCCGTGGCGCGGTCCGGTCATCGTCGCGCTCGAGACCGCGGCGCATGCGGACGTGCATCTGCTCGAGCCGGCGTGCGTCCTCGGCACGATCACCGACGGCAGCGGCAAGCCGGTGGCCGGCGCCGAGGTGAAGATCGGCTACGGCGCGTACGATCTGCTCGGCGCCTACGCCATGGCCGACGCGCTGGGACGCTACCGGCTCGAGGGCGTGATGGCCGGCGAGGTCCTGGTCAACGTGGACGCCGGGGAGCGCGGTCAGGCCAATGCCTCGCTCGCCACGTTCGACGGCGAGGAGACCGAGTGGAATCCGGTGGTGTCGACGGGCGGCGAGATCCTGGGCCGCGTGCTCGACGAGCACGAGCAGCCCGCCGCCGGCTGGAGCGTGCGCGTGCAGCCGATCCTCACCGACGCGGTGCCGGGCCAGCCGCTGCACGACTGGTACGAGCTGTTCGCCACGTCGGCAGCCGACGGGCGGTTCGTGGTGCGGAACTGTCGCGATGGATTGCACCGGCTCTACCTGAACGCGCCCGGTTCGGTGCTGTTCGCCGGGCTGAGCCGGGAGCTGCGTCCCGGACCGACCGAGGTGATCTTCCGCGTCGCCGCCCGCGATCTGGCCACGGTGCACATTGCCGGTCGCGTGGTCGATGGCGAGGGCAAGCCGGTGGCGAGCGTCGAGTACGGAGCCCAGTGCGAGGACCGGGGCGGCACCGGCATCGAGACCACCAGCACCAGCGGTGCGATCCGGCTCGGACCCGTGCCAGCGGGACGCTACACCGTCTGGATCGATGCCGCCGGGTTCGCGCGGCTCGAGCTCACGAGCGATCACGAGCTGCAGCCGGACGAGACGTGGAATCTCGGCGATGTGACGCTGCAGCGCGGCGGCAGCATCGTCGTCAACGTGCACGGCACGCTGCCTCGCGGCGACGATGCGGTGCGCATCCTCGCCACCCTGATCGGGGCACCGCACCACCGTGCGGAGTGGCTGAAGCTCGAGGGGGCTGCGGCGCGCTGCTCGCGGCCGGTGCTGCCGGGCAGCTACCTGGTGCAGATGAGCGGGCGCGGCATCGCGCACGTGTCGAAGCGTGTCGACGTCGCCGCCGATCGCGAGACGGCGCTCGAGATAGAGACCAGGCCGGGCATCGCGCGCACGCTGCGGTCTGAGCCAGGAAGCGGCGACGCCGCGCACCGTGCACGTCACGATCCACGACGCGGCGGCGGCTCGTGCTGAGCGAGGACACGTGAGCATGAGCGAGGAAGCCGCGCGCGCCGGTGTGACGCTCGGGATCACGTCGTCCCGGCACCTATCGCGTCACGGCCACGACCGCATCGGCGGCCCGCGCCGAGACCGAGATCACGCTCGCCGAGGCGAGGGAGGACGAGATCGTCGTACCCTGCGCCGAGTGGCAGCGGGTGAATCGAGCCTCGTCGCGCGCGTGGCCGAGGCGAAGCTTCCTAGTGCCCACGTGAGTTAGTCAACCACGTTGCGCCCGTTGCCGTAAGGACCGCGTCTTGTGCACTTCTCAACGCGTGTGAACAGATCCGTTGCGGATCGAGCGTTGCGAGTACTTTCGCAACCTCGTCTTGATCGAGCACCAGCGGACGCACTGGATGCATGACGGAATTTCAAGATGTAACCGTTCCGGTTTGGTCGAACGCGTTTCTGGAATCATAGCCCAGGCTTGAAAGTAATTCCTTGTTTTTGGCGACGACCTGAAACAGTTGGGTTAGGGTGGTTGCGCGATGGGGACCACATCAGATACCAAGGCGCCTTGTAAGTTCCCAGTAGCCTAGTAGTCGGACCTGGTTTTCTTCGGCAAGAGTCTTCACCCAGACCCATGGATCTTGAAAGTGCTTGTCAACCAGATTAGCCATCCTGACTCCAATTCGGCCAATACGAGTACAACGCCGCCCGGAGCGGCTGGCGGTTGAGGTCTGAGATGGAGAAGTCCGTAATGCCATTCGACGTAACCATACTCAGTTGCTGATGACCTCTGAAGACCAACACGGAGTGGCGATCGCTAAGTGTCTCGAAAATCCTGGAAACGGTGACGAAAGGTCCAATGTGAAACTGATGATCTTGATCGCAAACCGCCGGGTCATCCGCCAACAGCGGGCTACTCTTCTCGTGCAGAGTCCGAGCCTCTGAGTGTCGACCAAACCGAGCAAGCACCTGTTATGGAATAAACAGGCGCCTGATCGTACTGTCTTGTTTCAAGCTCCGCGAGAATACTAGTGTCCACGGGACCGACGGTGACAGTGAGGCACTCGTCCATGGGTGGAGCGTCTCAAGCTCGTGATCCGTGAGCGTGCCAGAGCTGGTTCGCGAACATCAGTAGACCCCTGTGATGTTGTGGTTGCGCTGACTCCTATCGCATCTTATCGAGAGTGGCCAGGGCGTGGCGGTGGCGGTTTCGGTGCATGGCATCCAAGCGGTAGCGTGAACGATGGACTGAAGGCCGTGTCCTGCAATAGTATCTGCGAGCCAGGAGTCCGAGTTGATGAGTTGGATGCGGAGCCAACAACTGCAGCTCATATAGGAGTAATCGCCCCGGATGGAGTCAAGCGCTCCGCCGACCGATACTTCAAAGGCAGTGCCCCTTGACCAGCCCTCTTGCTCTTGATCAGCCACACCAACCGAAGGACCCTCGGTGGATGGCTTGGTCAGCAGGGCGTGCTCTGCCCGTTCGCCGTCCTGCTGCCTGCACATCCGCACGCCGCCGTGGTTCCCGTCGTGTGAGTAGTACCGACGATCGCGGGTGCTCAAGAAGATGCCCATCCGCTGCCCGTGGAGCGCCGTCGACGCGGCTTTCAAGTGCCGGATCACCGAGCGACGGCATACGTCGTACCCATCACAGATGCCGTCAATCATCTGCGAATCAACGCGCGCGTCCGTCGATTAGCTGATGTTGCAAATCGAAGCGGCCTTCGTGCCCGATGATCCTCCCATCTTTGATGTGGTATGACAGTTCATCGAAATAGCCGGCATAGCCTCCCATCCGGTTCTTTGCATTCCAGCGTGCTTTGGTGGACCAAGTGAAAACCAACTGGTTGCCGTTGTAGATCCAATCTTTCTCCGGCTGCTGAGCCTTGATCTTCAGCGAGTCCGGATCGAAAAGTTCCCAGGTCTCTTGGACGTAGCGTTCCAGAAGCTCAACGTAGTCCTTAGGGTAGGGTCCGCGATCTCCAGCGTCAACTTGTGCTGGGGAGGGTACTGGCTTCGCGGGAAGAAGTTCTCGGGGCACGCTTTGCCGCTGCGCACAAGCAAGCCAGATGTAGACGATAACAAATGCGGACTTTCGCATAGCGCTGTCCCCACCGTAGGATCGAAGACTTCCCTGCTACTAATGTAAGGCTCACGCATCTTGAGTGGGCATCGGCGCTGCTCTTATGGATGTGGTGGTCACGCTGTTCTTTGGCGTTTGAGATCACTCGAAACACCGCTGCCCAAGTGCTTGAGCGTATAGCGAGGATGGGCTCGCCTTCCGGCCGGCGCCATTCGGTTTACCGTAAAGGTAAAGTGTAAATTGAAGGGGGGTTGGTTGTCAAGGGTCATGGCGGCGGGGCTGGCGGCGCGTGCTGCGGCGGAGGCGCACCAGGGTACCTCCCGCGGTGAGGTCGCGGTGAGGACGCGAGGATTTCGATGCTGAATCCCGAGCGAAGGCGAGGGATCACCTTCGTCCTTCCGGTGAGGTTCTCACTGTGCGCAGGTGTCTGTTGGTGGCTCGCTGTCGAAGGAGAGGCGAGCGTGGTGGTGGTCGGGCGAGAGCGATGATCGGTGTCTCGGTGGAGAGTCCGAGGGAGAGAGAATCATGTCGATGACGCTGCGTTGCGTGATCATCTGGATCCACACTCGGCGGCCGCCGCAGGGGCACTGCAAAGCATCGATCAAAAGAAACCGGCGCAATAGGTCAGCCCACGATAACGCCTGGCCTGTGGCAGGCCGACCGACGAGCGGGACTCGCGCGACTATCTTCCGTGTTCGGCGAGGTCGGTCATCCTTCGGACCCTGCCTCCAACCTCAAACGTGCAGCCTCTGAGGGCCACAGATCTCTCTTTCTCTCGAAAGCCTCGCCCGGAGACTTCGCCCGGGCGAGGCTAGCCTCGGTCGAGTCCGCACAACCGGATGATCGAGCCCTCCGGAGTACCTACTGTGTCACGATTGTGATCGGGGAGGTGACCGAATCGATGTGGCCACTTTGCTCGGCGGTGATCGCGGAGGCATAGAATGCCAGCCCTGCATCGATCAGGGGAAACGTGAACACGGGCGTGGTCGCAGTGCCACCGTAGCATCTACCGTGGCCGAGAAGAACATCCAGGATCGGATGCCCAGCAGCGTGCACGCGTCGAACGTGAGCGGCACTCGACGATCTCCGAACAGGAAACCATCGAGCCCGGAGCTGGAGAGCAGCACGACCGCGAGGTCGCCCGTTTCCCCGAGCGAGATCGTGAAGCTCACCGACTCGGGTACTTCGGTACGCCGTCCATGTGCAGAGTCGAAGGGCGATGGCCGAAGATGTCCACGGCACCGTTCGTGTCACCGGGCACGAGATTGTCTCCCCAGCTTGCGAAGGCACACAGCTGCCCGTCGTACGAAAGGGACCCGAAGTCGCTCTCCTGCGCGGGATCGCCGTTCGAATTCACCGCGACCAGGGTCGACTGTCGGCACGCGAGCTCGTGCACGAAGACCCGAGACGGCGGCGGCGGGAATGCGGTTCCGTACGACGTAAAAATCACGAACCGACCATCGCCGGAGAGTTGCTTCTGCAGGAGGAGGTTCGAGGGATTCGGCATTGGCCGGCCACGCTCGTCCAGGCTGACGAGGACCGTGTCGCCGGTCCCGAGATCGTGCAGGTAAACGTGTTCGTCGGTCACGTGTTCCGTGACGAGGTTGGTTGCGTTGCTCTGGAAAACGACTCGCGTACCATTGGCGCAGATGGATGGAAGTAGGCTGCCGCCGTTGGCCTCGGTGCCGCCTGCAGCGACGCTCACACGGACTGTTTGCCCCATCTCAATGCCATGGACGAAGACGTCGCTGTTCGCGTTCATGTCCCCGGGAACCAGGTTCGATGCGAAGCTGTCGAAGGCGATCCATGCCCCGTCCGCAGATAGAGCACTTGCCCAGGAGCCCGCGTTGGCCTCGTATCCGTTGGAATCGACGCTAACGCGCGTGGTCTGCCCGGTCTCGCGATCGTGGACGAAGATGTCCGACGCGCCGTTGGTATCGCCCGGTACCAAGTCGGTCGCCCAGCTGTCGAAGGCGACGATCCTGCCGTCCGCTGAGATCGTCACGCTCTGATAGCCGCTTCTAGCGTTGCCCTGTGCGCCATGCGAATCCACGCTCACCCGCTCCGTCAGTCCCGTGATGCAGTCGTGCACGAACACGTCCACCTCGTCGTTCGTATCCCCGGCGACTAGATTGGTCGCCATGCTCGTGAACGCGACGAAGCGTCCGTCGGCCGACACGGCGGGAGATGCGATTGTCTGGAAGCCTATCCAGTCACTCCCGCTGGGGCCGTTGCCCTGTACTCCATTGGAGTCGACACTCACGAGCATGGTCGCGCCGGTGACGCGGTCGTGAACGAACACGTCAGCTGCGTCGTTCGTGTCACCCGGGACGAGATCTGTCGCCAAGCTGGTGAAGACCACATAGCGACCGTCAGCAGACAATCCAGTGGACCAGCTCGCGCCATCGACCTGGGAGCCATTCGAATCGACGCTCAGACGCTCCGTGACGCCGGCAAATGCGGAGCTGAGGAGGAAGAGGCAGAGCAGTAGAATGGAAAAGACCAGGATGCGCATTGGCTGATTCATGACGAGCCTCCTTTGCGAGCTCACGACTACGGGACGCGAGCTGGCATGGATTTCGAGCACATCGCAACTCTCCTGCTTCTTGGCCAACCAACGACCGCGCCCAGTCGGCATGAGACGCAAGGCGTGGGCCGCGGTGGCAACAGGGGGACACGTGATGAACGCGCGTTGGCGCGCTCCTCGGCGAGTGTCGCGAAGGGCACAGCAGAGGCGTCTCCGGCCAAACTAGCATGGGGCGGGTCATCTTCCGCGCGATGCAACAAGCGCAGCGTGGCGAATAGCACGCACTCACGCGCGAACGCCAGCGTCGTCGGCAGCCCGTAGTCTGCGTTGGTGTTGCTCCCGTGCGTCGCGCACAGGTCGCGTCGGTTTCTGCTGGGCCCATGGGACGAGCGGTTTGACAACGCATCTACTGCAAGGCGCAGCTCGCGACCATCAGTGGTGGGCAGGATAACCATGGTCGGTCGAGAGCGATGATCGGTGGCTCGGTGGAGAGTCCCAGGGACGAGAGAATCATGTCGATGACGCGGGTCCGCTCGCTGCTTGACACCGGACAAGCGCTCGTCTTCTCATGGTGTCCGGACCAGGCGCGCTTTTCTCCCGCGGCGATCGTGGCGGTGCGAGTCTGGCCCGGATCCCTTTCTTCAACGCGACAGGTTCGAGATGGCCGGCGGCAAGCTCGCACGGAGGTCACCTGCCTGATCTGCCTCGAAGGCGGGCAGGTCACCAAGGCCGTTCGCATCTACGAAGGCAGCGAGGACGATCATTACCGCTGTGAGCAGGGCCATCTGTTCGGCATGGACTGGCACCGGGGCCCAGCCTCCGAGCCGCAGTGGCCGCCTTCGCCCGAGCTCGTGGCGGCTTTCCGCAAGCCGTAGACACCTCGCCGCTCTGGACGTCCGGGTTCAGCCAGGGTACGCGTACAGGAACACGCTGACGGCAGCGCTGAGCAAGAGCAGCATGCCGGAGGGCATGAACTTGCGCGTCTTCATCAGCCGCTGGACGAACATCACGGCGAGCAGCGCGGACAGGACGATCGCGGCGGCCCTGCCGCGCTGGTATCCCATCGCCATCGCGGCGCCGGCGGCATACAGGAGCAGGCCCGACACGCCACCGGCGATCAGCGACGGCGGCTCCTGGTCTTGATGAAGCCCATGAGGCGACCGGTCTCGACCATGCTCGCGTCCACGAACACCACGATGATTGGCAGCGTCATGAGTACCTCTCGTCGATGCGCTCGGCGACGCAGCTTCCCCTTGGTCACGTCGGGATCGGGAAGCGTCCGGTCAGCTCCTGCACCGCGGCGGGGCCCTCGAGCTTGAGCCCAGCGTCATCGGGGGCGCTTCACGAGTGCGACGATCAGGCTCGCGATCAGCTCCATCTCGTCGGCACTCATGCCGCGCGTGGTGAGCGCCGCTGCAGCTGATCAAGAGCGCCAGCAGCGTGATCGAGCGCACGCTCGACGAGCCCTCGATGGCGAGGTCGAGCTCGACGATCCCGCACCCAGCCGCTGGCGAGTGGTCGGGCGTACCTTCGCGTGATCCAGCGCGACGACCACTTCGCCTGCAGCAGCCCGCGACGTGATACACCCGTGTGAGGATTTTCTCTGTAAGTTCGGGTCCAATCTCCTGCTCCGGGTTGCCAGAGAAAACCAAGGCAACCAACGGAGCGCTCCCATGAGAAACACGTGTCCTTCTGCGGTCCGCGCCCTCCTGGCCAAGGTGAGCATCGCGATGGGCTTGACGGCGACGTTTCTGAACTGGGCGGGTCCGGCCGCGGGCCAGTGTCCATTCATCGAGAAGCAGAAGCTGACCGCCGCCGATGGGTCGGACTTCGACTGGTTTGGTTACTCCGTGGCGGTGAGTGGGACGGTGATGGTGGTCGGAGCGTACGAGCACGACCTGGACGCTCAGCGAACCAATACGGGTGCCATCTACGTACCGTTTACGACGGCGCGAGCTGGGTGCAGGAGCAAGAGCTCGGCGCGGAGCCGATGCGGCTGCCGAGGACCTCTTTGGGCTGTCCGTCTCGGTGAACGGTAGTGTGGTTGTTGCGGGGGCGATTGGGAGTGATCACGCTTGGCGGCACCAACGCGGGCTCGGTGTACGTGTTCCGGTACGATGGCACGAGCTGGGTGCAGGAGCAAGCTCACCGCGGCGGATGCGGCGCCTTCGATGCCTTCGGCCGTTCCGTGTCGGTGAGCAGCGATGTGATCGTGGTCGGAGCCGTCGCCAAGGACCATGATGGCGCGACCAACGCGGGCGCCGCCTACGTGTTCCGTTACGACGGCGCGAGCTGGGTACAGCAGCAAGAGCTCATCGCCCCGGACGCCGCGGCAAGCGACGCCTTTGGGATCTCCGCCTCGGCGAGTGGCGAGGTCGCGGTCATCGGCGCATATACGGACAACCACGCTGGCGGCACCGGACGCGCGGGCGCTGCCTATGTGTTCCGGTACGATGGCACGAGCTGGGTGCAGGAGCAGAAACTCACCGCCGCCGATGCTGCAGCGTACGACTACTTCGGTACCTCCGTGTCGGTGAGCGGCAACGTGGCCGTGGTGGGTGCCGACGACGGCGAGGACGCTCAAGGTCGGCGCACGGGATCCGCATACGTGTTCCGGCACGACGGCACCAGCTGGGTGCAGGAGCAGAAACTCACCGCTTCCGATGGCGCGGCTTTTGACCTGTTTGGCGAGAGCGTATCCGTAGATGGGAAGATCGTGGTGGTGGGAAGCCCGTTGGGCGATCATGGTGGCGGGACCGATGCGGGGTCGGCCTATGTGTTTCGGTACGATGGCACGAGCTGGGTGCAGGAGCAGAAACTCACCGCTTCCGATGCCGCTGCCGATGACAAGTTTGGCGATGCGGTATCGGTGAGCGGTAACGTGGCCGTGGTCGGAGCCTTTTTCGTGGATCATGCTGGATCGGAGGACGCAGGCGCGACCTACGTCTTCGATATGCCGGACGCCACCTGGCTGAGCTACGGCTCAGGTTGGCCTGGAACCAACGGCGTCCCCAGCTTCACGGCTGCCGGTGATCCGGTGCTGTGCACGACCGTGACGCTCAACCTCGACAACTCGCTAGGCACCAACACCACGGCCGCGCTTTTCATCGGCCTCGCGCAGAGCGATCAGCCCACGATCTACGGCGGCCATCTGCTGTTGGTGCCGACCACCATCTTTCTGCTGCCGCTGCCGGGAGGCGGGCTGGCGCTCCCGGGCAGTCTCCCGTGCGATCCGATCCTCTGTGGAGTGTCGGTGTTTCTCCAAGCCCTCGAGGTTGATGCCGGCGCCGCGAAAGGCATCTCGTTCACCCCGGGTCTGCAGCTCGTGCTGGGTTCCTAGGTGCATGTACCGGTCCATGCCGGCCACCGATTCCGGCGCAAGCCGGCCACGGATTCTGGGAAGCTGGTTCTTGATTCCGATCAAGCCGGCCACCCTGGATTCTTGAGGGAATCGACATCGACGCTGGATAGCGGGTGGCCACGAGGTTCTCTCGAGCAGTTTCTTCCACCGGAGGAGTTCGTGGCTGCAGAAAGGTTGTCCATGCGGTAGGTCCGAGAGACTCTGCGCCTGAAGTGGGAGCACGGGTTCGGGCAACGGGAGATCGCACAAAGCCTGTCGTTGGGGAAGTCGACGGCGGGCGATTGCCTGCAGCGCGGCGGCAGCATCGTCGTCAACGTGCACGGCACGCTGCCTCGCGGCGACGATGCGGTGCGCATCCTCGCCACCCCGATCGGGGCACCGCACCACCGTGCGCAGTGGCTGAGGCTCGAGGAACCCTTGTCCGCCGAGATCTACGAAGCCAACTACCGGGAAGCGACCGCTGCGGCAACCGATCGCTTCCGCGACTGGCTCGAGGAGGCGTTGGTGAAGGGCCTCGGGCGCTGGCGCGATCCGGCGGCGAAGCGATGCCGATCACCGCGTGCTTCGCGTTATGCTGATCGCCCCACTCGATGGCTGCTGGCCGCACCAGCGGCCGCAGCGATTCTCCGGAGGTGATGCATGGTCGATCTGGTCGAGCAGCTGGAGCAGCGGATCCTGTCGCTCGAGGGTCAGGTGCGACGGCAGCAGCGATGGGCACGTTGGATCGCGCTGGTCGCGCTGGCGATGGCGCTGGTCGCGTTCCGCTCGGCGCGCACCGACAAGGAGTCGTTCACCGAGATCGACGTCGAGCGCCTCAACATCGTCGAGCCGGATGGACGGCTCGCGCTCGTGATCGCGAACAAGCCGCGCTTGCCCGAGGTCATCCTGGGCGGCAAGGAGATCGACGCCGGGCGCGCCGGCAAGCGCGGGCCGGGCATGCTGTTCTTCAACGAGCAGGCCGATGAAGTCGGCGGCCTGGTGTTCGGCGGTCGCAAGCAAGGTCAAGGCTACGAGGCGGGAGCGCTGCTGGCGTTCGACCAGTTCAACAACGATCAGGTCGTGTTCCTGTCCTACCAGGACAACGGCAGCAGCCGCCGCAGTGGGCTGCACGTCGTCGACCGGCCGACGAAGCCCACCATCCGGGATCTCATCGAGCTGCGCCAGAACATCGCGCGCGCGGCAGGCGAGGAGAAGCAGAAGCTCGAGAGCGAGCTGGCGGCGTCGGCGCAGCGCGGGGAGCTCGGCGCCGAGCGGTTGTTCGTCGGCTCCAACGACGGCACGGCGATGGTGCGCCTGTGCGACACTGCCGGACGCAATCGCATTCGCCTGTACGTCGATCGCGCCAATCAGGCGCGCCTCGAGTTCCTGGACGACCAGGGCAAGGTCGTCTATCGCATCCCGCAGTGAGCGCGCTTTGCCTGGCGCGCTCACCGCGCGGCGGAGCGCCGGCGCTGTTCCTCGAAGCGGCCGATCGCGGTCAGCAAGGTGACGGCGATGACGCCGAGCGCCGCCAGCATGAATGCCAGGCTCATGCGCAGCGCGGCGAGGATGATCGGCAGCAACGGGAACGCCGCCCACAGCTTGGCGTCGCCGAGCGGCAGCGACAGCAGCATGCCGAGGATCGACACGAGCACGACCGAGACCGCCGTGAAGACCGACCAGAAGCGGGCTCGGCTCACGCTGCCGCACAGCTCGGCCAGCAACCGGTCGAGCGGCCGCAGCAACAAGAACACGGTGAGCAGCGCGAGCGTGAGCACGGCACCCGTGCTGTCGAGCAGGCCGGCGAAAGCACTCATGACGTGGCTCCTTCAGCACGCCGCCTGGCGGCGGCTCATGGTCTGGACCTGGCGCGCTTGCGGTTCGCCGCAGCGACCAGCACCTTGAGGCCGAGTCGCGGCACGATGCCGCCCTTCAAGAACGACTCCGCCATCGCATCCGCCAGCGCCACCAGCGCCGCGATCGCGGCGAGCCGCTCGCGGAACACGCCGGCCTCGGCGGAGCGGTCGGCCGCGAGCGCCGGGATCCACTCCCGCAGGTGACGCAGGACCGGGTCCCACTCCCGGCGCTTGCGCGCCTGCACGATGCTGCGGATGGCATTGCCGAGGTCGGTCTCCGGCCGATAGCAGACCTGCCGCGACCCGGCCGCCCGCTCGGGCTGGATCAGGCCCCAGGCGCGCAGCTCGCGACACGCCATGCTCACGGCGCCACGGCTCATGGAGAGGCCGGCCACGAGCTCATCGGCGGTGGCACCGCGCGGCATCGAGATCAGCCAGGCATGGACGCGTGCCGCCGCCGGCGGCACACCCCAGAACGGCGCCATGCTCGCCCACAGCTGGACAAAGGACTCGCGCACCGCTTGCACCTGGCTCATGGCGCGCCAGAGTACCGATCGATTACTGAACTTTCAATCTATTCTGAACACTGGAAAATTCGCCTGCAGCAGGCCGGCGGGCAAGCGAGCTTTTCCCGCACGGCAGCCGGACGCCGACCTGCCCCGCGTGCTGCGCGTCGCGCGGGCCCAGGACGGCCACGCCGGTGCCAGTGACCGGACCAGGTCAGCGCAACTGCTTGCGCAGCGTGCGCAACGCGCGGCGCACGATGTGCTGCGTCGCTTCGGTGCGTGACTCTCGCAGCCAGCGGCGGCGCACCGCACGCACCCACGCCGGCTGGGCGCGCTCGCGTCGTTCAGCCAGTTCGCGACCGAACGGCGCACGTACTCGCTCGCGTCGAGCGCACCGGCTCGAGCAAGCGCGAGCCGAGCTCGGGCGCCTGCTTCAGCGCCTCGATGTGCGTGCGCCAGACGCCGCGCGGCCGTGTCGCCTCGACGGCGCAGCGGCGCACGTTGGGGTCGGGATCGCGCACCCACGCTCGAGCAGCAGCCCGCGAGCCGGGTCGTGCGCCACGTGCGCGCGAAGCGATTCCCACGCGCACTCGCGCACCGCCATGTGCGGATCGGCGGCGAACGGCCGGCTGGCCGCGAGCCGGCGCTCGAGCGAGAGGCTCGGGTCCGCGGCCACGACGTAGGCAGCCCACGCCCGCACCATGTCGGCGCGGTGCGACGCGAGCGCCGCGAAGATCGCCTCGCGGCGCGGATCCGCGTCCAGCATGGCGAACAGCGCCGCGCCCATCCCGCGCGCGCGCGCTGCGACACCGCTCGATGCGAGCCGGCGTGCCGCCGCCTGCAGCTCGGCCAGGCGATGCGCGAGGCCAACCTCGGCAGCGATCGCGCGCACCAGCTTGCGGATGTCGATCGCCAGCCACTCGACCAGCGTGATGGTTGGCTCGCGCCCCGCGTTCAGAGCCCGCCGCACGGCCGGCGGAATGTCGGCCATGCGCTGCGCCCCCTTGCGCCGGCGCGAGGGGGCGTCGGTCGGCTCGAGGTCGAGCCGCACCAGCGGCTTGGTTTTCGGCTCGGCACGCACCACGCGAAAGCCTTGCTCGACGAAGATCTTGAGCGGACCGGTGAACGCGAACGCCGCGGCGAGCAGGCGACCATCCCTGGTCGTGGTCACCGGGTACGCCTCGAGCGTGCGCGCGCCCGCGGCGCGGCACTCGTTCACGACCGCGGCGAGCAGGCGGCGCGCAACACCTCGCCGGCGATGCCGCGCCGGGATGAAGAAGCACGGGATCGACCACACCGGGGCAGCGTCCGGTCGCTGGTAGGCCCGCACACGATCGAGGCGCGGGAACTCGTCGCGCGGGCCGTAGGCGCACCAGCCGATCGGCAGCTCGCCAGCGAACGCGAGCATCGCCCGCGCCTGCCCCGAGGCGACCAGCCGTGCGAGCGAACGCTTGGCTGGCATACCCTGCGTCGCCTGCCAGAGCTTGCCGCCGCGCGGCACGCGCCACCACATGCACCAGCAGCCGCCGCACGCGCCGCTGGCACCGAACAGCTGCTCCACTGCCGGCCAGAGGGAAGGAGTGAGGCGCCGGGTCGTGATCTCGCTCATCGCCAGCCTCGCTCCGGTTGCGCGCCGGCGCGCCGTCGGGTCGCCGACCACCACGCCGCCACCGCGCAGGCACTGGCCGCGAGCATGAGCAGCGGTGCGATCGCCGGGCGGCGCGGCAAGCTCACCTCGGTCTCGCCGGCACCGACCACGCGCGGGAATGCCCAGGCGCTCGCCGGCTCGCTCGCGTCGCTGCCGATCAGGCTCAAGCGCGCCTGGCGCATGCTCTCGGCCAGGTCGTGGCCGTGCGCGAGCGCATCGTAGAAGGCGGTGAACAAGCGATCCGACCACTTGAGCGACATCGGCTGGTGCGAGTCCACGACCGCGAGGCAGCCGGCGCCGAGGAACGCCTTCTCGAAGTCGACCTGACCTTCGCCGCCGAGGTCGAGGCCGTGCGCCGAACGGCAGCTCTGCAGCACGATCACCGATCGCTCGAACCTCGTGGTCGCGAGATCTTCCGGAACCAGCGCGCCCTGTTCACCGGCGAGCCACAGCACCGGCAGCCCCGAGTCCGCGTCGATCACGCCGTGCGTGGTCAGATGCACCAGGCAGGGGGCGTACCTGCCGAGGCCCAGGAATCGCTCGAGCGACAGCGCCTCGCTCGCGATCTCCTGCGCAGCGATCAGGAACGGCCGCGCGCGCCGCAAGAGCGGCACGATGCCGAACCGATCGAGCACTGCCGCGTCGATGCGCGGCATCTCGCACACCACCACCGGGCCGGAAGCGAGCCTTCCCAGGTTCGCTAGCTCGCCGAGCACGGTGAGCGACGGGATGCGCGAGGTCGCGTGATGATGCACGATCAGCTGGCCGTCGCCGTCCGGCAGCGCGTCGAACGGCACCTGGTCGACGAACCCGGACGCGACGATGCGCAACGCTCCGGCGGCGCGCAGCGCCGCATGGCGCGGCACAAGGGCGGCCGCGAGCGAGCGGCCGAGCGGCAGCTGCGCGAGCGAATCGGCGGACTGGCTCTCGAGGCACGCGGCGAAGAAGCGCGCCTCGCGCGCGACCCGTGCGCCGTCCGCGGTCCGATCCCAGCACGCGGCGCCCGGGGTGAGCGTGAACACGTGCAGCGCGTGCGGGCCGGCGAAGTAGACGAGCAGGTCCGCGGGTCGCTCAGCGCCCGCGAGGTCGTCGCACCGGTAGTCCGGAGTGCGTGCGAACAGCTGCGGGTAGTCGCGCACCAGACCCTCGAAGAAGACCTCGCCGCGCTCGGCGAGCACCTCCACGTCGCTGAGCATCTGCGCCGGAGCCCGCAGCTCCGCGCGCAGCGCCTGCGCGCGCGCGCGGCGCAGCTCGTCGAGCCGGCGTGCGTCTTCCGCAGCCGAGCCCGCCGGGCGCGCAGCGCGAAACCCGCATCGCATCCCACACGCGGCGCTCGCGCGCGTGCGCTCGAGCACGGTGATGGCGCGCGCCAGGTTCTCCGGATGCTCGTGCCGCCCCGCGTACAGCAGGTCCGAGCGCGCTCTCGACCAAGTCGGGCAGATCGGGAAACGCGTACACGGTGCTGCGGCCGTTCACGGTCGCGCGGCGCGCATCTCGTCGATCGAGTCGAA
The DNA here is from genome assembly GCA_046349655.1 of Planctomycetota bacterium. Classification (GTDB taxonomy): domain Bacteria; phylum Planctomycetota; class B15-G4; order B15-G4; family JAXMBY01; genus JAXMBY01. The sequence goes on from JAXMBY010000064.1 coordinate 32,693, forward strand.
CAGCGGGAAGATCAGCTGCTCGGCGCGCTGCATCTCGCCGAGGTCGACCAGCACGCCGCCGAGCGCGATGCTCGGCACCAGCGTGTCGAGGCGCGCACCGGACTGCTGGCGCATCTCGATGCACTGCTCGAACAGCGCACCGATCGTTGCAGGTGGAAGAGCTCGGCGAGCCGGCGCGGTCGCCGCGCGCGCGCGCTCGCGCTCGAGGTTCCCGAGCGCGATGCAGGCGTCGCCGAACAGGTAGACGCGTTCGCTCTCGTGCAGCGCGGCCGACGGCTCGCGCAGGAACTGCGTCGCAGCGTCGAGGCAGCTCCGCGCGCGCGCGATCGCCGGCTGCTGGTCAACACCTGGGCCAGCGCCACCTGCTCGCGCGCGCGGTCACCGGGTCGTTTGCGCCCTGCAGCAACCGTTCGAGGATGCCGGCCGCGCGCCCGCGCGCACCGGATCGTGCCAGGCACGCTGCTTCCAGCTCGAGCATCTCGCGCTGCAGCGCGCTCGCGACCCACGCCACCGCCGGGTCGTCGATCGCCGCCAGCAGAGCGAGCGCCGGCCGCGCGCGCTGCAGCCGCCCCACCGCACCGTGCAGGTTGCCGCGCTTGAACTCGCGGGCCGCGAGCCCGCAATACAGCGCGAGCCGGCCGCAGACCACGGTCTCCTGCAGGTCCGGCCGCACGATCGCGATCGACTCGGCGTCGACGATCGTGACGAACAGCTGGTGCAGGTCGGCGAGCGCCCACTGGATCTGGCGGTCGCGGCGCTTGGCGTCGACCACCAGGCTGGCGAGCGCGACCCGCGCGCACAGCACCTCGGCTTGCATCTGCTCGGCTGGCCAGGGATCGCGCACGCTCGGGATGCGCCGCACCGTGCCCGCCACGCGCGCGTAGTCGGCGATGGCGATGGCGCGCTCGCCGATCGCGAGCTGCTGCACGGCAGCGAGGAATCGTGCCATGCGCGGCATCAGATCGTCGAGCGCGCGGCTCGGCAGCTCTGCTGCGCGCGCGACCACCCCCTCCAGGTCCGCGAGCGCGCGATCGCATTGATGCGCGCGCAGCAGCTGGAGCGTGCGGTCGAGCGTGCCTTGCAGCTCCGCAGAATCCGCGGCACCGGCGGCGAACATGACCTCGAGCCACAGCGCGCACACCAGGCTCATGCGCAGCGCCGCCTCGAGCAATCCCATGGGCCGGCGATCATCGCCAGCCCGCTGCCCGCAGCGGCGAGCCGGAAGCTGCCGGCAGCACCTCCAGATCGAGCAGCTCGCGCACCTTGCGCGCCATCGCGTCGGGCGTGAACGGCTTCTGGATGAACGACGCGGCCGGGTTCTGCAGTGCGTTCTTGAGCACCGAGCTCTCGGCGTAACCGGACATGTACAGCACGCGGATGGTCGGGCGCAGCGTGGCGATGCGGCGCGCCAGGTCCTGACCGCTCATGCGCGGCATCACCACGTCGGTGACCAGCAGCTCGATCGCGAGCCCCTCTGGCTCGCAGGCGCGCACCGCCTCGATGCCATCGGCGGCCTCGAGCACGGTGTAACCGTTGCTGCGCAAGACCTCGCTCACCAGCTGCCGCACCGAGCATTCGTCCTCGACCAGGAGCACGGTCTCGCAGCCGCGCACCGCCGCCGCGGACGGCATCGCCGCGGGTGCCGTACAATCGACGCTCTCCTCGACCCGCGGCAGGTACACGCGGAACGTCGTGCCGCGTCCCAGCTCGCTGTCGACCGAGATGTTGCCACCGCTCTGGCGGACGATCCCGTACACGGTCGCCAGGCCGAGCCCGGTGCCGCGGCCAAGCTCCTTGGTGGTGAAGAACGGCTCGAACACGCGCGCGCTGGTGGCCTCGTCCATGCCGGTGCCGGTGTCGGTCACCTGCAGCACCGCGTACGAGCCGGGACCCAGGCCCGCGTCGTCGCCGTGGCCAGCCTCGGCCCAGTCGTACCGCAAGGTCTCGATGGTCAGCCGGCCGCCGCCGGGCATGGCGTCGCGCGCGTTGATCGCGAGGTTCATGATCACTTGCTCGAGCTGGCCGGGGTCGGCCTTGACGGTGAGCGCCGGCGCGTCGTGCAGCGTCACCAGCTCGATGTGTTCGCCGATCGTGCGGCGCAGCATCTCGCTGGTCTCGGCCACCACCGCATCGAGATCGATGACCTTGGGTTGCATGACCTGCTTGCGGCCGAACGCGAGCAGCTGCCGCGTCAGCAGGGTCGCGCGTTCGCCGCACTTGCGGATCTCCTCGATACCGGGGCGAACGGGATCGTTGGCGGCGAGCGTCTTCAGCGCCAGCTCGCTGTAGCAGGTGATCCCGGTCAGCAGGTTGTTGAAGTCGTGCGCGACGCCGCCCGCGAGCAGGCCGATCGCCTCGAGCTTCTGGGCCTGCCGCAGCTGCTCGTCACGATCGCGCAGCGCCTCCTCGGCGCGCAGGCGCGAGGTGATGTCGCGAAAGCTCCACACGCGGCCCACGCTCCGACCCTCGATGCGCTGCGGCTGCGAGAAGCGCTCGAACACCCGGCCGTCCTTGAACTCGACCAGGTCGAAGCTCTCGATCTCGGGCTGCGCATACAGCTCGCGCACACGGGTGAGGAACGCGTCGGGATCCTTGAGCTGCGGCAGCACGTGGCGCAGCGCATCGCCATCCCGCCCGCTCGCCACCACCTCGGCAGGCAGGCTCCACATCTCGTGGAACTTGCGGTTGGCGCTCAGGATCTTGCTGTCGTGATCGACGACCAGGATGCCGTCTGCGGTCGATTCGCGCGTGGCCCGCAACAGCGAGAGCGACTGCGACACGGCCGCTTCCGCGCGCTGGCGGTCGAGCGCGATGCCCACCGCATGCGCCACCGACTCGACCAGCTGCACCTCCTCGAGCGATGGCGGGCCCGGCTGGCGATGGAAGGTGGTGAACGTGCCGAGCAGGTTGCCTTCCGCGGCGATGATGGGTTGCGACCAGCACGCGCGCAGTCGAACTCCGACGGCAGCTCGGCGGACTCCACAGCAGAATCGGTGGCGATGTCGGTCACGATCACGCGCGCGCGGCGCGCGACGGCCGCGCCGCAGCAGTAGGCGCTCGGATCGATCGGGATCGTTGGCGTCGCCTGCAAGAAGTCCCGCGGCAAGGATGGCGCCGCACGCCAGTGCAGTTGATGCTGGGTCGCATCGGCGAGCAAGATCGCGCCGAGCGCCTCGCTGCAATGGCGCTCGACCAACCGCACCAGCTCGACCAGCAGGCCGTCGAGCGGACCGCCGGCAGCGATCAGCTCGAGCACGCGTCGGCGCGCCGACTTGAGCGACTCCTCACGCTTGTGCGCGCTGATGTCCACCATCACGCCGCGCAGCTGCTTGCGCCGTCCGCCCGCGGCGGCAACGACGCGCACGATGTCGCGCAGCCAGACCACGCGTCCATCCCGCGCGATCGCCCGGTACTCGAAATCGTTGTCGCGCCCCTCGCGCACTGCCGCCCGGCACAACGCCACGGCCGCACTGCGATCGTCGGGATGCAGGATGTTCACCCAGAAATCGCGCTCGCCCAGCCACTGCGCGCTCGGGTAGCCCAGGATCTGCTCGGCGCCGTGGCTCACGAACGAGAATTGCCAGGTCTCCGCGTCGGCTTCCCAGACGATCGCCTCGACGTCGTGCAGCAGCTCGCGCACGCGCTGCACCGATTGCAGCGTCGCCTCGCGCCGCGCCAGATGCACCGTGCGCCGCTTCAGCACGCCCACCATCAGCGCGATCGCCGGAGCCACCACGGCGAGGGTGAGCAAGCGCTCCAGGTTCTGGTGCGCCTCGAGGTAGTGGCCGAGGCCGGCCGGCGGGCGAAAGTAGTAGGCCCCGTAGACGGTGAACACCGCGGCGCTGAGCAAGCCCTGCCGCCGCCCGCCCTGATAGGCGGCGAACGTGACCGCGACCAGCCAGAACGGCGAAGGCGAGTCGATGCGGTGGCCGCTGCGATCGAGCAGCGCGGTGACCGCCAGGGTGAGCAGCGTCACCACCGGGCCGGCGACGAAGCGCCGCCGGGATGGAGCGGTGACCGAAGCGTCCGGCGCATGATGCGATGCGTTCACGTGCCCTCTCTCTGCACCGTCGACCACGGCGCGCGATCATAACCGAGATGGCAACCGCGTGCGGAGGGGAGAAAAACCTCGTCGGCGCGCGCGCGAACCGGCGCTGACGTGGCGGCGCACACAGCAGAGCGCCGCCTGAAACACGCGGCCTGCGGCAACACGCCGACGCGATCACGCACCACGCCGAGCGCACGATGCGGAGCGTGAAGGCGACGTGCCACTGCGTCGGGCAACGACGCTGACGGCGCCACGGCGCGCGGCTGGGTGAGCCGGTGCGGCGTGATTTCCTCGCCTGCTGCTCGCATTCCCGCGG
>JAXMBY010000065.1:0-37019 GCA_046349655.1 Planctomycetota bacterium
CCGCCGAAGTGAGTCGGCAACGCGCCGCACGCCACCCGTGATCGCCCGTGGTGGTCAACGCACGTAGCCGAGCTGGCGCAGCACCTCGATGTTCTCCGGCGACGGCACCACGGCGTCGGTCGGCGCGTTGCCTTCCTCGAGCCACAGGATCGCCTGGTTCGGCCGCGGCGCGCCGATCTGGTCGCCGTTCTGGGTCGGGATGCTGGCGCGCGTGATGCTCGCCGGCAACGCCATGCCGCGGCGGCCGATCCGGAGCTCGCTCACCGGCTTGCCGTCGAGCAAGAGCGCGAGGTTCATGCTCGTGCCGCGGCACCAGAACGTGATCTCGATGTGGTCCTTGACCAGCGGCGTGTCGATGGTGAACGTGCGGCGCATCGGATCCATCGTGAAGTCTCGCTCCGGCGCGCGCGGCTCGGCGACGAAGTTCGCGTCGAACAGATCATCGGTGGCGAGCTCGGCATGGAAGCGTTGCCCCTTGACGCCCATCAGCCGCAGGTGGAACCGGCCCTTCTTCAGCTGCTCGCTGCGGAACTGATCGAGCAGCGCGCGCAGGCGGTGCGCGACGTCCGGGTTTGCCTCGAGCACGCTGTGCTTCTCGCCCGGGTCCTCGCTCAGATCGAACAGCTGCTCGACGTGGAACAGCGGGTCGTGCAGGTACTTGAAGCGGCCTTGCACGCACGCCTTGAGCGCCGAGCTGTCGTAGGTGGCGTACTCGATGAAGATCGGATCCGACTCGTCCGCAGTCGCGACCAGCCGGTTCTTTCCCTGGAACGACGGCGGCACCGGCAGGTCGAGCGCCGCGAGGATGGTGGGCGCCATGTCGATGGCCGCGACCGGACGCGCGATCTCGCGACCGGGCTCCGCGCCCGGCACGCGCACGATCATCGGGATGTGCACCTGATCCTGGTACAGGGTGTAGCCGTGATGATAGTGGTTGTGCTCCGCGAGGCCTTCACCGTGATCGGCGATGAAGCCGACGATCGTGCGCCCGCTCAGGCCGAGCTCGTCCAGCGCGTCGAGCACCTTGCCCACGCCGGCGTCCATCTCCGCCACCTCGGCATCGTAGTAGTCGCTCACGAATGCGCGATCGGCGACCGTGAGCTCGGGCATCGGCGGCGGCCCCTCGTACGCGAACCAGCGCCGCCCCGGGCGCGGGTCGAGCACCTCGAACGGCACGCGCGGGTTCTTGCCATCGAATCGCCCGTGGTAGCTCGGGTCGGTGAACTGCTCGCGGAACTGGGGCGCGGTGGTGTACGGCAGGTGCGGGTCCATGATGTGCCAGAACAGGAAGAACGGCTGGCTCCGGTGCTGCTCGAGGAACTCGACCACACCGCGCGAATCGATGTCCACCGATTCCATCGACCAGCCGCGGCCGCCCGGGACGCGATAGCTCTCGAACCCCTGGTCGAGCCCGTACTCGGGCGCGATCAGGAAGTTGGCGGTGATGCCCTGTGTCTCGTAGCCGTGGTCGGCGAGCACCTCGGCCAGCGCCGTGGTGGTGGGATCGATCGACGTCCACTCGTCGTGTCCGCCGCGACCCGCGCCGTGCGCGGAGGGATACAGCGAGGTCAGGATCGACGAGAACGACGGCAGCGTCCACGGCGCTTGCGAGAACGCCATGCCGAAGCGCGTGCCGGTGGCGGCGAGCTTCTCGATGTTGGGCGTCGTCGGCCGGCTGTAGTGGAACGCGCTCAGATGGTCGGCGCGCAGCGTGTCGACGCCGATCAACAGCACGTTCGGCTGTGCCGCTGCCGCCGTGATCACGCGCGGCGTGGCGATCACCACCGCGTCGAGCGGGTCCGCGCTCGAGCCGGCAACGTCGGCCACCGCGAACGTGAGCGTGCCGGTGGTCCCGGCGACCGCGTTCAGCTCGCACTCGGCGCGCTGCCACAGGCGATCGCTGGCGTTGTTCTTCGGGTCGAATGCGAACTGCCCGAGCAGGACCCGCTCGCCGGCCTGAGTGGTGAAGCTGACGTCGATGGTGGCACCGTCGCCCGCCACCGAGAACGCCTCGGGCAGCATGCCGTAGTGGAAGCGCAGCAGCGGCTTCGCGCTCGCTGCTGGAACCGCAAGCGGCAAGCTCAGCCGGGCCGGCGGCGGCAGCAGCACGGCATCGCGATGCTCCTCGCGATTGTCGCCCGGGATCATCAACGGCACGCGCAGCCGCCACGGCGTGAGCTGCTCGCGGCCGTCGCTCTTGCGATAGCCTGCGGCAATCGACTGGTACAGCTCCGCCTCGGTGACCTCGGTCTCCTCCAGCGAGAGATCGTCGAACCAGGTGATCGCCTGATCGCTGCCCGCGGTGCGATGCAGGAGCTCGATCTCGAGCGTCTGCGTGGCCGAGCCGGTCAGCAGTGCGAGCGTGAAGCGATCCCACGGCGACGGATCGCGCAGCCGCGACACGCGCTGCGGTCTGCGCAGCGAGTGCATCCGCCGGGGCACTGAGCTCAAGCTCGTGAGCGAGCCCTGATGCTCGAGCACGCGCAGCACCTCGCGCGAGGACGCCTCGTCCGCGAGCGGGTTGTGCTCGAGCTTCACCCGCCCGCGCACCACGTAGCGGTGCAGCGGCTTCACCGGCACGAGCAGTGCCGCGTAGCAGTAGTCCTCGGCCACGCCCGGCCCGAGGCGCAGCGCGCCGCCGGCCACGCCGCCCTCGGCGGTGAGCGCGCCGGCGCTGCCGAGCCCCTCGCTCACCTCGACGTCGCGATCTCGCGGGCGCGCGAACCAGAGCTTGATCGCCGTGCCGGCTTCGAAGCCGAGCTGAGTCGTGACCGGCGCCGCTCCTGGCACGTCGGTCGGGCCAGGCGTCAGCCCTTCGACCTTGGCCTGGTTCATGAGGTCGAACAGTCGCCCCGGCGCGGGCAGCGGCGGATCCGAGGGAGCGGCGATGAGCAAGAGCGAGGCGAGCCACATGCGAGACCTCTCTGCGTTCCTGGTTGCCGGCGGGGACGCTGCATTCTCGTGGAGCCGAGCACAGCGTGCAAGGGGCGCCGCCCGGGCGTGGGTTTTCCGTGTCACGTGCCCGCGCGCTCTCGCGCATGGACCGGGCGACGATTCGACCGTGGCGGCGCGACCAGCGATGGCGCGCGCGCGTCGCCGTCATGCAACCAGCGAGGTGAAGCGATGTGGTCCTGCAAGCGTGTGCTCTTGGCGATGGTGGTCTTTGGATGCGGCCGCGTTGGGCACGCCCAGTGGCAGCAGATCGCGACGCTGCCGACCGCACGCTCGATCTGGGGTGTGGGCTTCGCATCGCGCGACGTGGGGTTCATCGCCGCCGATGGCCACGAGCTCCACCGGACCACCGACGGCGGACGGACCTGGGCCAGGATCAACGTGCCCGGTGGCGGCGATGACCCCATCTACAACGTGCTGATGCTCGACCAGAGCGTCGGCTTCTGCACCTCGAACTCGACCACGCTCACCAAGGGTGTGTATCGCACCAGCGATGGCGGCGCCACCTGGCATCCGACCACGTTCCCGCTCGGCGGCTCGTGGTACTTCATCGATTTCGTGTCGGCGACGACCGGCTTCGCCGGTTGTAACGGGGCCTGCGTCAAGACCATCGATCAGGGTGTGACCTGGAACCTGCAATCGGGGTATCCCGACTGTCCGGTCATGGCGGCGATGGACTTTCGCGACGCGAGCACCGGCCTGGTCGGCGGCAGCGTGCCCTCGACCTACGAGGCCGGTCTGTTCAAGACCACCGACGGCGGTGCGACCTGGACGCTCAAGTACCCCGGCGGCGGCAACGGCATCGCCTGGCTGGACGACCAGACCGCGGTTGCCGACGACGGCACGCACATCGTCCGGTCGCTCGATGCCGGCGAGACCTGGGCGCGCACCGCCGCCGTGATCCCGACCGGGCTCGCGGATCTCGCCAGGGTCGACGCGCACACGATCGTCGGCGTCTCCACCAACGGCACGATCTGGTACAGCAACGATCGCGGCAACTCGTTCGCGAAGAAGGTGGACGGCATCGGCTCGTTGCCCGGCGACTGGAGCGTGTCGTTCTTCGCCGCCGCGCCTGCCCCACATGGCTGCGTGGTGGGCACCAACGGCATCATCTACCGGTCGACCGACGGCGGCGTGACCTGGGACTACCTCACGCGCGGTCTCGGCACCAACTGGCATGCGCTGGCCGCGTGGAGCGATCGGAACGTGGTCGCCGGTGGCTTGCATGGGCACGTGGGCGAGACCTTCGATGGCGGCGCGACCTGGGGCGCGCAGCTCGCCGGCTTGCCGCCGGAGTTCGGTCGCGACACCCGCATCAACGACCTGCAAGTGCTGGATGCACTGACCATGGTAGCGGTGGGCGACGGCGGATCGTTCTTGAAGACGAGCGACCGCGGCCGGACCTGGCGCGAGCTCGGCTATCCGAGCTTGCCGGCCGACTACTTCATCAACGGTGTCGAGTTCACCAGCGCGCTCGACGGCTGGATGGTCGGGTTCGATCTGAGCCCTGGGCAGAAGGGCTATGTGCGGCGCACGCTCGACGGTGGTCAAACCTGGCAGGCCGCCGACCCGAACGTCCCGTCGATCGCGGTCGAGTTCGTCGCCGACCGCGGCTGGATCCTGACCGGCGGTCAACCGCTGTGGCGCACGCTCGACGGCGGCGCACACTGGGCCTACGTCCTCTTGCCCGAGATCGACGGCAACCCGCCGCTGCCCAGCGCCATGTCTTGGCCGAGCACCGGCATCGGCTACGTGTGCGGCTGGTATGGCTATCTGGCCAAGTCGCTGAACGGCGGCGCGACCTGGACCAAGCTCGTGGCACACATGGACGACTGGGTGAACCTGGCGGTCGTCGCACCGACGCCGCACGAGGTGTGGGTGGCCGGCACAAGGTCGGGAGCCGCGGCGAATCGGGTGATGCGCTCGCTCGACGGCGGAGAGACCTGGACGACGTGGACGCTGGGCAGTGGCAAGCCGGTCCCGACCCGCATCGTGCGCACCAGCAGCAGGTGCTACGTGGCGTGCTTCGACGGCGAGGTGTTCGTGCTGGACGGCCTGGAGCCGATCCCGGATCGGCTCGGCGCAGGTCCGCGCCGCATGTGAGGGTCGGCGACGCGCGGGTGATGCCAGCGTGCCCGCGGCCGCACTGGCATCACCTCGCATTCGCTCACGGGATGATCAACACGTCCACCGCGTTGGTCGCGAGCCACGGCCCGTTGCTCAGGCCTGCGAACGACAGCGTCGTCCCGGCCGCGCTCGCATCGAGCGGCGGCAGCGGCAGGGTCGCTTGCGCGGTACCAGCCGGGTCGAGCGTGCCGGCGAACCCGGGCAGGAGCGGCAGCACGCGCAAGAACAGGAACGTCACGGCGTCGATGTTGAGCGGCACGTGCGCGCCGTTCACGTCGAACCCCGGGCTGGTGCCGGAGATGCCGGCAAGCAGCACGTAGGGTGCATTGCCCGCGGGCGCGCCGAGATCGAGCGCGAAGTGCACGCTGCCGCCAGTGCCGGCCGACACGAATGCGGTGTCGCGCACCAGCGCCGGGGTGGGCGCCGGCGACAGCGACACGAGCTTCAGGTCATCGACGTTCCAGCCGCCGAAGGTCAAGCCGCCGTCCGCCTTGAGCGTGAAGCGAACCTCGACCGCCGGGTTGTTCCCAGCTTGCGGCGAGATGTCGATCTCGTGCAGCACCCAGTCGGTGTCGATGTGATGGTTGGAGCCGCCGCCCGGCGTAGCCGCGTTCTGCCACACGGTCTGGCCCTCGACCGTGATCTTGGCCTGATCGTAGTAGCCGTCTTCCACCGCCAGGTGCCGGCGGTAGCTCAGGATCACGTTCGTGAACCCCTGGCAATCGATGTCGGGCGAGTCGAGGTAGTTGTTGGCGTTGTTCTCGTACTCGCCGTCCGCCGATCCCGCGCCGAGGTCGTTGCCCCAGGCGTAGGTCCCATCGAACGCCGAGCTCGGATCGTTCGACTTGCCCGCGGGCGTGCCGCGCGCCCAGTCGTTCTGATTCGTGCCGCCGCTCGCCCAGCCCTCGGCGCCGTTCTCGAAGCTCGTGGCATAGATGGTGGTGAGGTGGCCCACCTTGAACGTGAAGGTCGCGTCGCCGGCGCTCGCGCCGTCGGGCAGCCATTCGCGATTGCCCTGGTCATCCACCGCGTTCAGGTAGTAGCTCACGGTGCTGCCGGCCGCTTGCCCCGGAATCTGCGCGATCCACTCGCCCGGATTCTTGGTCGGCAGCATGGGGACGTCGGTGAATGCGCCGCCGGTGCGCCACGACAGGGTCACGCCGGTCACGTTGGTGCCGATCAGCGAGCTGACCTTGGCGACCACCACGTACGGTCCGGCGGAGTCCTCCTGGTCACCGAGCGCGGCGTGCTGCAGGTCGAGATCGACCAGACCCGCCACCGTGGCGAGCGCCGCGATCAGCGACTGCGTGATCATCTTGCCGCGCGTGAAGTCGTTCGCGCTCGTGCCGATCGTGTCGTTCGCCGTGTGGATGTACGGCGAGTAGGATCCCAGGTCCTCGAAGTAGAACACGGCCGGGAAGCCGACATCGTCGAACGACTTGTGATCGCTGGTGCCGCCGCCCAGGTGGCCGCGGTTGGTCTTGAATCCGGGCAGATACAGGTTGGTGATGTCGATGCCGAACTGGATCAGCTCCGGGCTGGCATCGTCCTCGACGAAGTCGAGCGAGCGCGTGTCACCCGACGCCTTGTATGCGTTCATGTCGGTGTTGAACATCGCGACGATGTCGGCGTTCTGGTTGCGCATCATCGTCGCATAGGCGTTCGAGCCGACCAGCCCTTCCTCCTCGGAGCAGAACGCCATGAAGCGGATCGTGTTCTTGAACTGGTACTGCGAGAGGATGCGCGCCATCTCGAGCACCGCGGCCGTGCCGCTGGCGTTGTCGTCGGCGCCAGGCGAGCGGCCGTTCGGGTAGTCGTTCCAGTTCACCGAGTCGTAATGTCCGCCCACGATCAGGATGCGGTCGGGGTACTTCGTGCCAGGCAGATCGCCGATCACGTTGTCCGAGTCGCCGTTGTAGCTGTGCGTGCTGGTGGCGAGCCCGAGTGCCTGGTAGGAGGCCACGAGCCAGTCGCGCACCGCGAATGCCTCGGTGCGCGAGGCGACGCGCGTGTAGTAATCGTTGGACAGGTGGTCGACCGTTGTTTGCAGGTTCAGCTGGCTCACCTGGTCGGCGATCGCCTGCACGCGCGCATCGTACGCCGGACTGCCGAGGAAGCTGCTGGCGCCGCGCGCGCGGTGCGGCGACATGCGCGTGCGACGCACGAGGAACACCCCGTCGTGGAGGCTTGCTCGGCCGGGACGATGCGGCGCGAGGTCGTGCGGCAAGAGCGGGCTTTGGTCCGGGATGCGCGCGAGCGCCCAGCCCTGGGCGCTGTACAGTACGTCCGCCTTGCGCGCCAGCTCGGCCTCGTCGCCCGGATCGGCCACGCCCACGACGACCAGCGTGTCGCTCGCCGCCACGTCATCGAACACGCGTGCGGGCACGCCGAGCGCGGCGAGCCATGGCAAGTCCGCGTCCGAGAAGCAGCCCACGAGGAACGGCGCCACGTCGGTCCAGATCTCGCAGCTCGCGATCAGCTTCTCCTTGGTGGCGGCATCGATCGTGGCCGGGATCACGACCACGCGGGCGCGATCGGTCGCTTCGGCGGCCGCGGCACCGACCGCAGTCGACAGCGCGGCGAACAGGATCAGGCGGGCTCTGCGCATGGGGTTCTCCTCGATTCTCGATGGCGTTTGGCAGGACGCCGCCATCCTAGCGACCGTCGCGGCCCCGGGCCAGCGGGTGTGTGCGCCATCGACGCCGGCGATCCTTGCGCGCCGGCGCGCGTGATCGCGTGGTGCCAGCTGCGGCGCAGCGCGTCGGTCGCGAACGGCGCGCAGCTGGTGCACACGCAGCGCAACACCCGCGCACGGGTCGTGAACGCGGGATGCGCGTCGATTCGCGTCCAGAAGCCGACCGTGCCCGGACATTGAGCAGCGATTCCCGGGACGAGCCGCGCGCCGTGCGAGTCTCGTTCGGCTGCCAGCGTGCGTCGCATCGCGCCGGTACCGCGCGCTGCTTGTTTCGCTATGGCGGCGATCCTCCGCGTGCCGATCAAGGAACGGGCCGGCGATGCGGACCAGCAAGGTCCGCCGCGCGGCGCGCGACCCAGGAATCGACATCGATGGGCGGACTCCGCCAGACCATGATCGCGGCGCCTCGGTTCGAGCTCAGCCTCGAGCGTGACGAGTCGGCCCCCAACACGTTCGACATCACCGTGCACGTGGTGCGCTCGCCATCGTGTGCTGCCAGCGGCGCCGCGCGACCGGCGCCCGAGCCGGCGCCTGCCGGCGCCGATCGCGCGGTGCCCGCCGATCGCCCCCGGCGCGCCGGCGCGGCAGACAACGGCTGCGCACCTGGCTCGAGGACCTGCGTGCCGTCGGGGTGCGCAGCGCGGCGCGCGTCTGGCAGCGGGCGCAGCACCTGCGGGTGCTGCCCTGGTGGTGGCGGCGGCCACGGTCGCGCGCGCCCGCACCGCTCGTGCTGCCCGCGAGCGCGGCCGCGCTCGCGCCGGTCTCGCCCGGAGCGCAGCTCGAGCTGCTGCGCACGTTGCTCGCATCGCGCCAGGGTGCGCTCGTGCCCGAGCTCAGCGCGTTTGCCGTGCAGGGCCACGCCTTCCCGCTCGCGGACCGCCTGTTCGGCCTGGGACCGGGTGAGAGCCGGCGCGTGCTCGAGGAGCTGGCGGATGCGGGCTTGCTGCGCCGCGAGCCGCACAACGTCATCCACGTGTGTCCCGACTGCCAGCGCAGCCAGATCAGCTTCCGCGAGCTGTGCGCGGCGTGCGCCTCGTTCGACCTCGACCTCGAGAGCCTGATCCATCATTTCCGCTGCTGTACACCGGCGTCGAGTCCGCGTTCACGGCGGGATTCGATCTCGTGTGTCCCAAGTGCCATCGCGTGCTCAATCAGCTCGGCCAGGACTTCGATCGCCCGGGGAGGGTGTTCGTGTGCCGCGCGTGCAAGCGCGTCGCCGAGGATCCGGTGGTGCGCGTCCAGTGTCTGCATTGCGCGCGCGAGTTCGAGAGCAAGGTGGTCGAGCCGCTGCGCATCCACGCCTATCACCCGACGCTGCTCGCGGCCCGCGCGGTCGAGCTGAACCGCCTCACCTGCCTCGACCTCTCGTCGGTCATGTTCGATGCACGCGTGGGCCTGGCCACGCGCGAGTTCCTGAACTTGCAGGCACGCCGCGAGCACGCGCGACTCGAGCGGCACCGGACGCCGTTCGCTGCCGCGGTGCTGAGCTTCAAGCACGAGGGCACCGCACATCCCATCTTCCGCAGCTGGAGCGCGCAGGACCTGCGCCAGCTGGGCCGCTCGATCGCCGAGTCGATGCGCTCGCTCGACCTGGTGGCGCAGCTCGACCCGGCGCGCCTCGGGATCCTGCTGCCGGAGACGGATGCGCACGGCCTCGCTGGCGCCCGCGAGCGCCTGGTCGCCCGGCTCGACGACTACGTCCTGCGCACGCCCGCGAGCCAGGCGCTGCAGATCGCTTGGACCGAGATCGTCTTTGGCGATGCGGCAACGCCGCTGGCGCAAGTGCTCGGCTTCTTCGATCGCGAGCCCGATCGAGTCCTGGCCCGCGACCAGGACCACAGCCCGAGCGGTGCCGCATCATGAGGTCGTTGCAGCGCCGCCGGTTCGTCCTGCCGCCGCCGGCGATCGCGCTGGACGAGGCCAGCCAGCCGCTCGGTCGTGGCGTGCGGGCGATCGAGTGGCGCATCTGGCGTGCGCGGTTGCGCTTCGCCGCGCTGTTCGTGCTGATGCCGGCGCTGCTGTTCCTGGTGTGCCGCTGGTACCTCGATCTGCGCGTCGTGGCCGATGGCCTGGTCGCGAACACCAGCGTCGTGCTGCGCGCCCCGGCGCCGGTGCGCATCGCCGAGGTGTTCTGCCACGATGGCGAGAGCGTGCACCGCGGCGACGCGCTGCTGCGGCTGGAGGCGCGCGCCGGCTTCGAGGAGCGCCACGTGCTCGAGTGCTCGATCGAGGCGCGGCGCCTGCGGGTGGCGCTGTTCGAGCAGGGCGGCACGCTGCAGGACGTCGATCTCGGCCACCGCGGCGATCAGCTCGAGCAGGCGCGCGACGAGCAATCGCGCGCCGACGGCGACTACCGCGTCGCGCTTGCCGAGCTCGAGCGGCTGCGCAAGCAGCGCGACTCGCAGGCCATCGTCTTGCAGCAGGATGCGGTGCGTCGCGAAGGCGATCTCGGCGTGCTGACGGCGCGGGTGCAGGCGGAGGCAGCCCGCTTCGCCGGCGCGCAATCCGGCGCCGATCTGGCGCGCGACGTGATGGATCGCCATGCCCGGCTGGGCGAGGACGGCGACCTGAGCCCGCTCGACCTGCAGTCGTCCGCGCACGGCCTGGTCGAGGCCGAGCAGGACTCGCGCGCGGCCGCCTCGTCGGTGAGCGCGCTCGAGAAGGAGGTCGAGAAGAGCGAGCGGCTCGATCAGCTCGCGCGCCAGCTGCAGCCGCTCACGCTCTCGGAGCTGGACGCACGGATCGAAGCGCAGCGCGAGCGGGTCAAGGCCCTGCAGGAGCGCCGCGATCTGTGGTCGCGCATCATCGCCCGGCGCGAGCAGCTCTCGCCCGAGCAGAATGCGGGCGAGCTGCGCAACCTCGAGCTCGAGCTGCTGCGCACCGACCTGCACGAGGCCGAGACGCAGCTGCGCGCCAGCGACGCCAGGCTCGGCAACCTCGTGCTGCACGCCGAGGGCGACCTGATCGTGGATCAGCTGTTCGTGGCCGCCGGCCACCTCGTCGATCAGGGCCAGCCGCTCCTGAGCTGCCTCGATCCGGCGACGCAGTGGGCGGTGGCCTACCTCACCGCGGATCAGGCGGCGCGCGTCGCGCGTGGTCAACGCTGCCGCCTGGTGCTGGGCGATCTGAACCTCGAGCTCGATGCCCGCGTCGCGTCCATCTCCCGCACCTGGGTGCCATGTCCGGCGCTCGTCCCGCACGCCGACGACTACGATCTGCGCTTGCCGGTGCGCATCGAGCCCTGCGATCCGCGCGATCGCGCCCGGCTGTTGCCCGGCGCGCGGCTGCGCGTCCTGTTCGCGACTCCGCGCCGGCCGGCCTAGCCATGATCGTCTGGTTCAAGATCTGGCTGCAGGACACGGTCACCGCCATGCGGTGGGAGCTCGAACATCATTCGTGGCAGTTCTGGCTGCTGTCGTCGTTCGCGATCATGCTGTTCCTCGAGGTGCCGCGCTACTACCTCGCGCCGGTCCTGGTGGCGGTCGCGCACGCGCTCGGCCGCCCGCGGCTGGACCGCACGCTGGTCCGGGCGCTGTGGCGGCGCCAGCCGATGGTGAGCGTCGTGGTCGCCGGGCGCAACGAGGACCAGGGCATCGAGGCCTGCCTGCGCTCGCTGCTGGATCAGACCTACCAGAACTACGAGGTGATCGTCGTCGACGACTGCAGCACCGACCAGACCAGCGCCGTGGCGCGCTGCTTCACCGGCACCGGCAAGATCCGTTGCTACGCAACGACGGCGTCTGCGGCCGCGGCGGGCGGCCGTCGGCCACCAACCTCGGCCTCGCCGCGGCGCGCGGCGAGTTCCTGATCTCGGTGGATGCGGACTGCACGTTCGATCGCCATCTGATCCGCGAGGCGATCGCGCCGTTCGTCGATCCGCGCGTGGGCGCGGTGGCCGGCAACATTCACGTGCGCGATCCGCACGAGGGGCTGCTCACCCGGCTGCAGGCGTTCGAGTACGCGCTGTCCATCGACGTGCGCAAGCGCTGGACGACGCTCGCCGGCTGCACCCTGCAGGCGAGCGGCGCGCTCGGTGCGTTCCGCACCGCTCTGCTGCGCGAGATCGGCGGCTGGGACCCGGAGCTCGCCGAGGACACCGACGTCTCGCTGCGTGTGCGCAAGGCAGGCTACGAGTGCGTGTTCGCGCCGGGGGCGGTGGCGTTCACCGACGTGCCGGCTCGGCTCGACGTCCTGATCCGCCAGCGCACGCGCTGGGATCGCGGCGGGTTCCGCAACTACTTCGTGAAGCACGAGCGCCTGCTGCGGCCGGGCTCTGCCGGCCCCAGCTTCACGCTCGAGATGTGGACCGAGTTCCTGGTGAACGTGGTCGCCACCGCGGTCTACCCGGTCTATCTCGCCTGCATGCTCGTGATCGCGCCGCACATGCTGGTGCTGATGCTGATGCTGGCGACGTTCGTGAGCTGCTGGCTGTCGCTCATCTGCCTGTTCGCGGCGACTCGCGTCGCCGAGCGCCTCGAGCATCCGGCGCGCCTGCTGTGGGTGGCGATCCTGACGCCGTTCTA
Source organism: Planctomycetota bacterium (assembly GCA_046349655.1). GTDB lineage: Bacteria > Planctomycetota > B15-G4 > B15-G4 > JAXMBY01 > JAXMBY01. The sequence continues at coordinate 12,298 of JAXMBY010000065.1, forward strand.
CAAGAGCCTGCTGCGCTGGGTGCGGTTCCGGGCGCTGGTGCTGGAGGTGCTGCGGCTGCGCTACGAGGATCCGTTCCTGCCGCGCACGGTGTGGCGCGAAGCACCGCGGCGGTGGGGGGCAGCCGCCGCACGCGAGCGAGAGTCGAGCGGCGTGGATGCGTTCACGCCACCTCGATCTTCGACTGGCGCAGCAGCTTGCGTGCCACGCTCGCCACATCCAGCAGCGAGGCGCTGATGTCGGTGACCGCGTCGGCCACCACTGCCAGCGCGAACTCCTCGAACGGGAACACCACCAGCCGCCCCTTCGCCGCCCACACCGTGAACAGCTTGAACGGCAGCAGCCGCAGCTTGCGCGGATCGGCGCCGAGACCGAGGAACACCGTCGACAGGTAGGCGGCGGCCGCGTCGGCGTGCGGCGTGCCGTCCATGCTGGTGACCAGGATCCCGTCGTAGGTCATGACCAGCGCGCCCACCACGCCCGGGATCTCGAGCAGCGGCTTCAAGGTGTCCTTCATGACGTTGCCTTTCCAGCGGTCTCCGACGTCTCGACCTGCATCACCCGCTTCAGGAGCTGCTGGATGCCGCGCGCCACGGTGCCCTTCGGCAGCAAGCACGAGATCGTGCCGCGCGAGCCGCGCCGCAGCAGCACCGTGCCGCCCGCCGTCTCGAGCGTGATGGCGCGCATCGGCCCGAGCCCGACGCGGCGGGTCGCGAGCTGCGTGGTGCGCGTGAGGCCATGCACCAGGCTGACGAGCGCATCCGGCTCGGCTGGGCCCGCGTCATCCCAGGCTTCGCCTTCGGGACCGACGACGATGCAGCGCGCGCCGTCGAGCGATTGCCTGAGCTCCGCCAGGCTGGTGCGATAGCGGGCCAGCTCGCGCGCGATGCGATGTCGCTCCGACATGTCGCCGCCCGGCAGCCGCCCGTGCTCCTCGATCTGCTGCAGCAGGCTCACCATGCTCTCGTCCTCTGCCGCGGGCGCCGGCGGCAGCCGCTCCAGGAACGCGCGCGCGCTCGAGTGCGAGCGGTCGAGCTCCTGCACGTGCTCGGCTGCCTTTCGCGCGTGGCCGAGTGCACCGATGCGCTCGTAGAACAGCGCCAGGTGGAAGGTCGGGTCCGGATCGCTCGGGTTCAGCCGCTGCGCTTCGGTGGCGTAGCGGATCAGCCGATGCCCGTCGTCGGCCGCGAGGTCCCACAGGAACAGCCGCTCGTGCAGCTGCGCCAGGCCCGCGTACGCCGCGGCGCAGTCGGGATAGCGCTGCACGCACTCCTCGAGCGCCTTGCGCGCCGTGTCGCTGTCGCGCAGCGTGAGCGAGTCGCGCGCCAGCTTGAGGTAGGCGCGGCGCGACGGGCTCGACTCGATCTCCGCCCGCGCTTGCTCGACGCCCTTGCGCGCGCGCTGCTGCGTGGCGATGCGATGCAGCTCGTGCACCAGCTCGTCGTGCGGGAAGCTCTTGATGCCGAGGCACGTGAACCGATGCGCCTCGGTGGGTTCGCCCATGCTGAGCAAGAGCTGCACCAGCCGCACCAGGTTCTCGGCGCTCGGGTCCTTGTCGAATGCAGCCTTGCGCCGGTGCGCGAGAAGTTGGTCGCCGATGCGCTTGAACCAGCCCATGGTCCGCCTCCGCCCCAGCAGTTGCCCGAACCCTCATTGCCCACTCTCAACATCGGAAAATGTCGGGCTCGCCGAGGCGACAAAGCGCGTTTGTGGGTGCACCGCATGCGATCCCCAAATGGAGGCAGCGCTGCCCATACGGCACACAGGACGGGAGCGGATTCAGGGCGCCTCTGCCGGCGGCGGGCTGGTGTGCTCGAGCAAACCGTCGAAGCGGTCGGCGAGGTCGTCGAAGGCCCGGTCCTCCTCGCCGTCGAGCGCGTCCTCTTCGCCGAGCGCCTCCACCGCCACCTCGTCCCGCGGCCGCGCGGCAGGCGCGTCCGGCCCGTCCGCCGGCTCGAGCCTGGGCGGCGTGCGCCGCCGCGCTGCTGCCGCCATGGGCGTCACGCCCGGCGGCGGCGGCGCACCGTCGAGGAATGCAAGCAGCTCGGCCATGCCGGCGGCGGCGTTCTCCCACACCGTCCCGCACCAGGACATCTCCAGTCGCCGATCCGGCCACGTGCTGGCGAGGCACTCGCTCGCGCGTGCGGCGATGCGCGCCTGCGCGCTGGCAAGGGACTCCCGGTCCGTGTCGGGCAGCAAGAGACCGAGGCGCACCGGATCGAGCTGCGCGAGCAGCGCCGCTTCTTCGAGCGCGCCGCGCAACCCCCGGCCGATGCGACGCAGCTCGAGGGCATCGAGCCGCAGCAGCGGCGCCGCAGCGTCGGCGAACGTCAACGCGGCGGTGGCGAACGGGATGCCGCGCTGCGCGAGCCGCGCATGCTCGCGATGCAGCTGCACCACGAGCTGCTCGCGCGTGGACAGCCCGCTCGCAGCGTCGCCCACGAGCGAGGCGAGATCGAGGCCGCTCAAGCGGCCCAGCTCGGCGGCGCGCGCGCCGAGCGCCGTCGGTCGATAGCGGTGGATGCGCACCGGCAGCACCGCCGCTGCATCGACCTCGATCGTGCACGCGCGGCAGTACCAGCGCGGCAGCGGCGTGGCCGGCTCGTGGCCGCACGCGCCGCACGCGCTCGCGCCGCGCCACGCATCGAGATCGAGCGAGCCGCACGCCGAGCAGTGCGCGCGCTGGTGCACCTCGCTGCGCCGGCAATGCGCGCACACCGGGACGACGTCGTGCAGCTCGCGCGCGAGCAGGCCGCGGTCGGCCAGGTCTTCCAGGCGATCGAAGCCGAGGCCGGCGCCGGTGGCGAAGATCCGATCGGCGAGCGGCACCGCGTAGCGCAGCGGCGCGAGCGGACTGCACTCGGGCGCGAGCCGGCCCAGGCCCGCGCGCACGATCGTGCGCAGCTCGAGCTTCGGCTCGAGATCGGCAATCGGCGGCCGCGCGGCGGCGGGCGGCGAGTCGCTGGTCGGGCGCGCGTCCGCGCCCGAGCGGTGCCTCGGCTCGCGGCGCCGGCTGGCGGCGCGCCGCGAGACGACCCCGCCCACGCGGCGAGCAGGCGGCGCAGGGCGAGCGGCGCGCCGGGGCCGGCGGCATCGCTGGCAGCTCGCGCGCGGTGCTCGCGGGCGCCGGCGCGCTGCTCGCTGCTGCGGCCTCCAGCCCTTCGCACACGACCCGGATCTTGAACGCGGGGATGTCGTGAGGACGAGCCGCGGCCTCATCGGACGATTGCGGTGCTGGGCCGGCCAAGACGACGGTCTCCTTGGTTGCGCAACCGAGCCGGGCGCGCCATGCTCATCCCTCGCTCGTCACGCCGGCCGCGGTCGACCTTGCTATGATCGACCGCATGGCCGATCGCGATCGAGCGGTTTCGCTGGCCGCGGTCGGCTGGCGCCGCCGACCGCACGCAGCGAGACAATCGTCGCAGCGGTGCGACAGCGCCCGGTCGTGGCGGTTCAGTCGCCCTGAACATGGCACGCCGCGCACGCTCGCCGAACAGCGCGCGCACGGCCATGTATTGCGAGGGCTGACGGCGCCGCACCGGCCGCTACAATGTGCGGCCGATGGCGTCGGACCCAGAGAGATCGATCGACAGCGCGGGTCGCCGCGAGGGCTCGGTGCGCATGCCGTTGCTGCGCGCGCTCGCCCAGCTCGCCGAGATGATCGAGCAAGCCCGGTGAGACGACGCTCGCCGGACAAGCGCAGCCTCGCCGGCGTCGGCGGTCGCACCGAGTGCCGGGGCGACGCGGCGCTCGCGCCGCTGCTGCGTCACGCGCTGCAGGTGGACCCGCGCGCCAGGCTGCCCTTCACGCACGGGTTCCACGCGTATCCCGCGCGCATGCATCCCGAGACCGCGCGCCGGCTGCTCGCGCACTTCGCCGGGCCAGGTGCGCGCGTGCTGGATCCGTTCGTCGGCTCCGGCACGGTCGCGCTCGAGGCGCTGCGCCTTGGCCTGCCCTGCGCTGGCGTCGACATCTCGCGCGTCGCGCTCGAGATCGCCTGGGCGCGCCCCCGGGTCATGGTGCCGGCGGAGTGCCGCGCGATCGAGCAAGCGGGCGCGCGGCTCGCGCATCGCTTGCGCAGCGTACCGCAGCCGCACGCGGCGTGGCCCGCATGGGCAGTGCCGGTGCGCTCGTGGTTCTCGACGCACACGCTCGCCGAGGTGTGCCTGCTCAAGGCGGCGATCGACGACCTCGACGACGAGCGCCGGCGACGTCTGCTGCTTTGCGTGCTCTCGTCGCTACTGGTCAAGCTCTCGAAGCAGGCGAGCGACAGCGCGCCGGTCGTGGATCGCGCGTACCGGCCGTGGCCGCCCGGCGCCGCGTACGGCCTGTTCGCGAGCAAGTGCGCCGAGCTGACCAGGTCGTTGCTCCTGCTCAGCTCCGATCTGCACAAGCGCAAGGTGGTCGTGATCGAGCCAGCGCTCGAGCTCGGCGACGCGCGCACGCACCGCTTCGGGAAGGGCTCGTTCGACGTGATCCTCACCTCGCCGCCGTATCCCGCGACCTACGACTACGCGCATCATCAGCAGCTGCGCTATGCACTGTACGGCGGTGGCGCGCAGTTCGCCGAGGCGCACGAGTTGGGATCGCGCCGCGACCTGCGTGGCCGCCGCGACGCCTACGCGTGCTACCAGCAGGACTTGACCCGCGCTCTGGAGAACGCCATGCGCGCCCTCGCTCCCGGCGGGCGCGTGCTGCTGCTGATCGGCGACGGCCGCATCGGCGCGCGCGCGCTCCGCACCGACGAGCTGGTGGCGGCCATCGCGCCGCGCCTCGGTGCGTCGGTGCAGGCCATGGCCTCGCAGGCGCGCATCGATTGGTCGAGCAGCCGCCGCCAGCGCAAGCACGAGCATCTGCTGCTGCTCACGCGGTCGCAGGCGGCCGGGATCGCGCCGTGATCATCGGCGGCTGCGCCTCCGTCAACCGCGGCGCGCCATCTGCCGAACGATCATCGCCAGCGTCTGGAAGTTCACCGGCTCGGTGAGGCGCGTCGAACAGGGCATCGCGGCAACGGGCGATGTCTGTTCCATGCCGAACACCGTCGCGAGGCGGGCGGTCAAGGTCATCTTCGCTCCACGTTGGCAGTCGGCATGGTGTCGGGGAAGCGCCGACGTGGCGGGCGGCCGGCCGAGCGCCCGGCAAGCGTTACAGAGCCGTTACCGGCCGGGGCCCGGCACGCGTGTATACGTGGTCAACCCTTCATGGAGTCGAGGTCATGAACCCACGTCCCGCCATCCTGCTGCTCTGCTTCGCCACGCTGTCCGGCACGGGCCACGCGCAGAGCGCGGCGCTCGACTGGCAGCGGGTCTCGCACATCGTCATGCCGCAGGCCCTGCCGCTCAGCATCCGCGCCCAGGACTCGCAGGTGATCGTCGATCGGGTCAGCGCCGCGGTGCGCATCGACGAGCAGATCGCGACCACCGCGCTCACCGTCGAGCTGAGCAATCCTGGCTCGCGCGATGCCGAGGCGGTGTTGCTGCTGCCGGTTCCCGATGGTGCGGTGGTGACGGCGTTCGAGTTCGTCGGCGCGGGCACCGAGATGCTGGTGAAGGTGCTGCCACGCGCCGAGGCGCGACGCCTCTACGACGAGATCGTGGCGCGCCAGCGCGATCCGAGCTTGCTCGAGTTCGCGGCGCTCGACGTGCTTCGCTCGAGCACGTTCCCGGTGCCGGCGCGCGGCACGCAGCGCGTGCGCGTGACCTACGAGCACGTGCTGACCGCCGACCGCGATCGCATCGAGTACCTGCTGCCGCGCAGCGAGTCGCTCGCGGTGCGCACGCCGTGGCAGATCACGGTCGACGTGCGCGCGCGCGGCCGCATCGCCCACGTCTACTCGCCCAGCCACGAGATCGTCGTCAAGCGGCACGATGCGGGTCACCTCGACGTGCGCGTGAGCGAGCAGAGCGGTCGCGACCCGGGGCCGTTCCTGCTCGCGCTGCTGCGCGAGCAGGCCGTGGTGTCCGCATCGCTGTACAGCTACCCGGATCCGCGCATCGGCGGCGGCTACTTCTTGCTGGTCGCGGCGCCGCCTGCCGAGCTGCCGAACGACCGGCCGCGAGCCGCGCGCGAGGTGACGGTGGTGATCGATCGCTCGGGCAGCATGGCGGGCGGCAAGCTCGACCAGGCGAAGCGCGCGGCGCTGCAGGTGCTGGAAGCGCTCGAGCCGGGCGAGTCGCTGCAGATCATCGACTATGCGACGGCGGTCAGCTCGTTCGCGACGCGGCCGGTGCACAGACTCGGCGACGGTGAGCGCGGTGCGTGCGTATCTCGCCGCGATGCAGCCAGGCGGCGGCACCAACATCCACGACGCGCTGCTCGAGGCGCTGCGCGCCGAGCCCGAACGCGGCGTGCTGCCGCTGGTGCTGTTCCTGACCGACGGGCTGCCGACCGTGGGGCAGACGTCAGAGGCCGCGATCCGCGCGCTCGTGGAGCAGGGCAATCCGCATCATCGGCGCGTGTTCACCTTCGGCGTGGGCAGCGACGTCAACGTGCCGCTGCTCGACCGCATTGCCGACGCGAGCCGCGCCGCCGCGGTGTACGTGCAACCGAACGAGGACCTCGAGCTGAAGGTCGAGCGCGTGTTCCGGCGGCTAGCCGGCCCGGTGCTCGCCGATCTCGAGCTGGCGGCGAACGATGCGGCCGATGGCCGCCGCCGCATCGACGCGGTGATCCCGGCGCAGATCCCGGACCTGTTCGACGGCGACCAGCTGGTCTTGTGCGGGCAGTACCGCGGCGCCGGCACGCTCGCGCTGGCCCTGTCGGGCGACTACCTCGGCAAGCGCACGTCGTTCACGCTCCAGTTCGATCTCGATCAAGCCACGACGCGCAACGCGTTCGTACCGCGGTTGTGGGCCAGCCGCCGCATCGCCTTCCTGGTCGACCAGGTGCGCGCGCTCGGCGTCGATCTCGCTCTGGCGGCGCACGACCCGCGGCTGCAGGAGCTGACCGACGAGATCCTGCGGCTGTCGACCGAGTTCGGCATCCTGAGCGAGTACACGTCGTTCCTCGCCACCGAGGGCGTGAACCTCTCGAGCTGGCCGGCGCTGAACGAAGCGTGCGGCGAGCGGCTGCGCAGCCTGGCCGTGGCGACGCGCAGCGGCATGGCCGCGGTCACGCAGGGCTGCAACTACAACGAGCGCAAGTGGCAGAGCCGGGCGAACGCGCGCAACGAGTTCGTGGCCGTGGACGGCGAGCGCGTCGGTTTCGATCGGGTGCAGCAGATCTGCGACCGTGCGTTCTTCGGCCAGGGCGCGTGCTGGATCGACGCGCAGCTCCTGGCCGCGCGCGGGCAGCTCGAGGCGGAGCGCGTGGTGGACGTTGGCAGCGAGGCGTTCCACCAGCTGGTGAACGAGCTGGCTGCCGAAGGGCGCGCGGGCGTCTTGTCGCTGCGCGGCGAGATCCTGCTCGAACACCACGGCGTGAGAATTCTGGTGCGCTGACCGGCGCCGGCGCGGCGTCCATAGCGCAACTTCCGCGAACCATCTTCAGCAAGGAGATCAAACATGATGACTCGTCTCGCAACGTGTGCGGTGATGTTCTCGGCTGCGTGGTGCACGCTGGCTGGTGCCGATGCACCCGCGACCCAGGCCAGGTCTGGCGGTGCCGCGAAGCCGGTCGACCTGGTGATCTGCCTCGATACCAGCGGCAGCATGGATGGGCTGATCAACGCCGCGCGCACCAAGCTCTGGGCGATCGTCTCCGACCTGGCGCTGGCGCGGCCGGCGCCGCGGCTGCGGGTCGCGCTGCTCAGCTACGGCAACGACGGCAACGCCGCCGCCGATGGCTGGGTGAAGATCGAGGCCGGCTTCACCGAGGATCTCGATCTGGTCTCGCAGAAGCTGTTCGCACTCACCACCAATGGTGGGACCGAGCTGGTGGCGCGCGTGCTGAAGACCGGGGTCGAGCAGCTCAGCTGGGATGCGTCGCCGGCGGCGCTGAAGCTGATGTTCGTGGCCGGCAACGAATCCGCCGAACAGGACCAGCAGCTGAGCCTGCGCGACGTTTGCAAGCAGGCCATCGAGCACGGCATCGTCGTGAACTCGATCTACTGTGCCGAGGCCGGCGCGGCAGTCGACCAGATCGCGCCCAAGTGGCGCGAGATCGCGGCGCTCGCCGACGGGCAGTTCGCCGCGATCGATCAGGAGAACGGTACGGTGGTGATCGCGACCCCGTTCGACGCCGAGCTGAACAAGCTGAACCTGGCGCTGAACGACACCTACATCCCGATCGGCGCCGCCGGCGAGGCCGGCCGCGCCAACCAGGTCGCGCAGGACTCGAACGCGCTCAGTCTGAATCGCGAGGCGTGCTCGTCGCGCGCGGTCGCCAAAGCATCCGCGCTCTACAGCTGCTCGTGGGATCTGATCGACGCGTTGCGCAGCAAGCAGGTGAAGCTCGAGGAGGTGAAGGCCACCGACCTGCCGGCGCCGATGCAATCGATGACGATCGAGCAGCGCCAGGCGCACGTGGACGCGAAGGCGAAGCAGCGCAGCGAGGTGCAGAAGGCGATCCAGGACGTGGATCGCAAGCGCCAGGAGTTCATCGCCGCCGAGCTCAAGCAGCTGAGCAACGACCAGACCAAGGCGTTCGACGTGATGGTGCGCAAGGCGGTGCGCGCCCAGGCCACGGCCAAGGGGTTCTCGTTCGGCAACCCGTGACCGCAACCACGCGCTTGACTGTGGCCGTCGGAACTGAGAATGAGGAGTGCGCCTCGTTCTCGGTTCCCGACGCCAGGATCGGCGCCCCCAGGATCGGCGCCCCCAGGATCGGCGCCCCCAGGATCGGCGCCATTGGTGAGGGCTCATGTCGCAACGCAGCGTGCTGGTGGTCGAGGATGATCCGGCGATCCGGCGCGGGCTGGTGGACGCTCTCGCCGCCGTTGGCCATGCCGTGCAGGAGGCCGCCGACGGCAAGCTGGCGCTCTCGATCGCGCTCGCGAACACGTTCGATCTGCTGCTGCTCGACGTCATGCTTCCCGGGCTGAGCGGGTTTGCCGTGCTCGAGGAAGTGCGGCGGTTCAAGCCCACGCTGCCGGTGATCATGGTCACCGCGCGCGGCTCGGAGAACGATCGCGTGCAAGGCCTCGAGACCGGCGCCGACGACTACGTCGTGAAGCCGTTCTCGGCGCGCGAGCTCTTGGCCCGCGTCGAGGCCGTGCTGCGGCGGGCGGGCGCGCGCCACGCGAGCGCGCTGTCGCTGCGGGGCGAGGGCGTGGCGATCGACCTCGCCCGGCGCGAGGTCAGGCTGGACGACGGCTCGCTGCGCCAGCTGTCGGAGAAGGAAGCGGCGATCGTCGCCTACCTCGCCAGCTGCCGTGATCGGCCAGTCTCGCGCGAGGAGCTGCTGCAGAACGTGTGGGGGCTCGATCCGCGCGGGCTCGACACGCGCACCGTCGACATGCACGTGGTGCGCCTGCGCGAGAAGCTGTTCGACCGTGCCGACGAGCCGCGCATCGTCTTGACCGTGCGCAGCAAGGGGTACATGCTGTCGCAGGCCATGGTGATCGCGTGAACCGTTCGCACCGGACCTGGTGGCTGATCTTCGGTCTCTGCGCTGCCACCATCGCTCTGGTGCTGGCCTGGGTGTCGGCGACGGTGCTCGCGCTCGAGCGCGCCGGCCGCGACGAGACCCAGCACCAGAGCGCGCTCCGGCTGGCGCTGTGGCGCATGGACTCGCTCTTGCTGCCGCTGCTGTCGCGCGAAGCCGCGCGCCCGTACTTCGATTACCAGTCGTACTATCCGCGCGAGATCGACTTCGCGCATCTCACGCACGTCGCCGTGCCCGGCCAGGTGCTGCAGCCATCGCCGCTGCTCATCGCCGCGTCCGAGTTCGTGCGCCTGCACTTCCAGTTCGACGAGCACCGCACGCTCACCTCGCCGCAGCTGCCGGACGGCGAGCAGCGCGCGGCCGCCGTGCTTGGCTGCCTGCCGGCGGCGACGCTGCCGCTGCGCGCGCAGCTGCTCGAGGACGTGCGCGGCCTGGTGCAGGTGGACGAGGTGATGCGCCAGCTCGACCAGGCCGAGCAGAACGAGCGCGACGTGTCGGTCGCGCAGTCCCTGCCGCCGCTGGTGGTGGCCGGCTCGCAGTCGGCGCAGAACGAGGCCGAGCGCAACATGCGCGCACTCACCGTGTACCAGGCGCAGAAGGCGGCACAGGCCGAGGCCAACGATGCCAACCGCGCGCCGATCGCGCCGCTGACAGCGCTCACGATCGGGCCGCTCGTCACGCTCTGGCTGGGCCCGGCGCGCGATCAGCTGTTCGGCTTCCGCCGGGTCGGCATCGGCGGCGGCCTGGCGCTGCAAGGCATCTACTTCGACTGGCCCACGCTGCGCGCCGCGCTGCTGCACGAGGCGGAGGGCCTGGTTGCGAATGCGCGCCTCGAGCCCCTGTCCTCGCCGGCGGCCAGCGACGAGCTGACGATGGCGGCGATTCCGGCGCGCCTGTACGGTGAGCTGCTGGCGGTCGACCGCTCGGTGACGCTGACCGCGGCGAAGATCACGCTCGGTGTGGCGTGGCTGGTCGTGCTGGGTGCGCTCGCTGCTGGCTGCATCACCTTGCGGCAGAGCATCGTCTTCGGCGAGCGCCGCAGCCGGTTCGCCTCGGCGGTGACGCACGAGCTGCGCACGCCGCTCACCACCTTCCGGCTGTATTCGGAGATGCTCGCCGATCACATGGTCGAGGATCCGGCGAAGCGCCAGCTGTATCTCGAGACCCTCAAGGCCGAGAGCGACCGGCTGGCGACGCTGGTGGAGAACGTGCTGAGCTACGCGCGCGTCGAGGAAGGCCGGGCCGTGGTGCGCAAGACGATCATGCGCGTGGACGCACTGCTCGAGCGTGTCATGCCGATGCTGTTGCAGCGCGCGACCGGCGCGGGCATGCGGCTCGACGTGCGCGCCGACGCCGCCGCGCCGGCAACCGTGCACGTCGATGTCGATGCGGTCGCCCAGATCCTGTTCAACCTGGTCGACAACGCGTGCAAGTACGCCGCCGGTGCGGCCGATCCGCGCATCGAGCTCAGCGCCGAGGCGAGCCGCGGCCGCATCGTGTTCGGCGTCGCCGACCATGGTCCCGGCGTGCCGGCCGAGCTCGCGAGCAAGATCTTCGCACCGTTCGAGCGCGGCGAGCGCAACGGCGATCCCACGCCCGGCGTCGGGCTCGGCCTGGCGCTGGCGCGCTCGCTGGCGCGCGAACTCGGCGGCGACCTCGAGCTGCTGCGAGGCGATGGCGGCGGCGCGCGCTTCGTGCTCGAGCTGCCGGCGGCGTGACGCTCAGCGTGCGTCGCGGGCCAGGCGGATTCCCATGAACTGCCAGCGCGCCTCCGGCGGGAAGAAGTTGCGGTAGGTGAGGCGAACGTGTCCGTCCGGCGTGGCGCACGAGCCGCCGCGCAGCACGAGCTGATTGCACATGAATTTGCCGTTGTACTCGCCCAGAGCTCCCTCGGCGGGCTGGTAGCCCGGGTAGGCGACGTACGGACTGCGGGTCCACTCCCAGACGTCGCCGAACAGCTGCTGGGGCTGGTCGCTCGACTCGGCCGGCGCGGCGATCGGGTGCAGCCAGCCCGCGCCGGCGAAGTTGCCGCTCGGGGTGAGCGGGCGGGCGGCTACCTCCCACTCCGCCTCGGTGGGCAAGCGTGCGCCGGTCCAGCGCGCATACGCGTCGGCCTCGTAGTAGCTGACATGGCAAACCGGCTCGTCCTTGCGCAGCTCGCGCAAGCCTGCGAGCGTCATCACCATGAAGCCGTCGCCATGGCGCTCCCAGTAGAGCGGTGCGCACCAGCGGTTGGCTTGAACCGCGGCCCAGCCGTCCGACAGCCACAGCGTCGGCCGCTCGTAGCCGTGGTCGTCGACGAACTGCAGGTACTCGCCGCAGGTCACGGGCCGCGAGGCCAGCTCGAACGCCTCGGTGAACACGCGGTGGCGCGGCGCCTCGTTGTCGAAATGGAACTGGCCGCCCTGGTTGCCGATCTCGTTGAGCTGCGCCGGATAGGCGTGCCAGCGGCGCGGCGCCGGCGTGGCCACCGGGCTGTTCCGGCCCTCGCGATACGCGGGCCGCAGCGGGTTGCTGGCGAACAGGTGCTTCACGTCGGTGAGCATCAGCTCCTGGTGCTGCTGCTCGTGGTTCATGCCGAGCTCGAGCCGGGCGAGCAACCCGGGCTCGTGCTCGCGATCCCGTTCGAGCAGATCGTGCATGGCGCGATCCACGTGCGAGCGGTAGTGCATCACGTCGGCGAGCGACGGGCGCGAGATCAGGCCGCGCTCCGGCCGCGGGTGCTGCTCGCCGACCGAGTGATAGTACGAGTTGAACAGCCGCCGGAAGGCAGGATGGAACGGGCGATAGCTCGGTGCGTCCTGCTCGAGCAAGAACGTCTCGAAGAACCAGCTCGTGTGCGCGAGATGCCACTTGATCGGGCTGGCATCGCGCATCGACTGGATGGCGCAGTCCTCGGGTGACAAGGGCGCGCACAGCGCTTCGGTGGCGGTGCGAATCTGCCGGTAGCGATCGATCGAGCGGGCGGGGTCGTAGGGCACGCGCGTTCCTTCCTGGTCGTGGTGCAGCGTGGCCGACAGTTTCGCAGTTCGCTGTGCAGATGGAAGGCGTTTCTGCGCGATCGACGGCAGTGGCGCGGCGGCAGGCTCACGCCTGCCGGTCGCAGCTCGGCGCGCGCACGGCGTGCGGCAAGAGCGCGCGCAGCACGGAGCGCGCGGCGTGCGCGCGCGCGATCTCGCTCGCGCACCGCGCCAGGGCTTGCTCGGTGGACAGCTTCACGGCGCCCAGGCGCCGCGTGATCCGAGCGCACACGTCGGCTGCGTCCTGCGGTGCCAGCGCGGCAAGGCTCGTGCTCAGCTCGGCCAGCGCCGCATCGGCGCGCGTGAGCGCCGCGTGTGCGGCCTGCTCCTCGAGCGCGACGAGCGCGAGCTGCGCATCGGTCCACGCGCGCTCGACCGCCGCGACCGCCGGCGCGGTCGGATCAGCGCTTGCCGGCGACTTGCTTGACGGCGCCATCGAATCCATCGCGCAGCTTCTCCAGGATCATCGTGACGGCATCCAGCTCCTCGGGATGCCGGCTCAGGTTGGCGGTCAGCATGCGCTCCATGCTGAAGCGGTACAGCCGGACCAGGTCGTGCGGCAGATTGCCGCCCACGCTTGCGTCGACCGAGCCCATCAGCTCCGCCACCATCGCCTGCGCGCGGCTCAGGGCCTCACCCGCAGCAGCGACGGCATTCTGTTCCATCGCGCGCCGCGCCTGACGCAGGAACCTGAGCGCGCCGTCGAACATCATCACCACGATCTCACCCGGGTGTGCGTTGGTGATCGTGTTGGCGAGGTAGGAACGACTGGCTTGTGCCGTGTGGTTCATGGTGGCCTGTCTCTCGGTCAACCCACTAGTTCTTGCTGGTCCAGCCGCTGAGCGACGCGCCCTGTTGATTCAGCCGGGTCATCAACTGCTCGAGCGATGCGAACTTCTGGATCATGCGCTGCTGGAAATCGTCGACGTGGTCCTGGGCCTTCGTGATCTGCGCCTCGAGGTCGCGGATCGAGCTGGACAGCCCGTCCTGGCGTGCCTTGATCAGCCCGTCGATGGAGTCCGTGTAGCGATCCACCGCCGTGCTCACCTTGCCGGCGATGCCGTCGGTCGAGTTGCTGAACAGCTTGACGACGCTCGCCAGGTTGGTGTCGAGCGCCTGGTCGAGCTTGGTCGAATCGATCGACAGCTTGCCATCGCTGCCGAGCTTGACCCCGGCCGCGGCCAGCGAGCGGACATCGGTGTCGTCGCCGCCAACCTGTCCGGAGATGATCGCCGCCAGCTGCCGCGCCGCCGAGTGCAGCGTGGTGTCGCCGCTCAACGGCCCGGACTTCTTCGCGGTCGTGTCGTAGCGCGACTGGTCGTTCTTGAAGCCCACCACCGCGTTGTATGCGTCGACGAAGTCCTGGATGTTCTTGCGGGTCTTGTCGCGGTCCACCGAGACGCTCAGCTTGAGCGCGGACGTGGTCTTGCTGGTGAGCGTCAGGGTGACGCCCGGGATCGCGTCGGCGATGGTGTTCGTGCTGCGCGCGACGGTGATGCCGTCGATCTTCACCGAAGCGTCCTGGGCCACGCGTTCGAGGGTTCCGTCGAACGTCAACGACGCGCCGCCGCCGGTGAGGCCGCTGGCGTCGATCGACACGGTGTTCGCGGCGCCCGAATCCTTGCCCTCGATCGACAGTCGATACGGGTTCGTGCTGCCGTCGTTGATGATGTTGGCCTTCACCTGCAGGCCGGCATCGTTGATCGCGCTCTTCAGCCCGGACAGGGTCGCGTGCGCCGAGTCGATGGCGATCGAGTGCTCGGTGCCGGCGATCGTGATCTTGAGCGTGCCGGTGCCCAGGGTCGTGGTGCCGGAGTCGGCGTAGCCGTTGGTCACCAGGCGTGCGGTCTGCGCCAGCTTGGTGACCTCGACGTCGTAGGTGCCGGCGCTCGCCGCGCCGCTCGCGCTCGCCTTGAAGTAGCCGTCGCTCGAGACGCTGGTCGAGAACGCGACCACCTTGTCGGCGCTGGCAAGCGTGTCGGCCTTGCTCTTGAGCGTGTCCAGCAAGCCCTTCAGCCTGGTGAACAGATCGGCCTTGCTCTGCAGCGCCGACTTTCGCGTGGTGAGCGCGGTCACCGAGCGCTGCTCGACCGAGACCAGCGCCGAGACGATCGCGTTGGTATCGAGCCCGGAGGCGAGACCGCCGAATGTGATGCTGGATGCCAAGACTCTTCCTCCGGAGCGCGCAGGGAGCGCTCACCCGTTCCTCATTATGGGCGCGGCTGCGGGCCGGCTTGAGGGTGCTGCGCGAGAATTGCGCGCGCGCCAGGTCGTGTCGCGATGTCTTGCACGCTGCGTGCCAGGATGCGTGGGCGCGGGAGCGCCTCGATGCCCGAGCTTCGTGCATCAAGACGTCCCGCGCCGAGCGACGGTTGCCTCATCCAGCCACAGCTGCTGGCTCGCGCCATTAGCCGAGCAGCCGCAGCGCCAGCTGGCTGCCGACGTTGGCTTGCGCCAGCATCGCCGTCGCCGCCTGCTGCAGGATGCTGTTGCGCGTCAGATCGGCAGTCTCGGCCGCGACGTCGACGTCGCGGATGCGCGATTCAGCAGCCGACAGGTTCTCGATCGACACGCCGAGATTGGTCACCGTCGAGCCCAGCCGGTTCTGCACCGCGCCGAACGTGCCGCGCAGCTGCGACACGAGGTTGACGGCATCGTCGAGGGAGCCGATCGCCGTGGTCGCGTTGCCCGTGGAACCGATGTCGAGCGTGCTGAGGCCCATGTCGCTCGACAGCACGGACACCAGGTTCAGCGTGAGCGTGTCGACGCCCGACGCCACGCCCGAACCGATCTGGAAGGTCACGGTGAGGTTGGTGCCGTCGAGCAGCTTGAGGCCGTTGAACGTGGTGGACTTCGAGATGCGGTCGATCTCGCTGCGCAACGCGCCGAATTCCTGCTGCAGCGCGTCACGGTCCTGGGACGCGAGCGTGCCGTTGTTGCTCTGGATGGCGAGCTCGCGCATGCGCACCAGGATGTTCGAGATCTCGTTCATCGCGCCTTCGCCGGTCTGCGCGAGCGAGATGCCGTCGTTGGCGTTGCGCTGCGCCTGGCCCAGACTGCGGATCTGCGCGCGCAGCCGCTCCGAGATCGCGAGCCCGGCGGCGTCGTCGGCGGCCGACGCGATGCGCAAGCCGGTGGACAGGTGGTTGTAGTTGTGCATCAAGCGCTCGGTGACCGTTTGCAGGGCATTCTGAGCGCTGATTGCAGCGACGTTGGTGTTGATCCTGAGTGCCATGTGTTCGACCTCCTCGGACGAGCGTGCGAGCGTTGTGAGCTGCCATTCCCAGTTGCAATGATTCGGTCGACCGCAGTCCTTCTTGAGCGCACTTTAGGAAAAATCCCGAGCGCGCTTGACATGCACGAGAGCCGTACGTGATCGAGCATCGCGACGCTCGCTCTGGCACTCGCCAGAGCGCTGGTGCGCGCGCAAAGGGAACGCTGCCGGTCGGAATCCCGACGCCTCGCGCGGCTGGCCGAAACAGCGTCACCGCCGTTCACGTGCACGGTCGAGAAAAACCTTCCCGTTGGCGGGCACCCGAGGTCATCACGGCGCGACGCACATCACACAACAGAGATGCGGTGCCGCGAGCGCGCCGTCGCTGCAGTGACCGGGAACATCTTTCTAAAGTCGGCGGGAAAGCATTTCCGAAGGGCCGCTGGTGTCGATCCGCGCCGCATGAACGGGGAGCCGATGAGCGAATCGAGGTCACGCTGGCCGCAGCTCGCGCTGGTGCTTCTGGTCGTGTGCTGCGTGGCAGCCACGGTCGGCAAGGGAAGCGGCCGCGCGGCGAGCACCGCCGGCGGCGGGTCGCCGCTGCCGGCGATCGACCTCGGTGGCCTGCTGATGCCGATGCTGGTGGTGCTCGGCCTGCTGGGCGGCGTGGCGTGGTGGCTGCCACGGCTGCAGCGCTCGCCCTGGTTCGGGCGCCGGCGCGGCCGACACTTGCACGTGATCGAGGCAGTGCCGCTCGGCGGCAAGCGCTGCCTTTATCTCGCACGCGTTCACGATCGGGCCCTGGTGATCGGCGCGGACGACGGCAAGCTCGCCACGCTCGCCGAGATCACCGATCCCAAGTTCGTCGCCGAGCTCGAGCCGTTTCGCGCCGAGCTCGACCGCAGCATCGCCGCGCACGATCGGGGCACGTCATGAGAGCCGGACTGCTGCTGCTGCTCGTGATCGGCGTCCTCGGTCCGGTCCGTCCTGCCCGGGCACAGGCGGCGGCGCCAGCGCAGCCCGGCATTCACCTCGACGTGAACCTCGGCCAGGCGACGCGCCAGCAGATCTCGTCGGCGCTCGAGATCGTGGTGGTGCTCACCCTGCTCACCTTCTTGCCCGCCATGCTGGTATCGGTCACCTCGTTCACACGCGTGGTGATCGTGCTGTCCTTCGTGCGGCGCGCGATGAGCATGCAGGAACTGCCGCCCACCACCGTGGTGATCGGCCTGGCACTGTTCTTGACCGGCGCGATCATGTACCCGGTGTTCGACCAGGTCGTCGACCAGGCGCTCGGTCCCTACCAGCGTTCGGAGATCGAGATCGCCCAGGCCGCGGACCGCGCGTCGGCGGTGCTGAAGGAATTCCTGCTGGCGCACACGCGCGAGAGCGACATCGGCCTGTTCCTCGATCTCGCCAAGGCCGCGCCGCCGGCGACCCGCAACGACGTGCCGCTGCGCGTGGCGGTGCCGTCGTTCATGCTGTCCGAGCTGCGCACCGCGTTCCAGATGGGGTTCGTGATCTACCTGCCGTTCCTGGTGATCGACCTGCTGGTGTCCAGCATGTTGATCTCGATGGGCATGATGATGCTGCCGCCGGTGATGATCTCGACGCCGCTCAAGATCTTGCTGTTCGTGATGGTGGACGGCTGGCAGCTGGTGATCCGTTCGCTGGCGGAGAGCTTCTCCTCGTGAGGTGATGCGTGGATCCACAGGTGATCGTCGAGCTGGGTCGGCAGACGCTGGCGGTGGCGTTGCTGGTATCGGCCCCGCTGCTCCTGGTCGGGCTGGTGGTCGGCTTGCTCGTGTCCATCTTCCAGACCATCACCAGCGTCCACGAGCAGACGCTGTCGGTGGTGCCGAAGCTACTCGCCGAGGTGGGCACGCTGTTCGTGCTGTTGCCGTGGATCCTGCGGGTGCTGCAAGGGTTCGCGGTGCCGCTGCTGTCCAACCTCAAGCGCTTCGCGGAGCAGTGAGGTGAGCCGATGAGCGGAGCCCTGATGGTCGCCATCACCGCACCGCTGCTCGCGTTCGTGCGCATCCTGTCGTGCTCGATGACGCTGCCGTTCCTGGACCGCCGGCTGATCTCGGCGCGCGTGCGGCTGTTGATCGGCTTCGCGCTGGCGACCGTGATCGCACCGACCCTGATCGGCAGGCCGATCACCACGCCGCTGCCGGTCGCGGTCCTGGTCGAGGCGACCATCGGTCTGTTGCTCGGCTTCCTGGTGTCGCTGATCACCACCTCGGCACGGCTCGCCGGCGAGATCGTCACGCAGGAGATGGGCCTGTCGATTGCCTCGGTGATCGATCCGCTCAACGGTGCGCAGGTGTCGGTGGTCGCACAGCTGTTCGAGCTGCTCCTGTTGCTGCTGTTCTTCGCCGTGCACGCGCATCATGCGGTGCTGCGCGTGCTGTTCCACTCGTTCGATGCGTTCCCGCTCGGCAACCCGCACATCCCGTTCGATCGCTTCGCCGAGATGCTCCTGGTGCTGCTCGCAGGCGTGTTCGATGCGGCGCTGCGCATGGCCTTGCCGTTGTTCTCGGTGCTGGCGCTGATCACGGTGGTGGTCGCGCTGCTGTCGCGGTCGGTGCCGCAGGTGAACGTGCTCGAGATCGGGCTGACCAGCCGCATCCTGGTCGGGCTCGCGGTCGCCGGTGCCACGCTGCCCGGGCTGATCAAGGTGGCCACCGGTCTGATCGAGTTCTTCACGCGCCAGCTGGCCGAGCTCGTCTCGAGCTGATGGAGCACGCATGGCCGGCATGCTCGACGAACAGGAACGTACCGAGCCCGCGACGCCCAGGAAGCGCGACGAGGCGCGCCGCAAGGGGAACATCGCCGCGAGCCAGGAGGCCACCACCGCCGTGCTGCTGCTCGCGGCCACGCTGCTGTTGGTCGCGCAAGGCGGCGGCGTGGTCGCCGAGATCCGCGCGCTGATCGATCACACCATGCGCACGCTGCACGTCACCGCCCAGCGCGAGCCGGCGCTCGACGAACACGTGCGCGGCGAAGGCGAAGAAGTGAGCGAGCGCCGCACCGACTCGTAGTCCTCGGTGCCGGCGGAGAGGTCGCTGCGCGACCGGAAGTACTTCTTGATGTTGGCCACGGTGACGTCGTCCGCGCCGTCGACCACACCGTCGCTCAGCCAGTTCCTGGCTGGCGATCGGCGAGCGTGTTCCAGGTGCTCGACCTGGCGGCGTGCCGTAGGGGACGTAGCTGCGTGACCGTGGCGAACAGGCCGCCATCGGCCCCATAGTGCCGCGCCACGCGTGCCAGGTCGTCCGCCTCCTGGTGGGCGCGCCGCGGCCGGTGTGGCCGGCCGCCGAGCTCCGCCTGGTGAGCGGCAGCACCAGCGGTTGGCGCGCGCCGAGCTCGGCGATCACGATCACCGCGAGGCGCCCCACCTCGTCGGCGTAGTTGGTCTCGTTCGCGGGAACGGCAGCACGATCACCCGGGTGACCTGGCCCGGGCGCAGGCCGTCCTGAGGATAGAAGTTGATCGGCACCGGCGGCGGGTCGGTGGCCATCGACGAGCACGCGAGCAGCGCGCTCAGGATCGGCGCGCACCGCGCCGCCAGCAGCGCGCGCTGCGTGCGTCTTGCCTGCGCGACCTCAGTCATTGCCGAGCTTCTGCTCGAGCAGCTGACGCTCGGCGCGCAGGCGCGAGATCTTCTCCGCGAGGTAGAGATCCTGCAGCTGCACGGTCTGCTCGTGCTGTGCGGCGAGCTTCTGCGACAGGTCGGCGATCTGCGCGCTCTGCGCCGCGATCTGATTGGCGCGATCGTTGCCGAGCGTGGTGAGCGCATCGATCTCGGATTGCTTCCTGGTGTTCTCTGCCTGCAGCGCGGCATTCTGCTCGAGGTCGTGCACGCGCGCAGGAAGCGCATCTCCTCGCTCTTGCCGTTCAACGTCTCGAGCATGCCGGCATTCTGCTCGCCCTGGCTCGTGACCCTGCGCGAGATAGTTCGAATCCGAGCCGGTGGGGGGCGGCGTGCTGCACGCCGGGGCGAGCAAGCACAGGCAGAACACTTGGCGGCGCATGCGGCGCTCCTTCACTTGGCGGCGTTCTGGGATGCGTCGCCGTCGTAGACGCACTGGATCGGATGGGCGCGATCGCACGGGCACACGACCTCTTCGAGCGTGCGGATCAGTTGTGCATCGCGGTACAACTGCAGATCGCGCCTTCGACGGTGCGGACAGGCCTGGGCAGCAACACCCGCTCCTCGTCGAGTCCCGACCTGGGTCGCGCTTGATGATGTGTCCCATGATCACTTCGTCTTGTCGGTCAACCAGATGTTCAACATCTGCACGGCCCGGCTCAGCAGCTGGCTGACCCGGGATTCGGACACCTCGAGCAGGGCGCCGATCTCCTTCAGGAAGAGTCCTTCCTTGTAATAGAGGATCAGCACCGTCTGCTCGGTCCTGGGCAGCTCACCGATGCCCTGCGCGAGCAGGTGGATGAGCTCTTCGCGCTCGATCTGGGCGAGCGGCCGGCATGGCTCGACCGTGTCGAGCAGGCCGCGCTGCTCCGGACCATCCACGTCGAGCGACAGGAGCTGGCACGAGCGCTGCGTGACCAGCAGCTCGTCCAGCTCGGTGACGGGCAGCTGCAAGCGGTCGGCGATCTCGCCCAGCGTGGGCTGGCGGCTCAGCTCGGCCGAGAGCTGCTCGCGCGCGGTCTCCACCTCGCGCAGCCGGTCGCGCTGCTTGCGCGGCACGATGTCGATGCGGCGCAGCTCGTCGTAGATCGCCCCCTTGATGTTGGTGTACGCATAGGTCTTGAAGGTCGCACCCTTGGCGGCGTCGAACGAGCGCGCGGCCTTGATCAAGCCGAACACGCCGATCTCGACCAGATCTTCCTTGTCGAGATAGCTGGGACCGGGATGGTGAGTCGGCCAACGACGTACTTCACCAGCGGCAGGTACTGCACCACGAGCGCGTCGATCTCTTCCTTGGTGGGCTCCGGCCGCAACGGCTTGTAGGAAGAGGCGAGCGTCATTTCCTGGTCTCCTGGCGCGCGGCCCGCAGCAGCGCGTGCAACCCGATCTCGACGGCACCGCCGCCGAGCAGGAAGCAGCCGCATGCGAGCAGCGCACGCCCCAGGGCGGGCAAGAGCGGCACGTGGCTCAGCACCTGGCCAGCAGCGTCAGCGCGAAGGCAACGAAGCTCGCCTTGGGCACGACGTAGACCGGCTCTGGACTCGGCCCACTCCACGGTTCGACCTCGAGCGCCGCTGCCTGGTGTCCGGTCGCCTCGCTCAGCAATCCCTGGAAGCGCTGCGCAGCCTGCGCGAGCGGGCGCATCTGTTCATCGACTAGACGCGAAAGCACGCTTGAGCTGTCTTCGGACGCCGCCAGCTCGGCATGAGCCGCCGGCGTCCACATGATCGATCCCCGGACGAGGCTGGCGCCGAAGCCGGCATACGCTGAGCGGGATCCTGGTCAGGTAGGGCAGGTTGAACAGGGCGCCGAGACGCTGCGCCTCGTCGGTGCGCGTGAGCACGAGGCCGCGCGGGAGAAGCTCTCCAGGCGCTGGGGCCAGAACAAGATCGTGCGGCGCCATGTTGCACGGCAGCACCAGGAGCGTCTCCAGCCGATCGCGCGGAACGCCGCGAGCAGGGTGGCGAGGTCGCTGCTCGTGCGCGGCCTGACCGGCCGTATCGACGAGCACGCATCAGCGGGTGCAGTTCTGCAGCGCGCGATCGAGGTCCGCGCGCGAGCGCGCGCACACGTGCGGGCAGCCGAGCGCGCGGCGACGCGACGCACCTGGTCGAATGCGGCGAGACGCACGTGATCGACGCCGACGATCACCACCTGCGCACCGCGCAGCACGGCGTGCGTCGCCAGCCGCGCCACGGTGGTGGTCTTGCCGGACGCCGCCAGGGTCCGATCAGCGCGCGCACCGCCGTGCCGTCGCATGGTCGTAGCTCGGCAGCAGCGTCGCCACGAACGCATCGCGCCCGCGATGCACCCAGGCGGCGGTGATCGCATCGGTCAGCCCGCGCAGCACTGCCATCGCCTGCAAGCGCGCGGCGACGTCGCCGGCGGGCGAAGCTTGCCGCCTGGGCGCTACGCTCGACCCGGAACCCGACCACCTTGCGGCGGCTCGACGGCAGGCAGGCGCTTGGTGAACGAGAACAGCTTGGCCATGAGTACCTCTCATCCAGCGCGGCCGCTTGCGGCAGCCAGCGTTTCCTCGGTCCGGGGCGCCGCTCGCGACCGCGAGCGACTCGAGCTTGCGGGCTGCCGCGGCCTCGTGATAGGAGAGCACGGCGATGCGCGGCAGGCTCG
The DNA here is from genome assembly GCA_046349655.1 of Planctomycetota bacterium. Lineage (GTDB taxonomy): Bacteria > Planctomycetota > B15-G4 > B15-G4 > JAXMBY01 > JAXMBY01. The sequence goes on from JAXMBY010000065.1 coordinate 34,359, forward strand.
CCTGCACCACCTCGGCGAGCATGCGCCGGACCTCCGACTTGCACACCACCACCGGCTCGACACCCTTCTCGGCGGCCTTGCGCACTGCCTCGGCGATCGCCGCCACCACGCGCTTCATCACCATCGGGCGATCCTGGGTGACCGTGCCCGCCGCGTAGTCGGCGAGCGTGCGCTCGAGCTGCGGATCGAGCGTCACCACGTGCAGCACGCCCGCGGCATTCTCGTGGCGCGCCACGATTGCGCGCGCCAGACGCTGGCGGCATAGCTCGGTGAGCGCATCGACCTCCTTGGTCTGCGGCGCATGGTCGGCCAGCGTCTCGAGGATCGCACCGAGGTCGCGGATCGGGATGCGATCCTTGAGCAGCTTCTTCAGCACGCGCTGCACGTCGCCGAGCGAGAGATGGCCGGGAATCAGCTCCTCGACCACGGCCGGGTGGCGCTCCTTCAGACCATCGACCAGGCTCTTCACGTCGTCACGATTCAGGATCTCGTGTGCGTGCGCGCGCAACAGCTCGGTCACGTGCGTCACCATCACCGCGACCGGTTCGATCACCGTGTAACCCGAGTCCTCGGCCTGGGTGCGCGCGTCCTCGCGGATCCACAGCGCCGGCAGCCCGAACGTCGGCTCGGTGGTGGCGACCCCGTCGATCTTGCCTTGCGCCGTGCCCGGATCCATGGCGAGCAGGTAGCCGGGCCGCAGCTCGCCACTGCCGATCACCTGCTGTGCGAGCAGCACGCGGTAGGCGGACGGATCGATGGCCAGGTTGTCCTTCACGCGCACCGGCGGGATGACCACGCCCATCTCGGCGGCGAAGCGCTTGCGCGCCATGGCGATGTGATCGAGCAGGTTGCCGCCCGGACGATCGACCAGCGGGATCAACCGGTAGCCGATCTCGATGCCCAGCCGGTCCACCTTGAGCAGGTCCATGATCTCGCGCTGCTCGCGCTCCTTCTCGTTCTCCGGCGTGACCGCGCCCGCCTCGGCCGGCGCCGCCGTCTTGCGCTTGTGCGTGGCGGTGAGCCGGCGCAGCGCGAACAGCGCGCTGCCGAGCAGGGCGAACGGCAAGAGCGGCAAGCCGGGCATCAAGCCGATCGCGCCGACCACCGCCGCGGCGATGCCGATCGCGCGCGGCTTGGTCGCGATCTGGCCGGTCATCTCGTCCGACAGCTGCGCGGTCGACGAGGACTTCGTGACCAGGATGCCGCCGGCGGTCGAGATCATGAGCGCGGGGATCTGGCTCACCAGACCGTCGCCGATGGTGAGCACCGCGTAGGTGGTGAGCGCCTGCATCGCGCTCATGCCGCGCAGCAAGCCGATGATGATGCCGCCGACGATGCTGACCAGCGTGATGACCAGCGCCGCGACCGCGTCGCCGCGCACGAACTTCGAGGCGCCGTCCATGGCGCCGTAGAACTCGGCCTCGCGCGCCACGGCCTCGCGCCGCGCCCTGGCTTCCTCCATGTTGATCACGCCGGCGTTCAGGTCGGCGTCGATGGCCATCTGCTTGCCGGGCATGGCGTCCAGCGTGAATCGCGCCGCCACCTCGGAGATGCGCCCGGCGCCCTTGGTGATCACCACGAACTGGATCACCACCAGGATCAGGAACACCACCACGCCGATCAGCATGTTGCCGCCGACGACGAAGCCGCCGAACGCCTGGATGACCTGGCCCGCGTGACCCTGCGACAGGATCGAGCGCGTCGAGGCGACGTTGAGCGCGAGCCGCAGCAGCGTGGTGAACAGGAGCAGCGACGGGAACGTCGACAGCTCGCGCGGCTCCTTGGTTGCGAGCACCGCGAACAGGATCAGGAACGATACCGCCAGGCTGAACGCGATCAGCACATCGAGCATGAACGGCGGCAGCGGGATCAGCAGCACCGCGATCAGGCCGAGCACGCCGAGCGCGAGCCAGACGTCGGAGTTGCGGATCGGCAGCGTGGTGCCCTTCGCGATCGAGGCGGTGGTCATGCGCTAGCTCCTCGCACCGAGCGAACGCGTGCGCTGCCGCAGCACGTGCGCGAGGATCGCGGCCACCGCCTGGTAGAACTTGGGCGGGATCTGCACGCCCACTTCCACGTCCCGGTGGAGCGCGCGGGCGAGCGGCGCATCGCGGTGGATCGGAATGTGGTGCTCGCGCGCTTCCTCCATGATGCGCAGGGCGAGATGGTCGCGTCCCTTGGCGAGCACGCGCGGCGCCGGCGTGGTGGTTGGCTCGTACTGCAGCGCCACCGCGAAGTGCGATGGGTTGGTGATCACCACCGCCGCGCCTCGCACCGCGTCTACCATGCGCTGCTTCGCCATCTTGCGCGCCGCGCTGCGCTGGCGGCCGCGGATGTGCGGATCGCCCTCGGCCGACTTCGCCTCCTCCTGCACCTCCATCTTGGTCATGCGCAGGTCCTTGTCGTGCTGCCATAGCTGATAGGCGTAGTCGGCGGCGCCGATCAGGAGCATGACGATGCCGACTCGCAGCGCGAGCCTGAGCGCGAGCTGGGTGAAGTCGGTGAGCGCCGCGAGCGGCTGGTGGTCGCCGAACTGGAGGATGTTCGGCAGCTCGCCGCGCGCCGTGAACCAGGCGACCAGGCAGAGCGCCGCCACCTTGAGGAACGCGGTCAGCAGCCGGATCGCCGAGCGGAACGACAGCAGGCGCGCGAAGCCGCTCA
>JAXMBY010000066.1:0-32288 GCA_046349655.1 Planctomycetota bacterium
GCGGTCGCCATCGCCCGCGTCGAGCGGATCGAGGGCGATGACGACAGCAGCCTCGATCGCGACATCCTGGGCGCCGGCCCCAACCTGCGCCTCAACTTCGGCACCGGCGGCCCGGTGGTGCCGTTCGTCGACGCGGCGTTCGGCCTGTACTCGGTGAGCGTCAAGGCCGAGGACAGCGCCGGCCAGACCACGCTCGACGAGGACGACACCGGCATCTTCGTGCAGGCCAGCGTCGGCGCGCGCTTCTTCGTCGCCGACGGTGCGTCGATCAACCTCGCGGCCCGCTATCGCCGCATCCAGCTCGACGACGAGCTGGGCGGCGACATCGATCAGTACGGTCTGCTGGCAGGCTTGTCGGTGTTCTTCTGACGCACGAGGCAGTACGCCAGCGCACCGGCGGCGAGGATCACGAGCCCGAGCAGCGCGTTGTGGCGGCTCTCGGGCTGCGCCAGCGTGCGCACGTCGACGAACAGCACGACCAGGATGAACAGCGCGGGCGACCACGGGTATCCCCAGCAGCGGTACGCGCGGACCTGCTCCCTGCGCGTGTGCCGCAGCACGTACACCGCGGCCACCGTCAACGCGTAGAACAGGAGCGCTGCGAACACCACGAACTCGGTGATGTCGCGGAATCGCTTGAGCACGATCACGAGCCCCATCGCCCACAGCGCCTGCGTCCAGATCGCGATCGTGGGCGTGCGATGGCGGTGATGCACGGCCATGAGCGGCCGGAACAGGAGCCCATCCTGCGCCATCGCATAGAACGCGCGCGGCGTCGACAGCAGGTTCGGGTTGGCGGCGCCGAACGTGGACAGGCAGATGAGCGCGGCGAGCAGGTTGTCGGCCGGGCCGCCCAGCATGCGCTCGATCGCCAGCCGCGGCACCTGGATCTCATCGGTGAGCGAGCGCATTTCCGCGAACGGCACCACCCTCAGGTAGGCCGCGTTCACGGCCACGTACGTCACGATCAGGATCGCGGTGCCGAGGATCAAGCCGCGCGGCAGCGTGCGCTCCGGATGCGCGAGCTCGGCGGCGCTGAACGCGATCTGATACCAGCCCTCGTAGGTCCAGAAGATCGCGACCGCGGCCACCACCAGACCGCCCATCAAGTCGGGCGACGCGGTCGCGGCGACCGCCGGCGCGGCCGGCGGGCTCGCAGCGAAACCGCCGAGCACGATCGCCGCCAGCGCGGCGAGCTTCGCCAGGGTCGCGACGTTCTGCAGCGCCGCGCCGGCACCGACGCCGAAGTGATTGACGGCGGCGAGCACCAGGATCATCGCCGCGGCCACCGCCATCTGCGCCGCTGCGCTCATCGGCGCGATCGATGCGAGCGAGCCCGCGAACGCGACCGCGAGCGCGGCCATGGTGCCGGTGTTGATCACCAGGAACAGGCACCAGCCGTAGAGGAATGCCGGAAACCGGCCCCACGCCTCGCGCAGGAACGCGTACTGCCCGCCGGCCTGCGGCAGCAGCACGCCGAGCTCGGCATACGCGAACGCGCCGAACAGGCAGATCACGCCCAGCACGATCCAGCAGGCGTGGATCCACAGCGGACCTGGGCTGTGGCGGGCGATGTCGAGCGGCTTCATGAAGATGCCCGAGCCGATCACGCCACCGACGACGATCGACACCGTGCTCGCGAGACCCAGCGACGCTTGAGCTCGGGCGCCGCCATCGCTACAGCGGCCTCACGCCCAGCCCGGGCGCGTCGAGCGTGCGCATGATGCCGCCGGCAGCGAGCGAGAAGCCGCCGCTGACCACGTCGCGCTCCAGGTCCAGGCTGCCGTCCAGATCGAGATAGCGCGTGGCGGGCGAGGCCAGCGCCGCATGCAGCGCCGCGGCGATGCTGATCCGGCTCTCGTCCATGCAGCCCCACATCAGCGCGATCTGCGCGATGTCGGCGAGGCGCGCGGATCGCAAGCGCCGGCTCGATGCCGCCGCATTTCATCAGCTTGATGTTGAAGATGCCGCACGCGCGCGGCGGATGCGTGAGCGCGAGCGCGTCGCGCGCATCGAGCAGGCTCTCGTCCAGGGCGATCGCCGCGCGCACGGCGTCGGGCAGCGCGCGCATCGCCGCCACGTCGCGCGCCGGCAGCGGCTGCTCCAGGAATTCGATGCGCGCGGGCTCGGTGCGCGCCAGGAACTGCAGCACGTCGGCGGGCGAGTAACCCTGATTCGGATCGACGCGGATCGTCACGTCCTCACCCACCACCTCGGCGAATGCGCAGCACCCGTTCGTCGTCCTCGAGCGCGTGGCCGACCTGACCTTGAGCACGCGAAAGCCGCGGCCGAGATACTCGCGCGCTTCGGCGAGCGCTTCGGCGGTGGGCTTGATGCCGATCGTGATCGACGTGGCAGCGCTCGCGGGGGCCCAGCAGGTCGACCAGCGGCACGCCCAGCTGCTGCGCCAGGAGATCGGCAGCGCCATGTCGACGCGCGCCGCGGGCGTGCCGGGATGCGAGCGCCGCCTCGCGGCACAAGAGCGGCAGCGTGCGCACGTCGCGCCCGAGCAGCCACGCGAGCGCGCCCGGCGCGAGCGCCGCCTGGCACGCAGCGTTGGTCTCGCCGGTGACGTGCGGTTCGGGCGAGGCAGCGCCCAGTCCGAGCATGCCGTCGGCACGCAGCTCGACGATCACGATCTCGACCGCGCTGATGGTGCGAAACGCCACCGTGTACGGTCGCGTCAAGGCCAGCGCCTCGACCCGCGCGGCCGCCGATTGCAGCTTCACGGCGCGGCCTCCGCCAGGTAGCTGCGCACGATCGGCAGCAGCCGGCTCAGCCCTTCTTCGAGCGGCCGCACGACCGCGATGCCGAGTTCCTGCTCGAGCCCCTGCTGCGCGCGCACCAGCGCGGCCGCGTCGAGACCCTCGCCGTTCAGGGTCACGGCGAGCGTGCGCGCGCCATAGAGCGCGATCAGCCGGATCTCGTCCGCCACCGGCGGGATCAGGTAGCCATCCTGCTCGTGGCCATCGTAGTAGCGGCGGCCAGGGGCGTGCTGCAGCACGACGCCGCGCGCGCCGCCCGCGAGCAGCAGCTCGGCGCCGCACGGGCCCGACGGGTTGCGCAGCGCCGATTGCCCCTCGAGCACGATCAGGTCCGGATGCAGGTCGGCATCGCACTGCACGATCGCGTGCTCGAGCTCGCCGCACACGAAATCGTTGACGATCGAATCGAGCACGAGCCCGTAGCGCACGCCCTGCATCCAGCCGGTCTGACCGGTATAGATCATCTCGGCGGCGATGCCGTGCTCGCGGCACGCCTCGACCAGCAGGCGCGCGGTGGTGCGCTTGCCCACCGCGCAGTCCATGCCGAGCAGCGCCAGGCGCGGCGCACGCACGCGATTGATCGCGCCGCTGAAGAAGTGCAGCTCGCTCTTCGGCTTGGGCCGGCGCACGTCGGTGATGGTGACGCCAGCGCGCGCGGCCGCGGCCACCAGGTCGGCGTCATCGCTCGCGTACTCGTGCAGCCCGTTCACCACCGAGAGGCCGGCGTCGAGCGCCGCGCGCAGGAGCTGGCGAAGCTCGGGCGACAGCTTGCCGCCGTGCGTGGCAATGCCGACGACGCAGAACTCGGGACGCGGCGCGCTGTGCGCGAGCGCCGCGGCGAGGCTCGGCACGATCGGGATGCCGCGATGCTTGCCGTCGAGCACCATGCCCGCGTCCTGACCGGCGCAGGTTGGATCGACCACGGCCAGCACCGTGAACCGCGAGCTGCCGCGCACCAGGCCATGCGCGGTCTTGCCGTGGGCGGTGCGGTAGAGACCATTGGCGAGCACGATGGCGGGGCTGGCCACGACGCGGGCGTCCTTTCCTGAGGCGCCGAGGTTGAACCACAACCGTGAGGCAAAGGGAAGCTCCAGGATGGCGAAATCGACGGGCGGCACCGAGCGCGCCGCACGCTCGGGCGAGCCGGGGCTCGGAAAGGTGCGCTCTTGCGCGCGGCCGATCGCGGTCGCGACAATCTCGGTCATGGCAGACGGCACGGCAGGCAGGCAGTGGGCGCGCGCGCGGTTGGTCGCATGAGCGGCCGTTCGACGATGCTCGATCGGCTCCCCGAGGCGCGGCTGCACACGCCGCGTTGCGGTCCCGTGAAGCGGTCGCGATCCGCGCCGTGGCGCGCCGCGGCGCTGATCGCGGTGCACGTCGTGATCCTGGTGCACGTCGCCCACTGGAAGATCGCCGGCAGCACGGTCACGCCGCTCGAGCCGTCCGAGGCCATGCAGACGCTCGAGCTCGGCTACGTCAACGCCGGCTTCCTGCTGTTCGCGCTCGCGCTGATCGCAACGCTCGTGCTCGGCCGCTTCTTCTGCGGCTGGTTGTGCCACGTGGTAGCCTACCAGGATCTGTGTGCGTGGATCCTGGGGCGCGTCGGGCTGCGACCGAAGCCGGTGCGCTCGCGCCTGCTCGTGCTGGTGCCGCTCGGCGCGGCGCTGTACATGTTCGTCTGGCCCACGGTCGAGCGCGCGTTCGCCGAACGTGCGGCGCCGGCGCTCGCATGGCACCTCACCACGACCCGGTTCTGGGACACCTTCCCCGGGCCGCTGGTCGCGACCATCACGATCCTGATCGATGGCTTCCTGGTGGTGTGCTTGCTCGGCGCCAAGGGATTCTGCACGTACGGCTGCCCTTACGGCGGCCTGTTCGGTGTCGTCGACCGGCTCGCGCTCGGCAAGATCCGCGTCACCGATGCGTGCGAGGGCTGTGGCCATTGCACCGCGACTTGCACCAGCAACGTGCGGGTGCACGAGGAAGTACGCCTGCATCGCATGGTGGTCGATGCGGGCTGCATGAAGTGCCTCGACTGCGTGAGCGTGTGTCCGAAGAGCGCGCTGTACTTCGGCTTCGGCCTGCCGACCGTGCTCGCGGCCAAGGCCAAGATGCGGGCCGCGCGCACGTATGACGTCACGTGGCCAGAAGAGATCGCCATGGCGGTGGTGTTCTGGCTGGCGCTGTATGCTTTCCGCGGGCTCTACGATCAGGTGCCGTTCTTGCTCGCGATCGGGCTCGCGGTGATGATGGTGATCGCCGTGGTCACGGCTTGGCGGCTGGTGCGGCGGCACAGCATGACTCTCCAGCACGTGGCGTTGCGGCGCGACGGTCGCCTGACCCGCGCCGGCAGGCTCGCGGCCCTCGTGATCGGCATGTTCGCCGCCTTCGGCGCGCACAGTGCGTGCGTGCAGTATCACGCCCGCGAGGGCGAGCGGCTGCTGCTCGCCGCCGAGCGCTTGCCGCGCGACGCTCGCGCGCACGTGCTCGCAGCGAGTCTCGAGCACTTGCTCGCCGCCGGCCGGATCGGGTTGTGCGGCGACGGCCCGCTCGAGCACAAGATCGGCTCGATCGTGCGCGAGCAGGGCAACCGCGGCGAGGCCGAGCGCCGGTTCCGCCAGGCAATCGCGCTCGCGCCCTGCATGAAGGCTCCGCGCCTCGCGCTCGCCGATCTGCTCATCCTGCGCGGCGCCACCGCCGAAGCGAAGCAAGCCCTCGCCGAGCTGCTTGCGATCGACCCCGGCAGCGCCGCCGCCCGCCAGCGCCTGCCACCTTATCAGAATGAGAATGCTGCGCGGACAGCGTAGATCGTCCTCATGGATATCCGGCGCGAGCTGCCGATGCGGACGCCGAGGCCATTGCTCAGGTTGAACAGGTTCCACAGGGCACCGCCGGCCACGCTGTCCGCGGTTTGCATGTTGACCGTGAGCCCTTCGAGCGACGGGTCGTTCGGAATCGGTGCCGGGATGGCGATGGTGCCGCTCGCGTCGGCATGGAATGCGCCGAGCAGGGTGATGCCGGCCGGCGCCATGTACAGATTGCAGCTCGACGTGAGCGGCGTGGTGCCGGCAAAGCCACTCACCAGCAGGAACGACGGCGAGAACGGCACGTTGCCGGTGATCCGCAGGCCGAACGTGCCGTTGCCGAGCGAGGCCTTCGGCGGATTGCCGGTTGCGACCAGCAGCGGCGAGTCGGGTACGCCACAGCCGTCGCCGAGGCTTACATTGTCCACCTCGAGCGGCGCCGCCGCCGCCACGGCGAACGCGGGCAAGCCGGCGCCGGCGGCAAACGCGTCGAGCGTGACCTGATCGCTCACCGGCGCCGCGTCGCTGTCGAACCAGTTGTAGATCGAGTTCCAGGCGATCGGATTGCCCGGCGTGGAGAACACGATCCGGGTCGCGTCACGCGTCACCGACCATTCGTTGCCGGCGTCCTGATCCACGTCGCGAAAGCCGAAGTCGAGAGCGCGCGCCCGGGCGCACACCGGCACCCGCAAGGCGCCGACGCCGCGCGCGTTGTCACGGTTGTGCACGGCGTACTCGTAGTGATAGAGCCCGCGCTCGGCCCGGTGATCTTGACGGCGACGAACACGCGGCCATCGTCGGCGCCGTTGGTGCTGGACGCGAGGCTCGCGCCGCTCCAGCGCTGCAGCACCGATCCGTACACCAGCGGGTTGCCCGAGCCGGGCACCGAGATCGCCCAGACCGAGCCATCCCAGCTCGCCGTGAACGCCCGCGAGCCATCGTTGTCGGCGCGCAAGGCCTCCGCCTCGCCGGCGATCACGTACTTGGCCTGGAAATAGAATGCCGCGCCCGCCACGTTCAGGTCCCGATCGAGCACGTGGATCCGGTGCCCCACCGGTCCGAGATTGTCGGACTGCTGCTCGGTCAAGCTGCGCTTGCCATCACAGTCCTGCGGCGGCGCCACCGGCGGCTCGCCGCGATCGAAGTGTGAGCACACCGGTTGCCAGATGCCGAGCCACGGGTCCAGCTCGCCAGGTGGCCCGAGATAATAATTGTCGCCGTTGTTGCTGGTCGAATAGGTGTCCGAGCAGCCCACGCCGAGGTAGTGACCGAGCCGATACTGGCAGAAATTGCACTGGTCGAAGTTGGTGGCGAAGAATCCGTGCTTGATGTAGCTGGTGATCGGAGATCTGCTCGAGCCGACCGTTCAGCTCGCGCACCACGAGCGGCGCGATGAACGGATGGTCCGGATCCATCGGCTCGAACCACGGAATGTCGACCGTGCCGATAACACGAGGTGGTCGCGAGCGCCAGGCCATTCACGCCATCTGGAAACGTGCCGTCGCGACCAAGCGCCTTGAGCGCGCCGAGATCGAACAGCTTCACGTCCATTCCGGGAACCGTGTTCGACTTGACCGCGGACGGTTCCGGCTGCGAGCGCGAATACGGACAGGAAGACGCCTTGCGCACCGCGATGACCCGCGATTCCTTGCTGGCGAGAAACCGGCAGGATCTGCCGCTACGGAATCTTGCGCACCGTGATTTCCATCGAGCCAACCGAGCCAGCGAAGGTCATTCTCGAGACACGCGCAAAAAGGCGCGGGTCCGCCGCGAGTAGCCTCGCGCCGACCTGCAATCCGAAAACGACCGTGTCGTTACGGGCAGCTCGGGATCGAGCTGCCCAGCCGCACACCGAGACCGTTGCTGAGCGCGTACTGCCCCCACAGCACGCCGCCCGCCTGGTTCTCCACGCTCTGCACGTTCACCGTCACGCCCTCGAGCGACGGATCGTTCGGGATGGCGCCGGAATCGTCAGGATGCCGTTGGCGTCCGCTGGAAACACGCCGGCGACCAGGATGCCCGCCGGCGACATGTACAGATTGCAGCTCGAGCTGAGCGGGGTGGTGGCTGCAAATCCGCTCGCCAGCAAGTACGACAGGGACAGCGATCTGTTGCCGGCAACCTCGATGCCGAACGTGCTGTTGCCGAGCGATCCCTTGGGCGGGCTGCCGGTCGCGTATAGAGCGGTGCGCCGGCGCCGGCAACCATCACCGAGATAGATGACGAACACCTCGAGCGGTGCCGACGTGGCAATGCTCAGGAACGGCAGGCCGATGCCGGACAGATACCGATCGAGCAGCGCGGTGCTCGCCACCGGCGCCGCATCGCCGAAGCGGTGCCGAAGATCGTATTCCACAGCAGCGGGTTGGCCGCCGTCTCGAGCGGATCTCGCTCGCCGAGCGGGTCACCGTCCAGTCGTTGCTCGCGTCCTGATCGACATCGAAACCTGGAGGTTCACGACCCGGGCGCTCGCGCACACCGGAACCCGGAAGGTCGCGACGCCGCGATGATCGTCGCGGTTGTGGACCGCATACTCGTAGTGGTAAAGTTCCGCGCTCGACCCGTCACCTTGACCGCTACGAACACGCGACCGTCATCGGCGCCATTCGTGGTCGAGTCGAGCGACGCTCCTGACCACCGCCGTAGATCGATCCGTACACCGTCGGGCTGTCCAGGCTCGGCACCGTGATCGTCCAGCGCGAGCCGTTCCAGGCTGGAATGAACAGGCGCGTGAACCGGTGCTGTCGCCGCGCAGCGACTCCGCCTCGCCGGCGATCACGTACTCGTCCCTGGAAGTAGAAGGTCGCGTCGGCCACGCCGTTCAGATCGGCGTCGAGCACCCGCACGCGGTGACCAACTGGGCCGAGGTTTTCCGCCTGCTGTTCGGTGAAGCTGCGCTTCCCATCGCCAGTCCGCAGGCGACCGACCGGCGGCTCGCCGCGATCGAAGTGAGCAGATCGATCCTGGCCACGCCCAGCCACGGATCGATCTCGTCGGGCGGCCCGAGATAGTAGTTGTCGCCGTTGTTGTTGGTGCCGTAGGTGTCCTCGAGCAGTTGACGCCGAGGATAGTGGCCCGAGCCCGATACCGGCAGCTGCCGCACTGATCGAGGTTGGTGGCATAGAAGCCGTGCTTGATGTAGCTGCGATCCGAGATCTGCTCGAAGCGGCCGCTCGTCTCACGCACCACGATCGGCGCGATCGGCGGATGACGCGGATCCATCGGCTCGAACCACGGCATGTTCACCGAGCCCACGTTGTACGCGGGTGGCGGATCGGCCATGTTCACGCCGCCGGGAAAATCGCCTTCGCGGCCGAGCGCCTTCAAGACGCCGAGCGCATGCAGCTTGACGTCCATGCCGGCCACCGTGTTGGACTGGCTGGAATCCAGCTGGCGCCAGGACACCGACGAGCAACACCACCACCCATGATGATCGCGCCATGCGACACCTTTCGCGCAACGGGAAAACAGAGGAAGCAGAGCCAACGGTGTACTTCAGGTGCGCTGATCTGGTAACCGTCGGCCGTGCAAACCTACTGGAACTCGTTCGCTGGTCGTTAGTTACCTGCCGGGGATCGAGCGCGCGGAATCACTCGTACTGGCGCATCAGCGTCTTCGAGGCGATCGATCACGGCCGCGCACAGGCTGGCGAAACCCTCGGGTGTGATGCAGCCGGCGCATCGCGTCCTCGGTCTGGCGGTGCCGGGAACCTGGCTCACCTCGACCCGCGCGCCGGAGCGTCGGCGACGGTCTCGGCGAGGTGCACCACGTCGCCGGATCGCCACGGCGCATCGCTCGGATTATGATGGTGCATGCCGAGGCGGATCACCTCCGGCAGTTCTACCGCTGCACGATGAGGCCCCCGACCTCGCCGTGGTGCACACCCAGGATCTCGCTCTCGGCGAGCAGTGGCGGCATGTGCCCCTCCTCGCGCGAGCGCTGCAGCGCTCGCGGCACGTCCGCACTCAAGAAGCGCGTGAGCGCGAGCAGGCCGATGTCGCGCGGCAGCAGCGCCGCCGTGAACGATTCCGGCGGGCAGGCTCACCTTGCAGAATGCTGTGCTCTCCTCGACCGCGAGCGCGGCCGCCACCGAGTGGCGCCACAGGGCGCCCTCGCTCAGGCCGAGCTCCGGGCAACTCTGCTGCAGTCGCTTCTTGACGGCCGCCCCGGTCGCGAGCGACAACACCGCGCCACCGCCGAGCCGGCCGATGGCCGCGTGCACGGTGGTGATCGGATAGCGCGTGGCGCTGGCCGCGGAGTTGGCCACGCGCAGCAGCCGGGCGGTGAGCGGCGGGTCGAGCGACACGACCTCGACGATGTCGGCAATGCCCTTGTCCTCGTCACCGATGATCGCCGCCAGCCTGCCCACCGTGGCCGGCAGCGGCTCGAGGTCGAAGGAGCGCTCGATCAGCGAGTTCAGGTCGATCACGCGTGATGACTCCGGCAGCCGAGGGCGCGTCTCGCCCTCCCTGAGGCAGGGCCACTAGCATTTCGGCAAAACCCATGAGCCAGCTCTCACCGCAACTCCGGCATCGCGGCCGCGCGCGAAGCCGTTGCACCGATGCAAAGGCGGGAACGTGATCGACCCCGCGTACGAGTACTCGCCACCGGCATCGCACCCGCCCGGCCGCGGCGCGTGGATCGCGCTCGAGCGCCGCGGCGTGCATCATGGCTACGTGCGCGAGCGGTGCCGGACCACCACGCCGGCGATCCCCCGGCGCTGGCACGACGCCGAAGCGATCGTGCTGCGCGCGGTCCTGCCGGTAGGAGCTGCGCGCGCCACGATCGCCCGCTCGGTCGCGCACTTCCGCGCGTTTGGGCGCGGCGCCGGCTTGCAACCGATGGTCGCGCGGCAGCTCGTGCGCGCGCCGCCGCTGTTCCGGCTCGCGGGTGTCTCGCAGGACGTGTTCGACCCGCGCGAGATCGAGAAGGTGTACGTGGATGCCTGGCGGGGCGGCCGCTGCGTGGCGCGCGGGCTGTATGCCAAGCTCTCGTGGGTGGCGCGCGAGACCGACGATCGCTCGCTGCGCGTTCGCTGTTCGTTCGGCTCGGAGCACCTGCTGGACTGGCGGCGCGACCCGGTGCGCGCAACCTGGTCCGACCGCTACGCCGAGTGCTTGTTCCCGGAGGCTCGCCTGATCACCGGCAATCGCCGCGTGACGTCGCTGCTCACGCGCCTCACGCGCGGCCGCGTGCGGCTCTCCGAGCGCATCATCTACGCGAACGCGCCCGGCGGCGGCGCCGTCTTTCATCACGACGCCGAGCCCGGCCAGAAGGGCGTCATCTACGGCCAGATGGCGGGCGCAACCGCGTGGCTCGCCATTTCCAAGCGCAGCCTGGCCGCGGTGGTCGCGCAGCACGCCGCATCACGGCCGCTGCGACGGTCCGCCGGCACGCAAGCGAAAGCCCTGCGCGCGCTCGCCGAGCGCACCGACTGGGATCCGCTGCATCGCCTGCTGAACGCGACGCCGAGCTTCACGCGCGCGCTCGTGGAGCGCGGCGCCTGCATCGTGCTGCACCCGGGCGACGTGCTCCTGTTGCCCTCGCACGGCCCGGACGATGCCACCTGGCACTCGGTGTTCGGCATCGGCAGGCGGCCGAGCCTGGCGCACTCCTACGGGCTGTTCGCGCGGTCGTCATCCTGAGCAGGCGCAGCGGCGCTGCGTGCCGTCGCTCCAGGGGGTTGCGCCGGGCAGTGGCCGTTTCCAGGGTGGCCGCATATGATCGGCGCTCGTCTTCTCACGAGCGGAGCCCACATGCGCCACCTTCTGCCCCTGATGTTCCTCGCGCTCGGTCCTGCGGCTCGCGCGCAGGGCACGTTCGACGACGTGCAGCAAGACGTGCTGGTGGCGGTGTTCCTCGATACCAACACCGGCGCGATTCCGCCGAGCGATCTCGCGGCAATCGGTGAAGCAGTCGGACGCACGCGCGAGTTCCTGGCGCGCAACTCGGCGCTGCGGCTCGATTCGCGGGCCTCGCTGTTCGCGTATCCGAGCCACGCGCCGATCGTCGATCCAGCCACGGGCAACATCGACCCGCGCGACGTCGAGCCGTACCTGATCGGCGCCGGCTACGTCGGCGATCAGTTCGACGCGGTGATCGTGATCGCGCCGGCGTGCGCGGTGCGATCGTACGGCGTGTTCCAGATTCTCGGCTCCGCGGCGTACGGGCACTTGCCGTGGGCGGGCGCGCCAGCCACCGATCTGTACCTGCTCGACGTTCACGGCGAGCTGTTCGACGCCGAGTTCGACGCGGCCGGATGGCCCGACTACCCGAGCAATCATCCGGGCCGCAACCGCGACCTGATCGGCGTGTGCGGGGCGGGCTTCGACCTCGCGGCGAGCATCCTGCGCGGCTGGTCCCACTGGCTCGAGCTCGCGCTCGATCCGGATTCGCACTGGGGCCGCCTCGCCACCACCGCCGATGCGGACGGCGACCTGTTCCCGGACGACGAGGCGCAGCTCGCGTTCGACGAGCGGCGCTTCCAGAGCAGCGCCGCCGCGCCGGACAGCGACGGCGACGGCCGCGCCGACATCGACGAGCTGCTCGCGGCCGAGCACGCAGCGAGCGATCCGAACGCGATCGACACCGACGGCGAGAGCGCACCGGACGGACACGACGCGTTCCCGCTCTACCCGATCGTGATCGGCGTGCCGTGGCGCGACCTGTCGATCGACTCGCCGCTCGGCGAGCGCACCCTGCAAGGCGAGTACTTTCACGGCGACCCGAGCCGCTGGGTGCGCTTCTATCTCGACTGGGACGACGCTGCGTTGCACATCGCCTTGCAGGCGTCGTTCCCGGTGCAGCAGCTGGTGCTGTTCACCGACAATGGCAATGACGGCCTCTACCACGGCATCGACAACTACCGGCTCACGCTCGGCACGACCGTGCCGGTGCTCGAGCGCCAGGAGATGTACGATTGCGTCAACGCCCCGTACCCGGCGGACTACGTCGTCTACGACCTGGCCGAACCGATCCGGGCGCGATTCGACGATGCCCTCGGCCAGCCGACCTTCTTCCTCGAGATCCCGAAGAATCCTGGCTACGGCCTCACGCTCGCATCGTGCGGCAGCATCGGCCTGTGGCCGAGCTGCGACGACTCTCAGGTGTTCGAGCCGAACGTGTACTTCCGTTGCCAGCTCACGCAGCCGGCGGCGGCCGCGAACTACGGCAGCGGCTGGCCAGGGACGCTCGGCGTGCCCGGGTTCACCACGGATCACGCGCCCGTGCTGTGCCGGCCGATCACCTACTTGATCGACAACTCGCGCGGCGCGGTCACCGGCGCCGCGCTGTTCGCGGGCTTCGCGCCAGCGTCGCTGCCGACGCAGCTCGGCGGCACGCTGCTCCTGCTCCCGTACGTGGTGTTCCCGCTCACGCTCGCGCCCGGCCTCAACTCGATCCACGGTCGCACGCCCTGCGACCCGACGCTGTGCGACGTGCCGTTCTACCTGCAAGTGCTCGAGGTGGACCCGGGCGCGTCGGTCGGCGTGTCGTTCACGCCCGGGCTCGAGCTGCGGTTCGGCGGCTGAGCCTGCGGCTCACCGCAGCGCCGGCGTGATCAAGCGCACCAGCGCGATGATCGCGGCGGCACCGACGATGTCGAGCAGCACGCCGTAGCGGATCATGCTGCGCAGCGGCACGTAGCCGGAGCCATAGACGATCGCATTGCATGGCGTGGAGACCGGCAGCATGAACCCCAGGCTCGCGCCGAACGTCGCGCCGAGGGCTGGCGCCAGCGGATCGACGCCCGCGCTCCTCGCGATCTCGATCACCACCGGCACGATGATGTTGGCCGCCGCGGTGTTGGAGGTGGTCTCGGACAGCAGCACGGCGACGATCGTCGATGCCGCGAGCAGACCGATCTCGCCGTGCAGCGGCAGGCACTGCGTCAGCGCCTGGCCGGTCGCCTCGGCCAGCCTGGTCTGCGCGGCGAGCTCGCCGAGCGCGAAGCCGCCGCCGTAGAGCAGCACGATGCCCCAGTCGATCTGGATCGCGTCCTCCCACTTCATCGCCCGCGCGCCGCGCTCGCCGGGCAGCAGGAACAGCAGTGCGGCGCCGAGCAGCGCGGCCACGCCTTCGGGCACGCTCGCGTTCAGGGACTTGTAGGTCGCGCTCGACTCGCCCGCACCCAGCGCGACGATGCCGGGGACGATCCACAACGCCACGGTCACGACGCAGGCGACGAGCGTCGACTTCTGTGCGCGCGTGAGCCGGCCCAGGCTGGCGCGCTCGCGCACGATCATCTCGTGGCTGCCCGGGATCTCGCGCACGCGCGCCGGACACAGGCGATCGAGGTAGAAGAACAGGAACAGGTAGAGCACGATCACCACCGGCGCGCCGATCGTCGACCAGCGGAAGAACGAGAAGTCCACGCCGAGGCGCTCGCGGATGAAGCTGAGGCCGATGATGTTGGGCGGCGTGCCGATCGGCGTGGCGAGGCCGCCGATCGACGCCGCGAACGAGGTCATCAGCATCAGGCCAGTGGCGTAGCGCCGGTCGATCCTGCCGCCGCCCTCGTGGTCGCGCATGATCAGCTTGAGAATCGACATGCCGATCGCGAACATCATCGCCGTGGTGGCGGTGTTCGAGATCCATGCGGAGATGAACGCGGTCGCACCGCCGAACGCGAACAGGATGCGGCTGGGACGCGCGCCCACCCAGCGGATCGACAGCACCGCGAAGGCGAAGCGCCGGTCGAGCTGGTGCACGAACAGCGCGCGCGCCAGCATGAACGAGCCGATGAACAGGAACATCAGCGGGTTGGCGAACGGCGCGAACACTTCCTTGGCCGGCGCCACGCGCAGCACGACGCACGCCGAGGCCCCGAGCAGCGCGGTGAGCGGCATCGGCAGGGCCTCGCTGATCCACAGGATGACGACCGCGGCGATCACCGCCGCCAGCCGATGCGCTTCCTTGCCGAGCGAGGGCAGATCCGCGACCAGCAGGACCGTGAACAGCGTCGGTGCAAGCAGCAGGCCGATGCGCCGGCGCCATGCATCGAAGCTGAGCTGGCGCTCGACCGTGACGACGTCGGCTGGCATATGCTCGCGGAAGCTACTCGGCGAGCAGGCGCCTTCAATCTTATTTTCGCAGCTGCCGCGCCAGCGCCGCGATGTGCTCGGGTCGTGTGCCGCAGCAACCACCGATCACGCTCGCGCCGGCATCGCGCCAGCGCCGCGCGCAGCGTGCATAGAGATCCGGCGCCACGTCGTCGCCGAGCAGCCAGCCGCGCTGCGCATCGGCACGACCGACGTTCGCGTACAGTCCGGTGCGACCGCCGAAGCTGGCGCGCAGCGTCTGGTGTGCGCGTTCGATCGAGGCGAGCGGCACGCAGTTCACCATGAGCACTGCCGGCGCGAGCGGCGCGATGGCCGCCACCGCATCGCTCAGCGGCTCGCCGCTGAGCAGCAGCATCTCCGCATCCGGATCGCCCGCGTCGCCCGGCGCCTTGCCGCCGGGCCCGACCACGAAGCTCACGGCGACCGGCAGGCGCGTCGCCTGCGCGGCGCGGGTGGCGATCGCCGCCTCGCGCACGCAGTTCATGGTCTCGACCAGCAGCAGGTCGCAGCCCGACCGGGCGAGGTGATCGGCGATCGCGCCGTGCTCGGCGATCAGCTCGGCATCGCTCGGCACCAGAGCCGGCGAGTAGCAGTCCTCGAGCGGCGCGATCGAGCCCGCGACCAGCGCCTCGCCCGCGGCCTCGCGGGCCAGGTGCACAGCGAGCTGCGTGAGCTCTTGCGCACGCGCTCCCAGGCCGGCCTTGGCCAGGCTGCGTCGATGCGTGCGGAAGGGGTTGGTGGTGATCACGTCGGCGCCGGCGCGCACGTAGTCGGCGTGGATCGCGCGCACCACGTCCGGCGCGCTGAGCAGCGCGCGCGCCGACCACAGCGGCAGCGACGTGTCCACCCCACGCCGCATCAGCTCGGTGCCCATCGCGCCATCGAGCAACAGCAGCTCACCACGCTGCAGCCTGGCGAGAAACGCGGCGCTCATCGGTTGACTCATCGCCCGCACACCGCTACTTGGTAGCCGGACGCTCAGGCATGGACCACTGGAGAAACGATGCCCCGACCCAGCCGGATCGATCAGAAACGACGCGAGCTGCTGCCGATCCTCGTGCGCGCGTTTGCCGAGCTGGGCTTCCGGCGCGCGACCACCGCTGAGCTGGCCAGCCGCTGCGGCGTGCAGGAGAACATCCTCTATCGCCTGTTCGAAGACAAGAAGCAGATGTTCGTCGCCGCGATCGACTACGTCTACGAGCACTCGCTGCGCGTCTGGCGGGAGATCCTGCAAGGCGACGCACGCGGCTCGAGCGCCGCGCAGCGGCTGCTCGATACGAGAGCAAGCACCATGGCGAATCGGGTCTGTACCGCATCGTGTTCGCCGGCCTGAGCGAGACCGACGACCGCGAGATCCGCGACGCTGCGCCGCATGTATCAGCAGTTCGCCCGGTTCGCCGCCGAGCAGATCGCCGCACATCGCGGCAGCAAGAGCAAGAAGCTCGGCGATGACGAGCTGCAGGCCGGCTGGGCGCTCGTCGGCCTGGGCACCGTCGCCAACATCGGCAACGAGCTCGACCTGCTGAGCGGCGCGCAGCGCGCGCGGCTGTTCTCGAGCATCGGCGAGCAGCTTCATCGACGGGCCCCTGCGCTAGCCCTGGCGGCGCGGCCCGGCAATCGCGCCGGCGATCGGATTCCGGCGCGACGCCCTTCCGCCGCGTGCCGGCGCATGCTAACCGTGCGCCATGATCGAGTTCGAGCGCGTGTGCAAGACCTACTTCCTGGGCCGGCGCGAGGTGGCTGCGCTCGACCAGGTGTCGCTTGGCATCGAGCGCGGCGAGTTCGTCGCGGTGATGGGCCCGTCGGGGTCGGGCAAGTCCACGCTGCTGCATCTCGCCGGCGGGCTCGACCTGCCGAGCGCGGGCACGGTGCGCGTGGCCGGCGTGGCCACGGCAACGATGTCGGACGACGCGCTGACCGAGCTGCGGCGCGAGCGCCTGGCTTCGTCTTCCAGTTCTTCAACCTGATCCCGACGCTGCGCGTGATCGAGAACGTGGCGTTGCCGCTGTTGCTCGCCGGCCAGCGCCGCCGCGCGGTGTTCGCGCTGGTGGATCGCCTGCTCGAGCGCGTGGGTCTCGGCGGGCGGCGCGAGCACTTCCCGGAAGAGCTCTCGGGCGGCGAGATGCAGCGCGTGGCGATTGCGCGCGCACTGGTCATCGACCCGATCATCGTGCTCGCCGACGAGCCCACCGGCAACCTCGACTCGGCCACGGGCGCGGGCATCCTCGAGCGCTGCGCGAGGTGGCAAGCGAGCAAGGGCGCACGGTGGTGATGGTGACCCACGATCAGCGGCCGCGGCCCATGCGCAGCGCGTAGATCCGGCTGCGCGACGGGAGGTCGATGGGGCATCTGCTTAGACTGTTCTCCTGGCGCCACGCGGTGCGCCATCCGTCGCGCATCGTGTTCAGCGCGATCGCCGTGGCGCTGGGGGTGGCGCTGTTCGTGTCGGTGGATATTGCCAACCACACGGTCGAGCGCTCGGTGGCACGCACCGTCGACGATCTGTCCGGGCGCGCGCAGCTGCGCGTGGTGCGCAAGCATGGCCTCGGCGCCGACGCGCGCGTCCTCGAGCAGCTGCGCGCCGTGCCCGGGGCGATCGCGTCGCCGCTGCTCGAGCGCACGCTCGCCATCCCCGATCTGCACGAAAGCTCGCTGTTGCTGCTCGGCGTCGACTTCTTCAACGACGCGCTGCTGCGCGGCTACTCGTTCGGCGACGGTCACGAGGACGTCGAGGGGCTGGCGGCTGCGGCGCTGTTCCCCGACACGATCATGGTGACGCGCCGCTTCGCCGAGCGCCACCACCTCGAGGTGGGCGACTCGCTGGTGGCCGAGACGCCGCGCGGCCGCACGCCGCTCCTGATCAGCGGCATCCTCGCCAACGAGGGCCCGGCGCGTGTGTTCGGCGGCAACTTCGCGATCATGGAGATCCGCTGGGCGCAGAACCTGTTCGGCCTCACCGATTACTACGATCGCATCGAGATCGCTCCGGACGGCATCGACACCGAGACGTTGCGCCGGCGCATCGAGCCGGCGCTGGGCGACGAGTACTCGGCGCAGCCGATCGCGCGGCGCAACACGCTGGTCGAGAACGCGCTCGCGCAGATCCGCTCGCTGGTGGCGATCTCGGCGATCGCGCTCGTGGTCGGCCTGTTCATCATCTACAACTCGGTATCGATCTCGGTGGTCGAGCGCGTGCGCGAGATCGGCATCCTGCGCGCCATCGGCGCTCGGCGCCGGCAGATCCTCGGCACCATCCTGATCGAGTGGACCCTGGTCGGCGTGATCGGCGCGCTGCTCGGCGTCGCCATGGGCTACGCGCTCGCCGATCTGCTGATCGACTTCACCGCGCGCACCGTCAACATGCTGGTGCTCGCGGTGGACGTGCACGATCTCGTGCTCGCACCGGCGGGCGCGCTCACGGCGATGGCGGTGGGCACGGCATGCTCGTTCGCGGCGGCGCTGCTGCCGGCGATCACGGCGATGCGCGTGGCGCCGGTCGAGCTGCTGCGCCAGGGCATGTATCGCTACGCCAAGACACCGCACTACCTGCACGCGTTCGCCGCCGGCGCCGTGCTGATCGTCCTGTCGGTCGTGCTCACGGCGGGATTGGCGGCGCGGCTGCCGTCGCTGGTGGTGCTGCTGCTCGCCACGGTCGCGTTCTTCGCCATCGCCCTGTGCGCGCCGCAGTCGACCATCTGGATCGCCCGCGTCACGCGTCCGCTGTTGTGGCGCGCGTTCCGCATCGAGGGCTTCCTTGCCACCGACAACCTGAGCAAGTTCCCGCAGCGCACGGCGCTGACGGTGGTGGCGTTCGGCGGCGCGATCGCGATGATGGTGGCGTCGGCCTCGCTGATCCAGTCGTTCAAGGAGTCGACCCGACGCTGGATGGACGCGGCGTTCCCGTTCGATCTCTCGGTGAATGCCACCGATCTGTCGCAGTCGCTCTACAGCACGGCGGCATATCGCGAGACGATCCTGGACGAGGTGCGGGCGGCGCGCGGCGTCGCGTCCGTCTACGGCGTCAAGGCGGCATTCGTGCCATTCCATGGCAGCGACATCATGCTGATCGCGATCGACATGGACGAGTTCCTGGCGATGCATCGCCAGCGCCACAAGCAACGCTTCGGCGAGTACGACGACGCTGCCACGCGCGCCACGCTGCGCGCCGGCGAAGGCGCGTTCATCTCGTCCAACCTGGCGGCGTTCACCGGCCTCGCGCGCGGCGATCGCATCGAGCTGCCGACACCCGATGGCGCGCGCTCGTTCGGCGTGATCGGCGCGGTCGAGGACTACTCGTGGCCCGCCGGCGCGGTGCTGATCGACCGTGCGGCGTACCGCCGCACGTGGCGCGACGACACCGTCACGTACGTGGACATCCGCGTGCGCGAGGGAGTGGCGATCGCCGACGCCAAGCGCGACGTCACCGCGGCGCTCGCGGGAAGACACCAGGCGTTCACCTACGACGTCGACGACCTGAAGCGCATCGGCGCCGAGGCGATGGACCAGTCGACGATGCTGGCGCAGGTGCAGGTGCTGATCGCGATGGTGATCGGCTTCCTCGGCATCGTCAACACGCTGTTGATCTCGGTGCTGCGCCGCACGCGCGAGATCGGACTGCTGCGCGCGGTGGGCACCACGCGCGCCCAGGTGCGCAAGACGGTCACCATCGAGGCGGTGCTGATCGCGCTTGCCGGCGGGCTGTTCGGCGTGTGCGCAGGATTGCTCGGCGCCGCGTTTCCGCTGCGTCTGTTCACGCTCAAGCTCTCGGGCTTCGAGGTGCCGTTCGCGGTGCCCGGCAGCACGATCATGATCGCGCTGTCGGCGTCGCTCGTGCTCGGCCTGGCCGCGAGCGTGCTGCCGGCGCGGCGCGCGGCACGCCAGAGCGTGCTCGATGCGATCGGTTACGAATGAGCGCAGGCGCCGTCTTGCGGCTCATGCCGGAGATGGTAGCCTGGCACGAGCTCACGCAACCGAGGATGACATCCATGCGCCCACACGCCGCCTGCATCGTCGCCGCATTCGCGGTCGGTTTCTCGGCCCGAGCCCAGGCGCAGGTCGTGGATGATGCGCGCCTGCGGATCCAGCTCTACGCGAGCGGCCTCGACTATCCGACGACGTTCGCGTTCCTGGGTGCCGACGAGCTGCTCGCGATCGAGCGGCGCACGGGCAAGGTCGAGCACTTGCAAGCCGGCCAGATCGTCGGCACCGCGCTCGACCTCGACGTCAACTCGGATGGCAGCCGCGGCGGCCTCGGCCTCGTGCTCGACCCAGCCTTCGCGAGCAACCGCTACGTCTACATCTACTATTCGGCAACCACCGGCGGCGACGGCGCGGCGTGGACCGACCACCGCATCGAGCGCTTCACCTGGAACGGCTCGCAGCTCGTCGACCGGTTTGGCCCGATCCTGAGCTTCATGAACGACCCGAGCCAGGAGAACGCCTCGCAGCACAACTCGGGTTATCTGCGGTTCGGGCCGGACGGCAAGCTGTACGGCATGGTGGGCGACATGAATCGCGGCCGGTTCGATCGGCCGCGCATCGAGCAGAACACGGCGAGCGATCGAAGCTCGAGCTGCGGCGCTCTGTTCCGCATCAACGCCGACGGCTCGACGCCCGCCGACAACCCGTTCGCGAGCCAGGCCGACCCGTACCTGCAGAAGTGGTTCGTGTACGGCTTCCGCAACTCGTTCGGCATCGACTTCGACCCGCTCAAGGGCAGTCTCTGGTTCACCGACACTGGTCCGTTCAACTACGACGAGATCAACCGCGCCGATGCGGGCATGAACGCGGGATGGCTCAAGATCCTGGGTCCAGACGCCCGCGACGAGGCCTACATCGAGAACGGCTACCAGAGCTTCGATGCGGCCGACCTCGTGTATCTGCCGGGGGCGTTCTATCGCGATCCCGAGTTCAGCTTCTACCAGTGCATCGGCATCACGGCGATCAAGTTCCTGCACAGCAAGCGGGTCCCCGAGGACTTGCAGGATCAGGCCTTGGTGAGCTGCAGCGTGACCGGCGAGCTCTACCACTTCGCGCTCAGCGCCGATCGCACCCACTTCGAGCTGAGCGGCGACCTCGCCGACAAGGTGGCCGACAGCAACAGCGAGCGCGACCCGTTGCGATTGGCCGAGTTCCTGGGACAGATCACCGACCTGCAGCTCGGGCCCGATGGCTACCTGTACCTGATGTCGTATTACGGCGGCACCATGCTCAGGCTGCGGCCGGTCACGGATCTGGTCGAGCCGCAAGGCCTGATCGTGAATCACGGCACGCTCGAGCATGGCGCGGTGCTCGACCTCGAGCGCAGCGACGATCATTCGATCGCCATCGCACCGGATGGCGAATCCGGTGCGCGCGACGTGACGCTGACGCTGCGGCTGAACGCGACCGCGCTGTCGCGGCTCGACTTGATCGTCGAGGGTCACGCCACCGTTGCCGGTGCGCGGCAGGAGATCCTCGCGCTCGACGTGCCGAGCCGCACGTGGCACTCGCTCGACACGCGTCCAGCAGCTCATGGGGACGAGATCGTCACCATTGCCGACATCGCCAGTCCGGCCGACTACATCGATCCGCTCGACCTCAAGATGCGCGTGCGGGTGGTGCAGTGGGAGGAGGCGCGCGGCGCGCGCAGCCTGCCGGCGCCAACCCGCGCGATGCACGAGCCGGGCCTGCGCATGATCCTGGACCAGGTGCGACTGCTGGCGACGTATCCGTGACCCCTCGGGCCCGGGCCGGGGCGGCGGTCACGATCCATGACGACCAGGATCGGGCGCGACCGTGAGCTGGCTCGCTGCGCCGATCTCGTTGCCGACCTGCAACGTCCCCTGACGATCCCCCGCGCACGTGCGGCCGGCGTGGCCCGCAACCGCACCAGCGAGCCACCGCCGCGGTTCCCGAGCCGCGTTGCGGCGCCACTCTAGCTCCGCCGGCACGCTTGCCGATGACTAGCCTCGCCCCGCTGGCGAGGAACCGATATGTGGCCGGCAATCGTCGCCGTGGTGACGCTCCTCGGCACCACGGATGTTCCGTTCGAGAAACTGGCGCAAACCTTCCGCGAGAAGCACGCGGTCACGAAGAACGCGAGCGATGACGTGCTGCAGGACGTGATCGCGCGGGACTACGCGTCGCTCGAGCTCGGACTGTTCGAGCTCTGCCATCCGGCAGCGCCGCTGGTGGATGCGAAGCAGGCCAAGGATCTGCTGGACATCGCCGCGGCGATCCTCGATCTGCAGCGCGAGTGGCTCGTGTGGGTGAACGCCGGCGCTCGCTCGGAGACCGAGCAGCATTGCGTCGCACTCGGCCGGTGGCTGCGCGCGCTCAAGCCGGGCGCGCTCGCAGCGGCGGCGGTCCAGACCGCGGGCGATCGCGATCTGCTGGTTGCGCTCAAGGCGGATGCGGCGACGCTCGCCGATGCGGCGGCGCTGCGCGCGGCGCTCGTGACCGGCAGCTGCATCGGTCTCGATCGCAAGGACGCACGGCCGGTGCGCCTGGTGCTCGAGCCGACTCGCGCCGACTTCCTCTGCCTCGCGAGCTTCGTCGGCACGTTCGACGATGCGGCGCGAGAGCTGCTCTGGGTCGACTCGCTGCCGGTGTGGACCGAGTTCCGCCGCAACAGCATCCAGGTGCTCGCGCTCGAGTACGGCGTGACGCCCACCGGCAAGGACGACCTGTTCCGCGGCACCGACATGAACGGGCGCGAGGGGAAGGGGTTGCTGCAGCACGTCACCCAGAAGGCCGCCGACCTGCTGCTGCGCGAGTACCATGGTGCGTCGCTCGACCCATCGCTCGAGCTCGGCCTGGCGATCAACATGGTGATCGAGCTGTACGGCGAGAACAACGCGCGCGCCGGCGGCAGCGGCTCCGGCAGCATGACCAGCCAGTACTCGAAGTTCGTGGCGGGCGGCAAGTCGAGCGGCGGCCAGCTCGCGCGTCGCAACGCCGACAGTCGGTTTCGCGAGTCGAAGGGGCGCGATCACTTCGTCGCCGCACTGCGCACCAGCCAGCGTCAGGGCGCCGAGCTGGCGGCGAAGAACGACAAGAGCCTGCGCGGCGACTGCGCGTGGTTCGCGCTCAGCGAGTCGAGCGCGGCCGCGACGCCGACCGCGGTGCGCGCGCCGTTCCTGTGCGATCGGCCCGACCAGGACGTGCCCGCCAACCTGCGCAACGACTATCTCGAGTTCCTGCGCGCCTACAAGAGCGCGTTCGCGCACTGGCTCGAGACCAAGGCGGTGCCGAACGATCCGACCATCACCACCGCCGATGCGTTCGCACGCATGCTGCGACCGGCGACCAATCTCGCGGATGTGTACGGCGCGCCGCTCAGCAGCGCCGATCCGGCCCTGGACACGCTCGAGACGCGGTTCCTCAAGTGGCTGGCGAAGCAGAAGTGATGCGAAGAGTGCGGCTCAGGCGCGGGTGCGGCCGCGGAGCAGCCGGGCGATCTCGACGATCTCCGCAGCCCGTGCATCGGTGCTCGCCGGGACCGCGGCGCCGCGATTGGGCAGCTCGATCAACGCGGCCGGAGTCGGGTCCAGGCTCGCTGCGCGGGCGGCACACCGATCGATGCGCAGGCCATCCACCGCGCTCAGCCAGAAGCGACACCCGAGGCCGATCGTCCGGCGCCGCGCGAGCTCCGCTCCGGCGTCCGGGCGCAAGCTGTTCATCACGCCCGCATCGATGACGAGCGTGCCGGCCTCGCTCGAGACCGTGACGTCGAACAAGGTCGTGCTCGCCTCGTAGGGGAACGGCAGCTCGACGGTCGGGTCGAGCGCGATCGTGAGCCGATCGAGATCGCCCTCGTTGTCCGACCTGTGCCCGAAGCCCACGCGCAGCCCCTGCCTGGTCATGCCCACGTACGACCAGTCCCAGCCCTGCGCCGTCACCCGATCGGCTGGATCCGCCCGCGGGCAATGGTGCGAGGCCAGCTTCACGATCTCGAGGACGCCGCGCACGTCCTCGCCATCGCGCGACCGCTCCAGCACCGCGAACAGCATCTGGCGCAGCTGCCATTTCCAGTCCTCGTCCCTGGCGCTCGCCCCGCCGCTCGCGGCGGGCGCCGGCACCGGGGCCAGAGAGGGCTCGACCGGCACGCGGTCGCCGGTCGCGAGCGCCGCCGGCGAGGACGCGGGACGAGCGGGCGCCGCGGCGAGCGGTGCCGAGCCGGGCGCGGGCGCGGGCGACATGGGTCGCAGCATCACGATCAGGCCGGCGGCCACGCCGCCCACCGCGAGCCAGAGCCGCGCGGCGCCGCGGCCCTGCCGTGCTGCGGCGGCAGACCAGCGTGCGCGCAGCGCGACGATCTCGGGATCGCTGGCGAGCCAGCCGAGGATCCCGGCGCACCAGCCGCGCCGATCGCCGTGGTAGCGGCGGTCGAGGCTGCGGCGCAGGTTCCGGTGCGCGCACTTGAGGCGGGCCCTGACCGCGCCCACCGAGACGGCCAGGCGCGCGGCGATCACATGCGGCGGCAGCGCCTGGAAGTAGCGCAGCAAGATGACCTCGTGGTGGTGCGGCTTCAGCTCCCGCACCGCGGCCGCGAGCAAGCCGTGAATCTCCCGGGCGGCCACCACGTCCACGACCGCAGGACCCACCCGCGCATGGAGGCGGTGCAGCTCGGGATCGCTCAGCGCGGCGCGGTCGCGCAGGAACTGCTTGCGCGCGCGGAAGGCGATGCGCACCGCGATCGTCTCCAGCCAGGGCCGCAGGTGATACGTGGCGGGGCCGGCGATCGCAGCGCATGGGTGAGCGTCTGCTGGGCGATGTCGGCTGCGTCGTCGGCGCCGACGAGCAGCCGCTTCGCGAGCCGGCGAACCCACTCATCGTGCGCGAGCAGCTCGTCCGGGGTGATCCGCGGAACCGATGTCATGAGGAGCGGGACCCTGCGGGTGGCGACGACGAGGTCGACTGTCGGCACGCCTTCATATCTGCTCGGGCGCGCTCATTCAAGGGGCACGACCTTGGCGAGCAGCTGCAGCAGGCGGCGCCGCGCCTGGCTGCACGTAGGTCGGCACGTCCACGGCGTGAAGGTCCGAACCGCAGTCGGTGAGCACGCCGCGGCGGCCCATGGCGTCCACGCAGGGCCTGGACACGCAGCGCACAACCTTGAGCCGCCCCTCATCGGTGAGCACGAAGCGATGGCCGAGCACCTGCTCGCCGACGCGATCGAGCGCATCCAGCGCGTCCGGTCCGGCGGCGATGCCGTTCACGACCAGGCCGGTGATCTGCGCCGAGCCGGCCGCCAGTCGCGCCTCCGCCTCGAACGCGGCGCCGCGCGCCGACATCGGCAGCTCGCGGCGCGCGGCAGGGTCGGGCTGCACGCGCACGTGCGCCACGATCTCGCCGTTCACCTCGGTGCGGCCGAGGGCGATGCGCGGGCCGCTCTTGCCAGCGGGCAGGGGCCACCAGGTCACGCCGCGCTGGTCGACCTGTTTTTGCCCGCTCGGCTCCGGCGCATGCTCGAGGATCTCCGCCAGGAGCCCGAGCAGCACGTCGACGTCGGGGCTGGCGCGCACGAACCGGGCAAACTCGCCGTCCAGCCGCTCGGCGAACGTCGGATCCCAGACCGCTGCGGGAGGCTCTGCTGCGGGGGCGGCGGCGGGGCGGTCGCGAGCCAGTTGCGCCGGCGGCAGCAACCCGCGGCACCAGCTCGCGCGCCACGCTATCGATCGGCGTCGGGCTGCTCGCCGCGGTGGCCGCGCCCGCTGGCGGCGGGGGCGGCGGCGCCTCGCTCTCCTGATGCAGGAGCGCCGGGACGATCGCCGCCACCGCGAGCATGAGGAGCCCGGGCACCAGCACCCATCGCTTCATGATCCGCTCCCTCCGGGCAACATGGTGATGCGAGGCAAGATGATGCTGGGCGGTCCGGCGCGGCGCAAGCCCGGCAGCCCGAGGCTCGGGCCTGGCCCGGCCACCGGCGCGAGCCAGGCCCGAGCGCGCTCAACCCTCGCAGGCGCCCTGCAGCAAGCAGCACCAGTGGTGATCGACGCCGTGTCGAAGTAGATCGTGCACTGCGCCCAGTCCGGTCCCTGGACCACGATGCACGTCGGCGGCGTGCTGGGGAAGCAGTTGAGGCAGATCGGCTCTTGCCGCCGCGCGTGCCGCCTGCGCCGTCGGTGCCACACGCACACTGCCCAGCACTCCCAGCACCACGACGACGACGATCGCCGCGACCATGACCAAGCTGCGCTGACGCTTCACGGGAGTCTCTTTCGACTGCGACCTGGACGCCCAGCCGCAGCGGCGCGGCGAGCGCTGCGCGAAGTGCTCGCGCATGGCTCCACCCGCCGGCACGGCCGACGGCCCGATCAGGAATGGACCGGAACGCGGCTCGATATCAGGGCGGCGAGATCCCGCGCAGTTCCCGCGCGCAGCGAGTACGGCGCCTCGACTTCCCAGATGTCCGAGCCATAGCAGTTGACCAGCACGTGCCGGTTGTTCTCGTGACTGAGTTTCGAGAAATAGCGCATCAAATGAACCTTGCCGGCGTCGGCGAGGCGAAAACGATGCCCGAATGTCAAAGGCGGCGGCATTTCGCCATCGTCGAACGGCAATGCATAGAAATTCACTCCATAGGCCACCACGCCAACGATCTCGGTTGCATCACCGTCGTTGAAAGCCCGCAGATCGATGAGCGAGCCCTGCGTCTGGAACGGCGAAGGAACCGCGGCCGTGGGCAGCAAGCTGATCGTCACACGGGTCGCCGGCCGGCCCTGGTCGACGCCGCGCCCGAACGACACCTTCACGGCGCTGGCCGGGACGCGGCTCCACGTCCCACATCTGCCAATCGCCCTCCTGTCGCGGCGCCGCGAGCGGCGGCTCGGCGCTCTGGCACACGCGCCGCATCAGATCGATCACCTGCTTCACGTCAGGGGTGACGGTGGCGCAGTTCTCGAGGCGCGCGGTCAAGGCGAGGTACACGCTGCTCTCGTCCCAGCGCGGCGCGACCGCGCTCGCCTGCGCGGCGGCGGCACCGTCGCTGGGCGACCGCAAGAAGGCCATTGCCGAGAGCACGAGCAAGGCCACGCAACCAAAGGCCAGCCGGATCATGACGCCTCCCTGTGCATCGAGCGACCAATCTCGCGCGAACGGGCGAAACCACGGCCAGACCGAGGCCAGTGCGCCTGCTCACCGCGAGCTCTGGCACCGGATCGAGTAGAATTGGCCGCGGCGGCCGTGTCACTGTCATAAATCTCACAGTGGTCTACCGACGACAGTTGTTTTTTGCGGCTCCCAGCGGACCAAAGCCAATGCACGCCAGCGACGGCGACTGCTGGACTGCAGCGCCAGCACTCGGCCGGGCGGCGGCCATGATCGCAGCGGCCCGTGCCGGATCCCTGCATCATTGCATCGTTGGCAATTGTGTTTCTTTTGCGTCAATGGTCGCCGGCGCTCGTGCGTCGAGTGGCGCGCGGACAACCGCTCCGGCAGCCCGCCACCCGGGCGCAGCCGGCGTGATGGCGCGACCGGCGCGAACGGTTGGTTGCCGAAGTTCTCCGCTGGAGGCAGCGCCGTGCAACCTGGGCGCGTGAGGCGACCCGACCAGCCGAGCTCAGCGTGACCATGACCATGGCCTCGATCATCCGCGCCGCGACCGCCTTGCTGCTGTCGCTCACGGGCTGCCAGCAGCCGCGGCTCGTCATCCCTGCGCCCGACCTGCTGCCGAACGGCTGGCGCCTCTCGCCGGTCGGCAGCCTCGTGCCGCTGCCCGAGCTGCCGCTCGGCTGCGATCTCACCCCGGATGGCAGGTACGCGGCGATCGCGTGCTGTGGTGCCGGCAACCAGTCGCTGACGGTGCTCGATCTGGAGCGGCGCGAGATCACCTGCAGCGTGCCGATGCACCGCGCCTGGCTCGGAGTGGCGTTCTTCGACGACGGCCGCCAGCTGATCGCGTCGGCCGGCAACGACAACGAGCTCTGGTTCTTCGCGCACGCCGCCGGCGCGCTCAACCGCTCGGGCGCGGTCTCGCTCGGACCGCCGTGGGAGGCGGGCGGGCGCATCTGGCCGGCCGGCATCGCCGTCGATCGCGAGCGCGCGGCCTCGCCTACGTCGCCTGCCGCGAGGACCGGGGCGATCCGCGTCGTCGACCTGCACGCGCGCAGCTGAAGGACACCGTCGACGTGGGCGGCGTGAGCTACACGTGCGCGGTTCACGGCCGCACGCTCGCGGTCTCGCTCTGGGGGAGCGCCCGCGTGGCGTTCCTCGATACCGCCACCCGCCGGCCGCTCGGCGTGACGCCCGTGGCCCAGCATCCCTGTGCACTCGCGTTCGACGCCGCCGGCCAGCGGCTGTTCGTCGCCAGCGCCAACGACAACGTCGTGAGCGTGATCGACACCGGCTCGCTGCAGGTCGAGGAGGTGCTGTCCACCGCGCTCGCACCCGACCTGCCGCCCGGCTGCACGCCGAACGCGCTCTATCACGACCCGCACCGCGATCGGCTGTACGCCGCCAGCGCCGACACGAACGACCTCGCCGTGTTCGACGTCGCCACGCGGGGCAGGACGCGGGCGCTCGGCTTCCTGCCCGCCGGCTGGTATCCCACCGGCGTCGTGGGCTCGCGCGACATGCTGCTCGTGCTCGACGGCAAGGGCTTCGGCTCGGCGCCGAATCCCGCCGCGCTCGCGACCATGAGCTTCCTGCAGGGCGGCGCGCAGCTGCTCGCGCCGCCCGACGATCGCGACCTGGCGCGGGCGACGGCCGCCGTGTACCGCAACAGCCGCGCCGGCGGGAAGCCGCCGGCGGCCGGCTATCCGCTGATCGGCGACGGCGCGCGCGGCACGCCGATCAAGCACGTGTTCTACGTGCTGAAGGAGAACAAGACCTATGACTCGGTGTTCGGCGATCTCGACGTCGGCAACGGCCAGCGAGACTGCTGCTTGTTCGGCGAGGCGATCACCCCCAATCAGCACGCGCTGGCGCGGGAGTTCGTGCTGCTCGACAACTTCTACGTGGACGCGGAGGTATCGGCCGATGGCCACAACTGGAGCCTGGGTGCCTACGCCACGGACTGGGTGGAGAAGAGCTGGCCGACGCACTACGGCGGCCGCGGCGGCAGCTACGATGACGAGTGGCTCGGCGATGGTATCGAGAAGCCCAAGTCCGGGTACCTCTGGGATCTGTGCCGGCGGCATGGTGTGACGTTTCGCAACTACGGCGAGTACGTGCGCAACCCCGTTCGCGGCGGCGAGCCGGTGCGTGCGCTCTCGGCTTCGCTGCAGGACGTGACCTGCGCCAGCTACCGCGGCTGGGATCTGCGCTCGCGCGACCTCGACCGGTTCCTTGCCTGGGAGCGCGAGTTCACGGCGTACGAGCAGCACGGCGGCTTGCCGCAGCTGTCGCTCATCTACCTGCCCGACGATCATGGCGCCGGGACCGCGAGCGGCTACCGCACCATGAGCGCGATGGTGGCCGAGAACGACCTCGCGCTCGGCAAGCTGGTCGAGCGCATCTCGCACAGCCGGTTCTGGCCCGAGTCGGCGATGTTCGTGCTCGAGGACGATGCACAGGGCGGCGCCGATCACGTCGACGTGCATCGCTCGATCGCGTTCGTGATCTCGCCGTTCGCGCGGCGCCATGCCATCGACAGCACGCCATACTCGACCACCTCGGTGCTGCGCACCATCGAGCTCATCCTCGGCCTGCCACCGATGTCGCAGTTCGACGCCAGCGCCGAGCCCATGCAGGCTTGCTTCCAGGGCCAGCCCGATCAGCGTGCGTTCGCGGCACGCGCCGCGCGCGTGCCGCTCGGCGAGCTGAACCCGGAACAGAGCGCGTTCCAGGACGAGTGCGACCGCATGGACTTCACCCTTCCCGACCGCGCGCCCGATCGACGCTACGCCGAGATCATCTGGGCGACGATGGCATCGCCGCGCTCGCCCATGCCGCCGCCCAGGCGCGCCGCGTTCGTGCAGGTGCTCGGCGGCGAGGCCGACGCGGATGACTGACGCGCTCGCTGCACGGCTGCTGCCGATCACGCTCGCTTGCCTGCCGGCATGCTCGAGCGCGCCGCCTCGGCCCTGGGGGTTCAACTACGATCACGACGAGCAAGATCGCCTGCTCGAGGACTACTGGCAAGCCGAGTGGGCGAAGGTGGCAGCGGATTTCGGCGAGATGAAGGAGCTGGGCGCCAACACCGTGCGCGTGCACCTGCAGCTCGCGAAGTTCATGACCTCGCCCACCACCACCGACCTTGCCGCGCTCGCGCGGCTGGACGACCTCCTGCGGCTCGCCGAGCAGCTCGACCTGCAGCTCGACATCACCGGCCTTGGCTGCTACCGCAAGAGCGATGTGCCGGCGTGGTACGACGCGCTGGCCGAGGCCGACCGCTGGGAAGTGCAGGCGCGCTTCTGGCGCGCGGTCGCCGAGCGCGGCGCCCACAGCGACGCCGTGCTGTGCTACGACTTGATGAACGAGCCGGTGGCACCCGCCGGTCGGCGCGCGAACGGCGAGTGGCTCGGTCCACCCTTCGCCGGGTTCTGCTTCGTGCAGTTCATCGCGCTCGACCAGGGCGACCGGCCACGCCCCGAGATCGCGCGCGCGTGGATTCGCCGTCTCACGCGCGCGATCCGCGCGGTGGACGAAAGGCACGCGATCACGGTCGGCCTGGTGCCGTGGAGCCTCGATCGACCGGGGCTCACGTCGGGGTTCGTGCCGAGCGAGATCGCCGCCGAGCTCGACTTCGTCAGCGTGCACCTCTATCCGGAGGCCGGCAAGCTCGATGCGGCGCTCGACACGCTCGCGGGCTTCGCCGCACAGCGGCCGGTGCTGGTGGAGGAGATCTTCCCGATCGCCTGCTCGGTCGAGGAGGCGGCGCAATTCATCGAGCGCGGCCACGACCTGGCGTGGGGCTGGATCAGCTTCTACTGGGGCAGGACGATCGCCGAGAGCCGCGCCACCGCCGAGCTGCGCGACGCGCTCATGGCGAAATGGCTGGCGTGGTGGCAGGCGCAGCGAACGCAGCGCTGAGCGCGACGATGGTGGCGGGCGAGAACAAGAGCTCGCAGATCTCGTCACCGGTGAGCGCGCGCACGCCCTCGTGCTCGTACTTGAGGCGGAGGTACTTGAGCCGCTGCCGGCCGAGGTCGGTCGGCTCCACGGCCGCGGGCAGCAGCTCGAGATGCACGCTGCGCACCTCTGACTCCTTGATCACGCGCTCCAGCGCCGAGGCATCGCTGCGGCGCGCCGGCGCGCTCGTGGCGAGCGCGCGGTTCAGCTGCTGCAGGACTGCGGGCGGATCGATCTCCTCCGGCGTCGCCAGGTAGCCGCGCCGCGGTGCCTCGCCGGAGCTGACCCAGCTGGTCACGATCGAGATCAGGATCGACAGCACGAGCCCGGCGATGACCGGCGACAACCACCGAAGATCTCGCTCGCCTGGGTGACCACGATCACCCCCATGCCACGCCGATCAGCGTCGTGATGCCATGGCGGCGCACCGCTTCCCACAAGCCGGTGCTCGAATCGTCGCGCGCCTGTCCGCCCCAGGACACCGAGCGGCCGAGCAAGATGCTCACCACGAAGCGCGTCTGCAGCACCGCCAGGTTGGGCGCGAGCAGCGGCTGCCAGCGACTCGATGACGACGCTGGCGAGGAACTTCCGCACGCCGCCGAACTGCGGCACGCGGCGGTGCTCGCGCAGCCAGATCGCGGCGCCGAGCAGCTTCGGCAACAGCATCATGCCGATGACGGTCGTGTACAGCATCAGCGCTTGCATCGGATCCGAGAGCTTCCAGATCGGGAACAGCTGCGGCCCGGGCCGGAAGTACACGTGACCGCGCAGCTCCTGCAGCACCGCGTCGCTGGTGGCGAGGATCAGGAGCAGCATCCAGAGCGGCGAGCTGACGTACGCCATGATGCCCGCGAGCAGGTGGATGCGGCTGATGGGATGCAGGCCTGGCGTCGCCAGCAGCCGCACATGCTGCAGGTTGCCCTGGCACCAGCGCCGATCGCGCGCCGCATAGGCAATCAGGTTGGGCGGCGCTTCCTCGTAGCTGCCCCCGAGATCTCTAGCGAGGTACACGCGGTAGCCGGCGCGCCGCATCAGCGCCGCCTCGACGAAATCGTGGCTCAGGATCGATCCGCCGAGCGGCTCGGGGCCAGGCAGCTGCGGCAGGCGACAATGCTCCTGGAACGGCGCAATGCGGATGATCGCGTTGTGGCCGAAGTAGTTCGATTCACCGTGCTGCCAGTAGGCGAAGCCGGTGAGGTGCACCGATCCGTAGGCGCGCGCGGCGAACTGCTGCAGCCGTCCGAACAGCGTCTTGCGATTCACTGGCATCGGCGGCGCCTGGATGATGCCGGCCTCCGGATGAGTCTGCATCAGCTGCACCAGCGCGACCATGCTCTCGCCGGTCATCACGCTGTCGGCATCGAGCACGATCATGAAATCGTAGCGGCTGCCGTGCGCCGCGCAGAACTCGCCGATGTTGCCCGCCTTGCGCTCGCGATTGTGGCGGCGCTTGCGGTACTTGAGATGCTTCTCGTCGGCAAGCCTGGATCGCAGCTCCGCGAACGCCATCTCTTCGTCGATCCACACGTCGGCGTCGGTGGTGTCGCTCAGCACCCAGAAATCGAAGTGCTCGAGGCAGCGCGCGGCACGCAGCGACTGGTACATGACCTCGAGCCCGGCCATCACCCGCGCCGGATCCTCGTTCTTGATCGGGATCAGGATCG
>JAXMBY010000067.1:0-32176 GCA_046349655.1 Planctomycetota bacterium
TGTCCTTCTCGGTCTGATAGAAGCCGAGGTAGTTGTTGAGCTGCTCGATCAGCGTGGAGTTGGAGATGCGGCGGTAGGCATCCCACTCGCTCACCGGCAGCTCGACCTGCTTGCCGTCGGAACGCACGAACGTGCCCTGCACCTGATCGGCGCGCCCGCCACGCGCGAGCGAGTAGATCGCGTTCGACACCGGAAACGCGAACAGCGAGAACACCATCGCGCCGAGACCGAAGATCATGTACACGGCCTGGTGGCGGCGAACGTGCGATGAGAAACCAGCCATGAGCTCCCCTGCGGGTTAGTCCGGACGCTTCACACACTGGCCGTGCTGAGCCACTGCGCTCCCGGCATCGTGATCCGGGTCGGGCCGCGACCGGGCGATTGCCCGGGCACGTTTTCGAAGGCGTCTGCCAAACTCTGGATTATAGGCGCGAGCTGGCTCGCGTCCAGCGCACGCAGGCGGCTCACTGCCCCTTCAGCTCCTCGACCTTGGGCAGGTCGGCCATCGACTTGAGGCCGAAGAAATCCATGAACCGCTTGGTGGTGCCGTACTGGAGCGGGCGGCCGAGCACCTCGGCGCGGCCGGTGATGCGCACCAGCTTGCGATCGAGCAAGGTCTTGAGCATCGGCCCCGATTGCACGCCGCGAATCGCCTCGATCTCGGCGCGCGTCACCGGCTGGCGGTAGGCGATGATCGCCAGGGTCTCGAGCGCGGCGGGCGACAGCCGCTCGCGCTCGCGCGAGTGGCGCATGACCGCGATGTAGGGCGCGTACTCAGGCCGCGTGAGGAAGCAGTAGCCGCCCGCCAGCTCGGCGACCTCGTAGGGTCGGTGCTCGCGCTCGCAGCGCGCCGCGAGCTGCCGCACCGCCAGGAGCAGCCGCGCCTCGGCGACACGCGGCAAGGCCTGGCTCAGCTTCAGGATCGGGATCGGCTCGGGCGCGGCGAAGATCAGCGCCTCCACCACCAGCACCAGGTCGTCGTCGTCTTCGCCGAGACCGAGCTCGACCTCTGGGCCGGTGGCCCGCACCAGGCGACCCGGCACGCCATCCGCCGCTTCCCGCTCGCCGGTGTCCTCGGCTCCCGGCGGCAGGCCTGGCTCGCCATCGTCTGGCATCAGCGCCTTCTCGATCATGCGCTCCCCGGGCTCAAGCGGTCTGCTTCAGTTGGCCGCGGGCTGCTCGCGGCCAACATAGTCGCTGATGGCATACCGCTGCCACATCTTCTTTTCCCAGGCGAGCAGCTCGGCCGGGTGCACCGGCCGGCGCTCCGTGTCAGTGCGCAGCTCGTCCTCCTGTTCCGCATAGGGGCGTGGATCCGCCGGCAGGATCTCCTCGAGCTTCATGATCTTGTAGAGCGTCACCTGGCCATCGCCCATCGCCAGCACCGGCGACAGCTCGCCCGCCGCAAGGCCCTCGATGCCATCGGTGAGCGGGCTCTTGAAGCTCACCGGCAGCGCCGGCAGCAAGCCGCCCTGCTCGCGCGTCGGATCGATCGACTCTCGGCGCGCGATCGAATCGAAGCTCGCGCCGGATTGCAGGTCGCCGCGCAGCGCCTCGGCCTTGGTGCGGTCGCGCACCACGAGCACGCGCGCCGCGCGGCGCTCCTCGAGCCGCGATTCGAAGCGCACCACGCGCTCGAGGAACAGGTTCTCCACCACTGCCTGCCGCAGCACCGCCTGGTACGCCGCCGGCTCGAGCCGCAGGTTCACGTTCACGTAGTCCTCGAAGCTCAGGCTGCCCTTGTAGGACTCCTGGAACTGGCGCTTCTGCTCGCCGAGCAGCCGCTCCTGCTCGGCGGCGATCTGCGAATCCGGTACGCGCGCGCCGATGCGCGCCGCCTCCTTCGCGACGATGAGGTTCAGGATGCTCTTCTTGATCGCATCGGTGGTCTCGCGGTTGAACGAGACGAACATCAGCTGGTAGAGGTCGCTGGCGCGCACGTCCTGGTCGCCAACCCTGGCCAGCACCCGATCGCGCGCCCCCTGCGGGATCTTCATCTGCTCCGCGCCGACGAAGGTTTCGGGCACGGGCGGCGCCGGTGCGGCGGCCTCCGGCTTCACGGCTGCTGCCTCTGGCTTGCCATCGCGCGCGGGCTGCGGGGCGGCGACCGCGGCCTTCGCCGCGGGCGCAGGCGCGGCGGTGGAGCGCGGCCAGCGATCGGATCCGGCCGCTCGGGCGACGCCTCGCAACCGGTGAGCGGCGGCAGGGCGAGCAGCGCCACCAGGCCGAGCCGCCGCGAGCGGCACAGCGCCTTCAGAAGTGCGTCACGCATCATCGCGCTCATCGGAACGACACGACGCGATCGACGCGCAGCGTCTTGCAGCGCGGCACGGCACCATGATCTCGCCCTGCGTCTTGTCGATCACGGGGAGGCCGCCCTCGCGGTGGCACATCGAGCAATCGCGCGGAAATACGTTCACCACCTCGAGCGGATTGTCCTTCGCCTTCTCGGCGAAGAATGCGAGCAGGAACGAGTGGCGCTCGGCGGTGGGTGCCTGCAGCCACCAGTCGACGTCTTTCGGCGGCACGTCCACGACCGCGCCGACGCCGACGCTGCGGTCCTTCTTCTTCTTGGCCTTGTTCTTCTCTTCCTTCTCGCGCTGCTCGATGATCTTCTTGATGCGGTCCGCGAGCGAGGTGTCATCGGTCTTGGCCGCGGGCGCGCCCGGCTTTGCCTCCTCCCCCGGCTTCTTCTTCTCCATCCCGTCGAGCGCGGTCTCGCGCAGCACGAACGTGCCGCCGCCATACGACGCCGTGCGCAGGTTGCCCTTGTTGCGACCGGGGAAGATGCTCTTCACCAGCTCCACGTCGACGCCGTAGTTCTTGGCGAGCTGCGCGAACACCTTGGGCGCCACCTGGTCGCGCATCGCCGTCAGCGCCTGCTTGAGCGTCAGCTCGCGGTTCGCCACGATCTCGTCGGTCTCCTTGTCGAGCAGCCCGAGGAACTCGCGTCCCACCATCGAGGTGAGATACTTCCGGTGCTCGTCCTGCGCTCGCTTGCGGATCTTCTCCAGCTCGGGCTTGAGCGGCGAGCTCGCGAAGTCGGTCTCGAAGTCCTTGCAGCGCTCGAACGCACGCTTGAAGCTGCGCTTGAAGATCAGCTGCTTGATCTCGTCGAGCCGATCGGTCTGGCCGTGCTGCTCGACCTTGTAGGACGACAGCGCGATCTTCTGCTGCACCTCCTTCGGCTTGAACGACGCGTCCGCGGCGGCGGTCGCCTTGTAGTGCTCGAGCGCGAGGTCGAAGCGCAGGATGCTCTCGCAGAACACGCCGGTGTAGTAGTTCTCCTGCGCGTTCGACGGCGGGCTCTCGCTGATGCGCTTCTGGTACAGCTCGTCCGAGGTGTACACCTTGAGCGCATCCACCTTGACCGGCTCGACCCGCTGCACGCGGTTCTTCGGGAACGGCCGCTGGCCGCTCGCCTGCTTCAGCACGATCGCATCGGCCGTGCGTTCGACGATCACGCCGATCTCCTCCCGGTTGCCCGGGAACGTGATGCGCACGGCGTCGACCATGACCGGCTGCGCGTCGTCCTCGTAGAACCCGTTCGACTCGCGGATGCGCTTGACGTCGTCCTTGATGATGTGCGCCCACAGCAAGTCGATCTTGCCACCGTTGTCGAAGCGCCGCATGGTGATGCCGCGCGCCTCGTCGAACGATTCGATCGTGCCCTGGATCTCCTGACCGCTCACCAGGCGCACGATCTCGCCGTCGGCGCCAGTCGTGAGCGACAGACTGAAGATCATGCACTGCCACATGGCGTCCACCTCTTGGCTCAATGCGGCTTCGGCAGCTGCTTGAGCGAGCTTTCCGCTTCCCGGCTGAACTGCGGGCGCGGGACAATGAACGAAACGAACGACGTGCTGTGCTTCTTGCCGCTCGCCTTCCAGAACACCCGCACCTCGGCGCGCACCGGCATGTCCTCGAGCAGCGGGTCCTCGCTGAAGCGAACATCATAGAAATAACCGTCGTGCCCCGATACCGGCCGCTCCGGCTGCGGCAGGATGCGGCCGCTCTTCGGGTCGCGCGGCATCCCGGCCTCCACCTCGCTCTTCACGCCGGCGATCAGCTCGTCGGCGATCAGGCTCGCGGTCGACAGATCGGCGGCCTCCTTCGACATGACCGCCGAGGCGGTGAGCAGCGACAGGATGCCGACGATGCCGAACAGGAAGATCGCCATCGCCGCGAGGATCTCGAACAGGGTGAAGCCGGATTGACGACTCACGAGTTCCAGTCCTCCCGATAGCACGGGATCGGCACCACCTTGCGGTACACGATGCCTTGCCGCACCGGTGCGCCGCGCGCGTGCGGGCATGCCGGCGAGCCGAGCAGCCCGCGCTCGCCGGCGACGATCAGGTCGCGGTCGACGCGGCGCACCCGCAGCCACTCCTCGTCCACCTTGAGCAGTCCCTCGGTGCCGGGGTTGTCGCGCACGAACGAGCTCGAGCGCACATGCAGCTCGGGCTGCGCGCGATCGGCAGCGATCGACTCGGTCAGCTCGGTCATGTGCTCCTCGTCGGCCGGCCGCGCGACGATCACCGTCACCTGCACCTCGAACGGATACACGTCGTCCTCGGTGCGCTCCAGCGCTCGCTGGTCATCCGCCTGCGAGAACAGGAACGCGCCGACGCCGCCGGTCTTCGCCGCCTTCGCCCGGGTCGAATCCCAGGTCATCGAGCCGCCGGTCGCCAGGCCGTTCACCTCGAACGTGTCGCCGCGCGTGGTGCGGAACCGGAAGCCCAGGTACAGCACTTCGCCCGCGAGCGGCAGGAACTCGTTCGCGAAGGTCCCGGGCAAGCCCAGGTAGTCGTCGCTCAACAGCGAGCTCGCGCCGCCGATCGGTGAATGGTACGCGCGCGCCACCACCAGCGAGCCGGTCGAGCGATCGGTGGGCGGCGGGATCGTCACGTAGCAGATCTCGGCCAGCCCGCCGGTAGGCAAGAACGCGCCCGACGCCCTGCGGTCCTGGTCGTCGATGAGGTTGAACCACTGGCTGGCGAGCGGATCCTCGCCGGCGCCGATCATGAGCTCGTTCAGGCGCTCCTCGACATTGGCGCGCACGAACCTGAGGCGCTGCACGCGCATGTCGAGCAGGCCGTCGCGATCGCGGTCCATCGCCACCCAGTCGCACACGAACTGCACCGGCGGCGGCGTCACGCCGTCGGGGTTGCGCGCGTACGTCAGGCGCAGATCGTCGGCGATGCGGTCGAGCACCGCCTCGGCGCGCTCGCGCATGTCGCGCTCGGTCTCGCCCACGCTCCACACGGTCATGCTCGAGCGCATGATGCCGAAGATCATGCTGCCGATGACGACGAAGATCGAGGTGGCGATCAGCAGCTCGAGCAGCGTGAAGCCAGAGCTTGCATGGGTCGTGCCGGCGCTGGCGCGCCCGGGAGGCAGCACGCGCGCGATCATTGCCACTCCTCGTACAGCTCGATGGTGCGCGGCTGCAGGTAATCGACCAGCACCCACTTCAGCACCGGCGTGGTCTTCCAGTCGCCGTGGCGGAAGTCGATCGGGTCGAATGCCAGCTCCGGATAGCGCACCGTGAAGCGCAGCTCGAGATAGTCGCCCTGGCGCGCGATCACGTTCAGCTCGTTTTGCTGCTCGGGGTTCTTGAACTCGAACAGGTCGGCGTTGGTGCCCGGTGGATCGGTCCACTGGCCACGCCCGGCGACGCGCGCCTGGCACACGAGGTCGACCTGGCCGCCCGGCAGCTCCTCGCCCCACGACAGCTTGCGGAATAAGGCCTGCCGCGCCGGGATGGTGAGCGTGAGCGCGGCACACTGCGGATGATCCTCGCCAGCCACGAATCGGTCCCAGTAGCGGAACGGAAAGAAGTACACGAGCGACTTCTCGTCGTGCGGCTGCGCCGGCGTGCCGAAGCGTCCGCGCCACAGCCCGGGCGTGTCGAGGCCGAGGTCCTCCTTCTTCTGCGCCATCACCAGCGAATCGCCGTCGCGCCGATCGTAGTGCAGGAGCTCCTGATCGATCAGCACCGTGCCCTCGCGCGGGAACACGTCGAGCGGCCGATCGGTGGGCTTGTCACCGATGCCGTCGCCGTCCGCGTCCTGCAGCGGGATCGCCGCCTGCGTCCTGGTGATGCCGCGCTCGAGACGCGAGACCAGGCAGAACGGCAGGTAGATCACCTCCGCGCCCGGGGCGTGGTAGCCGCGCTCGGTGCCGAACAGCGCGCGGCCGCTCGGCGCGAGCTCGAGCTCGCCGGTGGCACCCTCGGCATCGTACTTCTTCGCCGCATAGCCGATGAGCTCGTCATCCACCCACAGGAAGCCACCGTCGTCCGGCAGGCGATCGGCGTTGCGATAGGCCTGGATCGCGGGGCCCACGCTCGGGTGGTTGCGATCGAGCACCACGTGCGGGAACCGCACCGCGTAGCGGTCGATGAACAGCTGCCGGTCGGCGAGATCGTCCCTCGTTGCGCTCCTTGAGCTGGCGCGACAGCACGTAGCGGCGCGACTTGAAGATGTCCTCCGAGTCGCCGCTGGTGCCGTTGCAGTACTCGGGCCCGACCACGCGCACCTCGTCGATCACCGCGTCGGCTGCGGGCTGCTTGCCCTGATAGTCGCAGCCGAGGTCGAGCCGCTGTTCGTTCGCGAGCTCGGTGGGCAGCTCGCCTGACGGGAACTTCACCATGCGCGTGAACCCGCGCGAGTCGGCGAGCTCGACGGCTTGCGCCAGCATGCCGAGCGCCATGTCCTCGTCGGAGCTGCTCGAGCCGGCACGCCGCCCGCGGTAGGAACGGTAGAACTGGCCGTTCACGCCGGCGTGGAACGCCGCCAGCGTGATCAGGAACATCGGGTTCTCTGGGCCGCGGTCCTCGACCAGACCGCACCAGGCATAGTTGATCTCGGCGTGCTCGCGCGGCTCGCTCTTCTCGGCACGCACCACGTCGTCCTCGCGCTGCTGCTTCTTGCCCTCGCCCACATCCTCGCTCGAGATCAGCGTGACGCGGTCGTGGCGCCCGGGGTGCGCCCACTCGGTGCGCCCGACCACGCTGCGGAACCACACCACCGGCAGCACCTTCGCGCCCGCCGAGTGGCTCGCGTTGCGCGTGCCGAAGCAGCCGCGGAAGGCGAGCAGGTTGCGGCCGTTGGGGTTGTCGAACAGGTGCTCGAAGTTGATGTTGTCGGTGAGCACCTGCGCATCCTTCTTGCTGCGCTTGTTGTTGTCGGCGATGCGCCACTGGTAGATCAGCGTGTCGTAGAACCGCGGTCGTTCCTGGTTCGAGTTCGGTTTGATGCCCCAGCCGGACAACAGCAGCGCGACGCGATTGATGGCGGTCGGATCGGAGCGCACGAACGCATCGTTCACGATCGCGTTGTAGCGGATCCACTCCGTCGCGCCGACGTCGTTCGACTTGAAATCGACGTCGATCTGCACCAGCTCGCAGCGCTGGCCGTTCGGCCCGGTCTGGTTGTTGCTCGGATCGGCGTACAGGCCGGCGAGGTTGGTGTTGGGGACCTTGACCGAGATCGGGATCACGAACGTGCCTGGCACGCGCGGCACGGTCTCGGTCTTGCCGCCCTGCTGCGAGACGAAGCCCCAGTTCTCGTTGGTGTTGACGATGTGCGAGGCGGGGATGTAAAGCGAGCCTGACTGCGGCGTGCCGCCGCCCAGCTTCTGGTAGCCGCTCATGCTCTTGCCGCGCGTGATGTCGCGCAGCGCGCTGCCATCGAAGCGGCCGTAGTGCACCACCTCGGCGCCGCCGATGCGG
Organism: Planctomycetota bacterium; assembly: GCA_046349655.1. Lineage (GTDB taxonomy): Bacteria > Planctomycetota > B15-G4 > B15-G4 > JAXMBY01 > JAXMBY01. The sequence continues at coordinate 7,736 of JAXMBY010000067.1, forward strand.
GCGCCGGCGCGGCTCTCGCTGAAGTCCTCGCCGCGACCGTTCAGATCGAGCCGGCCGCCGCCCACCGCGAGCGACACCACCACCGCGAACCCGCCCTCGCGCTGAAGCCCTTGGCCAGATCGACGTCGCTCTCGCCGTTCAGCTGCCAGCGGATCTCGTCGATGCGCTCGGTCGCCGGCAGGCCGGTGCCGAGCGAGAAGCTCTGCCCTTGCTGCGGCCGGTAGGTGATGTCCTTGAAGCTCGACGTGCTCTTCCAGTCGATGCGCGCGACGTAGAGACTTGCCGAGCTCGCTGCCGAGCTGCTGGTCGCCGTTCTCGATCTTCTCCGAGATCAAGCGCGTCGTGTAGCCGTAGAGCGAGACGAACGACTCCGCGGGGTGGCTGTGGGCCGGCGTGTTGCGTGCGCCGCGCCCGCCGAAAGCGGCGATCTTGGTCTTCTTGTCGGTGCCCGGCACGCCGCTGAACACGCCCTGCAGCACGCTGATGCCGCCGTTGGCCTGCGGCACGTCCTCGATCACCTCCTTCACGCCCTCGGCGGTGAGATCGAACGACGGCTCCAGGCCGGCGTCGTTGTCCTTGTCGCGCTTGCGCCCGAGCGCGCGGTTGTACTCGATCAGCTCGTTGCCGATGCGGATGACGTCCGGACCGGGCGGGAACGTGTCGGTGCTCTTCACCTGGATCGCCGGGTCGCCGAGCACCGCCGACAGGCCAAGGCCGGTCTTGGCGGGCATGTCGCTCTTGAGCCGCGTGCAGTTCATGGCGCGGCCGCGCGGCACGCCGTCGACGAACATCACCATCTCGCCGGGCGCATTGCCCTTGGCATACACGCTCACGTGATAAGGCTGCGCCTTCTTCAGCTCGAGCCCATCGTCGAACGCGTAGCGCCACTCGCCGATCGGGTAGTGGTTGGTCTCGTACTCGTACGGCAGCGAGTGGTCGAACACGCGGAACACGAGCTGGCCGTCGCTGAACGAAAGCGAGATGCGATCCTCGACCTCGGCGACGCCGGTGTCGAACAGGATCTGCTCGCCGCTCAGGTCCTTGGGCGTCCACCACATGCTCACCGCGAACGGCTCCATGCGATCCGCCCCGGCCACCGAGCTCACCGCGCTCACCGGCTCGCTGCGCAGGTCGAGCGTCGCCAGCCGCTCGCCGTTCTTGAATTCCTTCTGCACGTCCCAGCCCTCGGCATCGAGCGAGCGCAGGTCGCCCTCGTCGAAGTGCACGGTGTGCGACAGGTTGAGCCGCGCCGGCATGAGCGACGCGCCCACGCCGTCGGTGCTGTCGTCGGCGACGCTCGCCGCCGCGCCCGGATGCAGCGCGAAGTCGTCGCGCGGCGGGTAGTTATAGTCGTCCCACGGCGACACGTTGCGCGGCCGCGTCGTCCAGTAGCGCATGCGCCGCGTGAGCCGGCCGTTGTCGAGAAAGTCGCGCTGGCTCAGGAATGCAGCGCTCAGCGTTCCCGGCGGCGCGATCGCCACGATCTCGCGGCCGAACCGGCGCGCGCGCTCGAGCCCGGCGTGCAGCAGCCGCCCCTGCGGCGTCGTCAGCGGCAGATAGTTGTCGCTCACCGCGGCGTCCAGCTCGACCAGGTTGCCCGACGCGAACGTGAACGGCTGCGTGCTGAACGACAGGCCGGCATCCGGCGCATACGCGTTCTGCGCCAGCGCCTGGCGCTTCTCCTGCTCAGCACGCCGCTCTCCTGCAGCGCGCCCAGGAGCCGATCGAGATCCTGCAAGCCGTTCAGCGGCCGCTGCTTCACGATCGCGTCCGCGACCGCATGCGCGTCGGTGTCGAGCAGCCGCGCCTCGGACCCGCCGCGCGGCTGCACGCCCTTCAGCAGCGCCACCAGCACGTCGCGCGGTGCGGTGTTCAGGTTCACCGGTGCGGGGGTGAGCGATTCCAGCACCGCCTCGTCCTTGCGGCAGCTCATCGCCACCGGCAGCTCGAGCTCGACCGTCCAGGTGTCCGCGTCCTTGGTGCTCGCCACCACCACGCTGTACTCGGTGACGCCCTGTGCGTTGTGCAGCCGCACGATCGAGCCGGAGGCGAAGTGGCGGCCGTTCAGCACCTTGAGCAGGAACGACTCGCCCGCCTTGAGCTCGCCGATCACGAGCTGCGGGTTCGCGAAGCGCGGCCCCGGCCGCGAAGCGAACACCGTCGCCAGCTCCTTCATGCGTGCGAGCTCGCGCGTGCCGATCGGCAACTCGCCGTACTTCGAGACGCGCTTGGCTTCCTCGATGCGGTTGAGCGAGGTCTCGCGCCCTGGCACCGCGCGGTAGAGGTAGGTCGCGAGCAGGTACGCGCGGTAGTCGACCACCGGCGCGCCCTCGCCATGTGCGCGCCGGCGCTCGGCCGGCGCCGGGCGCGCCGGCGTGACGTAGGCGCGGGTCACGCCGGTGAGGGTCGATCCGCGCTTGGCCTCGTACAGGAACAGCTCGCCCTCGATCCAGACGATGCCCTTCTCGGGAAACGCCAGGGGATCGGCCACCGCGAGCTCTTCGATCTCCGGTCGCTCGTCCACGTCCTTCTCGAGGAACGACGCGGCATTCATCAGGTTCGCGACCGTGTACACGCTGGCGGCGTTCAGATCGATGCGGCCTTGCAGGTCGGTCACGCTCGCCGACCAGATCTTGTCGCTCGGCAGCGGCGGGATCGACTGGTCCATCTCGTAGCGCTTCATCAGCGCCGGCAAGTCGAGCTTGAACTCGCTCTCGCCGTCGGCGTGCGGCGTCTTGTCCACCGCCGCGTGCGTGCCTTCGAGCTGCGAGCAGGCGAGGTCGAATGCGCTGCGCAGGTCGTTCACGGTCTCGGTGTGCCGCAGGCTCGCTTCCGCCGACTCGCTCGCGTTCTTCATCGACCACGAGAACGGGATCGCCATCGACAGGAGCGCGGCGAGCACCACCAGCACCAGGATGAGCGCGACGCCGTGCTGGGCCGCACGCCTCTGCCAAGCGATCGTGGTGCTGCTCGCCATGGTGACCTCGTCAGCGAATCTCACCCATCAGATCCACGGTCAACGCGCGTTGCTTGGGCGGATCGCCTGACTGGAAGGCGATGTCCACCGGGCCGCTGTGCAGCAGGCGGTCGAGCTTGCCCGAGCTCTCGAATCGGATCTCGGTGCGCGGGCGGCCGAGCCGCAGCACGTTGGGCAAGCGCTGCGCGTGCTCGAGCACCAGCACCGCGAGGCGCACCTCGTCGATCTCGCCCGCGAACGGCTCCTGCACCTTGCCGATCATCAGCGCCGCGCCGGGATCCGGCAGCATCGCCTTGCGCGCCGGCAGGCGGCCGTGGTTGCGCAGCCGCCCATCGACGTACAGCTCGATGGTCTGGCCGTCGAAGCTCATGCCGAGCCGCGTGTAGCGGTGGAGCGGCAGCGGCTCCTCGAGCTCGACCTCGAGCCGCTTGCCCGGGTCGCGCGCGACGTCGCCCTCGGTGCGCAGCAGCACGTGCGCGTGCGGCCGCAGCTCGTTGTCGAGCGTCAGGCTGTAGGACTTGCCCTTGTCGAGCAGCACGCGCGCGCCGGGCGAGTAGGGCTTCACGAACAGCTCGCACGCCACGCCGTCGGTCGCGTCGAACGCCGACGCGTGGCCGAGGTCAAGGTAGGACGGCTTCTCGGCGACCAGCTGCAGGCCGCGGCCGATGACGCCGACCGGCACCAGCTCGAAGCCCGCGCCGAGCCCCGGACCGGGGTAGCCCATCAGCGAGGCGTCCTCGAAGTGCCACAGGCCCACCGCGCGCTGCCCGCCGGTGGTCAGGGTCGGGCCGAGGTCGTGCTCGTCGGACGCCTCGAGCAGCACGAACGCGGGCGAGCCTTCCTTGATGGCGAAGTTGCGCGCGCGGCGCACGGCGTCGCGGATCTGGTAGGTGGTGAGCTGGTTCGCGGGCACGGCGCGGGTCAACGCGCCGGCGCTCACGCCGAGCAAGATGGCCATCAGCGCGAGCACCATCAGGATCTCGATCAGCGTGAAGCCGTTACGGCGCTTCATCCGGTTCGATCTCGAAGTTCGCCACATCGTCGTCGGTCTGGAACTTGCCGTCGGGCCCTGCCGACCACAGCTGATAGGAGTCGAAGTTGGCGTAGCCGCCGGTCTTCTTCGACCTGTAGGCGGTGACGGTGCGCTGCACGTAGTCGCCGCTCTTTGGATCCATGATCAGGTAGGTGACCGCCTTGCCGTAGTCGCGGTTGTGGATGTACACGAACGGGCTGTGCTCGCTGTCCACCACCTCGAACAGCTGGCGCGACCCCATGACCGAGAAGTCGCGGTCGGCCGAGTCGTGATCGGTGTTCTCGAGGTTCCTCTCGTCGGGCTTGAGCTCACCCTGGTACTTGGTGTCGAACAGCGATGCCATGCAGGCCTCGATGCCCTCGTTCACGTCGTTGTCGGTCTTCAGGTCGAGCGCATCGAGCGTGCTGGGCGGGTAGTCGCCCTTGTGGCGCTGGTACTGCTCGATCATGGTCTCGACCTCGTGCAGGATGCCGGTGGTCTTGGTCTTCTTGCCGGCGCCGAAGAAGGTGCGCTGGCTGAAGATGAACGCGCCCATGAGCAGCGAGATGATCGCCATCACGATCAGGATCTCGATCAGCGTGAATCCATTCTTGCGCATGCGCTGCCTCAGCTCCTCTTGCGCACCAGACGAGCCCGGCTCGCCGACACGTCGACGTTGTGGCCGTCCCCGGCCATGCAGAAGATCGTGATGCGGAACTCGATGTTGCCGGTCGCGCCGAGCGGCGCGATCTCGATCGCATCGCCCCGGGGCTGATCGTTGACGCGCAGCTCGAACAGACCCTTCTTGTCCGGCACGCGCACGATCGCCAGGCGCACCGGCTCGTGCGGGTCGACCTTGACCTCCTGGCCATTGTCCTTGAGCGGACCCATGGCCACCTTGTCGTGATTGGCCTCGCGCACCAGGTACTGGATGCCGCCGTTCTGGTCGCGGGCGAGCGCGATCTCGTGGTAGGGCACCTGCTCGCCCTGGACCACCTGCTCCTTGATCAGGGCGATGCCATGCAGGCCCTGGTTGCCCTCGGCCGCGACCAGCTCCGCCTCGTAGGAGACGAGCTGCGCGCCGTTCTTGAACGGCCGCCACAGCTCGGTGATGGCGCCGTTGTCCTTCTGCGTGCCGTTGAACGAGAGCGCGTTGCCGAGCGGCCGGATCAAGACGCCGTGGCGCTCGCTCGGATCCCAGCCGTTGCCCATCGTCTTCCAGGCGAAGGTGTCGATCCACTGCTCCTTCGCCAGGTTGTCGCCGATCGCCTTGCGGTACTGATCGGCGTATACCGCGTCCTGCTGGGCCGCGTCGCCCGCGAGCTGATCGACCACCTGGCGCAAGAGCTGCAGCGACTCGTCGGTGGCGCCATCCTTGTAAGCGCAGAACGCGAGCCCGTTCTTGGGCGCGGCCCACTTGTCGCGCGCCGCCAGCGCCTGCTTGAACGCCTCGCGCGCCGCCGGCACCTGGCCGCCGCGCAGATAGGCGAGCCCGAGCAGGTAGTCGACCTCGGCGCGCCCGGGGTCGCGCAGCAGCGATTCCTTGAAGAACCGCTCGGCATCGGTGGCGCGATCGAGCTGCAGCGCGAGCGTGCCCTGCTCGTTCAGCACGGCCACGAACCGGCCGTCGCGCTTGAGCGACTGGCCCATGAGCTGCTCGGCGCGCTCGAGATCGCCCGACCGGCGCTGCGCGCGCCCGAGCAGATACATCCCGTAGGCGTCGTCCGGGTCGCGATCGAGGGCCGCCTGATAGGTCTCGATCGCGGCGTCGAGCAGCCCCGCCCGCTCCTCGACCGCGCCGCGCGCACGCAGCGCAGCTGGTGCAGACAGCGGATCGAGGTCGATGGCTTGCTGCAGCTTCTGGTATGCCGCCATCAGATCGCTGGCGCGGGTCAGCGCGATCGCCTGGTGCGTGAGCGCGGTCGCAGTGGGCGCGCGCTCGACCGCGGTGTCGAAGTACGAGCGCGCCTTGGCATCGTCGCCGCGCGCGCTCGCCACCGCGCCCAGAACCGTGAACGGATCGAGCCCGCCGAACGCCTTCACGTTGGCATCGGCCGGCAGCAGGCCTTGCGCGCGCTGCGCCTGCGCATTCGCCTCGTCGACGTTGCCGAGCATCAGCTGCGCCGCGGCCAGGCCGCACAGCGCGCTCACGCGCAGCTCGGTGGTGATGCCGCTCGGCTTGGTGGCGTTTTCGAACTGCTGGCGCGCTTCCTCGGCGCGGCCGCGATGCAGCAAGAACACGCCGTAGTCGCGCGCCGCGACCGCGTCGTTCACGTCGGCTCGCAACGCCTTCTGGAACGCCGCATCGGCCTCGTCGTGCAGGCCGTAGCGCTCGAGGTAGCACGCGTAGGCGCGATGCAGGCCCGAGTAGTCGAGACCCAGGTCGAGGCCGCGGCGGTAGGACTTGAGCTCGCCCTCGAAGTCGTACTGGCGCGCGAACGTCTCGCCCAGCATCTCGAAGATCTTGCCCTGCCGCGCGGCGAGCACCTGTGCGGTCGACGGCGCCGCCAGCACCTCCTCGCACTCGCTCTGCAGCGCGGGATGCAGCGCCGGTTCGGCACGCGCGAGCTCGAGCCACCTGTCGATGAACTCGAGGCGCTTCACCGGATTGTCGGTGCGCTGCTTGAGCTCGCGTTTCTCGACGTAGAAGTTGTTGAGCGGCGTATCGGCGAACTTGAACGACTCGACGCGCGCGCGGTCGATCGGCGCCACGCCGCTCATCAGCTCGCCCTTGGAGCCGAGCAGCTGCCACTGGATCGCCTCGCCCGGTCGATCGGCGAGGTTCCACTTGTCCTTGTTGCGGATCAGGCCGAACACGGGCAGCGGCGAGTCCTTGAATTGCAGCTGATCGAAGCGCTTGGGGTAGTCCCTGGCGCGATCCTCCGCGGCCGGCGGCTTGTCCGGGGCCGCGCTGCCCGCGTCGCCCTTCGGCGCCGCGGTGGGCTTGGCGCTCGCTGCCGGCTTGTCCACCTTCTCGGGCTTCTCGGGCTTGGCGGCGTCGGGCGCATCCGCGGCCGGCTCGGCCGGCGGCTGGTCCGCGGCGGCGCCGAGCACGTGCAGGTCGGTCGCGATCACCGGCTCGCTGCGCGCGTAGCGCATCCAGAACGGCACGCCGAGCGCGGGCGTCGGGAACGGCGGCACGAACGGCGGCGGCGTGATCGGCGGCGGCTCGAGCTCGAGCGGATCGAGCGCCACCCACTCGCGCGGCTGCGCGAAGATGTCGCGCCCGCGCTTCTTCAGCAGATCGTCATCGGCGGGCGCGTGCACCGGCATCGGCACCGGGCGCAGGTCGGGCACCTCGAGCTTCTTGCCCGCGGGCCGCGCGGATGCGGTGTACGGGTTGGCGATGCGCGTGTAGCTCATCCAGCCGAGCACGGCGAGCACCGCCAGGAAGAAGATCTGTTCCTTGGTCAAGGTCATCGCTCTGTCCTACTTGCCTGACTTCTTGTCGGCAGACTCCTTGCCGAGCACGGAGCGTTCGAGATCGACGCTGAGCGCCTTCACGTCGAACGTCGCCCGCACCAGGTCGCCGGTGCTGTCGGCCTTGAGATCGGAGCCCTGTGCGACGTGCAGGAACGGCTCGCTGCGCTGCGGCGCGGTGGCGAGGATCTCGAAGAAGTCCGACAGCACGCGCCCGGTGCCCTCGATCTCGAAGTGCACGGTCAGCTCGCCGATGAAGCCCTGGCGCTTCAAGCGCGCGGCGGCGCTGCTGTCGTACTTGATCTTGACGATGCGCTTCACGCGCGCCGCCACCGCGTACTCGACCACGTTGTTCACCACGTTGAGCGCCACCAGCGTGCGCGCCACTTCCTCGCGATCCCCGGGCGCGGCCTCCGGCATGCCGAGGTTGTCGGGTACGGTGATGTCGAGGCGTGCCGGCGCGATCACGAGCTGCTCCTTCTTGCGATCCACCAGCTCGAAGTAGGTGCTCTGCGCCATGCGATCGGTGGCCGCGAGCTTGTAGTCGGACCCGACCTGGAAGGTGAGCTGCGTGGCGAGCGCTTGCGTGCGCTGCTCGAGCGCCGTGCGCTCGTTCACCAGCTCCTTCAGCCGGCTGCTGGGCACGGTCTCGATCTTCGCCAGCTCGCGGTTGTCGGCATCACGCCCCGCGCGCGCCGCCTGCCAGTCGTAGGTGCTGCCGATGATCGTGCGGCCGATCAACAGCACGAGCAGCGCGGTCGCGATCGTGATGATGAAGGCCTTGTGCTGCTGCCACAGATCACTCAAGTCCACGGCTCGGTCTCCTCGCCCGCCTCACTTGGGTTGCGAATCACGACCCTTGCGCTCCGACCCGCTCATGGTGGCGCTCGCCTTGACGTTCTCGGCGGTCGCGCTCACCCGCGCCTGCTCCTTGTCCGCGGCACCCTTGGCGCCCGCGTCCTCTGGCTTGGCGACGTGCGTGAAGCTGATCGTCAGCTTGAACTTGAACTCGCCGCTGGTGCTGGGCTGCGAGAGGATGTTGTCCTCACCCACGTCGGGCTCGCCGGCAACCGCCTTCTCGAAGCGGCTGTAGGCGGCGACCAGGTTCTCCTTCGCCGATTCCTTGCCCGCACCTTCCACCACCACCACGCTGCGCTTGCCCAGCGCCGGCTGATCCTTGACGTCGGCCAGGTCGAGGTAGATGCGCCTCACCCACATCTCCTCGGGCAGGTGCTTCTGCACGATGGCCTGGGCGCGCGCCAGCCCGAGCGTGGCTTCGTTGCGCTCCTCGAGCTGCGCGATCTTGGCGGCCAGCTCCTCGCGCGTGGCGAGCTCGCGGTCGAACTTGCGCTTGTTGTCCTTGCGCAGGTTGAGCTCGGCGCCGATCAGCTTGCGCTCCTGCTGGATCTGCGCGTAGTTCTGCTGCGACGTGTAGAAATCGAAGCCCAGGAACGCGAGCACCAGCGCCACCGCCGCGATCGAGAACCCGTGGCGCCGCGCGAACTCGCGCTTCTTGCGCACCGACTCGGGCACGATCTCGAGCGAGTAGGTGTCGGTCGAGCAAGCCATGATCGCGAGCCCGAGCGCGGCGGTCGCATCGGGCCCGAGCTGCTCGGCCAGCTCGCTCGCCTCGCCGGTCGCCACTTCCGGCAGCGGATTGAACACCTCGACCGGCACGCCGAACTGGGCGCCGAGGTAGCGATCGAGCCCCTTCAGCCGCGAGCCGCCGCCGGTGATGTAGAGGCGATCGGGCGAGATGTCCTGCAGCTTCAGGCTCGACTTGCAGTACATCAGCGTCGACTGGATCAGCGCGAAGATCTGACCGACCGCGCCCTCGATCGCCAGCGCCACCTTCTCCTCTTGCGGGCTGAGGTTCTTGCGCTGATCACGCGGCGCGGCATTGGCCATCTCGAGCTTGAGCTTCTCCGCCTTCTCGTACTTGACGTTGAACTGCGCCATCAACGCGTCGTTGAAGACGTCGGACCCGGTCGAGATGTTGCGCGCGAAGATCAGGTCGGTGCCACGCAGGATCGCGACGTCCGAGTTCTTCGCGCCGAGGTTGAGCAGCAGCGTGGTGCCTTCGGTGGCGGGGCCGAGCTTCGCGAACGCGTTGAACACCGCGACCGAGTTGGGCACGTAGCCGGTCGGCTTGAGTCTCGCCGAGGCGAGCGACTCGTCCACGGTGGTGAGCAACGCCTCCTTCGCCACCGCGAGCAAGACGGTGTCGTCGGCGGTGAGCTCGGAGACCGAGGGCAGCAGGTTGAAGTCGGTGGCGACCGCTTCGTTGGAACGCGAGCGGATCTCCTGGATCTCGAAGCCCATCATCTGCCGCAGCTGCCAGTCCGGCACCGGCGGCACCTGACTGTAGCGGATCATGAGATCGCGCCCGGTCAGCCCGGCCAGCGCGCGCCCGCTCTTCAACTTGAGCTTGCCATTGCTCGCGAGCGCATCGGCGACGGCGCTGACGGGATCGCTGGCACCGACCGGGAACGCAAACCGCATCACCTGGTCGACCTCGAAGGCATCGCCCTTGCGCTGACCGCAGACGATCCGCATCCCGGTCGTACCGATCTCGATCCCGATGCCGCGCTTACCCATCGTTCCTCCGAATCACGCTGGCCTGGTGGTCGCGCCCAAGCGCGCCTACGGTCCCGGTGCGAGCTGTTTGGCCTTGTCCGCCGAAGGCGTGTCGCCGAGATGCAGGACGATGTAGCGAGCGATCAGCTCGCCCGTGGCCTTGCGATCCGCTCGCGTGCACAGGCTCGCCGCCATGCGATAGAGGCGCTCCGCCTCGAGGCTGCGGCGCTCCGCGTCGAAGCGGGTCTTCTCGGTCGCGGCCTTCTCGAGCAGCGCCTTGAAGGTGTCCAGGGACGGCGAGCCGGAGAACGCGTCCATGGCTTCGTGCGCCGCCTTCTCCGCCTCGCCGAACTTCTGCGGGTTCTCGAGGAACACGGCATCGCTCACCAGCGTCTCGACCAGCTCCTGGCGCTTGCGCGCCTCGGTGGCGATCGTGGCCGACAGGGTGCGCGCCTTGTCGAGCTCGCTCTCGTGGTAGGGCAGCTCATCGGTGACCTTCTGGGCGCGGGCAAGCGCGTCGCCGAACTTGCCTTGCTTGATCAGCTGATCCGCTTCGCTCAACAGGCTGCGCGCGCAGGCGCCGGTCCTGGAACGAGAGGTCGACGTGGAATGCGAGCTTGCCCGCGACCGGCTGCACCGAGAGCGCGAACGCGCCACCCTCGATCGGCTTGCCGCTCACCGGGTGTGGCTCGGCAAACCGGAGCTGGATGAGATCGCTGCCCGAGCCCAGCAGCAGCGCCTGGCACGGCGTCCATTCGAACGGCCCATCGCGCGGCTCGGCACCGCGCTCCGAGAGGATGCGCACGCGGCCGCCGCCGAGCCCTTCGGCAACCACGAACCCGCACGCCACATCGGTGCCGTCGGCGGCGCCCGTCACGGCCCACTCGCCGACCAGCGACTTGCCGCCGTCGTCGGGCTTGATGCTGCCGCTCGCCGCCACCGTGCAGGGCGAGACCACCTGCGCGCCGCGCTTCAGCTCGACGAACCCGCCCGCGAATTGCAGGTTGTTGAACTGCAGCAGCGAGAACACGGTGCCGCTGTCGAGCAGCTCGAACCCCTCGGTCTGCGGCAGCTGGCCGATGGCGCCGCGGTCGAACACCTCGAGGTCGTCGATCGCCACTGCCCCGGAGCCGAACGCACCCACCACGGGTCGCAGCTGCCGCACGTTGGGCGGCACCACGACCGTGCCCTCGATCGGCGCAAAGCTGTCCGCGAGCGTGTGCGATACGAGCGGCCATTCGAGCTCCTGGCCGCCGCTGCTCGGCAAGCGCGCCCCCACCGCGACCGAAGCGCTCGCCGCGCCGCGGGCGTGCACGCGGATCAGGTAGCGATGCTCGGGCTCGACGTCGAGCGCATGGCGCACGCTCAGCAGCGCGCGCGTGCCGGCCTCCAGCGTGACGGCGAGCGCCGCGAGGCCGGAGCGGCCGCCCGGGCTCGAGGGCCGCAGCGGCTTCAGCCCGTCGCCGGACAGCTCGAAGTACTGCGTGAGCAGCTCCGGGTCCTCGAACGACCACTCCTGCGTGATCAGGTTGCCGGCCGCGGGCGGCACGCTGGCGCGCAGCGCGCCGCCGCGCGCGCGGGTGAAGTAGAGATAGCCGGCCGCACCGACCGCGAGCAGGAGCAGCACCGGCACCAGCAGCGACACCAGCCGATTGCGGCGCGGCCCCGCCGAGAGCACCCGCGGCGCGTCGATGCCAGCGTCGGTTGCCGCCGTGGCCGCGGTGCCCCGGGGCGCGGCCGCAGCAGCGATCGCGCCCTGGGTGGCATCGACGAACACGAGCTCGGTGGTGCCGATGCGGATCCGGTCGCCGTGCGACAGCACGACTTCGTCGATCTTCTGGCCCTCGAGGAACGTGCCATTGGTCGAGCCGAGATCGCGCAGGATGAGGCGCCCACCCTCCATCACCACCTCGCAGTGGACCCCTGACACGCCGATCTCGTCCAGGGCCACGGCGTTGGTGGGCTTGCGCCCGAACGTGACGCGCTCGCGGTCGAGCGGGATCGCGTCGCCGACGCGCTCGCCAGCCACAAACTCGAGCCTGTAGCGCACCTGGTCGGTGAAGGTGAGCTCGCTGGCGCCGACCTTGATGCGGTCGCCCTCGCGCACCACCTGCTCGGTCACGCGCTCGCCGTTCAGGAACGTGCCGTTGCGGCTGCCGAGGTCGATCAGCACGAACGCGCTGCCGCGCTGCTCGATGCGACAGTGCTGCCGCGATGCCGACTGATCGTCGAGGGCGATCTCGTTCTGTGGATCACGGCCAATGACTGCCGCGGCGCCGAGAGAAAACGACTTCTCGCCGCCGCCAGCTTGCATCAAAACCAGGCGCGCCATGCCACCTCGCCGTGCAGGAAAGGGAGTTACCGGGTGAAAGTGGCCACTTTACCACGGGGAGCGATCACCGGACAGGAAGCTTTTGGCCTCCCGCCCGAGACCTTTACGCTCCCGGCGGAGATCTGTAACTCCAGGTCCTGGCGGTCGCTGAGAGGTCTGGATCGGCGCGAGCGTCCGGACCCTACAGGTGCGTGAGGACGGCCAGGAACACCAGCACGATGAGCACGGTCATGATCGTGATGACGCGCATCTGGTGCGTCGAGCGCTGCGACAGGTCCGAGAGGTGCCGCTCGTGCTGGGCCTGCATGCGACGCAGCTCTTCCAGCGTCCGGTTCTCCACCTGCTCGAGCTTCTCACACGCGCGCGCCTCCTGGGTCTGCTGCTGATCGGCGAGCTTGAGCACCGCCGAGCCCACGCCCTGCACCGCGGTCTCGAGCTGCATCCGCGCATCCTCCTGGCGGCTCAGGACGCGCGACTGCTCCTCGAGGTGCGACGAGACGCGCGCGACCAGGGTCGGCATCTCCTTGACCCGATCCACCATGTCGCGAGTGGCGCGGGTCTGGTCCTCGAGCACCCGTGAGATCACCGACAGCAGCTCGATCCCGGCACGCGACGTCTCGGGCAGGTCGCGCATCATCTCCGGCAGCACCTTGATCGACTGCACGATCTCCGTGCTCTTGCGATTCTGGTCATCGAGCTTGGTGTCGATGTCGGTGAGGATGTTGCTCAGGCCCTTCAAGCCCTCCGTGATCTTGAGCGACACCTCCTCGCGTGCGCTCATCGGCTCGGGCCGCACCTCGTGCGGCTGCGGATCCTTGGTGGGCGTCGCGGGCGGCACCGGCATCGCGACCTGGTGCACGTCCGGCTCGGCCACGAACGGCAGCTCTGCGGTGGCCGTGCGCGCGTCGCCCGCGCTCGCCGGAAGCACTCGGTCGCGGCGGCGATGACCTCCTTGCGCGGCGCCCCGTTCCTGGGTGCCGCCACATGCATCACGCTGCGCCGGCCGGGGCGCACCACGGGCTCGGGTTCGCTCTTGCCAAACAGGCGCGCAAACAACGACTTGCCAACCATCGGCGGACTCCTTGTTCAAGACCACATCGAGCGAGGCTCAAGAACGTGGCACTTGGAAACCGGGGACCACTCCCGTGGCGGACACGTCGGACGGATTCGGGTTCGGATCAGGTACCTGGCTGTTTAACCAGACACCCCAACGGATGGGGAGTCAAAAAAGGACCACCACAAGGAATTTGTGGTGGTCCTTCGCGATCGTTGTCGCCGTCGTGGCCTTACGGATGCGCGAACCTAGAGAAGCCCTTGCCTCTCGTCACCCGCGCGGCTTCCCCCGAAACCGCACGAGCCCCCGTTTGCATTCCCGCAGCCAAGTCCATGCTCCTCACCGCCTCAGATGAAGAACCAACGGCATCAACGAGCAGTGACCGCGCGAGCGGTCACCACACTCGCACCCAGTTCCGCGCCTCGCGATCGAGCTGCCAGCAGTCGGCGAGCGGCGGTCCGCCGCGATACGGCAGGCCGCCTCGCAGCACCACCGCTCCCGATGCCACGTCGTAGCTGAGCTGGCCCTTGACGCGCGGGTCCGGATTCTGGTCGCCGGGCTGCGGCGTGAACTGCCACCACCAGCGCGAGACGAAGTCGAACACCCAGGTGTCGTCGCGCGCCAGCGCGCCATCGTCCTCGCCACCGAAGATGAGCAGCGCCCCCTCGCCGGCGACCACGGCCGCGCTGTAGGCACGCGCAGGCGGCTGCGGCGAGTCGGGGTCGACCCCCACCCTCGACCATCGCGCCGCGGCGGCGTCGTAGATGGCCACCTCGTCGCTCACCCCGGTCGAGGTGCGGCCGCCGAACGCGACCCACTGGCGGCGTGCCGCGTCGTAGCACAGCGCCGCACCCGGGCTGGGCGCGGGCGGTGTCTGGTCGAATGCGGCAGCCTCAGCTGCCCCTTGGTGCGGTGGGCCGAGCAGGGAGAGCCCGATCCCGCACACGAGTGTGGTCCCCAATCCTCGCGAGTTCATGATGACCTCCGACGGATGAGGCGAATGTGGCAGCACGGGGATGTGCCGGTCGAATGCGTTGCCAGCGGCGAGGGGTTCGAGAGCGCAGCGCGCGGGAATCAGGGAGCTGACCGAGGGGGGAGGTGGCAGCCCGCTGAGCTGTGCGGCTCGGCGTGCCCGCCGGCCGGCTCGTCGGGTGAATCACCCGACCGTCACGTGCGTTGCCTTCCGAGCCCTTCATGGGTGGGCCTCGAAAGAGCCGCGGTGCAGCGGGGAAGCGCCGCACTTGCGGCAGTCCATTCTTGTGAGCGGCCCATCTCACGTCACGACGTGTGGCGTGACCGCATCACGCTGGACCGGCTCGTCGGCCGCCGCCGGCGCACGCTTGAGTTTTTTTTCGGGATGCGCCGCGACTGTGGCGGCGGGCTCACGCGGCGTCGCCCCGCTGCAACGCCGGCAGCCGGAACAGCGGCACCGAGCACACCAGCGCGAGCAGGTAGAACCCGGCCGCGAGCGCAAACACCGTGCTGAAGCCGAACGCCATCGCGAGAAACACCGCGACGATCGACGCCAGCACGCTCGCCGAGCCGTTCACGCCCCACACCCACGGCACGAACTGCGGCACGCTGCGGTCGACGCTGCGGATCGCCGCGGGGAACGGCATGCCCATGAAGAACGCGAGCACGCCGAGCAGCGCGATCGAGATCGCGACCCGGGCGGCGATGCCGAGCCCGAGCGTCGCGCTGAACACGAGCGGCAGCAAGACGAGGTAGCCGAGGCACAGGACCACGATCGCCGGGATGGCGATGCGCACCGGCGCGCGCAATCGTCCGGCGACGAACGAGCCGATGCCGGAGAACACGAGGAAGGTCGCCAGCACCACGGTGAGCGAATACACCGGATGGCCGAGGTAGAGCGCGAACTTCTGCATGGCCGCGACCTCGAGCATCAAGTACGCCATGCCGATGCCGAAGAAGTACGTCCCCACCGCGAGCTTGCCAGGGGTGGCCACGCCGCCGCGCCGGAACGCGAGCAGCGGCAGGAACACCAGCACCAGGATCAGCACCGAGGCCTCGAGCAGCACGGTGACCAGGATGTAGAGGCCCACCGGATCCTCGCCGATCATCCCGAACCAATCGGGGTTCTTCACCGACTCGAGCACGCTCGACCAGCGGTAGTTCTGGAAGAAGAACGGGCTGTCGTCGTGCGTTGGGGTGACGTCGAACTTGTAGCTGGCGAGGAACTGTGCGACTGCGGCGCTGCCTTTATCCGCAGCGGCGAAGTACTCGCGGTACTCCGGCTCCGACGAGGGGCGACCCGGACTGTACGCGATCGAGTACTCCGGCCCTTTCACCGCCACGTAGCGATCGATGGTGGCGATGTCGGCGTCGGTGAACTCGCCGTTCTTGAAGATCATCGCGCAGTAGTCCACGGCGCGCGGCTGCCCGGCCACGTTGACCTGGCGCTTGAAGTTGACCACGATCACGCGCCGCGACGGCTGCGCGACACCGCGCGCGCGCATCGCCTCGGCCGCGATCGTGCACATGCGCAGCGACTCTCTTGGCGG
This sequence comes from Planctomycetota bacterium, assembly GCA_046349655.1. Lineage (GTDB taxonomy): Bacteria > Planctomycetota > B15-G4 > B15-G4 > JAXMBY01 > JAXMBY01. Next base: position 23,630 of record JAXMBY010000067.1, read on the forward strand.
CCGGAAGCCGAAGCGCAAGATGCACACCACGCCGTCGGGGTTGAGGTGCGCGAAGTAGTCCTGGAACGCCTCGACCGTGTACAGGTAGGACTCCGACATCACGTACGACCCGGATGCCAGCGCGGTGTACGTGTCGGTGCCGGTCATCTGGATCAGGTCGTACGTGCTGTGCGTGCGGCGCACGAACGCACGGCCCTCGGCCACCTCGACGTGCACCGGCCCGCAGTCGCCCTCGGCCGGCAGATCGTAGATGCCTTCGTTGTAGTCGCGATACGGCCCGCGCATCAGCGCGACGGTGCTCGGATTGATCTCCGCGCCGGTCACCGACTTCGCCTTGTTCATGCGCCCGATCCACAGGTCCTGGCCGCCGCCGATGCCGATCACCAGCACGTCGGGCCGCGGCTTGATGTGATAGGCGAGGCCGTAGATGGAGGTGAGATCGATGTGTCCCTTGCCGTTGGGCAGCGCGGTCGGTGCATCCCCGTCTTGATAGACGAACTTGTCGTGGCGCGGCACGTTGGTGACGTCGAGGCGGCACAGCGGATCCCACACCGTGAGCTCGGATGCGAGCCCCTGCTGCATCATGGCTTTCGACGGCGCTGGCTCGATCACCAGGCAGCGATCGGCGAGCGATGCGCTCGCGCCGCTGCCGAGCGGCAGGCAGGCGACCAGCAGTGCCAGCGCCGCGGCGCTGCTGACCAGGGCGAGCTTGCGCGCGCCGCCCTGCCAGGCAAAGCATGCCGCCGCGAGCGCGCTGGTGGCGGCGACCAGGAACAGCGAGCCCGCACCACCGAGCGGCTTGAGCAGCACGATGAACAGGAAGCAACCCGCCGCGGAGCCGACCAGGTTGGCGCCGTACATGCGCGGCGCTTGCTCGGCCTCGGCCTTGAGCGCCATGGCGATGCACAGCCCGGCGAAGAAGTACGGGATCAGCAGGTAGATGTAATACCCGAACACGTACAGGTACTGCACCCGCCGCTGCAGCAGCTGCACCGTGTCGAGGCGCGCAGCGCTGAGCGTGTAGAACGCGGCGATGGTGCTGAACGAGAACGCGAGCGCGATGATGGCGACGCGGCGCCCGACATTGCCCTGCTGCAGGCGCGGCAGGATCGACAGCGCTGCCCGCGGCCGCGAAGCCGAGCAGCGTGAAGGTCACCACCATGTATGTGAGATGGTGCCAGAGCATGACCGCGAAGATGCGCGTCTGCAGGGTCTCGAGATGCAGGGTGGCGGCGGACACCAGGAAAACGCCGAGGTACAGCGCGGTGCGCGCGGGACGAGATGGCATGGAGCCGACCTGACTCACAGCTCGCGGCATCGGCAGCATCAGTAGGCACGCGCGAAGTACACCCGTCGCGCCGAGGGCTTGCCGGTCACCATGCATTTGCCCGGCGACGGCCGTTCGTCTTCCTCGAGCGGGATGAGGCGCAGCGTTGCCTTGGTGTCTTCCTTGATGCGCGCCTCGGTCTCGGCCGTGCCGTCCCAGTGCGCGCGGAACAACCCACCCGCCTCGATCTGGCGCTTGAAGGTGTCGTAGTCGTCGACGTCGTGGGTGTGCGTCTTGCGGTACTCGAGCGCACGATCGAACATCGCCTTCTGGATCGTGCTCAGGAGCTGCTCGACGGTGGGCGCCAGGTCGGCAGCGGCGCATGTCTGCTTGTCGCCGGTGTCGCGCCGCACCAGCACCACGGTCCCCTGGCTCAGGTCGCGCGGGCCCACCTCGATGCGCAGCGGCACGCCGCGCAGCTCCCACTCGTTGAACTTGAAGCCAGGCTTGTACTGATCGCGATCATCGACCTTGACGCGCACCGCCCGCTTCAGCTGCCGGACGAACTGGTCGACGTACGCGAGCACCTTGTGCTGCTCGTCGTCGCTCTTCCAGATCGGCACCACCACCACCTGGTGCGGCGCCACACGCGGCGGCAGGATCAATCCCTTGTCGTCGCCGTGCGCCATCACGATCGCACCGATCAAGCGCGTCGACACGCCCCAGCTCGTGGTCCACGCGTACTCGGTGGCCTTCTCGCGGCCCTGGAACTTGACGTCGAAGGCGCGCGCGAAGTTCTGGCCGAGGAAGTGCGACGTGCCCGCTTGCAACGCCTTGCCGTCCTGCATCAGGGCCTCGATGCAATAGGTCGTGTCGGCACCGGCGAAGCGCTCGCTGTCGCTCTTCATGCCGCGCAGCACCGGCAGCGCCAGGATCTCCTCGGCGAACGTCTTGTAGATCTCCAGCATGCGCCGGGTTTCCGCGCGCGCTTCGTTCTCGGTCTCGTGCGCGGTGTGGCCCTCTTGCCACAGGAACTCGGCGGTGCGCAGGAACAGGCGCGTGCGCATCTCCCACCGCACCACGTTGTTCCACTGGTTCAGCAGCAGCGGCAGGTCGCGCCAGCTCGAGATCCACTTCGCCCACATCGCCCCGATCACGGTCTCGGAGGTGGGCCGCACCACCAGCGGCTCCTCGAGCGCCGACTCCGGATCCGGCGCGACGCCGCCGCCCGGCATCGCCTTCAAGCGCGAGTGCGTCACCACCGCACACTCCTTGGCGAAGCCCTCGACGTGCTGCGCCTCCTTGGTGAGGAAGCTCTGCGGGATGAACAGCGGGAAGTAGGCGTTCACGTGACCGGTGTCCTTGAACCGCTGGTCGAGGTCGCGCTGGATGTTCTCCCAGATCGCGTAGCCATACGGCCGGATAACCATGCAGCCGCGCACCGGCGAGTAGTCTGCGAGCTCGGCGCGCAGCACGACCTCTTGATACCAGCCCGAGTAGTCCTCGGCGCGGGAGACGATGCCCTTGCGGTCGGCGGTGGCCATGAGTCGCTCTTCCGAGTTGCACTCGTCGCGGACGGGTGGCTGAAACCTCGACGCTGGTCGCCGATCGGGATCGGCAACGAGTGCGCTGCGTGCGTCATCGAACGGAACGGGCGAGCATACTGCCTGGGCGTTCCGTGCCTAGGAAAAATGTTGACCCGAGCGCCCACGAGTTCCTATCATGCGCAGCTCGCTCGCGGCCCACGACGAGCGAGATCGAGACCGGGGCACTAGCTCAGTTGGGAGAGCGTCTGGCTGGCAGCCAGAAGGTCAGGGGTTCGAATCCCCTGTGCTCCATCCCACCCACGCGCACGCCATCGCTGCCGTCTCCCGCCGCATCGCTGGCGGCGCTATCGCAAGCTGCGCAGGCTGTGGCCGATGTGGATGTACACCTTGACCGGCACCGTCATCAGCTCGCGTGCGCCCTCCGGGACGAGCGTCACGTGGAAGTCGAGCTTGAGCTCGCGCCCGACCACTTCGCCTCGATAGGGAGCAAGGTCGAGCTCCGCCTCGCCGGACTGCTCGAACGTGAGCACGTGCAGATCGGCGCCGAGCGTGTGCAGCTGGCGCGCCTCGGGCTGCCTGGCGGTGAGCTCCGACACGATCCGGCACACACCGCCGGTGCGGATGCTGTCGAAGCGATGTTCCTGCGTGATGTGCTGCGCACCGAGCACCGGCACGATGAACGGTCCCTCCGACCTGAAGGTCTGACCGGTGGCGACCGGAGCTTGCGGGAACTCGGGGAACAGCGGGAACAGCAGATCGAAGAACTCGCGTTGCTCGCCGGGATTGGTGAGCCGGCCGCGGCTGTCGATGGTGAAGGTGCGCGGGAACTCGGTGAGCATGCGGGCGAGCGTGGTCAGGAGCTGGTGGAAGTAGCGCAGCACACCCTGATCGCGGCCACCGGCCGGGCCGCCGCGCCGCGACAGGTTGAGCGCATCGACGTAGGCGACGATGGTGGCCACACCCTGCTCGTCGACGCCCTTCACGCACAGCTCGAGGTTCAGGTCCCAGCCGAGCGACAGCGGGATCTGCCGGTCGCCGATGGTGAGGCTCACGTCCATCTGCGTCTGCAGCGCGAGCCGCTTCACCTCGTCGGCCTTGAACGCGAGCGATAGCTCGGCGCTGCCCTCGCGGCCACCGCAGCCGATCAGGCCGGGGCCCACGAGAGCGATCAGCAACCCGCAACCAATCCGCGCCCGATTCACTGCTCGACGCTCGCTTTCCGCCATGCCTCGCGCTCGCAACCTCTGTCGGCTACCGGGCGAGCCGGGATCAAGCATTGCCTCACGGCCTGGGCCGCACGCGATACAGCCGCACCTGCGGGCTGACCCGGATCACCTTCTGCACGCCTTGCGCCGCCGCGGGCGGCATGAAGTCCACGGTCTCCTCGACCGGCCGGCCCTCCATTTCCTTCATCGGCGGACCGGGCGGGATGCCGAACACGCAGGTGGCGAAGCAGGTCGGGTTGAACTGGTCGACCACCTGGTGGATGTACTTCGCCTTCTCCTTCAGGTCGACCACATCGGCAAGCTCTGCGGGCTGATCACCTTGAATGCGGCCTGACGAACTGCTGGTGCGCACACCGCCACCTGGCGATGACCAGCACGCGATCGTCGGGCGTGGAGGTGCTCTTGCGGATCCAGGCGAATGCTCGGTCGCGGATCCTTGAGGAACAGGAGCGACGATCTCGGCGCCGCTCTGCAGCGCCACCTCCTCGACGCACAGCACGCCGATCGCCGCGCCGATGCGGCTTGAGCCGGCTCGAACGCGGCGCAGGTCCGAGAGCAGGCGGCCGGCCGGCAGGCGCCGTGAAGAACACGATCGGCAGCAGGAACCGCGCACAGCAGGGCGACCACGGCGATGTAGCTCGCGCAATACGTGATCGCCGGCAGCAGGCAGAACAGCGTCGGTCCGGGTCGCAGCACCAGACCGACCGCGATGCCTGCGCCGAGCAGGACGAGCACCGGCCACTCGACCGTCTCGCTGATCACCACACCGGTCTTGCCGAACAGATCGAGCTGCCCCTGCGGGGTCTTCTCCACCTCGCGGTAGGGATCGACGCCGACGGTGGTGATGGTGCGCATGTGCTCCTTGAAGCCGCCGTCCGCCATTGCCGGCCACGCAGTAGACCACGGCGAACGCGAGCAGCGCGAATACCGCCTGGCGCCAGGGCAGCGTGCGCGGCTCGAGCCCGCGCACCAGAGCTCCAGGCTGCTTCCCGGCAGAGCAGCACCAGGAACGGCACCGCCGCGAGCACGCCGTACGACCGATCCTTGGTGGCGAACGCGAGCGCGCCGGCGATGCCGCACAGCACGAACCAGAGCGTCTTCTTCGCTGATCAGCGCGCAGCAGCAGCCAGGAACGTCAGCATCAGCCAGAACACGTAGGGGGATGCCGACGTTCATCGCGTGCGCGTGGCAGACGGTCGGCCCGTAGCTCGCGGCGAGGATCGCCGCGCCGAGCCCGCCCACCCGCGTCGATAGCTCCTTGCCGATCAGGTAGACGAGCAGCACCGCTGCCACTCCCCATCAACGCCGACAGCGCCGCCTTCATGCGCAGCAGGCTGGGTCATGCGCGGCCGGAAGGCGACGAATTGCTGTAGGAACTGGAAGTGGTTCTCGGCGTTCGCTTGATCGGTCGCGAGGATGCGCTCGATCGCATCGCGGAACGGCTTGCCGCGGCCGACGAGATCCAGGTAGGCGAGGTACGGCTGGTACATGATGCCGGTGAGCAGGTAGTGGCCGAGCGGGTACTTCTTGCACCAGCCGCTCTCGCGGATCACGTAGCTGTTGAGCGCGTCGAGCGACTCGATCGGCGAGATCGCATCGGGCGCATACGAGTAGTGATTGGGCAAGCCCCAGCCGATGCCGACCAGGAACATCGGCATGGTGATCGCCAACAGCAGCGTCACGCACCAGAAGTCGGGGCGGCGCGAGAAGTTGAACAAGCCGGCTACTTTCTTCGGGAGCACGTCCTGCTGCGGAACGGGTTTCGGCTCGTCCCGAGCAGTCCCCGCTTGGCGGACGAGGGTCATGCTTTTCGTCATGTCAGAGAAAGGCTGCGCCGGCGTAGTATAGAGACTCCGGCCCAAAACTTCACTTGGTCGCGAGGCACTTCCAGACCATGAGACCCGCTGCTGCGATGCTTCTTCTTGTCCTGATCGCGGTCGTCGCGCCGCGAACGTCCGCAACGGCTGCCCGGAGCAGCCAGGGCAAGGCGTCAGCGGTCGAGGTCGAGATTCACGGCGAGCTTTCCCAGGCGATGGTGCATGCGGTGCGGCGCGGGATCGAGCAGGCCAGGAGCATCGGCGCGAGCGCCATCGTGTACGACATCGACAGCCCGGGCGGGCTGGTCGACCTGATGGCCCAGATCGCGAAGGAGATGGACGCCGCCGCGCCGATGCGATCGATCGCGCTGGTCACCGGCTCGGCCAGCTCCGCGGCCGCGTACCTGGCGATCGGCTGCGACGAGCTGTACATGATGCCAGGCACCAACATCGGCTCGGCCAAGCCAATCCACATGAGCCCATTACCGATCCCGCTCGACCTGCCGACGATCGGCGATCCGACCATCGAGGAGAAGTTCCTGTCGGAGTTCCGCGCGCGATTCCGCGGCCGCGCGGAGCGCGTCGGCCGCAACCAGTGGCTCGCCGAGGGCATGGTGGACCAATCGGTCGAGCTCGTGTTCGTGCAGATCGAGGGCGAGCGCCGGGTGATGCGCGCGCGCGAGTTCGAGGAGGAGCTGAAGCGGCTCGGACCGGCGCGCGTGATGAAGCTGAAGGAGGTCTCGGATGCGACCCATCTCGTCAACCTCACCGCCGACGAGGCGCTCGAGTACCGGTTCATCGACGGGATCGTCGCCCGCACCCAGGACCTGATCGAAAAGCTCGGCGTCGAGCCCGCCAGCTTCCGCACGGTCCGGCCCAACGCGCTCGAGAACTTCGCCGCGTTCGTGGCCGAGCATTCCTGGCTGTTCGTGATCGCCGCGGTGGTGTTCATGTTCATCGAGCTCAAGATCCCGGGCTTCGGCATCTCCGGCATCCTCTCGATCACGTGTTTCGCGCTCGTGCTGTTCGCCAACTATCTGTCTGGCCTGGCGGAGATGCAGGAGATCCTGCTCGTGATCGTGGGTTTCGCATTGATCGCGGTTGAGCTGTTCGTTTTTCCCGGTACCTTGATCGCCGGCGTGCTCGGCGCTCTGGCCGTCCTGGTCGGGGTCTTCCTGTCGCTCCAGGACTTCTTGATCCCGAGCACCGCGCTCGAGCAGGAAGTGCTGCAGAACCACCTGCTCCGATTCGCCTTGAGTCTGGTCGGATCGATCGCGACCATCGTCGCGCTGACGCGGTTCCTGCCGCGCACGCCGATCCTGCGCCGGCTGGTGCTGGCATCGCCGATGGGCGCGGTCGCGCTGCGCGGCTCGGCGGCGGCGGTCGACGACATCGAGCGCTCGACCCAGGTGCTGATCGGCAGCGAGGGCGCCGCGGATTGCGACCTGCGCCCGGCGGGCAAGATCGTGCTCGGCGAGCGCGTGCTGGACGCCGTCGCCGAGGGTGCATTCGTCGAGCGCGGCGCGCGCGTGCGCGTGGTCAAGGTCGAGGGCAACCGGATCGTCGTGCGACCGATCGCACGGGGCTGAACGCTTGGGGATGGGCAGGTGAGCTGGTTACCGTTCGCTCTGCTGGCGCTGGGGTTGTTCCTGCTCGTGTGCGAGGTGTTCTTTCCATCGCTCGGGCTGCTCGGCACGCTCGCCGCCGCGGCGATCGTCGGCGGCGGCTTCGTCGCCTATCACGAGAGCGTGCTGTTCGGCTACGTCGCGCTCGCGTTCGTGCTGGTGCCGGCGGTGCTCGGCATCGCGTTCAAGTACTTCCCGCAGACGCCGTTCGGCCGGAAGTTCACGCTGCGTGGCACCAGCTTCGCCAAGGACGAGGCCAGGGCGGCGGAGCGCGGCCTGGGCGAGCTGATCGGTCAGGAAGGGATCGTCGAGACGACGCTGCGGCCGGCCGGCATCGCCGTGATCGGCGAGCGACGGGTCGATGTGGTGAGCCGCGGCAAGCACATCGACTCCGGCGCGCGCGTGCGCGTGATCAAGGTCGAGGGCAACCGGGTGATCGTGGATCTGACGCAGGACCACCGCAACGCCTGACGCGACCGGTCCCTGGCAACAACAAGGAGCATCGATGCGCATTCCTGTCCCCTTGCTCGAGGGCGAGATGACGTTCGTCGTGCTGGCGCTGGTGCTGGTCGTCGCGTTCGTCTTGCTGATCGTGGTGTTCAAGTACGCCAACCTGTACATCCAGTCGGTGCTCGCCAAGGCGGACATCGGCCTGTTCCAGATGGTGGCGATGTCGCTGCGCAAGGTGAACCCGGCAGTGATCGTGCGCGCGAAGATCATGGCGGTGCAGGCGGGGCTGCAGGTGAACGCCAACGATCTCGAGGCTCACTACCTCGCGGGCGGCAACGTCATGAACGTGGTGCGCGCGCTGATCGCCGCCGATCGCGCCGGCATCGACCTCGACTACAAGGTCGCGACCGGCATCGATCTCGCGGGTCGCAACGTGCTCGAGGCGGTGCAGACCTGCGTGAACCCGAAGATCATCGACTGTCCCGATGCCACCAAGGGCAAGGCCGAGATCGCCGCGGTGGCGAAGGACGGCATCCAGCTCCTGGCCAAGGCGCGCGTGACGGTGCGCACCAACATCGCGCGGCTGATCGGCGGTGCCACCGAGGAGACCATCAT
>JAXMBY010000068.1:0-31139 GCA_046349655.1 Planctomycetota bacterium
GTGAGCGACGTGGTCGAGTACGACAAGACGACGACACCGCGCGTGCACGCGATCCGGCGCGCGTAGGAATGCGTGACTTCGGCTGCTGTTCGCCGCCGCAGCTGGCGAGCAAGGCCGTGCGCCTGCATCGAATCCTCACCGCCACCGCGATCAAGCCCGCGACACTGCGGCGCGAACGAGCGTCGATTGCGCGCCAATGGCAAACGGCGATGAGCTGCATCGCGCGGGAATTCGTCGAGGCGTTGCGCACCTGATCGCGCGGCGGCGCCGCGCTCGAGCTCGCGGATCGGCCCAGCGTCCCGTTCGCCCGCGAGGACCAGTGCTTGCTGGTGCTCGCCGGACCGTCGGCCCATGGACGGGCCGGCGGGCGAAGTCGATGTCGATCGGTTGTTTCCAAGGGGGTGCGAAATCATGAGCACACGAATTCGTCTCCTGCCGACTGCCTGTACTGTGTGGCGAACGAGCTGTCTCCTGGCCGCGCTCGTGTTTCTCCCGCTCAATGCGTCGAGTCTCGCCGGGCAGATTCCCGAGCTCTTCAAGCTCGAGCTGCCGGGCGGCACGAACTACGACGACTTCGGCTACTCGGTCGCGGTCGACGGCAAGGTCGCGGTCGTTGGTGTGCCCGTGGACGACACGGCGGCCGGCGTCGATGCGGGATCCGTCGAGGTCTATCGCTACAGCGACGCCACCAAACAGTGGGAGCCGGAGCAGCAGCTGTTCGCGAGCGACGCCGCCGCCGCCGACAACTTCGGCATCGCCGTGGCGATCAGCGGCAATGTGATCGCGGTGGGCGCGCATCTCGATGACACGGCCACCGGCAGCGATTCCGGCTCGGTCCACGTCTTCCGCTACGACGGCCGCACGTGGGTCGAGGAGCAGAAGATCGTCTCGAGCGGCGCCGCTGGCGACACGTTCGGGCGCTCGGTGGCGCTCAGCGGCGACTACCTGATGGTCGGCGCACCGCAGGACGACACGGGTCACGGGGTCGATTCCGGCGCCGTGTACTTCTACAAGTACCGTGGCGTGGTGCTGAAGTGGGCGTTCGACGGTGAGAAGGACGGCGAGGCTGCCTACGATGCGTTCGGCTTCTCCGTCGCCATCGACGGCGACCTTGCCGTGGTGGGTGCCTATGCCCACGACACCGTCGCCGGAGCGGATGCCGGAGCGGCCTACGTGTATCGGTACGTCAGCAACCTGTGGACGATCGAGGCGGTGCTGACGGCGAGCGATGGCGCGGCGGGCGACCAGCTCGGCATCTCGGTCGCCGCAGACGACGATCTGGTGGTCGCGGGCGCGTACCTGGATGATCAGGCCGCCCTTTACGATGCGGGCTCCGCCTATGTGTATCGCCGGATCGGCGGCACGTGGACCGAGGACGAGCACCTGTTCGCGAGCAACGGCGCAGCCTATGACCACTTTGGCCGGTCGGTCGCGGTGGGCGCCAGCGTGGTCGTGGTCGGCGCCGACGCCAACGACGCGCCCGCCACGGACAGTGGGTCGGCCTATCTGTTCCGCTACATCGGCCCGCAGTGCGGCTGGGTCGAGGATCACGAGCTCGTCTCGCGCACTGCCGGCGCCTACGACTATCTCGGCACCAGCGTCGCACTGAGCGGCAACCTGGTCCTCGCCGGCGTGCCGCTGGACGACGTGGCAAGCGGCTACGACGCAGGCTCGGTCAACCTCTACGACGCCGTCGAGATCGCGCTCGACATCGAGCCGCGGTCGGTCGGCGCGGGGCAGACGCTGACGTTCACGACCGGCTACGGTGAGAGCAACGAGGTGTTCATGCTCGCGGTCACGGTGCCGTTCACGTACTTCTTGCTCAGCTACGGGTCCGACGGACAGTCGGTCCTGCCGGTCACCGTGCCGCCCGGCATCCCGCCAGGCACCCAGCTGACCTTCCAGGCCTACGAGCTGGTCGAGTGCCCGAACCGGGCTGCGTCCTCCAACCCGGTCACTGTCACGTTCCAGTGAGAAGCTCGCAGTCCGTGCGGATCGCGTGGGTGGAGGCCACGCGGTCCGCACTCCGCGCTCGTGCTCGTGCTCGTTGGCCGCCGAGCGCTCTCTTCCCGACGTGGAGCCCGGTGCGCTCGGCTGCGATCCTTGTTCCGGCAACGACGCGCGTGCCGTGTCGCAGCAGCGTTCACGCTTCACGCTCATCTGCATGCGCTCCCGAACGCGGCTGCCTTCCCAGCGTGCGATCGCCCCGCTCCCGCGTCGAGCCCGGATCTCCCTGGCACGCGCCTGGTGCGACCACTACACTCTTGCCGCGCGCTCCACCGCCGCCCGACGACGATGATGGCATTGCCGATGAGCAACCAGAACCAGAAGGCCGACTACGGCATCGACGCCCCTGGCGTGGTGCGCAACCTGTTCACCGCCGCCGGCGCTGGCATCGCACTGCATCTCGGCGTGCGATCCGGACTGTGGTCCGGCGTCATCGCCCACATCGATGTGGCGCGCTCCGCCCTGTGGGCCGGCATCGGCTGCGGCCTGATGGGCTGCTGGATGCTCTATGACAGCAAGATCGGCAAGCTGCGCGAGCGGGAGCGGTTGCTCGATCGTGTTCCGTGGCGCGGCGACGAGGCGGTTCTCGATGTCGGCTGCGGCCGTGGCCTGGTGCTGATCGCCGCAGCGAGGCGGTTGACCACCGGCAAAGCCGTGGGGCTGGATCTCTGGCAAGCGGCCGACCTGACCGGCAACGCGCCGGCGGCGACGCTCGAGAATGCGCGGCGCGAACGCGTGTCGGATCGGGTTGCGGTGGGGACCGGCGACATGCGCGCCATGCCGTTCGCCGATGCCAGCTTCGATGTCGTTGTGTCCAATGTCGCGATCCACAACGTGTACGACCGCGCCGGCAGAGACCAGGCCATGCGTGAGATCGCGCGCGTGCTGAAGCCGGGAGGGCGCGTCGCCATTCACGACATCCGACACGGCAACGAGTATGCATCCGCCCTTGCCAGGCATGGATTGACGGACGTGGTGCGCGTCGGCTCCAGGCTGGCCCGCGTCATCCTGCTGCTCATCACGTTCGGATCGCTCGGGCCTGACATCGTCACCGCCCGCCGCGCGTGACGCTGCGCTCAGGATGCTCCACCTGGATCGTTCCAACCACGAGGCGAGCGCGCTGGCACCGACGATGTCCCTGCTGATGCGGGTGTTGCCGGTGACGTGCCTGGCGCTGTGCGCGCTGGCGGGTGCGCACGCGCAGCAGCGTGAGCCGCACGATCGAGCGATCGCGGTGGCGGTGCCGGCGACACAGGGGCTGCGCGACCACGACGCCGAGGCACATGCGTTCCTGGAGGTGCGTACCGAGCGCGACGCGTACTTCGTGCACGAGCCGGTCCGCGTACGAGCGCTGCGCTTCGGCTTCGACACGTCGTTTCTCGAGCACAACGTCTTGCAGCTGTTCGTGCAGCGCCTCGACGATGCCGGTGCAAGTGCTGGCACCGTCGATCGCGAGCTTGCCCGGCGCGGTCGCGCTCGAGCGGGCGAAGCTGCCGACGAGCATGAGCACGTGACCTGCGCGTTGAACGACGGCGTCGCGCAAGCGCGGCGCACGCACCAGCACACGCCCGATGGCCGCGACCTCACCGTGCTCGAGCTCGAGCAGAGCTACCGCGCGCTCGCGGCCAGCGACCTCGTGATCCCGGCGCCCGACCTGCACTTCGCGTACGCCACCACCTTCGCCGATGACTTCGTCAACGGACACGTCGCCGTGGATCGACACGACGCATGGGTGCGCGGCGCACCGCTCACGGTCGCGATCCGGCCGCTGCCCGAGGAAGGCCGGCCGCCACAGTTCAGCGGCGCGGTCGGCCGGTTCTCGGTGCGAGCCGAGGTGGAGCCGCACGCTCGCCGTGGGTGAGACCCTGAAGCTCGCGCTGCACATCGAGGGCGACGGCAACTGGCAGCAGTTCGAGCCGCCGCACATGAGCGAGCTCGGCGGCTTCAGGGTCTACGGCAAGATCGATGCGCTCGGCGAGCACCAGCGCATCATCACCTATGATCTCGCGCCCCGCGACCCAGGCGTGCGCGTCGTGCCCCGAGATCGCGTTCGCGTTCTTCGACCCCGGCCCCACCGCCGGGCTACCACACCGTGCACACCGATGCGATCGCGATCGACGTGCGGCCGAGCGTCGCGATCGGGGCGCCGCCGCGCGCGCCGCTGCCCAGGCCCTCGGCGCGGAACCCGCGCCCGCTGCCTATTCGCGCTGCTCATCCGCTTCCTCGCCCTCGCTCGCCTGGTGGCGCGCGCGCAAGCGGCATTGATTGCGGCGATGCACCGCGGCCATGGCCCTTCTGCGGCATCCGGCACGAGGCGAGGATGCCGCGGCATCCTGCAAGAGTTTGCCGCCGAGCAGCCGCGCGGCATGAAGCGCCAGCCGGCGCGGTGTGGATTACGCCTTGCTGTGCCGGTCTGCCACGGAGCGACGAAATGGACGTCATCGTGGTGGGCGCGGGCGCGGCCGGGCTCGCGGCAGCAGCCGAGCTTGTGCAGGCCGGGTTCGAGGTGGTCGTGCTGGAGGCGCGCAATCGACTCGGCGGCAGGATCCACACCCGGCATGTGCCTCGGCTGACGCGCCCGGTCGAGCTGGGCGCGGAGTTCATCCACGGCCGGCAGGCGCGACTCTTCTCGCTCATCGCCCGCGCCGGCCTGGCGGTCGAGGAACCGCCGGCCACTCACGTCTGGCGCGACGGCGAGTCGCTGCTGTCGCTACCCGACTTCTGGCCGCGCATCCACCGCGTCGTGCAAGGCCTCGACCTGCGCACGGCCGACCGTTCGTTTCGCGATGCCATCCATCGGCGCGATGCATTGCCGGCGCTGGATCGAGCGCTCGCGACGGCATTCGTCGAGGGCTACCACGCCGCGCCTGCGGGCGAGATCAGCGCCGCGTCGCTGAAGGAGCCGCAATCACGGCTGAAGCGCGAGCCGATACGGCAGTTCCAGCTCGCCGCCGGCTACGACGGGATCATCCCCGCTCTGGCGCAGCCGCTCGCCGATAGCATCCAGCTGGAGACCGTGGTGCACGAGATCGCGTGGCGACCGGGGCAGGTCGAGGTGAGTGCGCGCGGGCGTGACGGTGAATCGATCTCGATGCGCGCACGCTGTGCGCTGGTCACGGTGCCGGCGGCCGTGCTCGATCAAACGGACGTTCACGAGGGCGCGATCCGCTTCCGGCCCGATCTCGCCGACAAGCGTGCGGCGCTGAGCCATCTCGGCAGTGCCTCCGTGATCAAGATCGCGCTCGAGTTCGGCCGCGCTCACTGGGAGCAAGCGCCGGCGCTGAAGCGTCCCTGGTTGCCAGCAGCGGACGAGCTCAAGTTCCTGCACACGCGCGATGCGTTCCAGACCTGGTGGACGTCGCTGCCGGCGCGCGACCCGCTCATCGTCGGCTGGTGCGGCGGGCCCATGGCACAAGGACTGGCCGCAAACACACCAGGCGCCGTGCGGCGCACCGCGCTGCTTGCGCTCGCGCGTCTGCTCGACACCGATGCCGACGCGCTGCGGCGTGACCTGCGCGCGTGTCACACGCACGACTGGCAGGGCGATCCGTTCGCGCGCGGCGCCTACAGCTTCGTCCGCGTCCATGGCAAGGGCGCGCGCGCGGCGCTCGCTCGTCCGATCGACGAAACGCTGTTCTTCGCTGGCGAGGCCACCTGCAGCGACGGGCGCGACGGCACGGTCGATGGCGCCATCGCCAGCGGCCATCGCGCGGCGAGCGAGATCCGCGGGATGTCGTGACGGCCGCCGCGGCGCGAGCGCCCTCAGCGGCGGAGCACTTCGTTGACGGTGGATCCACCAGCACGCGCTCGTCCCAGCGAGACGGCTGGTCCGCCGGCGCAGCACCAATGATGTCGCGGGACGGGGATGTCGCGGGACGGGCCGGAACCAAGGCTGACCCGCGCGCCTGTGGCACGGCAATCGCAGACGGACGGCGGCATTCCAGACCGGACCGCGTGGTCCGGATGGAGGGTGAGCTCCTGAAACAGCAAGGCAAGCGAGGTAGGAACATGGCGGGGGCCAGGATCGAGACCACTCGTGATCCGGTGTGCGGCATGAACGTGGCGGCAGGCGGCACGAGCAAGACCGCGAGCTACGAGGGCAAGAACTACTACTTCTGCTCGGAGGAGTGCAAGAACACGTTCCAGGCCAACCCCGAGCAGTACGCCGAGCAAGACGAGCAAGAACAGGAGAGTGGTGGCTGAGTTCGAGGGGACCGACATCGTCGGCCAATGATGGCGCCGGTGCAGCGAAGCGCGAAGCTCGCCAGAGACCGCCTCCGGCGAGCCTCGCGTCGATGCCAAACGCGCGCCGTCAGTAGGGCGACGTGCCGCCCAGCACGAGCTGCAATCCAGGCGTGAACGACACGCCTTGCGATGCGCCCGGGTCGGACTCGAGCACCTGGTGGTAGATCGCGAGCCCGGCGAGCGACGAATCGCACAGCACCGGCAGCGGCAGCGCGAGGCCGCCGCCCGGAATCGTGATCGGCACCACGGTGTGAGGCACGACCAGGAGCGTCCCGCCGAGGGCGGTTGGGACCGAGGTCGCGCTCAGCCCGAGCAGCATCACGCCCGCGGTGAGCGAGCCACGCGAGTTCTCGACGTTGAGCGTGATGGTCGAGCGCGATGCCGGCATTGACGCCGTTCGAATCGTCGAACTTGCCGCCGACGATGAAGTCGTCGTAGCCATCGCGATTGAAGTCGCCGGCGCTGCCGACCGACTCGGCATAGCGATCGCCCTGCGCCTTGCCATCGGCTCGGAACAGCAGCGTCTGACCGAGCGCCGGGCCGCCCAGCACCGCGCACATGAGAACGGCGGAGAAGTTTCGTGAACGCATGAGCATGAGTCCCCTCCTTGGGATTGGAGCCGATCGAGGTTGATGGATGGGCGTCGCCCCGCCATGGGCTGGCGCCATCTCGCAATCAGGAACGCTCGGCGCAGATGGCGTGAGAAATCGCGGACGCGAGCGGCCGCAGCGACTGCCGTCGCGCTTTTTCTCCGGTTCCGCGAAAGAACCGCGGCTCGCCCGCCGGAGAGCGGGCAGAACGGCGTCCACCGCGGAGCCGTCATCGCGACCACCTCGTGAGGACCAGCCATGCTCGTGCTTCCCGTCATCGCGCTCCTGTGTCATGCCGGTTTCCTGGACCTGATCCGACCCGTGCCCGCCGCACCGATCGCCAAGAGCGCGCGGCCATGGCGCGCCACCGCCGCGATGCCGGGCGCCGCGCCGGTCATCTATCAGCTCGCCGACACGCCCGCCGATGGCAATCGCATCTATGCGGCGAGCTCGGCCGGCGTGCTGCTGTCGCGTGATCGCGGTTTGAGCTTCACGCTGCGTGCGCACTCACCGGTGGCGTGGAACTGGGAGCAGATCGCGGTCTCGCCGCTCGATGCGGACGTGGTGATCGCATGCTCGTGGGGCAGCGGCTTGTTCCGCACCGAGGACGGCGGCGCCACCTGGACGCGTCCCGCCGGCGCGCTGCGCGAGCTCGCGCTGTGGTCGCCCGTGTTCTGCGCGAGCGACGCGAGCCGCGTGTACGTGATCGCGGACGACGGCGTGTGGCGCTCGCTCGACGGCGGGCATGCGTTCACGCCGGTGCTCGCTGGATTCCTCGCGCAGGGCGGTCTCGGCTGGCAGGTGCTCGCCGATGCCGCGGACGCCATGCATGTGTATGCCATCGCCGCCGACATCGGCCTGTTCGAGAGCGTGGACGGCGGCGAGCATTGGCAACGCAAGGACTTCCCGCCCGGCGAGCGCTTTCCCAACGTTGCCATCGACGTCACGAACGGCGATCGCCTGCTGCTCGGCGATCGTGACCTGCACCTGAGCACGGACGGCGGCGACTCCTGGCAGCGCGTGTTCGACGCCACTGCGATCATCGACGCGGTGGCCATCGATCCCTTGCATGCCAACCGTCTCCACGCCGGGCTGCGCAGCGTCGGCCTGTTCAGCTCCGACGACGGCGGCGCCACCTGGACCCTGGTTCGGGATCGCGGGCTGGATCGCTCCAGCGGCGATCCGCTCACGATCCTGAGCAGCCGCCTCGATGCGAATCTGCTCATGATCGGTGATCACGGCGGCGTGTTCCGCTCGCTGGATCGCGGCGCCACGTTCGCGCGCAGCAATGGCGGCCTGGCCAACCTGGCGAACGTGACCGCGCTCGCGGTGGACCGGCTCGACCGGTCGCACCTGGTGGCGCGCACCGGCGGTTCGGCGTTCACCTCGCACGACGGCGGCAGCACCTGGGTCGAGTCGATCACGCCGCGCAACTTCCTCGGCTACGGCCTCGCGCAGGACGCGGTCGACGCGCAGCGCTTCCATGCACCGAGCTGGAATGGGCCGTTCGGCCGCAGCGAGGACGGCGGCGCGACGTTCGCCGTCACTCCGGGCGCGGGCGCACCTGGGTACTTCGTCAAGGTCGTCGCGCACCCGGTCATCGCCGGGCGGCTGTTCGTCACTGGCGGCGGCGTGTACCGAAGCGATGACGCCGGCGACTCGTTCGTGCGGCTCGATGTGCCGGCCTCGTGGACCTGGGCGATCGCCATCAGCCCGGTGCAACCGGACATCATGTACTGCGATGCCGCCTATCGCAGCGTCGACGGCGGCGCGACCTGGATCGCGGTCAACAACCCGCCGCCCGGCATCGTCCGCGACGTCGTCGCCGATCCGATCGTCGCCGATCGCGCGTACGCGGCCACGCAGTACGCCGGCGTGTGGCGCACGGAAGACCGCGGCGCGACCTGGACCATGGTGTCGCCATCGCTGATGGATGCCGATGCACTCGCCGTGCAGGGGCAAGCGCTGGTCGCCAACGACTCGGCGCGAGCCGATGCGTTCCTGTCCTTCGACACGGGCGAGTCCGTGCTCGGCATCGGCCGCGGCCTTTGCACGAGCATCACCAGCATGGTCGCGCTGAGCGACGCGCCGGATTGCTATGCCGGCACGAGCGGGTCGGGCGTCATGCGCCGCTGACTGCGGTTCATGGCAAGTCGCCTGCTGTTTGTGCGGCCACGGATCAGCGGCGGCGCTTGGCGCGCCCCGCCGCAGCCGATCGTTCTCTCTCCGCCATGCGAGCCTTGACCAGGCTGCGCACCAGGGTGGCCGGCAAGGGCCGGTTGATTGGAAAGCGGACCGTCCCCTTGCTGGTATCGTAGGCCTCGAGCTCCTGCCTGTGGACCTTGATGGGGTACGCGCCAGGATAGAAAGCACAGTGGTTCGCGGCAGCGCCGAAGGCGACGAGCAGTCTTCCCCGCAGGCGGAAGGCGGGGATCTGGTAGCTGATGCACTCTTCCGCCTCGGGCGCGGCAGCCTTGATGGCCCTGCGCAGCTTCTGCAGCGTAGCTCGCTTCTGATCGCTCAACGGCGCGAGGTACGCGTCGATCGTCTCGGGCTTGACCACCGTGGTGAACCTCGAACCCGTCAACCACCAAAGAGCACGAACGGTGCCCAGAAGGAGGGGTGGGCGAAGCGACTCTCACGTTGCCCAGATGTCAAGAGCGCCCGGCCGCGGCTCGCGACTGGCGCTCGGCTGCCATCCGGGCGCCCTTCGATCAAGGCGAGCTTGGCCTCGCGCAGCGCTTCTGCCGTCGGCTCGCCGGCAAACAAGCGATCGTAGAACGTCCGCGCCTGGACCACCGCGGCATCATCCGTGACGCTCCACTGCGTGGCAATCACCGCGCGCGCACCGGCGAGCAAGAACGAGCGCGCCGTATTGCGGATGCTGTCTCCCTTCACCAGCTTGCCTTTCGCCGTCTCGCACGCGGACAGGAACACGAGCTGAGCGTCGAGCTTGAGCGATACGATCTCGGCGGTATTGAGAAACCCGGAGGCAGCGTCATCCTCGGCGCTGAGCAAGAGCCCGGAGAGCCACGGGTACTCCGCATCGATCCAGACCTGCACGTACCTCTCGAACAGCGGCACGAACTCCGTCGGATGGTCGTTCACGAGTTGCGCAATGCCATCCGTGTTGTCGGCATCGAACGCCTGCTCGAACGAGGCGCACGATGATAGCGGCGGACCGTGGGCTGGTCGAGGTCGCCGAGGCTCGTGTCAGCAACGTGGCGCCTTGGCTCACCCGCCATCGAGAGCGCAGGGAGAGTGCAGTCAGCGCTTGGGCTGGCGACCGATGGCGACTTGCAGCAAGTCGCCGGCAATGCCTGCGAGAGATACGAATGCGGCGACTGGACCCGAAGACCTGTCGACCATGACCGATTCGAGCCGGCATGCCCTCCTTGATGTGGACCATGCTTCACGCTCGAGACCGAGCCGGACTCGATCGACGTGACGCTCACGCGGGGATGCGAAGTCACGCTCAGGGCGTTCCGCGTCCGAATGCGCGGAACGACCCGGCTGGCGCGCGCATTCCTTCGCTAGCGATGACGATTGCGCGCGCTCGCCCTGCCCCGCACGGGTCATGTGCCGGCCTGGCGAATTGTGGCAATCGACGGCGAGCGGCCGACCGATAACATCGGCACTCCTCTTCACCGCGGAGCTGCCATTGAAGAAAGTCCTGTTGACGAGCGTGTGCCGGCCACTCGGCGAGCGGTACGGCGATGCGACCAGCGTTGGCTACGAGCTCTTGCACTGTCAGGTGACGCGGGCGCAGGGGTTGTTCAGCCCGCGCTCGCACCACGTGCACTTCTCGCTCGAATACCTCGCCGAGAACCTCGATGCACCGACCACCGTGCTGCAATACCCGAGCCAGGCCGAGCTGATCCGCGAGCTCAAGCGCGGCTACGACGTGGTGGGCGTCTCGTTCCTGCTGGCCACGTTCCATCGCCTGAAGCAGGTGGTCGCGCTGATCCGCGAGCATGCGCCGCGCGCGGAGATCGTGCTCGGCGGCTACGGCACGGTGCTCGGCGACGAGGTGCTGGCGCCGTTCGGCGATCACGTCTGCCGCGAGGAAGGCGTGGCGTTCATGCGTCGCTTGCTGGGCGAGCCACCGATGGCGATGCCGTACCGCCACCCGATGATCGTCAATCCGCTGCGCGTGTTCGGCATGCGGGTCTCGTCGACCGGCGTCGTGCTCGCCGGGCTCGGCTGTCCGAATGGCTGCGACTTCTGCTGCACGTCGCATTTCTTCAAGCGCAAGCACATCCGCCTGCTGCCCACCGGCGCCGACATCCATCGGGTGATCGAGCGCTACCACGAGATCTCGCCGGCGATGTCGATCATCATCCTCGACGAGGACTTCCTGCTCAACCGCCGGCGCGCGCTGGAGCTGCGCGATTGCGTGCTGCGCGCCGGCAAGCCGCTGTCGATCTTCGTGTTCGCCAGCATCCGCGCGATCAGCCAGTACACGGTGACCGAGATCCTCGAGATGGGCATCGACGGGATGTGGATCGGCTACGAGGGCACGCGCTCCGGCTACGCCAAGCAATCGGGCCGGCCGGTGGCCGAGATCTTCCGCGAGCTGCGCGCGCACGGCATCACGGTGCTGGCATCGATGATCGTCGGCTTCCCGTACCAGACTCCCGAGATCATCGAGGCGGAGCTGTCGGGGCTGCTCGAGCTCGATCCGGTGCTGACCCAGTTCCTGATCTACGGTCCGGTGCCAGGCACGCCGTTCTTCGAGCAGGTGACGCGCGAGCGGCGCTTCCTCGCCGAGCCGGCGGCCGACCCGGAGCTGTTCTACCGCAAGGGCAGCGGCTTCTACTCGCTGGTCGTGCACCCGACGATGACGCCGGCCGAGATCGAGGCCGCGCAGGCACGCTGCTTCCGCGAGGACTATCGCCGGCTCGGTCCGTCGATCTATCGGTCGCTCGCGACCTGGCTCACCGGCCACTTGAAGCTGAAGGAGGCCGTGAGTCCGTTCCTGCGCGCAAAGGCGGCGCAGCTGGGGGAGGACGTGCGCAACGCCTACCCGATCTTGCTGGCGGGCCGGCTGCTCGCCCCCACCGCCGCGATCCGCCGCAAGATCGCCGACCTGGAAGCGCGTGCGTACCGGGCGCTGGGTGCGCCCTCGCTCGGCCAGCGGTTGCAATCGGTGGTGGCACTGGTCATGGCGGCGTGGACCGCGCTCACCCTCAGGTTCGATTGGTTCCAGCACCCGCGGCTCGTGCGCCACACGTTCCGCATGCGGCAGGAGTCGGGCCTGGCTCGCGCGTGGCGCCGGCTGCACGGCGAGCACCCGAGCGGGCTCAGGGTCGAGGTCGAGCGGCGGCCGCAGGCCACGATCTGGGTGCGGCTCGAGGGCAGCCTGGCCACCGCGAGCGCGAAGCAGCTGGCGAGCCAGCTCCAGCACGCGCTCGAAC
Organism: Planctomycetota bacterium; assembly: GCA_046349655.1. Lineage (GTDB taxonomy): Bacteria > Planctomycetota > B15-G4 > B15-G4 > JAXMBY01 > JAXMBY01. The sequence continues at coordinate 12,260 of JAXMBY010000068.1, forward strand.
GGCGCAGGGAGCGGGTCGTGCTGGATCTCGCACGCCTCGTGCAGCTCGAGCGCGACGCCTGGGATCGCCTCGCCGAGAGGTTGCGCGCGCACCGCCATCGCATCCGCGTCGTGGCGCCGAAGATCGAGCAGATCGCGGCGCTGGTGACGCTGTTCGGGCTGTACCGGTGACCGGGCGGCGCGATCAGCGCGGCAGTCCAGCGGCTGGCGCTGCGCGCGCCGGCCGCATATCATCAGCGCTGCCATGGATGCAGCGAAAACGGCGCAGGCGACACAGCTGCTCGCGGCGGCGAGTCGGGGTGATGTCCCGGCGGTCGACCGCCTGAGCGCGACGCTCTACGACGAACTGCACGCCATGGCAGCGGCGCAGCTCCAGCGCGAGCGCGCTGGCCACACACTGCAGCCGACGGATTTGATCAACGAGACGTTCGTCCGCCTGCTCGGCGACGTCCCGCTCGGTCGACTCGATCGCGTCCAGTTCTTCGGCATTGCCGCGAGCTCGATGCGCCGCGTGCTGGTGGACCACGCGCGCAGTCGCAATGCACAGAAGCGCGGCGGCTGCCACGCGCGCGTGACGCTGCATTCCGATCAGCTGGTGGCGGCGCCGGTCGACCTGGATGTCGTCGCGCTCGACGAAGCGCTGATCCTTCTCGAGCGGATCGACCCGCGCCAGTGTCGGATCGTCGAGCTCCGCTTCTTTGCCGGCCTGACGGTGGAGGACGTGGCGACGCTGCTCAACGTATCGAAGCGCACGGTCGAGAACGAATGGTCGCTGGCGCGCGCGTGGCTGCGCCGTTCGCTGGTGGGCCACATCGCGGCCGGGTGAGCAGGCGCCATGGCTCTGACGCAGGCGCAATGGGCCCGGCTGAAGGAACTGTTCGCGGCGGCGCGCGAACGGTCGCAACTCGAGCGCGCGGCAATGCTCGAACGTTGCCAGCACGAGGATCCGCTGCTTCATGCCGAGCTCGTGACGTTGCTCGAACAGCACGATCACCTGAACGGTTTCCTCGAGCTCGCGCCTGCTGGCCCACGCTCGGCGGCGATGATCGACCTGGATTTCCAGGCCGGCGACCGCGTCGGCAGCTACACCGTCAAGGGCCTGCTGGGTCGCGGCGGCATGGCGGTGGTTTACCGCGCACAGCAGGAGCGGCCGCTGCGTGAGGTGGCGCTCAAGATCCTGTTGCTGCCGTCGTCTTCGGTCTTGCGGCGGTTCGAGCTCGAGGCGCAGATCCTGGCGCGCCTGGACCACCCGGGAATCGCCCGGATCATCGAAGCAGGATGCGCCGAAACGAACCGTGGCCGGGTGCCGTTCTTCGCCATGGAGCTGGTCGAAGGGTCGCCGCTGGCCGACCACGCGCGCGCCCGGGCGCTCGGCGTGCGGGCGCGCCTCGAGCTGTTTTGCAAGGTGTGCGACGCGGTCGAGCACGCGCACCGCATGGGAGTCATCCACCGCGATCTCAAGCCCAGCAACATCCTGGTGACGGCCGACGGCCAGCCCAAGGTGCTCGATTTCGGCGTGGCGCGTACCAGCCGGTGCGAGGCCGACGACGAGACGCTGCTCACGCGCTCGGGACAGGTGCTCGGCACGCTGCACTACATGAGCCCCGAGCAGATCGCCGGCGACCCGCGCGCGCTCGACACTCGTGCCGACGTGTACTCGCTGGCCGTGGTGCTCTACGAGCTGCTGATCGGCGAGCTGCCTCACGACCTGTCGGACACCGGCGTTCCGGGCGCGATCGCGATCATCTGCAATCAGGAGGCGCCACGGCTCGGCCGCCGCGACCCGAGCTTGAAGGGCGACCTCGAGGTCATCGTCGCCAAGGGACTCGCCAAGGATCGTGCCCAGCGCTACCAGTCCGCCGCCGACCTCGGCGCCGACGTCGTTCGCCACCTCAAGGATGAACCGATCCTGGCCCGGTCGCACAGCCTCGCCTACCAGCTGCGCAAGCTCGTGCGCCGGCACCGCTTCCTGACTGCGGCGGTGGCGACCGCCATCCTGTCGCTGTTGCTGGGTGTGGCTGGCACCGCATGGCAGGCGGTGGTGGCAACGCTCGAGCGCAACCGCACCCTCGCCGCACAGCAGCGCGAGGCACGAGCGTCGGCGAAGGCCAACCGCGTGCGTGTCTTTCTCGAGAGCATGCTCGCCTCGGTGGATCCGGATGTGGCCAAGGGTCGTGACGTGACGGTGCTGCGCACCATGCTCGACCAGGCGGCGCAGCGTGCGCAGCAGGATCTCGGCGATGAGCCCGAGGTCGAAGCAGACGTTCGCTTCACCATCGCCAACACCTACGTGGGACTCGGTCTGTGCCAGGAAGCCGAGGCACACCTGCGCGCGGTCCTGGCGCTGCGAGCGCAGCTGTACGGCGACGCGGATGTCAAGGTCGGCAGGGTTCATGCCAAGCTCGGTCTGGCCCTGCATGAGCAGAAGCGATTCACCGAGGCAGCCGCTCAATACGATCGGGCGCTGGCCATCTTGCGGGCGCAGCTCGGCACCGACAGCTGCGAGGTCGCCAGCTGCATGACGGCGCTGGGCCTGGCGTGGCGCGAGGTCGGTGCCGAGTCGCCTGGCAGCATCGAGGCCGGTCGGCCAGAACGGCTGTTCGGCGACGCGCTCGAGATCCAGCGCCGCCGCCCAGATGCCAATCCGCTCGACGTGGCCCGCACGCTCTGCGCACTGGCCGTGGCGCGCACGGCATCCGATCCAGGCGGCGCCGCGGCGCTCTATCGAGAAGCGCTGCCGCTGGTGACGAAGGCAGCTGGCCCGCACAGTCGGCCGGTCGCCACGCTGCGCTACCAGCTCGGGTCGCTGAAAGGCTTGCAGGGCGAGCATGCGGCGGCCATCGGCGACCTCACCGACGCGTTGGCTGAATACCGCAGGATCCTGGGCGACCAGCACGCGGCGACGGCCACCTGCTTGCGCGCGCTCGCCAAGTCCCTGCGGCACGCTGGCCGTCTGGTGGAGGCCGAGCGTGCGGCCGCCGAGGCGCTCGCAATCGACGTCGGGCAACTGGCGCCCGACTCGCTCGACGCGGCAGACGATCTCAGCCTGCTCGCCCAGGTTCGCGAGTCGCAAGGCAGAATCGCCGAGGCCAAGGCCGATGCGGACCGGGCGCTCACGATCTATCGCCAGCGGCTTGGCGATGACCACCCGTGGGTGGTGACCGCGCTCATGAACTGTGGCCGGGTCGCGCTCGCGGCAGGTGAACGGGAGAACGGCGAGTCCCTGCTGCGCGAGGCGCTCTTGCTGCAGGAAGAGCTGGTCCCCGCGGGCGATGAGAAGACCGCGGTGCTGCTCGAGCTCCTGGGTCGTGCCCTGGACCCAGGCAAGCGGTCCGGAGCAAGCCGAGCCCCGCTGCGGCAGGCGTGGTCGATCCGCACGCGCGCGCGGCGCGAGCGACGCCGCCACCGGCAGCGCAGCGCTGGCGCTCGGCCAGTGTCTCGATCGCCTCGGGCGGGCAAGCGAGGCCGAATCGCTGTTGCTCGAGAGCTATCGTGCGCTCGCGGGGAACGCCGGTGACGCGGCAAAGCTGCGACTCGAGACGGCAGCCGCCCTGGAGCAGCTCTACCGGCAGCTGGATCGCAGCGGCGACGCCGAGCACTGGCACGCCCTCGCCGGTGAGGCACGCTAGGCGAGGCGAGCAGACGTGGTTTTCTGCAGAATCGCCTGCGGACCAGGCTGCCAGTTTCCGCACTTCCCTCCACGCGAGCAATGGTTGTTCGCATCGCTTGGAGGATGTCATGAGGAATAGCACGTTTCGATGGTCGCTGATGCTGACCGCGGTCCTGACTGCCCCGATCGCTGCAGGCGGCGCTGCGGCTGGAGCGCCGCCAGCCGCGCGCGCCACCAGGCGCGCGGGGTTGAAGAGCTCGTTCATCGAGAACCACGGCCAGTGGCAGGCGCCGGTACGGTACGCCACGTCCCTCGCCGGCATGACGGTGGGGCTCGAGCGCGATGCCATGCTGGTGCGGCTCCGCGCTCAACCGGCCGAGCCCGGGAGCGTGGTGCGGCTGGCGTTCGAAGGAGCCTCGGCCAGCGCGGCGCTGACCGGCGATCAGCGCGCGCCGGGCGTGCATCACTTCTTGACCGGCAATGATCGCTCGGCCTGGCGACAGAACGTACCGGCCTTCACCAGGGTATGCTACGAAGCTCTCTATCCCGGGGTCGACGTCGCCATCTACCTGAAGGACGGACAGCTCGAGTACGACGTGCTGCTCGCGCCTGGCGCCGATCTCGCCCAGCTGGTGGTGTGCGTCGATGGCTGTGCCGAGCTCAAGCTGCAAGATCGAGCGCTGGTCATCGCCACGCCATCGGGCGAGCTGCGGCAAACGCTTCCCGAGACCGTCGAGATCACGGTCGATGGTGGGCGGTGCGCGGTGCCTTGCCGCTTCCGCCTGCTCGACGCCCACCGCTTCGGTTTCGACGTGACGCGCACCGACCCGAGCGCGCGACTGTGCATCGATCCAACCCTCACCTATTCGACCTACCTCGGCGGCAGCGGGCTCGATGACGCGCGCGACGTGGCGGTGGACAGCACGGGTGCCGCATATGTCACCGGCATCACCGAATCGATGGACTTTCCCGCGACGGGCGGGGCATTCGACAACGGCGCCAATGGCGCTGCCGACGTCTTCATTGCCAAGCTCTCTGCCGCTGGCAGCACGTTGGTCTACGCCACCTATCTGGGCGGCAGCGGTGTGGATTGGGGATTTGGCATTGCCGTCGATGGCAGCGGTGCCGCCTACGTGACGGGTCAAACCAGCTCCGCCAATTTCCCGAGCAGCCTCTATGGCTACGGCGGCAGCGGCGATGCGTTCGTGGCCAAGCTCAACGGGGCTGGCAGCGACCTCGTCTATGCTACCTACCTCGGTGGATCCTCGCTCGACACTGGCTACGGCATCGCCATCGATGCGAGCGGCGCGGCGTACGTGGCGGGCCAGACCGACTCGAGCAACTTTCCGACCACCAGTGGCGCCTTCGATCGCACCCGCAACGCGTCGCAGGACGGTTTCGTCGCCAAGATCGCGCCCAACGGATCAGCGCTCACCTACTCCACCTACCTGGGCGGAACGCTGGTCGACAGCTGCGAGGCGATCGCGGTCGACGCGAGCGGCGCGGCCTACGTCACGGGCCAGACCGCGTCGACCGACTTCCCGATCCAGGGCGGCTTCGATGGCATTCCATTTGGCACGGAGAGCTTCGTGACCAAGCTCAACAGCGCCGGCAGCGCGCTCGTCTACTCGACGTATCTTGGCGGCGGCGGCATCGACGTGGGCTACGGCATCGTCGTGAACGCGGCGGGCGAGGCGTACGTCACCGGCAGCACCTCGTCCAGCGATTTTCCGATCACACCCGGCGCTTACGACACCAGCTTGAACGGTGGCAGCGACGTGTTCGTGACGCGCTTGAATTTGGCCGGCAATGTGGTGGTCGGCTCGACCTTCATCGGCGGCAGCGGCGACGACGTGGGGCAGGACATCGTGCTGTCGGCGTCGGGCAGCATCAGCGTCGCGGGCTGGACCAGTCCGGCGGGCTTCCCCACCACGCCCGACGCGCTCGACTCGAGCTACGACGGATCGATCGAGTGCTTCGTGACCAAGCTCAACGCGGCCGGCACCGCGCTCACCTACTCGACGTTCCTGGGCGGCAACGGCACCGACCTCGGATTCGGTCTGGCCATCGACCGCGAAGGCGCGCTGGTGGTGGTGGGTCAGACCAGCGGCGGCTTCCCCACCACCGCCGGCGCCTACGACCGCTTCGCCAACGGCAGCCTGGACGCGTTCGTCGCCAAGCTCGAGTTCAATTGCGAGGACGGGCCAATGCTGCTCTACACGTTCACCGGCGACGTGACGCTCGGCAACTTCGGCTACTCGGTGGCCAACGCCGGCGACGTCAACGCCGACGGCTTCGACGACATCGTGGTCGGCGGCGGCGGCAACACCGGCCTGGGCCTGGTGCGCGTGTTCTCCGGACTGACCGGCGCGATCGTGTACGAGTTCCGCGACCTCGGCACGTCGGTTGGTGCCGCGGGTGATGTCGACGCCGACGGCTTCGACGACATCGTCATCGGCTATATCGCCGCGAACGATCCAGGCAGCGCGCGCGTGCTCTCGGGTCGCACCGGCGCGACGCTGCGCGTGTTCAGCGGCGCCTCCGCGAGCGATTACTTCGGCGTCAGCGTGGGCTGCGCGCACGATGTGAATCGCGATGGGTACGATGACGTGATCGTGGGTGCGCCCTTCGACGACACCAGCGCCATCGACGCCGGTGCCGCGCGCGTGTACTCCGGCAGCAACGGTGCATTGCTCTCCACGTTTCTCGGTGATGCCGCGTCCGACGCCTTCGGCTGGTCGGCCGCTGGCTGCGGCGACGTGAACAGCGACGGCTATCCGGACTTGATCGTGGGCGCCATCTACGGCGGTGGCACCGACACCGGAACCGCACGCGTGTTCTCCGGCCGCAACGGCACGCACCTGTACCCGTTTGCCGGCGATGCCGCCTACGAGGCATTTGGCTTCGCGGTCGCCGGCGCCGGTGATGTGAATGCCGACGGCTCCATGGATCTCGTGGTGGGTGCGCCGCTGGCGGCGCCGTCCGGCAAGGCGCGCGTGTTCTCCGGTCGAACCGGAGCGACGCTGTCCACGTCGTTCGGCCCCAACGGCAATTCATGGTTTGGCTATGCGGTGAGCGGTGCCGGTGACCTCGATCACGATGGCTTCGACGACATCATCGTCGGTGCACCGTATGAGAACGTTCCCACCGGTATCGGTGACGTCCACGTGTATTCCGTCGCAATGGCCAGGAGGTGATGGCGATGCCTGGCGGACCTGCCGACTATGCGGGCTGGTCCGTGAGCGGCGGTGGCGACGTCAATCGGGACGGCTTCGCCGACGTCATCGTCGGCGCCTACGGGTACAACACCCAGACCGGGCGTGCGCTCGTGGTACTCCTGCCATCGCCGCCTCGCAACCTGGGGCCATTATGGGTTTGGCTGGCCGGGCACGCTCGGCGTCCCCAGCCTCACGCCCAGCGCAGATCCGGTGCTGTGCACCACCATCGATCTGAGCGTCAGCAACTCGCGCGGCTCGGCAACGTCGGCGTTCCTGTTCGTCGGCCTCGCGGAAGCCTGGACGCCGACCATCTATGGCGGCACGCTGCTGCTGGTGCCGACGCTCATTCTGCCGCTGCCGGTGCCCGCCGCTGGCCTGGTGCTCGCCACGCAGATCCCTTGCAACCCGTCGCTGAGCGGCGTCGCCGCCTATCTGCAGGTGCTCGAGAGTGATCCCGGCGCCAGCCGCGACGTCTCGTTCAGTGACGGCCTGGTGCTGCTGATGGGCGATTGAGGGCGATGCATCCCAGCGCGGGCCGCCCGCGCTGGGATGCTTGCGACACGGTGCGGGGCGCGATCGCCCACTCACGTCGCGACCGGCACCTGCGTGCGCCACACCGCCCGCCACTCGCCGTCCTCGCGCATCCACACCCAAGTCTCGCGGCCAGCCTCGCGATGCTCCGCGCCCTGCCAAAGATACGTGATGTCGAACCGGAACGAGGCCACGGCGGTGTCGCCAAAGGCATCCACGCGCAGCTCCGATTCGGCGAAGCTCGTCGTGGTCGCGTTGGTCACGTAATCGCGGATGCTCTGCACGAGCGCGTCGCGGCCGGTGAGGGCCGCCCCGGGTCCCGGCGGCAGCATGACGACCTCGGGATGGAAGAGGGCCGGCAGGTCGTCGAGCTGGCCGCTCAGCCACGCGCGATGGAAGGCTCGCAACTTCACCGCCACTGCGTGCTCGCGCATCGCTTCTCCTCGGCATCGGCCTCAAGCGTCAAACGACGGCATCACCTGTCCGCCCCTCACGCCTCGTTCAAGAGCGGCCTGGCGACCAGCAGCCGCACGATCGCGAGCGGGATCACGATCGCGGTCAGCATCAGCAGCAGGCACTCGGTCGCGACCAGGGCGTCCTGGGCGAAGTGCACGCCGTTGTAGATGCGCTTCGCCAGCGTCTCGTTGCTGCCAGTGAGCAGCACGATGGTATCGAGCTCGTGCATCGCGAACACGAAGATCACCAGGAACGATGCCAGCACGCCGCGCAGCGACAGCGGCGCCAGCACGCGCACGAGCACGCTCGCGAACGATCTGCCAGCGATCGCGCCCTCGCCTCTTCCATCGACGGATCGATGCGCGCGAGCGCAGAGCGCGAGGCGATCACCGCGAGCGGCACGAACTGCGCGACCAGCGCGATGATCACCAGGCCGCGCCCGGTGTACAGCAGGTCGCGGATCGGGTCGGCGTGATTGAACATCCGGATCAGGCCGATCGAGAGCGCCAGCGCCGGCACGGCGAACGGCAAGAGCGACAGTCCGGTGAGCGGCGCCAGCCACGCCGGCGGGCGCGCGCGATCACGTAGGCGGGGAGATAGCCGAGCGCCGCGGCGAGTCCGCCCGCCGCGGCGGCGTTGAGCAGGCTGCTCAGGAGATCGCCGTCGACGGTCGCAGAACACGACCGTACAGGGCGGAGCGCGGTACCCGTCGGCGATCGACACGGGTCACCAGCGACCACTCGATCAAGATCGCGACCGGGCCGAGCGCGAGCACGCCCACCACGAGCCAGCTTCACGACCGTGCGCCAGGCGCGGTGGCGGCCGAGCGACACAAGAGCGGCGCACGATAGGCGCTCGCCATCGTCGCGAAGCTGCCGCGGCCCTCGAGCCGGGCGATGACGATCACGCCCACGAGCGCGAGCAGGACGAGCGGCACCGATGCGGCGGTGGCCGCGCGGTGGTCGCCGAGATGCGCATAGTCGTAGAACACCTCGGTCGCATAGACGTGGAACGGCCTGGTGGTGGTGGTGGTGAAGTAGTCGGGGGTGCTGAAGTCGGAGATCGTGAACACGAGCACGAACAGCGCTGCGGCGATGATCGCAGGCGCGGCGAGGCGCAGCGTGATGGCGAAGAACGTGGAACGCTTGCCGCGCGTCAGGACGCCGCCTCCATGGCCGCGTCGGTGGTCATGAACGCGCGGCCGGTGAGCAGGACGACGAGCGGGAGTAGAGCCTGAGCATCAGCACGATCCCGGGCGCGCCGCTGATGCGCACGTGGTGCGTCCAGGCAATGCCGGCGATGTAGGGCGGCGTGATCAGGGGAAACAACGACAGGAGCTCGAGCGCCCGGCGGCCGGGGAGGTCGGTCCGGGTGACCAGGAACGCGAGCGGCACCCCCAGGACGAGCGCGAGCAGCACCGCCCCGCCGCTCGCCACGACCGTGTGCCAGAGCAAGCCCCAGTGGCGCGCCTCGGTCAGAAGCCCATGGTACGGCTTCAGATCCAGGCGGCCCTCGTGCACGATGGACTCGAGGTAGACGAGGACGTCTGGCGCGAGCGTCCAAAAAAGGAACAGCAAGAAGACCGATCCGAGAAGCACCCGCTTCGGCGAAGTCGCTACCGCCCGGTAAGAGGGGGACGGTCTGGACGGTCCCCGATCGTGGCGCTATTCTTCCTCACCTCTGGCGGGGAGCGGCCAGAGCAAATCAAACGCCAGGTCGGGATCGACCCGTCACGTGCCCTCGTCCCTTGGAGGAATCTTGGCGCCATCGCTTGCGTCAAGCCGGTCTCTGAGCTTGCTGCTCGCCGTCCTGTTCTCGTTCCTGGGGCTTGCCAGGGCGCGAGTTGCAGCGGCTGGCACGGCCGTTCGTGCCGACTTTCCCAAGCTCACGGCAATGGACGGCCAGAAGCTCGAGCGCCTGCTCGAGGCGCTCAAGACCAGGAACCAGGCCGACCGCGACGCCAGGAAAGCCGAGATCGCGGAAGCTCGGCCGCGGCGTGGTGCCGGCAGTGGTGCAGAAGGCAATGAGAAGCACAAGCGCAGGAGGCGCGCACTTTCGCCCTGATCCTCGACAAGCCGCTCGGCAAGACGACGTCGCGTTCGTGAAGGGCCTGCTCGCCGATCCAGCGCCGGCGGCGTGTTCGCCGTGCGCAAGCTGCTCGGTCACGCCGACCTGCTGCAGACGGCGATCCGGAGCTGATCGAGCTGTTCAAGCAATCGTTGAACGACGCCGATCCGGAGAAGCCGCCGCGGCGCTGCGCTGGCCGACCGCAACAGAGCTGATGGTTTGCTGGTTCTCACGAGGCGCTGGTGAAGTGCCGACAAGGTGAAGCAGAGCTGTCGGCAAGCGCTGCACAAGCCGAAGGGCTGGAGGCGCACAAGCTGGTCGAGGGCGAGCTGAGCGAGAAGGTGAAGGACGCAGATCGCCGCATCCGGGTGCTTCAAGGCCATCGGCATGATCGGCGACCCCCAGTGCGGCGAGCTTGATCGTCCCTGGAAGAGTCGAATTCGAGGATCCAGCGGCCGTCAACGCGCTGCGCGGCAAGGTCGATGGCCAACCACCAGTCGAGTTGGCAACAGTCTTCGATCTCGGTGAAAGAGATCGAGGCGTGGAAGAAGCGCCTGCTGGTGAGGAACGCCAGCTGGTCAGGCGATCTTCAGTTTCTGCGATGAGGCCAACTTCTGGCGAAGGATCGGCATCATCTCGGCGGTGCTGGAAGCGCGCCGGGCACGACGTGAATATGTGCTCCTCCCCCCCCCCCCCCCCCCCCCCCCCCCCCCGGGGGGGGCGCGTACTACGGTACCGAGCCGATCAGCCACATCGACGAGGGCCTGCGGGCGAAGCTCTCGCCGATCGCGACATGTCTGGTGTCGTCACCGTGCTACGAGGATCGTGCGCGCGAGGTGACGCGGTTCCTCAAGGTCACCTACGTGTGCCGGATGTGGGGCGGCGCACGTCACGGCCCTGCCGCACGACAGTTGAAGTACTCGCGATCACCATGCACGCCGCGGCGAGTCCGAGGAAGCCGTGGTCGAGTTCGTCGCTGGGAAGCCGGCGAGGACATCCACGCGACGCCCACCGTGTTCAAGCGTGCCGACGGTCAGGGCTTCATCGAGAATCCGCTGCTGCCGCTCAATCGCACCCTCGACGACAACCCGCATCCCGACTACGAGGTGAGCACGCATTACATCCTCGATCACGGTCGGGTCGTGCCGCTCACCGACCAGCTGCTCGAGAAGTTCCACACGGTCTACTATCACAGCAGCCCGAGCTACTTCGCGCTCACCACGCGCGGCTGTCCGTTCGTGTGCACGTACTGCTATCAATCGCAGCTGGTCAACACCTACGACGATCGCAAGCTGCGCTACCGCTCGCCCGAGGCCACCATCGACGAGGTGAAGCAGGCGATCGCTCGCTTCCCGTTCTTCAAGACCGTGGGCTTCTCGGACGACGACTTCTTCGCGCGCAAGTATGCCGAGCTCGAGAAGATGATGGAGCTGTACAAGAAGGAGATCAACCTGCCGTTCGGCTGCAGCGCGATCCCGGCCTCGATCACCGAGGACAAGCTGAAGCTGTTGCTCGAGAACGGCCTGGTGATGATCCAGATCGGCATCCAGAGCGGCTCGGACCGGCTGAACCGCGAGATCTACCACCGGTTCCTGTCCAAGACCAAGATCTTGAAGTCGCTCGAGCTGCTCGAGAAGTACCGCAAGCAGCACTACTTCCGCGTGTCGTGCGACTGGATCATCGACAACCCGTGGGAGAAAGAGGAGGACGTGCTCGAGTCGATCAACTTCTCGATGCAGATCCCGAAGTGGGTGACGTTCAACATCTTCACACTCACCTACTATCCGGGCACGACCCTCTACAACAAGGCGCTCGCGGACGGTGTGATCAGCAAGGACGACAACACCTTCCACCAGGTGTTCAACGTGCTGTCGCGCGTGCGGCACAGCTATCTGACGCACGTGTTCCTGCTCAAGCACCGCGCGCGCCGCTACGCCCCCGACCTGCTGATCAAGCTGCTGACCAGCAAGCCCGCGCGCTGGATCGGCGAGCGCATGCCGGACGCGGTGCTGAACGGCTTCTGGGGCAACTGGCTGTTCCCCAAGATCGCCGCCGCATGCCGCAGCGATGGCGTGACCGGCTCGGGCAGCGTGTAGCGCAGCGGTCCGGACCCGATTCGCGAGCGTGCGGCGCTCGGCGCGATGCCGAGCGCCGCGGCGCTTCGTGGCCGAGGGGATCGCGCTGGCCCTTGTCAGCGTGCGCGCTGGCGTCTACCCTCACCCGCGGCCGACAACCGCCAGCACACGTCCGGGCATCCTCGGGAGCTTTCCATGCGCTGCTCATTGCTCGTGATGATCGCGGTGTTCGCGCGAACGGTTGCCGCGCAGGAGACCGAGCCGTTCTACCAGCAACCGTCGCCGGCGATCCTCGCGGTGCTGCGCGCGCCGCCGCCGCCCATGGTGTCGCTCAGCCCGACCCGCGACCTGTTGCTCCTCTCGCAGATGGAGCGCTATCCGCCGATCGCCGATCTGGCGCAGGAGCTCGTGCCGCTGGCCGGGTTGCGCATCAACCCGAAGACCAATGCGCTCGGCAGCATCGGCAACATGGACTGGCGGCCCTATGCCACCTTGCTCAAGCTGAAGCGCATCGCCGACGGCAGCGAGATCGTGCTGCCCCTGCCGCCGGCGCCGCGGGTGATGCTGCTGTCGTTCAGCGCCGACGGCGCGCGCTTCGCCTTCTCCAACCTCGTCGAGGATGGCCTCGAGCTGTGGCTCGCCGAGACCGCCACCGGCAAGACGCAGCGGGTCGCGGGTGTGCACCTGAACGACGTGCTCGGCGCCGCGGTGGATTGGCTCGCCGACCAGCACACCTTGCTGGTGAAGCTCGTGCCCGACCAGCGCCGCGCGCCGGCGCCGCGCTCGCCGGTGCCGCGCGGGCCGAACATAGAGGAGACCAAGGGCAAGTCGGCTTCCAGCACCTACGAGGCACGCGACGTCTTGAAGAGCGCCGACGACGAGGAGCTGTTCGAGTCCTACGCCACCTCGCAGCTCGCCCTCGTGGACGCGGTGACCGGTGCGGTTCATCCGTTCGCCGCGCCGGCGCTGTATCGCCGCGTGCAACCATCCCCCAGCGGCGAGCTGATCCTGGTCGAGCGCGTGCACCGGCCGTTCTCGCACCTGCACGCGGAGAATCGGTTTCCGGTCGACCTCGAGGTCATCTCGCTCGCAGGCGAGCCGCGGTACACGCTCGCCCGCATCCCGCTCGCCGATCAGGTGCCGATCGACGGCGTGCCGACCGGCCCGCGCGCGTGCACCTGGTGCCCGACCGAGCCGGCGACGCTCCTGTGGCTCGAGGCGCTGGACGGCGGCGACCCGAAGAATCAGGTGCCGCACCGCGATCGCGTGCTGGTGCAGGCGGCGCCGTTCCTGAGCGGCGCGGTCGAGCTGTGCCGGACCGAGCACCGCTGCACCGGTGTGCAGTGGTTGGCCGGCCGTACCATGGCGCTCGTGAACGAGCTGGATCGCGACCGCCGCTGGCGCCGCACGTTCCTCATCGATACCAAGGATCCGGGCGCGTCGCTCCGCCTGGTGTGGGATCGCAGTGCGAGCGAGCGCTACAAGGATCCGGGCAACCCGCTGCTCATCACCCTGCGCAACGGCCAGAGCGTGGTGCAGCAGATCGGCGATGCGATCTTGCTCGCCGGCAACGGCGCCTCGCCCGAGGGTGATCGCCCGTTCCTGGATCGGCTGGATCTGAAGACGCTCACCACCGAACGCTGGTTCCGGTGCGACCGTGAGAGCTACGAGTCCGTGGCGGCGGTGCTGGGCGACGGAACGCAGTTCATCACCGTGCGCGAGTCGCCGCGCGAGCCGCCGAACTACTTCGTGCGAACGATCGATGCCGCCGTCGCCGGCGCCGCGGAAGGCGAGGCGGTGCGCCACTCGACGCCGCGCGCGGTCACCAGCTTTGCCGATCCCGCACCGGCGCTGCGCGGCATCGACAAGCGGCTCGTGAAGCACGCGCGCGCCGACGGCGTGCAGATCTCGATGAACGTGTACCTGCCGCCAGGCCATCAGCAAGGCACGCGCCTGCCGACGGTGCTCTATGCCTACCCGCTCGAGCACAGCGATCCCACGCTCGCCAGCCAGGTGCTGGGCTCGGAACAGCGCTTCACGACGATCACCGGGGCTTCGCATCTGTTCTTCCTGCTCGCCGGCTACGCGGTGCTCGAACCGACCATGCCGTGCGTCGGGCCGCCCGCGAGCGTCTACGACACGTTCGTCGAACAGCTGGTGGCGAACTCGCGCGCCGCGATCGAGAAGGCGGTCGAGATGGGCGTCACCGATCCCGAGCGGGTCGGCGTGATCGGCCACAGCCATGGCGCATTGATGGCCGCGGACCTGCTCGCTCACTGCGACCTGTTCCGCGCCGGCATCGCGCGCAGCGGCGCGCACAACAAGACGCTCACGGCGTTCGGCTTCCAGACCGAGCACCGCACGCTGTGGGAGGCGACCGACACGTATCTGAAGGTGTCGCCGCTGTTCCGTGCCGACAAGATCAAGGCGCCGCTGCTGCTCATTCACGGCGAGCGAGACGCCAATCCCGGCACGGTGCCGATGCAATCGGAACGCCTGTACGAGGCGGTGCGCGGCAACGGCGGCACGGCGCGGCTGGTGATGCTGCCGCTCGAGTCACACGCGTACGTGGCGCGCGAGTCCGTCGAGCACACGATCTACGAGATGATCTCGTGGTTCGACCGCTACGTGAAGACCGCGAAGCCGCGCAGCAGCGCCGGCGACTGATGGCACGCGCGCGCGCCGCCAGCGCCGCTCATTTCTTGCCGTCTCGCTTGAGCGGAAGCGAACGGCACTGCCGGTGCTTGAACAGCGAACGGATGTCGCTTGCTAGATTTTGATTGCGGCGTCGCTGCCGGCGCGCGGCTTGAGATGCCCGACCGCGGCGCCGGTGACGCGGTAGGCGATGACCCATGAAACTCACTCTTGGAGGAGAACCGTGTCACAGTCGAAATCGAACCAGATGCTTGCGGCCGTTCTCGTCGTTGGCGCATGGCTGGCGCCGAGCGCGATGCCGCAGACCAAGAACCCGCCGGACCCGCGCATTCCCATCCCGTCGTTGCCCTTCACCATCAGTCGTTCGGGCTCGTACTACCTGCGTTCGGATCTCACCGGCATCGCCGGCAGCCACGGCATCACCATCGCGGCGGACCAGGTGACCATCGACTTGAACGGCTTCACCTTGCACGGTGTTCCAGGCAGCCTCGATGGCATCCACGTGAACGGAGCGCGCCGCTCCCTCGAAGTCCGCAATGGGTGCGTGCAAGGCTTTGGCGGATCGGGCGTTGATACGTTCACGGCCACCACGACCACCTTCGATGGCTTGCGTGCACACGGCAACGGCGCGGCCGGATTGAGGGGCGGCGCGTCGCACAAGATCCAGCGCTGCATGGCCGAGGCGAACGCGCTGGTGGGGATCTCGGGCATCGAGTCGACCCTGATCGAGGATTGCGTCGCGCTCGCCAACGGCCAGACCGGCATCAGAGCATTTCCCGCATGCTCGATCATCCACTGCACGTCGCAGAACAACGAGCTGGACGGGATCGACGCGCTCGGCGTGCTGATCGGTTGCACGGCGAAGCAGAACGGCCGCTATGGGATCTCGACCGGCGGTGACACGGTGGTGAGCGACTGCTCCAGCACGGCGAACCAGATCGGCGTGTTCGTGGGATCGTCCGGACCAACGATCCGGAACACCAATGCGGACGCTAACCTGGGAGCGGGCATCTACGTCGGCGGCGGGGCCGCCACCATCGCCAATTGCTACATGCAGGGCAACTCCGGCAACGGCATCTACTGCAACAGCGCGAGCACCATCAGCGGCTGCACTGCCCTGGGGAACTTCGCTAACGGCATCGAGGCCTACAACAGCCTGATCAGCCAATGCGCGGCGAGCGGCAACACGCTCGACGGGATCCGCGGCGGCGGCGGCAAGTGGACCGGCAACGAGGTCAGCGGCAACTTCCAGGCGGGACTGCACGTGACGTCCCTCGCACGCGCCCGGCTGGATGGCAACAACGTGACTGGCAACCCCCGCGGGATCGACGTCGACAGCGCGGGCAACATGGTGTTCGGCAACACCGTGAGTGCCAACACCACCAACTTCGACATCGTGGCAGGGAACGCTGTCGGCCAGGTCGTGAATGTGACCGGCAACGGCAGCTTCAGCAGCACGAACGCCTTCGCCAACCTCCAGTACTGACACGGGAACCGGATCGGCCGGCAGCCCGGTGCTCGCGCAAGGGACCGAGCTGCGACCTGCTCCATGATCCAGATGGGGAGGTACGCGGGCCCAAAAAACGCGCGGATTCCCTCGCAGCATTCCAGCGCAGCAACGGCCAGCGGCCGAAACCGCTTGTCACACCAGGAGTCACCGGCCCAACAGGAGCTTCAGACCGGCCGTGAACGACACCCCCTTGCTCGCACCTGGGTCTACCTCGAGAACTTGCAAGTACCCCGAGGCGCCGACGAGGGCGCTGTCACACGGAAGCGTGACCGGTAGCGCCGCGCCGGGAGACGGCAACGAAAGGGGAAACACGACACTGAAGAGAACGAGGAGTTCGCCTCCGTATATGGTCGGTACCTCCGTCTCGCTCGGGCCCACGAGCATGACTGCAGGGGTCGCCGATCCCCGCGAATTGCCTACGCTGAGGACAATCTCCGTGCACAACTTGGGGTCGGCGTTCGGAGTCAACGAAGGAATGCCATTGCTACCTGGCCTACCAGCACCATAGTTGCTCCATGCGGCATGCACGACACCCGAATAGACATAGGCTGCGCCGGAGGGAGAGCAGCCGGTGCCGCCGAAAATGAAGTCGCCGAAGCCGTCCTGATCGATATCACCGGCGCCGCTGACTGACCGTTCGCCATCGACGGCGTAGATCAGGTTTCCGGTTCGTCCGGAGAAGACATAGACATAGGGACCCACGGAATTTCCAAGGGCGAAGTCATCGAAGGCATCGCCATCGATCCTGCCGATGCCTGAGACCGAATAGCCCCAACTCCCGCCGCCGGGGCCATAGATGCTGTGCAAGACTGTCCCGTCCCTGCCCGAGTACACGCGCGCCATGCTCGCTCCTGGGGCGCCGACGATCACATCGGCAAAGTCGTCGGCATTGATGTCTCCAGCGCCGCTCACTGACCAGCCGAACTCGCCCGGCCGATCACCATGGAACTCAAATAGTACTGACTCGTCGCCGCCAGAATACACGACCGCACGGTCTCCTCCAGGCATGCCCACGATGAAATCCGGGCGACCGTCACCGTTCACATCACCTGCACCATAGACCGACATGCCACACATTTCGCCAGCCGAATTGCCCCTGACTGTGAATAGAACCGATCCGTCGGTACCGGAGAGAACGAACGCGCTTCCGGAATCGATCCCGTGGTCGTCGGTCCAAGGAGCTCCCACGATGACGTCATCGTGCCCATCGCCGGTCAGATCACCGATGCCACTGACCGCCCAACCGCAGCCGTCCTGGTGGTGAGTTCCCACCATACTGAGCAGTTCGGAGCCGTCGCGCCCGGAGTAGACAACGGCTCGCCCGACATTACCCGCTCCCGTCACGTAGTAGTCGGCGGCACCAACAATGATGTCCGCCCAGCCATCACCATTGACATCACCCGCGGCACCGACCGATGTCCCGAGGCCGTCATAGGACCCAGGCCTTCCCTCGAACAGGTAGAGAAGCGTCCCATCGCGACCCGAGTAGACGAACGCAGCACCTGGATATGGATTCGGCCCCCGGTCCGGCGCGCCGACCACGAGGTCTGGATAACCGTCGCGGTTGACATCACCGGCGCCACTGACGGCACTACCGAACCCATCACCCGAATCGTCCCCGCAGAGCTTGTAGAGCAACGACTGCGCGTGTGCGCTGCAGGTGAGCGTGATCAGCAACGCCGCGCCTATCAAGAGTTCTCGCCTCATGATGTGCCTCCGTACCCGTGTCGCGGCAGCTTGCGTCGCATCGCCATGACGGCGAGCTGTCGTGAAACCAGGTGCTCGCATTGCAAGACCCTGTGAGACGCACAAGAAGCGTGCCCATCAGATCGGGACGGTCTTCCCAAGCAACGGGCCTCTCGACGAACGCCGTTGGATCGAGAGTCCTCAATAGAGCGCGGGATTCAGCATGTGTTCCATGGATTTTGCCGATGGCGAATCGTCGGCGCCCGTGCGCCGAAACTCGCACCGCGAGCAAGTGGAAGGACGGAGAGCCGCAAGAGGAACGCCTCGAACTCGCGCTCGACGAAGCGCGGCAGTCCACCGTGCCCTGCGCGACCCGCGAGGAACGCATGCAGGTGCTCGCGCACCACGTGGTAGAGACGGTCTTCTCGGGCTCATGCCGGCGGTAGCCGGTAACGATTGCGATCGCCATGCAGGAGAACCGACGCTCCCCATGGCGACAGGTTACGTCCAGCTCGCACCCCGATCGGCGTGGCGGGGTCTCTCGGCCGCTGTCAGTTTCTTGCCGTCTCGCTTGAGCGGAAGCGAACGGCACTGCGCGCTCCGCGCGGTGTGCTGGCAAAGGACACTGCCGCGCACGTCGCTGCGCGCCTCGCGCATTCGCTGTCGGCCCATCGCCACAGCGGTGGCATGTCGGTTGCGTTCTCACGCGTCGCTCCACTGTTCGGAGACGTGGTCGTTTGGAGACGTGGTCATGAGGTTTCTCAGCGAACAGGGTCGCATTGCGCTCGCCGCCTGCGCGGGCGCCGCCCTGCTGATGTCTTGCGGCGGCGGCGGCAGTGGCGGCGGCCACGCCTTCCGTGGCGGCCTCGACGATCCAGTGGTGCCGCTCAAGGGCACCGGCGGCACCTATTCGATGACGCCCGAGGAGGCGAATGCCGCCAACGGCGATCCGACGCTGGCGCCGCCGCCGTTCCCGGCCGCCGTGGTCAAGGGACAGAACCAGTTCATCCGCCTCGAGTTCCCGTTTGCGGTGGATCGCAACAGCATCCTCGGCAGCGATGCCTCGCTCGCAC
>JAXMBY010000069.1:0-30139 GCA_046349655.1 Planctomycetota bacterium
CTCGCCCACCGGATCGGTGCGGACCGAGGCGACGCGCTCGCCGGTGCGCGAGTCGATCAGCGAGCTGTCGAGCACCGGCACGGCGAGCGAGGCGAGCAGCGCGATCGCCGCGGCGCCGATGAGCGCGAACATCAGGAAGCGACCGCTGGTGAACATCAGAGGCTGCTCAGCTCCACGGTCGATTCGCCCGCGCCTAGCGACACGGTCACGCGGCCGTCGGCGCCGGCATTGACGAGGCTGGCCTCGCCGTCGATGGTGAGCCGCACACGGGCGCCGGCGGCGAATCCAGCGAAGCGGATCTCGCGCCTGCACAGTGCGCGCGACGTGACCCGGATGCGGCCCGGTGCGAGCGTGGCATCGAACAGCTCGTGATTGCATTCCTCGACGTGCGGCTGCAGCACCGGCTCGCCGGTGAGGAACAGGTCGGCGTCGCTCGCGGCGAGGTGCACGTACAGCGCGCCGTCTTTCTGGCAGCTGCCGAGGAGGCCGCGGCTCCGCCGCCAGTCGACCGCGCGCACCTCGCCGTCCAGCCGTACCGTGCGGCAGTCGCCGAAGCGGCGCAGCAGGAAGCCGTCCTGGCAACGCTCGACCTCGGCGGTGAAGGCCGAGCACACCGCACGTGCGTAACGCGACGCGAACACCGGCGCGGTGGGCTCGTGCAGCGCCCAGCGATCGATCAGCTCCTGCACGCTCTGCAGTCGCGCCGGGCGCTCCGCGCTGTAGTAGTGGATGTAGATGCCCGCGGGCTTGAGCACGCGCGGCGCACCGGTGTTGGCGATGGTGGCATCGATGTGCCGGAACGCGGATGGCACCGCGTCGAAGAACCCCTGGAAGCTGTTCTCGTTGGCGGCTGGCGCATACACCTGGATCGCGCCCGGCAGCGTGCGCGCCCACGGCGTCACGTAGCCCATCGAGCGGATCAGCACATCGAACCGGAACTCGCCGCCGTTCAGGTTGCTGCAGCCGAGCCGCGCGGCTTCCCGCACCGCTGCAAGCGGTGGATTCGCCATGCCGGTCCACTGCATGATGGCGCAGGTGCGCCCGGGCTCGAGCAACCGCTCGTTGATGAAGCGCACCGACTCGCGCACCTCGTTGACCGGACTGTACGTGTAGTTCTTCATCTCCGGATACGCCACCACCTCGCTCATCCGCACGCTCGAAGATGGCGTCAGCTGCCAGTCGAGTGGATGCAGCACGCCGTGGCTGCCAGCCTCGACGTTGTGCAGGTTCAAGATGTCGTGCGCGATGCGCATGCCCGGGGTGACCTGCGGCGCCAGGTAGTCGTCGGTGAGGCTGCGGATGATCACGCTCACGGTGAATGGCAGCTGGTACTTCGTCAGCACGCAGTCGCGCAGCACCTCGGCGGCGGTCGCGCCGGGCCGCACGGTCGAGAGGCTCTCGAATCCGTCGCCGTCGACGTAGGCGAAGAACATGCGCCGGCCGTTCAGCATTGCCGGCTGCGGCGTCGGCATGCCGGCGAGCCCGAGCGCTTCGCGGAAGAACGCGATCGGATCGACGAACCAGCGGCGATCCTCCGCCGCCGTGCCCTTGCGCATGAAGAACGGGTCGAGCGCGATCCCGCCCCACGGCCCGGTCACCACCGGCGTGCGCCGATCGCCGGGCAAGAGCGGCGTGGTGGTGGTCACCCACACGCGGTTGTGCGCGCTCACGCTGCGCGGACCGAAGTGCGCGGCGTGCGCGCGCGGGTCGGCCTCGAACGCACACTCGCTCTGGTCGCGGAACTGCACGTCGACGCCGATCGGCCCGGGCACGAAGTTGCCGTCGTACTCGAGCCCGAGCTGTGCCAGCCAGGCCGTGACGAAGCTCGCGTCCTCGTCGTTGCCATGCGGCTTGAGCAGCGGATCGAGGTCGCCGACATGCACCACGCGCAACCCGTGCTGCGGCACCTCGCTCGCCAGCCAATCGCACAGCCACGGCGGCGCCGCCTCGCGCACGTCGGTGAAGTAGGTGAGCACCGCGCGCGCGTTCTCGACGTGCGCCTCGTCGGGCGGCCCGCTGCGCACGTCGTGTCGGTCCACCACCATGCCGAGGTAGTTGAGCGGCGTCTCGAGCAGCTCCTGGATGATGTCTTCGCGGTAGTAGTTGCGGCGATGGCCGTCGAACAGCGCGAGCACGTGCCGCCTCTCCTGCAGGCCGGGCGGTTGATCGTCGCCCTGCAGCAGAGTCAGGCCGAGAAGCCAAGTCGACGCCTGCACGCTTCACCGCTCCTTCCCGCTGTCCGGTTCCCGAGCACGCATCGGCACGCGCCGCGCGTGCCGATGTCCCTCTTCGGATGACCGGGAACGGCACGTGAGGGCGGGAATCAGGAAGCGGGATGCGAGCGCGCGCGCTGTGGTCGATGTCGAGGCGCGCTTTGCGATCTCGCACCGCTGGCGGTGATCGGCGGGCAGGACGCGATCGATGATGCCGGCGTTGCCGCGGTCGAGCAGTGTGGAGAAACCTCGTTCGCGGGACGGTCAACCGTGTCACAATCCTAGTGGAACGAGGGCCATATCGATGGGCTGCATCCGTCGCCGTTGCGGACTCTTGTCCGGCTTCGCGATCCTCGCGCTCGCCTGCCAGACGCCGGATCGCGTCACCAGTCGCCTGGCAGCGGTGCGATCGTGGGCGATCCAGCTGCAAGGTCTCGGCAGCGACGCGGCGATCGACGCGCTCGCGCGCGCGCCGGCGAGCCTGCTCGTGATCGAGCCAACGCGATCGATCCGCGGCCAGACGACGTTCCCCACGCGTACGATCGTGCGCCGGCTGCAGAACGGCGGGCAGCGCCTGTGCTTCGCCTACCTGAACGTCGGCCAGGCGGAGGACTACCGCGGCTACTGGCAGCCCGACTGGCAGGCGCCGCACGACGGTGCGCGCGGCTCGCCGGCTTTCCTCCTCACCACCGACCCCGAGGGCTGGCCGGGCAACTACCCCGTGGCGTACTGGCACCAGGGCTGGCGGGCGATCCTCATGGGTCATCCGAATGCGTTGCTCGACCAGATCCTCGCCGACGGTTTCGACGGCGCATACCTCGACTGGGTGCTGGGTTACTCGAACCCGGTGGTGGCGGAGGCGGCCGCCGCCGACGGCGTCGATCCCGCGGACGCGATGGTCACGCTGATCGAGCGCGTGCGCGACTACGCGCGCACGCGCCGGCCGGAGTTCTCGATCATCGCGCAGAACGCGGCGTTCCTGGTGGAGCGCGCGCCGCAGCTGCTCGACACGATCGATGGCCTGGCCCAGGAAGATCTGTCGTTCCGCGGCGAGGCGGACGCGGCGTGGGACGATGCGCGTGCCGGCGACATCGCCACGCACTCGCAAGCCTTGCTCGAGCAACTGCTGCGCTCGAAAGCGCACGGCTTGCCGATCTTCACGCTCGACTACGCGCTCGAGTCGAGCAATGCGGCGACCGCGCGGCGCATCAGCAGGGAGCACGGGTTCGTGCCGTACGTTGCGCGCACGCCGCTCGATCGGCTGGCGGAGCCGTGACGCGTGCGGCCGCATGACCGGCGTGAAAATTGTTCACGCACCGCGCCGCGCGCAAGCAATCATGACCGCGCTGCCGGCGGCAAAGGTCGTCTTTACACGTCGTCGCGCACCAGCTCCGGAGCGCGCCCCTGATGCGGGCTTGGCCCAGCGTTTGCCGACTCGATCTCCGCTCGGTCATCCGAGCCATGAATCAAGGAGATCAACGATGAATGCTAGAAACATCTCGACTGACAAGAAGCAAGTGCGTCGGCTCGCGATCGACGAGCTGAAGAGCCTGACGGGTGGCGCAGCTGGCATCCGGGACACCAACCCGGGCATGCACTCGCTGCCGAAGTCCCCACCTTCCCGCAACCGCTCGGTCAAGAGCCGAGTGTGAGCTGACATCGGCTGTGATCGCGCCGACGGTGAGCCGGCGGCGCGATCACAGCCGGTGATGCGCCGGTGATGCGAATGTCGGCGCGGCCCCGACGGCCGAGGCGATGCCGCATCGAGGTAGGTGGCTCGCATCGAGCGCGCTCTCACCCCGCGCAGCACAGGATGGATCCATGCCAGCCAGCCAGGCGAGCGTCGATGTGGCGCAGGAAACCAGTCATCCTCCAGCACGATGAAACCGACTGCGGGCCGGCGGTGCTGGCCGCTGCCGCACGTTACTTCGGCGTGAGCGCACCGCTCGCGCACATCCGTGAGCTCGCAGGCACCGACCTGTCGGGGACCACGCTGTACGGGCTCGCGCTCGCCGCCGAGGAGCTCGGCTTTCGCGCAACCGGAGTGCGCGCGCACTGGGAGAACCTGATCGCGCGCGACATCGCGCTGCCGGTGATCGTGCCGGTGCTGACCGATGCCGGCTACGCCCACTTCGTCCTCCTGTACCGCGTGACGCGCAAGCACGCCGTGGTGCTCGATCCCGGCTGCGGTCTCGCCACCTGGTCGCGCGCCGAGTTCGTGCGCCGCTGGCGCTGCCCGCCATCGGTCGCCGGCGAGCAGGATCCGGGCGGCGCGCTGCTCGTGATCGTGCCCACCGCACACCGCCCGGAGCGGCGCGGGCCGGCACGTGCCGCGCGCCTGTGGGCGCTGGTCCGCCCGCATCTGCCGCTGCTGGCCGAGGCCATGCTGTGCGCGATGCTGAGCGCAGCGCTCGCGCTGGGCGCGTCGTGGTTCGTCCAGGTGATCGTCGATCGCGTGGTGGTCTACAGCAGCGGCTCGCTGCTGCGCGTTCTCGGCATCGGCATGGTGCTCGTGATCGCGCTGCGATCGGTGTTCATGCTGCTGCGCCAGTACCTGCTCGTGCATCTGGCACAGAAGATCGATCTCGAGCTGTTCGTCGACTATCACCGCCACCTGCTCGGGCTGCCGCTGCGGTTCTTCCGCGGCCATCGGGTCGGCGAGATCGTCGCGCGCCTCGATGACGCGCAGAAGCTGCGCTCGCTGCTGCAGGGCACCACGCTCGCGGTCGCGCTCGACGGCATGATGTTCCTGCTGGCGGCAGCGGTCCTGTTCGCCTACCACGCGCGCCTTGCCATGGTGGTGTTCGCATTCGTGCCGGTGTTCATCGCCGTGATTCACGCATTGAACGGCCCGGTGCGCAGGACCGAGCGGCAGCTGCGCGATGCGCTGTCGCAGGTGCAGGCGCACCTGGTGGAGACCCTGGCCGGCATCGGCACGCTGAAGGCGCTGGGCGCCGAGAGCTGGGCGCGACGCCAGGGTGAAACCGCGTTCGTGAAGATGACCCGGGCCGAGCTCAAGCGCTCGCTGCTCGAAGCCGTGATGCAGTCGTGCGGCCTGCTGCTCGCTGCCGCGGCCAGCTTGACGGTGCTGTGGTATGGAGCACACGAGGTGATCGCCGGCCACCTGTCGCTCGGGCAGCTCATGTTCTTCGACACGCTGCTCGCGTTCCTGCTCGGCCCGATGGAGCGCCTGGCCGA
Organism: Planctomycetota bacterium; assembly: GCA_046349655.1. GTDB lineage: Bacteria > Planctomycetota > B15-G4 > B15-G4 > JAXMBY01 > JAXMBY01. Next base: position 5,412 of record JAXMBY010000069.1, read on the forward strand.
GATCAGCGTCGAGGCAGAGGAGGCGTCGGTGGCCGCCGATCGCGTGTTCGAGATCCTCGAGGTGCCTGGCGAGGACGCGCCCGGACGCCGCACGTTCTGTCCGGCGGTGGTGCGCGGCGCGTTCTCGATCGACGACGTGACGTTCGCCTACGGCCAGCGCGAACCGGTGCTGAAGCAGCTGCGGCTGCAGATTCCCGCCGGCGCCACGGTCGCCCTGGTCGGCGAGTCGGGATCGGGCAAGACCACGCTCGCCAACCTGCTGGTGCGCTTCGACGACCCGACCGCGGGCCGCATCCTGCTCGATGGCATCGACCTGCGCGACTGGGACCTGCGCACGCTGCGGCGTGTGGTCAGCATCGTGCCGCAGGAGACCTACCTGTTCCGCGGCAAGGTGCGCGAGAACATCGCGCTCGCCCGACCCGCGACCTCGCTCGAGCAGATCGCGCAGGCCGCCCGGCTGGCGCGCGCCCACGATTTCATCGCCCGCTTGCCGGAGCGGTTCGAGACGCTGGTCGGCGAGCGCGCTGCCGACCTCTCCGGCGGCCAGCGGCAGCGGGTGGCCATTGCTCGCGCGCTCCTGTGCGACCCGGCGGTGTTGATCCTCGACGAGGCCACCTCCAGCCTGGACTCGGAGAACGAGCAGGCGATCCAGGCCATGCTGAACGAGATCCGCGGCCAGCGCACCACCATCCTGATCGCGCACCGCCTGTCGACGCTCAGGCGCGCGGACCGGATCTTCGTGCTGCACGACGGGCGCGTGGTCGAGGAAGGCGCGCACGACCAGTTGATCGCGCGCCGTGGTCGTTACTCGGCGATGTGGGCGCGCCAGCTGCCGGGGGCCGAGGCCCTGGTGACAGCAGCTCTGCCGGCCATGCGCTCGACCGGCGAGCGGTGAGTGGAGCAGCCTCATGGCAGACACGGAGCTCGAGTACCGGCTGAGCGACGAGGCCGCCGACGTGATGCTGCGCCGGCCGCCGCGCTGGCTCGGCTGCTCGATCGTCGTGTGTGCGATCGGCCTGGCGAGCGCGATCGTGCTCGCGCGCTTCGCCACCATCGAGGAGATCGTCACCGTGCCGCAAGCAGTGGTGCGACCGGCGGGCGACCTGGTCTGGATCGAGCCGACGCTCGCTGGCCGCCTGCTCGAGGTCGAGGCGCGCGCGGGCGAGCACGTCGCCCTGGGCGAGGTGCTGTTTCGCCTCGATGCGCGCGATGCGAAGTCCGAGCTGCGCAAGGTCGAGAGCAAGCAGGCCGAGCTCAAGGAGCAGCTGCGGCTGCGGCGGCGCGACGCCACCAGCCTCGAACGCGAGGAGCAGGCCGCGAGCACGCGCCAGTCGCTCGAGCTCGACGGCGCACGCCTGGCGCTGGCCAAGGCCAGGTCCGATCGCGAGTGTGCGGCCGCCGCACTGCGCGAGGCGGAGGCGCACGTGGTCGAGGCGCGCGCCAACCACGACCCGAGCGAGCAGCTGTCCGCGAGCGGCCTGGTGACCGCGGCCGAGCTGCGCTTGCTCAAGGCACGGCTCGACATCGCCCTCGCCGATCGCGACAAGGCGGCCATGGACCTGAACGGCGCCGAGGTCGAGCTCAGCGTCGCCGAGAACAAGATCCCGACCCTCGAGACGGCGGCGAAGGAATCGTGCGAGCGCCGCTCGCGCGAGCTCGAGCAAACCCGCGCGGAAATGGCCGAGCTCGAGGGCGAGCTCGATCGGCTCGCGCTCGAGGAAGAGGACTGCCGCTCGCTGTGCGGCGACTTCGAGCTGCGGGCGCCGGTGGCCGGCACCATCACCTCGGTGGCGCAGTGTGCCGCGGGCCAGTACCTGAAGGCGGGCGACCGCCTCGCCGCGGTCGCGCCCGAGGGCGCCGCCTGGGTGGTGGAGGCGCTGGTGCCCGATCGCGACGCGGGCTCGCTGCCGGCGAGCACCGGCGCCACCGCCCGGCTCAAGTTCGACGCGTTCCCCTATCGCGACTACGGCATCCTCGAGGGCAGGCTCGCGCACATCGATCCCGACACGACCTGGAACGATCAGCTCGGCCGCGTGTACCGGGCGATCATCGCGCTCGATTCGCTCGAGCTGCACAAGGGCCAACGCCGCGGGCACATTCGCCTCGGCATGCAAGCCACGGTCGAGATCGTGAAGGACCGCCAGCCGATCCTGGCGATCTTGCTACGCAAGGCACGCGATGGCGTGGCGGTCGATTGATCCGCCGGTCACGCGCCGCTTTCGAGCGCGCGGTCGAGCGCGCAGGCAGCGCTGATGAGAGCGACATGCGTGAACGCTTGCGGGAAGTTGCCGAGATGCTCCCCGCACGGGCCGAGCTGCTCGGCGAACAGGCCCAGATGGTTCGCGTAGCCCAGCATCTTCTCGAACAGGAAGCGCGCTTGCTGCACGTCGCCTTCGCGCGCCAGGCACTCGATGTACCAGAAGGAGCACATGCTGAACGTGCCCTCCTTGCCGCGCAGCCCGTCGGTGGTCTGATCGTCGATGCGATAGCGATAGACGAGCGAGTCATCCACCAGCGATCGCTCGATGGCGCGCAGCGTGGACAGCCAGCGCGGATCCCGGGGAGACAGGAACTTGACCAGCGGCATGAGCAGCATCGCCGCATCCAGGCTCGAGCCGCCGCGGTGCTGCACGAACGTCGCGCGCCGTTCATCCCAGAAGCTGGCGAACACGTCCTGGTAGATCTGGTCGCGCACGTCGTGCCAGCGGCCGAGCGGCGCCGGGAACGAGCGCCGCCGCGCCAGCCGGATGGCGCGATCGAGCGCCGCCCAGCACATGACGCGCGAGTGCAGGAACGCCTGGCGACCGCTGCGCACCTCCCAGATGCCTTCGTCGTCCTCGCGCCAGTGCTCGCACACCCAGTCCATCAAGCGGGTCAGATCCGTCCACAGATCATGGGCGATCGGCTGACCGTACCGGTCGTACAGGTAGACCGCGCCCATCAGCTCGCCGTAGATGTCGAGCTGCTGCTGCCGGTACGCGCCGTTGCCGATGCGCACCGGCACCGAGCCGAAGTAGCCGCGCAGGTGCGGCAGCGTCGCCTCGGTGAGGTCGCGGCGCCCATCGATCCCGTAAGCGGTCTGCAGCGAGCCGGCCGCGCTCGCGTCCTGGCAGCGCGCGCCGAGCCAGCGAATGAAGTCGCCGGCCTCGGCGGTGTAGCCGAGCCGCATCAGCGCGTACAGCGTGAACGAGGCGTCGCGGATCCAGGTGTAGCGATAGTCCCAGTTGCGCACGCCGCCCAGATGCTCCGGCAGACCGAACGTGGGCGCAGCCACGATCGAGCCGAACTCGCTCGAGGTGAGCAGCTTGAGCGTGAGCGCCGAGCGATTGACGATCTCGCGCCAGCGCCCCTGGTAGGTGGAGCGCGCGATCCATGCGCGCCAGAAGTTGGTGGTCTGCTTGAACGCGTCGGCGACGAAGCTCGCGGCGGCCGCCGGTGAATCGGTCGCATCGCCATCCACTTGCTCCAGCACGAACGCGCGGCTCTGGTTGGTGCGCAGCGTGAACTCGGCCACGACCGCACCGCCGGCGATGCGCAGCGGCACCTCGGTGCGCAGGCGCAGCGTGATGCCGCCCGCGTTCGCGGCGATGAACAGCGCCCCGCCATCGCCGAGCTCGACGCGATGGCGGCTGCGCGCATAGTCGAAGCGCGGCTCGCAGATCATGCGGAACGCGACCTCGCCGCGCACCGTCTTGACGCGCCGGACCAACGTGTGCAGCTTGCCGGGCGGTGCGATCGGCATGAAGTCCGAGATCTCGGCGACGCCGTCCGCGGCCAGGAAGCGCGACAGCAGCACGTTGGAATCGGGCAGGTAGAGCTGCTTGCGGCGCGGCGTCGCCATGACCGGCGCGATGCGAAAGCGACCGCCGCGGTCGGGGTCGAGCAGCGCCGCGAACACCGCGGGCGAGTCGAACCGCGGCAGGCACAGGAAGTCGATCGAGCTGTCCATGCCGACCAGCGCCGCGGTCTGCAGATCGCCGATGATCCTGGTAGTTCTCGACCGGCTGCTGGTCCATGCTGGAACTCGAGCACGAGCCGCCCTGTCACGTTCTATGGCAGATCGGGCGCTGCGCCGTCGCGGGTCGCCGCCGCGCACGCCACCGGCAACGCGCGCCGGACGGGGATCGCACATGCTCAGGCCCGAGCGGCTGCCAGGCGAGGCCGGCGCTCGTCGCGCGAGCGTGCGATGCCGATCTGGAAGCTGGCAAGCCGCAGTCTGCCGATCACGAACCACGTGAACGCCAGCGTGCCGGCGACGAACACGAGATCGCCGATTATGCGCAGCCAGCGCAGCAGCTGCAGCGCCGGGCCTGGGAGAACTCTGCGCCGCGCGCGAACCACAGGCCGTGCTCGACGCTGGCGATCGCCTGCAGGATGCCGATTGGCAGCAAGCCGAGCGCGACCATGAGCGCGAGGCCGACGTTGAGCGCGAAGAAGGCGATTCGGAGCGGTCAGTTCGTCCCACGCGCTGGGCCGCGCCAGGAAGCGCGCGATCAGGAGCACGAGCCTGATCGCCAGCAGTCCGTACACGCCGAACAGCGCCGTGTGGGCGCGTGCACTGGCGTGGTGTTCAGTCCCTGCATGTAGTAGAGCGCGATGGGCGGATTGATCAGGAAACCGAACAGTCCCGCACCCACGAGGTTCCAGAACGCGACCGCCACGAGGCAGCTGGATCGGCCAGCGGTACCAGACATCCACGCGGCCGCGCGCTGCTGCTTGCTGGTCTCGGGTGGTCGCCCTCGATGCCGATCAGCACGAGCGGCATCGTTCGAGCGCGTTGATCACCGCCGCGCCGATCGCCATGATCGGCGTGGGCGTGCCGCTGAATACAGATGGTGGAAAGTGCCCGATGCCGGCGAACAGGTCAGCGTGCTGGACGCCAGCACCGCCTGGCCGGCGTGCTTGCCACCACCAGTCCGAGCCGCACGAACACGAATGCCAGCGCCGTGGTTGCGAACACCTCGAAGAAGCCTTCCACCCACAGGTGCACGACCCACCAGCGCCAGTACTCCATCGCATCGAGGAGAGGTGGGTGCGCGAGGAGAACAGGAAGCCCGCGGCATACAGCAGGCCAATGAACGGTGCTGGCGAGCGTGAACATCAGCACCACGCCGCGCGCGGAGTCGCGCCGCGCGAGAGCGGGCCACAGGCCGCGCAGCATGAGCACCAGCCACAGCACCAGGCCAAGGAACAGCGCGATCTGCCACACGCGACCGAGATCGACGTACTCGCACCCCTGGTGGCCGAACAAGCCAGGCCGTGCCCAGGTCGAGCCGCTGGTGGATCGCCAGCGCTTCGCCGGCGAGCGAGCCCGCCACCACGAACAGGAGCGCGCCGAACAGCACGTTGACGCCGAGCCGCTGGTAGCGCGGCTCGCGCCCGCCGACGACGGGAGCGAGGAACAGGCCGGCCGCCAGGAACGCGGTGGCGATCCAGAAGATGCCGGTCTGGATGCCAGGTACGTGTCAAGCTGTAGGGCAGCCACTTGCCGAGCGGCATGCCGAAGACCGCCCGCTCCTTCGACCGTGTAGTGCGCGGGTGAGCGCGCCCAGCATCACCTGCACCAGGAACAGCAGTGCGACCACCACCAGGTACTTCTTCACCGCGCGCATCGACGGCGTCAGGCACAGGCCGAGCGCCGGATCGCTCGCCGGCGGCACGAGCAACGGCTCGCGGTTGCGGAACGCGCTCCACCACACCAGCGCGCCGATGCCGGCGAGCACCACCACGCTGGCGATCGACCACATCACGTTCGCGGCAGTCGGGCGATTGCCGATCGGCTCGTGCGGCCAGTTGCTGGTGTAGGTGACGTGCGACTGCGGCCGCTCGGTCGCACACGCCCAGCTGGTCCAGAAGAAGAAGCCGTCGGCGCCGCGCGGCGCGCTGGGTCGGGCATCGTCACCTCTGGCATGGCATAGGCTCGGCGCAGGCTGGCGAGCGCTGGATCACCGCGGAACAGCGCACGTAGTGCGCGGCCACCTGGGCGATCGCCGCGCGCCGATCGGCCGAGATCGTCACCGCGCCGGTCACCCGATCGAACGTGTTGCGGCGCAGCTCGTCGGTGAGCCGCGCCTGCCGCCTGCCGCTCGCGCGGCAGCGAGCCGTAGTCGCGCGCTCCTCGCGTTGCCCAGCGATCGAGCAGCGCGCTCGCCTCGCGATGCAGCCAGTCCGCCGACCAGTCGGGAGCCCGTACGCCCCGTGCCCCCAGATCGAGCCGAGCTGCTGCCCGCCGATCGACTGCCATGCTTGCTGGCCGGTCAGAGTCTTCCTGGTCATCACCACGCTGCCGTCCGGCAGCACCACGCGGTCTGGAACGGCGGTGCTCTGCCGGTACACCTCGCGCCCGAAGAACCCGAGCAGCGCGGAACGCGCCGGGCGAGCGTCGCCAGCAGGAACCACCAACCTCGACCGCGAGGGTTCGCGACGTCCTCCGGTCGTTCAGCAGCGCGCGCGGGAACACGACGTTGTTCTCGAGATGGATGTGCTCCATCAGCTCGTCGCGCATCTGGCGCAGGCGCAAGTACAGCGCGCGCCACGTGGTGCAGGCTTCCGGCGGCGGCACGAACGCACCGGTCAAGCTGGCGCAGGTGCTCGAGCCGTGCGGCTCGTGCTCGAACTCCATCATCTGCATCCGGCCGGCCGCGCTCTCACCATGGCCGGCGAGGATCAGCGGGAACAGGATCCGTTCTTCCTTCGCGAGGTCGAGTACGGCGGCGTGCATCGCCTCGAGCACGCGGGGTGAGCCCGTGGGCAGCTCGCCTGTCGGCGCACGCGCTCGACCTTCTGCGCCATCGCGATCACGTCCGGCAGATCAGCCGCAGGCGCGGATACCGATCGATGACGTGATGGATCACCTGATCGAGCGGCTGGCTCGGCAGCTCGGTGAGCACGGTGGGCTTGCGGTCGAGCGCCTCGATCTCGCACCGCAGGGCCGCGGCATCGAGGCCGGCGCTGGCACACGCTTCCTGCAGCGTGCGTCGGCCATGGCAGCAGAAATCGATCTGGTGCTCGAGGAACACGCGGGTCGCTCCCGGTCGGGAAACGGCCAGCGACGCGAGGGTCATGGGCTCGTTGGTCATGTGGGTACCTCCGGCAGGCCAAGAGCACTGCTCGTGCCACGGCTCAAGTACTTGACTTGCAATGACTTCAGCGGTCAGTTATTTGATCAACAACGGTTCTTGGTTGTGCCGATCACAACGAGGTTGTGCATGCCGCAACGAACGCCCGTCCTGCAGACCTTGCTCGAGGTAGCACGCGACCACCGCGTCGCTCGGCGCCTCGATCGCTACGCGCGGCTGCTGCTCGCCGTGCGCCGGTTGATTCCGTGCGACGCCGCCTGCCTGCTGCGTCTGAAGGGCGAGGTAAGCCAGCCGCTCGCCGCACACGGCCCTCGTGCAGGAGGCGCTCGCCCAGCGCTTTCCGCGCCGCGCCCACCCGCGCCTCGAGCGCATCCTCGCCAGCGAGCCGGTGCGATTCCCGGCCGACTGCCCCCGCCTGATCCATTCGACGGCCTCATCGCCGGCGATCCTCACGCCGTGACGCACGTCCACGTGCGCCTCGGCTGCCGCCTGACCGATGGCAGCGAGGTGGTGGGTGCGTTCACCGCCGACGCGCTCGACCCGCACGCGTTCGAGGCGCTCGAAGACCACGCTCGCGGCGCTCGCCGGCGCGGCGATGCACCACGGCGTTGATCGAGGCGCTCGAGCGCCAGGCCGAGCATCGCGGTCAGGTCGCGCGATCTGCAGCGCGCAGTTCGATCTCGAGCGGCGGCACGCTGGTCGGCGCGAGCCCCGCCATGCACCGCCTGCAGGACGAGATCCGCCTGGTGGCGAAGTCCGACTTCACCGTGCTGATCGAGGGCGAGACCGGAGCTGGCAAGGAGCTGGTCGCGCGCCAGATCCACGAGCTCGGCGCGCCGCGACGAGCCGTGCTGCTGCAGGTGAACTGCGCGCTGCTCGAGTCGATCGCCGAGAGCGAGCTGTTCGGCCACGTCGCCGGCGCGTTCACCGGCGCGACCCGCGATCGCACCGGCGTTCGAGCTCGCCGACCAGGGCACGCTGTTCCTCGACGAGGTGGGCGAGCCGCCGCTCACCCTGCAGTTCCAAGCCGCTGCGCGCGCTGCAGCAGGGCGAGATCCAGCGAGTTGGCGCCGCATCGCGTGCACCACGTCGACGTGCGCATCATCGCCGCCACCAACCGCAACCTCGAGCAAGAGGTGGAGGCCGGCCGCTTCCGCGCCGATCTCTACCATCGGCTCGCGGTGTATCCGCTGCGTGTAGCGCCGCTGCGCGAGCGCCGCGCTGACATCCCGCTGCTCGCCGCGCACTTCCTCGACGCATGCCGGCGCCGGCTCGGCCTCGGCGTCGTGCGGCTCACCGAGGAGGCGCGCGAGCAACTGAGCGCGCAGGAGTGGCCCGGCAACGTGCGCGAGCTGGAGAACGTGCTGAGCCGGGGCGTGCTGCGCGCGGCGCGCGCCTACAACGACATCGCCGGACCGATCCTGGTGAAGCCCGAGCATCTCGACCTGGGCGCGAGCGCGCCGCGGGCCGAGCCGATCGCCGCCGAGCGCGAGCTCGCCACCACGCCCGCGCTGCCGCTCGCCGCGCGGGTCGACGCGTTCCGCCGGCGCGAGATCCTGAGGACGGTCGAGCGGCACGGCGGCAACTGGGCCGCGGCCGCGCGCGAGCTCGGCATGCACCGCGCCAACCTGCACCATCTCGTGCGCCGGCTCGGCATCGGCGGCGCTGCCGAGAGAAGGTGAGCGCGGCCGCGCTGCTCAGGCCGACAGCGCCCTCACGTACGCGGCGAAATCGAGGTCGAGCTTGCCGGTGTCGACGCCGCTCAGCACCTGGTCCACCGCCGCCGCCTTCCCGCCGCTCTCGAGCAGCGCCTGGAACAGCTTCTTGAACAGCTCCTTGTTGGCCGGCGTGGTGTTCTGCAGGAAGTGCACCAGCGCCCAGCTCTCGGCGTAGTGCAGCCGCGGGTTCGCATAGAACTGGCGGGCGTCGAGCTTGACCAGATCGGCGATCGGCACGAGCTTCGTCTCCTTGCCCTGCAGCAAGCGCATGTGGTCCGGGTTGGTCTGGCCGACGGTCCAGCGCCCGTCCTTGTAGCGCGCGAGCTCGTGATACTCGGCGAGTCCTTCGTTGAACCAGCGCGGCGGACTGTCCATCAGGCGATCGAGGTACTGGTGGAAACCCTCGTGCTGCACCGTGCGCATCATGTCGCCGCGGTCGGGCAGGTTCCAGATCAGGAGCTGCTTCAGCACCGGGCTGTACATGCCGGCGGTGTGCATCGGCAGCGAGCCGGCGACGCGCGCCGCGTACGATTCGTAGCCGGTCTTGCCGGAGAACAGGTAGACGCGGAAGCGTTGCTTCTCGTCGTCGCTGGTCTTCTTCAGGTAGGCGGCGTACGCGAGGTACGACTGCTCGAGCACCTTGGCGGCGTCGACGCACACCTGCTGATCGATGTCGGATTGCACGAGATAGTGGTCGGTCTTGTACTCGAATGTGCGCGCCCACTCGGGCCCCTTCTCGGCCTTGACCAGCAAGCTCTTGATGAAATCCAGCAGCTCGCGCTCGGCGGCTCGATTGAGCGCCTGCTCGATCACCGCCTTCGCGTCGCTGGTGCGGCCCGCGCGCAGCAGCGTGAGTGCGAAGCTGGCATAGATCTCGGCGCGATCCGGGAACTTCTCGACCAGATCGCGATACTCCTTCTCGGCGTCGGCGCGCCGCCCGAGCACGCCGAGCAGCGCGGCGCGCATCGAGCGCGTCGCCAGGAACTGCGGGTCGAGCGTGCACACGCGCTCGCAGTGCGGCAGCGCATGCTCGGCGTCGCCCAGCCCCTCGTAGCTACCGGCGAGCAGGTACTCGCGCGCTGCCTCGGTGAGCTGGCCGACGGGCACGGCGTTCACCGCATCGAGCGCTTCCGCGAACTTGTCGTCGTCCCATAGCTTGCGCACCTTGGTGATCAGGTGCTCCTGCTCGGCCTTGCGCTCGCCTGGATAGCCGCGCTGCTTCGCGCTGGCCTTGACCGTCACCGGCTTGTTCGCGAGCAGCCACTCCGGCAGGTGCTCGCTCTCCTTGTAGCGCTGGTCGAACGCCGCGCGCGCCTTCTGCGTTGCCGCGTCGCGCATGCCCTGCAGCCACGCCGTCTGCGCGCGGCCCGAGATCACGAGCTCGCTGAACTCGACGTGCGCGAACCCGACCTGGCCGAACAGCGCGGCCGGCTTCGCCGTCTTGAGGAACATCGAGTTGTCGTAGTACGCGCCGATCTCCGAGCTGCCCACCACCACCTTGAGCGCGAACGGCTTGCGCGACTTCGCCGGCGAGGTCTGCTTCTTGTCGATCTCCTTCCACTCGCCGTTCTTGAGCCGGTGCAAGTACGCCGGGTGCCAGCTCACGACGTTGCCGCTCGACTCGGACGGGAACCCGAACGTCACCTGGAACCCGTCGCCGCCATCGATCGCCGCGAGCACGACCGGCGACGGCACCCCGAGCACCGGATAGCTCTTGCCCTTGATCTCGATCGTGTACGGTCCGGCGAAGTTGATCGGGTGCAGGTAGAGTGTCTGCGCCTCGTAGCGGTCGCCCGCAACGTCGCCCTTGGTGAGGAAGTCGCGCAGCTTGTCGGGCGTGTAGCGCAGCTTGATGTCGCCCGTGGCGGGGTTGTAGGAGACGAGCTCGCCCGAGATCAGCTCCTTGAAGTCGGCGGGCTTGAACTGCAGGTTGAACGCACAGTCCTTGACCGCGTCCGCGATCTCCGCGCGCTTGACCCGAACGTAGTCTTGATCCTTGTGCTGCTCGAGCAGCGCCGTCAGCGCCGCTTGCGACTCCTTCCATTTCCCGCGCGTGCCGAGCTGGCGCGCCTCGTCGAGCTTCGCCGTGAAGTCCGCCTCGGCCGGCGCCGGCGCCGCCTTCTCCTGGAATGCGCGCGCGCTCGGCAGCAGAAGCACCACGATCGTCAACGTGCGGCCGATGCACAGTCCCATGGCGACCCCTTTCGCTCGCGACGTCTGGAACCAGAGTCTCTCCCGAGCGCTCGAGTATAAGCGGGTGCAGACGTGGCAGGCAATGAGGCAGCGCGGCAGTCACCGGTGCCGCCTGGCCATGAATCGACGGATCGCGGCGTGCCAAGCTGATTGCGAGCGCTGGAATCCTCCTTGAACGGACCGTCCACGATAGCGCTCGAGAATGCCGGAGCACCGCAAGCGCACGATCTCCCAGAGAGCGTCGCCACATGCACCCGACGCGCGGCCTCGAGCACCGACGCGTGGTGATCATCGCACCCTGGTGATGATCACCCTCCCCCCTCGATCAGCCGATCGAAGTCACACAGCATCGTGGTCAGCGCGCTGGCTCGATCGTCACCGTCCCACGCGCGGATCGCCTGGATGCCGGTGTTGCTCTTGGGCGGGAACGAGCCGCGGCTCTCGACGATGTCGCGCGCTCGTGGGAGCAGCACGAACTGCACCCACTGTTGGTACGCCATGGTGTCCATGGCGAATGCCTTCTTGAAGCGCATCTGCTCCGGTGTGGGAGGCTCTTTGCACCAGAAGCCGATGCGCTTCATCTCGGCCTCGATGCGGTCGATCATCTCGGCGACGCGCGTGTGCTTGTCGGGCGCGGTGGTCATGGACGGCCTCGGCCAGAACCTCGTGAGCGTGACGGTCCGTTGCCGTTCCATGATCGCCCTGGCGTCCGCCGTGCCACGTGGTTCTTCGAGCAGGGCGTCCTTGCGCCTCGCGCGCACGCGTCCACGTCAGGGCAGCGGCTTGCCAGCGGCCACCACGATCTCGCTCGTGCCGCGGGACGGAATGTCGATCATGCTCTGCGCCGGCTGGCGGCCGCGGATCTCGACGATCAGGAGCGCCGGGCCGGAGGTGAGGCTGTCGTCGGCGAACGTGCCGGCGCGCACGCGCATCGTGTGCACGCGGTGGGTGCGTCGATACTCGCGCAGGTCGGCGGGCGCCGCCGTCGCGCCGGGGAGGATGGTGATGGTGCCCTCGAGCCGATCCAGAGGCGACTGGTCGCCGCTCTCCACGCGGCCACTCAGACCGCCCACAGACACGCTCACCTGCACCCACGCGACCCGGTCCGCCGAGACGGTGAGCGGTGCGCGGTGCAGCTCCTGGCGCGAGGCAAGCCTGGTCACGTGTACGGTGTAGTCGCCCGGCGGCACGCTGTTCAGCGCGAACTGCCCGCGACCGTCCGGCGACGCGCGCAACGCGCGGCCAGCACCGACCGCGGCAGTCGCAGGCCGCAGCACCACCTCCAGACCGCGCGCTGGCTCGCCGTTGATCGTCACCGAGCCCTCGACCACACCCACCGGCGCAACCGCGAGCGTCAGGTCGAGCTCGCGTCGCTCGCCGTCAGCGAGCGTGAGGTTGCAGCCGTCCGCGCTGCCGCCGCCGGCGAAGATCGCCGCGACCTGCTTCGCCGTGGCGTCGTCGCTCTGGCCGAGCGGCGCGAACCACATAGCGGCCGGGTGGCAGCGCATCGAGGCGATAGCGGCCATCCGCGTCGACCCGCACCGAGCGCATCGTGCCGAAGCCGCCGACGGCGAGCACGATGACGTCGCTCTCGGGATCGGCGGGGATTGGCGCGACCCGACCGCTCACGCTCGCCATCGCTCGCAGCACGAGGCACAGGTCGTCCCGCTCGCTGCTCAGCTCGAACGGTTCGGTGCGTTCCTGGCCGACCTGTGGGTGCGTGGCGGACAGGAGGTAGCGCCCCGGGCGGCACGGGACCGAGCCGGAACCGCCCTTCGCCGTCGGTGCGCGCCGACAGGATGCCGTCGCCGTGCGCACCCGTGGATGCGAACGCCCACGAGAACGGCGCCGCCGACCCCGCGGCGAGAATCTCGCCGGTGGCGATACGCGCGTCCTCGACGGCGATCAGCTCGACGCTCGCGTTCGCGACCGGCGCGCCCTCGCGGTTCGCCACCACGACGCCGGCGAGCGACCACCCGCGCCGTAGTTCCACGCGCAGCGCGAGCGTCTTCAGGTCGCGGCGCACCTCGATCGGCGCCGTCGAGGTGAACGCATATCCAGGCGCCGTGACGTCGAGGGCGTGGATGCCCTCGTCGAGACCGGCGAACGCGAAGCGTCCACCGGGTCGATCGAGCACCGGCGGCATGTCGGCCGGCACGCGGCGCGCCCGCGTGGCCCTCTCGTTCCGCTCCAGCGTGGCGAGCCGCGCCTCCAGATCGAGCAGCGTCGTCTCGCGCCGGCTGCGATCCTCGGCGGTCTTCGCCTCGCTCGCCTGGCGGCGGAGCGCGTCGATCCGGCGGCGGAGCAGCTGCGCGGGCGTGCCGCGCTCGAGCGACCCGAGCACGCGGATGCGCGCGGCGAAACGCTCGATGGGAACGCCGGTGTCGGCATCCAGCACGGTGCCGCTCAAGCCCAGTCCGGACTCGAGATGGATGACGAGCTCGCCCCCGGCGGCCGCGTCGACGTCGCCCTGGTGTGCCTGCAGGTAACCCGCCGCCTGCACATCGACCTGCAGCGGTGCCGGCGGCAGATGCTCCATGTGGAAGCGGCCGTCTTCTCGCGCGGTGGTGTGATCGTCGAAGCGCTCGCTGGCGGCTGCGCTGCGCACGCGCACGTCGGCGCCGGCCACGGCGAGGCCACCGGGACCGACGACCACGCCGTTCAGCTCGAGGCCGGGGCTGAGCGTGATCGGCGCGACCTCGGTGTCCTTGCCATCCTCGACCAGCACCGCGGCGCGCGGCCGCGACGCCTGCATCTTCGCGGCGCTGGCAACGATGCGGTAGGCGCCAGGCGGCAGGTTCGCGAACCGGTAAGCCCCGCTCGCGTCGGCAGAGGCTGGCTTCGCGATGGCGTCGCCGTCGATCCAGCGCGACGCGAGCGCGCCCGGAGAGACGAGTTGCAGCGAGACCGTTGCCGCTGCCAGGCCGCGGCCCTGCCCATCGATGATCCGGCCGTCGATGCCGCCGCCCTCGATCAGCTCGAGGTCGCCGACATCGAGCCAGCTCAGGCCGGCCTCGAGCGTACGGCGGAGGACGCTCGAGGCGTGTCCTGGCGCCCGCGCCAGGAGCGTGATCGAGACTGCGGCGTCGATCGGCTCCTTGCCGACGAACGCGAACCGACCGTCCTCGGTGGTGGTCACGGCAGGCGCATCCTGAGCGGCGAGGCTGGCAGGTGCCGAGCCGAGGCCGAGCGCGAGCTGCACGCTCGCTCCGGCAAGCGGCCGCGCCCGGCAGTCGAGCACCCTGCCCTCGATCACGACCTCGGGACCGTGAGGCTGCTCGAGACGGGCGTCATCGCCCACGGCGACGCGAGCTGGTGCGGGCGGCGCCACCGGTTGTGGCTTCTCGCGGCCGCAACCGCGGCACCGCCGAGGGCGCCGGTGCGATCGCCCTCGAGCGTGACCGGCCGACCGCCCGGTCCATCGTCGCGCAGCAAGGACGCGGCGATCCCGTCACGAGGAACACGATGCTGCAGAGAGCAGCACCGCAGCCGCCGCGGCAATCGGGTCTCGCGTGTTCACGGGCAGGTCCTCCACCAAGGGAGGCGAGTCATGATGCCGCGCCGGGCTGGTCCGGTAAAGGCTCGCCGCCGTCTTGACACGGCGCTGGCAAAGCGGGAAGTTGGCAAGCGCCGGTGATCGCCAGGCCAGAGGAGACCCATGAGACCGAAGCTCGTCATCGAGCTGCTCGCTGCCAGCGGATGCACGCTGGGCGGCATGCACTTCTGGCGCGGAGACACGCCGCCGCTGGCGGCCACGCGCTCGCTCGCGACACCGGCTGGCGGCGAGGGGGAAGAGGGGATCACGCTTGTCCACTCGCCCCGCGACGGGTCGCGCCGCGAGCGCGCCGGCGCGAACTCGCCGCCGGCACTCGCTGCATCGACCGAGGACGAGCCCTCGCGCCAGAGCTGGCTCGCGCCGGGCGGCGCTCCGGAGCGCGCCGCGCCGCGGCCGCGTCGCCTCACCCTGCACGCGCCGGCGGCCGCGATCGCCGCCATCCCGCCCCTCGCCGGCGCGGGCGCGGCCGCACCACCGATCCCCGAGCTGCTCGCGCGCGCCGCGCTGCGCCTCGTCGGCGTGGATCAGGCCGCCGAACGAACCTGGATCGCGGCCATCGATCAGGCGACGCTCGCGCCGGACGCTCGCTCGAATCTGATCGAGGATCTGAACGAGGACGGCTTTCCGGACCTGACCACATCACCGCGGCCGATCTGCCGCTCATCCTCGCGCGCCTTCGCATCATCGAGCGCCTCGCGCCCCGCGCGCTGGACGGACGTCAACGCCGCCGCGTTTGAGGAGGCCTACAAGGACCTGATCGACATGCTGGTCCAGCTGGGAACGGCTCGCGGCTGATGGCCTCGGGCTCACTGTTCCCGGTCCAGCCGCTGTGCGTCGTCGATGGGTTGCGGCAAGCGACCCTCGAGCCATTTCGAACGCATCACGGCACCACACGCAGTCGGGGTGCTACTGCGCTCCCAGCCTCAGCTCGAGCCCCGGCGTGAACGACACGCCGAGAAGCGCCGGCGTCCATCTCGACCACCTGCGCAACAACCGGAGTCCGCACAGGGCCTCGTCGCACGGGATCGGCGCAGTGATCGAGAGGCCGCCGGCGGGCATGAGTACGGGACGCGCCAGCGACGGCACGAGGAGCACGGCACCGTCCCACGGAGTGGGGAAGTTGGCGCTGTTGAATCCAGCGAAGAGCACGCCCGTGGTGTCGGTGCCAGACGAGCTGGCAGCGAACACTTCCAGGGTCGCGCACAAGATGGGATTCGATCGGGCAACGAGTTCGGGAATGCCGCTCGTTCCCGGCCAACCCGAACCATAGCTCGTCCAAGATGCTGGGATCGAGCAGGGGCCCGGAGTTCGATCGCGCACGAACACGTCCTGGGCGACATTCGTGTCGCCGGGAACCAGGTTGTCGGACCAGCTGTGGTAGGCGACGAGGCGACCGTCGCCGGAGACGGCGGGATTGTCGCAATCATATTTCGCCACTTCTCCGGTGGAACCTCGCTCACGCGCGACGTCTCGCCCGTGCCGCGGTCGTGGAGACCTGCATCCACTCGTTCGCGCTCGGGACCAGGTTCGAGGAATTGCTCTCGAAGACCACGATCTGCCCGTCCGCGGAAATCGCCGGGTAGTCGCTCGTCCCGTCCGCCTGCTCGCCTCGGGAGCTCACGCTCACGCGCGTCGTCTCACCGGTCTCGCGATCGTGCACGAACACGTCGAACCAGTTGGTGTCGTTCGGCACCAGATTGTTGGCGCCGCTCGAGAAGCACACCAGCCGGCCATCCTGCGAGATGCTCGGCCAGACGCAATCAAGGTTCGCCTCCTCGCCCAGAGAGCTCACGCTCGCCCGCGCCGTCTCGCCGGTCGAGCAGTCGTGCACGAAGATGTCCTGGTGTCCGTTCGTGTCATCCGGGATCAGGTTGCTCGCTTCGCTCCCGAACGCCACGAACCGGCCGTCCGCCGAGAGGGCCGGCGTGACGCTGTAGGAGTTACCCTGGTTGCCCTGCGAGCTGACGCTCACGCGGGTCGTCTCACCGGTCTCGCGGTCGTGCACGAACACGTCGTCGCTGTTGTTGGTATCGCCGGAAACCAGGTTGCTCGCCGCACTCTCGAACGCAACCAACCGTCCGTCCGCCGAGATCGAGGGCTGCAGACTGTACTGGTTCGACTGCCCACCCTGCGAATCGACGCTCACGCGCGTGGTCTCGCCGTTCTGACGGTCGTGGACGAAGATGTCCAGCCGCTCGTTCGTGTCGCCCGGAACCAGGTTGGTGGCATGGCTCGCAAATGCCACGAACCGGCCGTCGGCAGAGATCGAGGGTGGGTAATAAATATCGCTTCCGTCATCGGCCTGACGTCCGTAGGAGTCCACGCTGACTCGCGTCGTTTCGCCGGTTTCCATATCGTGCACGAATGTGTCGGCGGTGTCGTTGGTATCGCCCGGCACGAGCGTGCTGGCCAGGCTCGTGAATGCCACGAACCGACCGTTTGCAGACACTGCCGCCAGGATGCTCTCGTAGTTCCCCTGCCCCCCCTGCGAGTCCACGCTCGCACGCGTGGTCGACTGCGCGGACAGGATTTCGGCACCGCCGATGGCGCCGACGCTGGCGATGACGAGAATGCGAATGGCTGGCATCAGCTTCTTGCACATGGCGATTCTCCGGCTTCCGCGTTCAACGAGCGACCGAGGCGAGAGAGAGCATGGGAGCAAAGCGTAGGCCGCCGACGGCACATCCGGTCCCGCGGGCGTCGAGCAGAACACGACAGGTTCTCGCGGCGAATCTTCAGCAGCCACCCGCACAAATCCACGACCGAGCGAATGCGTGACGCTGCGGCCGCGTGCTACGCCACATCGCCTTCGACGATCGAGGCGTACATGAGCTGATCGATCACCTTGCCGTCCTTGATGGCGCTGCGGCGCAGGCGGCCCTCGAGCACGAACCCGGCCTTCTCGAGCACGCGGCACGATGCGTGGCTCCACTCGAACGGCAGTGCGTACACGCGGGTCAGGCGGTGCGCGGCGATGGCGTGATCGCGCACGGCGCGCACGGCCTCGGTCATGATGCCCCGTCCCCAGAACGCTTCACCGAGGAAGTAGCCGATCTCGGCGGCCACGCGCTCGACGTCCGCATGCAGCGTGAAGGCGATGCTGCCGACGGCCTCGCCGCCCACGTCGACGGCGAAGCGCGTCTGCGGCTCTTGTTCGAGCGCCGCGGCGATGAAGCGGCGGGCATCGTCGATGCCATACGGATGCGGGAACGCGTCGCGCAGGTTGCGCCAGACGCGGCGGTTGTTCGCGTGCCGGGTGATGCTCGCGGCGTCGGACTCGCGCCACGTGCGCACCACGCAACGAGCCAGCTTCAACTCCATGATCTGCATGCGCTCCACGATCGCGCCCGTGCGCCGTGCGCGGGGCAGCATGGAGTGCGGCGCGCGCCATGGCCGCGCGACCATGCCTGGTGAAGGGCCCTCCGCGCACACCTCGCTTGACCGCGACACGGCCGGTATCGTACGCTGCGCCGCTCCCAGTCGCGAGGGCAGTCTCCCGATGGCACGCCACCGACCCGGTCTCCTCGGCCCGTTCTTGCTCTTGCACGCCACCGCCCTTGCGGCCGGGCCGCGCAAGCTCGAGTTCAATCGCGACGTGCGGCCGATCCTGTCCGACAACTGCTTCCCGTGCCACGGCCCCGACCGGAACGCGCGCAAGGCGAAGCTCCGGCTCGACGTGCGCGAGGAGGCCCTGAAGAAGGAGGCGTTCGTCCCGGGCAACGCCGATGCGAGCGAGCTGGTGCGGCGCATCTTCACCGACGACGACCACGATCACATGCCGCCGGCGCGCTCGCTGCGCAAGCTGACGGCGGCGCAGAAGGACATGCTCCGGGAATGGGTCGCGCAAGGCGCCGAGTACCAGCCGCACTGGGCGTACATCGCGCCCACGCGCCCGCCGGTGCCGGCCGTGGAGCACGCCCGGTGGTTGCAGAACCCGATCGACGCGTTCATCATCGGCAAGCTCGAGGAGCAGGGCATCGAGCCGTCGCCGGCGGCGGACCGTGCGACGCTCGCCCGGCGCGTGAGCCTCGACCTGGTGGGCTTGCCGCCGTCGATCGCCGAGGTCGATCAGCTCGCGAGCGCGGCGAGCGACCGCGCCTACGAGGAGCTCGTCGATCGCCTGCTCGCATCGCCGCACTACGGCGAGCGCATGGCGGTGCCGTGGCTCGACGTGGTGCGCTTCGCCGACACCGTCGGCTACCACGGCGACCAGGGCCAGAACATCTTCCCGTACCGCGACTACGTGATCGACTCGTTCAACCAGAACAAGCCGTTCGATCAGTTCACGATCGAGCAGCTCGCCGGCGACCTGCTGCAGGACGCCACCGTGGAGCAGCGCATCGCCACCGGCTTCAATCGCCTGAACATGATGACGCGCGAGGGTGGCGCGCAGCCGAACGAGTACCTGGCGAAGTACACCGCCGATCGCGTGCGCACCGTGGCCGGCACGTGGCTGGGCTCGACCATGGGCTGCTGCGAGTGCCACGATCACAAGTTCGATCCGTTCACCACCAAGGACTTCTACCAGCTCGGCGCGTTCTTCGCCGACCTGAAGCAATGGGGCGTCTACCAGAGCTACGACTACACGCCCAACCCCGACCTCGCCGGCTTCACCAACGATCATCCGTTCCCGCCGGAGATCGATGTGCCGAGCCGTTATCTGGCGCAGCGCATCGCCGCGAAGCGGGCGATGCTCACCGCGCTCGCGCAGTCGACTGCGGTGAGCATCGATCGCGCGCGATTCGATGCGTGGCGCGAGCAGTGCCGCACGTTCCTCGCCGCGCACGCGAGCGGCTGGGAATCGCCGGTGACCGCGGCGAGCGTGACGGCGCCGGTGGAGAAGGATGGCCGCGTGCTGCTGCCCCCCGGCCGCAGCGTGCTGCGCTGCGTGCTCGCGCCCACGAGCCAATGGGTCGCGGCAATCAAGGTCGAGCTGCTGGCCGATGCGCGCCACCAGGACTCGATCCTGCGCGAGGGCGCCGGCGATACGACGATCGGCGTGAGCGCGACGGTGTTGACCCGCAGCGATGCGGTCGAGCACGCGCTCGCGTGGCGGCATGCGGATGCAAACCACAAGGCGCCGCGCTACTTCAACGGCCACGAGATCATCGGCACCAAGGACGCGTGGGCCGTCGCCGCGCGCGACCCCCGCGCGCCGCCCGGGGGCGGTTACATGCTAGGGGCGCCGCGCGCGCTCGCACCCGGCGACACGTTGAGCGTGGAGGTGAGCGGCGAGGGCCTGGGCTGCGTGCGCGTGTCGAGCTCACCGATCGCCCCGGCCGATGTGCTGCTCCCCGACGTGGGCGCGGAGCTCACGCGCGCGCTGCAGTCCGATGCGCCTGCCGCGCTCGCGCTCGAGACGTATCTGCGCAGCACGGCGTGGCACGCGACGGCATTCGCGCAGCTGGTGCGCCTCGATGCGCAGATCGCCGAGTGCCGCGGCGGCCGGGCAATGACCATGGTGAGCGAGGCCATCACGCCGCCGCGCACCTGGCGCGTGCTGCCGCGTGGCAACTGGCAGGACGAGAGCGGCGAGGTGGTCGAGCCGGCGGTGCCGCACTTCCTGCCGCAGCAGGAGGCCGCTGGCCGGCGCCTCACGCGGCTCGATCTCGCGCGCTGGCTGGTGGCGCCCGAGAACCCGCTCACCGCGCGGGTGATCGCGAACCGCCTGTGGAAGCAGTTCTTCGGCACCGGCCTGAGCGCGATCGTCGACGATGTCGGCGCGCAGGGCGAGTGGCCGACGCATCCCGAGCTGCTCGACTGGCTCGCGGTCGAGCTGCGCGAGAGCGGCTGGGACGTGAAGCACCTGGTGCGGTTGATGGTCACGTCCGCCACGTACCGGCAGAGCTCGCTGCCGCGCGCCGAGCTGCGCGAGCGCGATCCCTTGAACCGCTGGCTCGGGCGCCAGAACGCGCGTCCGCTCGAGGCCGAGTTCGTGCGCGACAACGCGCTCAGCATCGGCGGTCTGCTCGCTCTGGACGTGGGCGGGCCGAGCGCGAACCCGTATCAACCGCCCGGCTACTACGCGAACCTGCAGTTCCCGGACCGCGACTACGTCGCCGACGGCGACGATCGCCAGTACCGTCGCGGCGTGTACGTGCACTGGCAGCGCACGTTCCTGCACCCGATGCTCGCCGCCTTCGATGCGCCGTCGCGCGAGGAGTGCACGGCCTCGCGGGTGGTCGCGAACACGCCGCAGCAAGCGCTGACGCTGCTCAATGACCCGACGTTCGTCGAGGCAGCGCGCGCGTTCGCCGCGCGCCTGCTCGAGCAGAGCGCTGCCGGCGACCAGGCGCGCATCGAGCTCGCGTTTCGCACCGCGCTCGCGCGGCGAGCGCAGCAGCGCGAGCAGGACGCGATGCTGCGCTTCCTGGTTGCGCGGCGCCTCGAGTTCGCGCAGCATGCGGAGGCGGCGCAGCAGCTGCTCGGCATCGGTCTTTGCCCGATCGCCGCGGGCGCGAACCAGCCCGAGCTGGCCGCATGGACCGCCACGTGTCGTGTGATCTTGAACCTGCACGAGACCAACGTTCGCTACTGACCATGATCGACCACGAACCACTCGCCGTGCGCATCACCCGCCGCAGCTGGCTGCGCGGCGCGCTCACCAGCCTCGGCAGCATCGCGCTCGCCGACCTGACCAGCCGCGCGCTCGGCGGTGCGAGCGAGCGATGGCGTGGGGCGGTGAACCCGCCGCACTTCCCGGTGCGCGCCCGGCGCGTGATCCACCTGTGCATGGCGGGCGGCGCATCGCAGCACGAGACCTTCGACTTCAAGCCCGAGCTGAAGCGCTTGCACGGCCAGCCGTTTCCCGAGTCGTTCACGCAGGGCCAGCAGCTCGCGCAGCTGCAGAACACGCCGCTCAAGGCGCGCGGCGCGAGCGTCGCGTTCAAGCGCTGGGGCGAATCCGGCCAGGAGATCTCGGAGCTGTTCCCGCACATCGGCGGCATTGCCGACTCGATCTGCATCGTGCGCTCGATGCAGACCGAGCAGATCAACCACGATCCGGCACACGCGTTCATGAACACCGGCTCGATCGTCAAGGGCCGGCCGAGCATGGGCTCGTGGCTCCTGTACGGCCTCGGCAGCGAGACCGAGGAGCTGCCGGGATTCGTGGTGCTCGTGTCGCAAGGCGCGGGCGGTGCCCAGCCGGTGTCGGCGCGGCAGTGGTCGGCCGGCTTCCTGCCGAGCAGGTTCCAGGGCATCCCGTTCCAGTCGCGCGGCGACGCGGTGCACTACATCCACAACCCCGCGGGCATCACCAGCGCCGCGCAACGCGCGACCATCGACCAGATTGCCGAGCTGAACGGCTGGCTGGCAGAGGAGCGCGCCGACCCGGAGATCGAGACGCGCATCGCGCAGTACGAGATGGCGTTCCGCATGCAGACGTCGGTGCCGCAGCTCACCGATCTGCACGACGAGCCGGCAAGCATGCTCGAGATGTGGTGTGAAGCAGCCCGGCGACGGCAGCTTCGCCGCGAACTGCCTGCTCGCGCGCCGGCTCGCCGAGCGCGGCGTGCGCTTCATCCAGCTCTACCACCGCGGCTGGGATCACCACGACAACATCGATCACGCGATGCCGCTCGCGGCGCGCGAGACCGATCGAGCGAGCGCCGCGCTGGTCCGCGATCTCAGGCAGCGCGGCCTGCTCGACGACACGCTCGTCATCTGGGGCGGGGAGTTCGGCCGCACGCCGATGAGCCAGGGGTCGGGTCGCGATCATCACATCCTCGGGTTCTCGATCTGGCTCGCGGGCGGCGGCATCAAGCCCGGGTCGAGCTACGGCGCGACCGATGAGCTCGGTTACCGCGCCGTGGCGAACCCGGTGCACGTGCACGACCTGCACGCGACCATGCTCTACCTGTGCGGCATCGACCACAAGCGGCTCACGTTCCGCTACCAGGGCCGCGACTTCCGCCTCACCGACGTGGCCGGCAACGTGGTGAAGGACCTGCTCGCGGTCTAGCTGGAGCGGGGCCCTGCCTCGCTCGGTGCGCCGCGCGCGGCGATGCGCTGGCAGAGCACGCCGATCGGAATCGCAGCCAGCGCGATCATGAACGGCACCAGCGGCAAGCTGTACCTCGCCACCACCAGCGAAGCCGCAGCGGTACCCATGAGGTAGCCGAGCACGAGCGCGACCAGCGCCAGGACATCGCGCCACCGGCGCAGGAACGCGGCCGCGAGCGCGCCGGCGAGCGACAGCCCGCAGAGCCATGGCCAGGCCCAGTCGTGCGCGCGCGCGAGCACGAGCTCCCACTGGAAGCTCGACATCGTGAACGGTGCGAGCGGCGGGTTCTCGACCTCCGGGATGCGCCAGCGCGTCTCGCCCCAGCGGCTGAACGTGTTGCGCGGATTGGTGAGGTACTGCAGCCCGGCCTGCGCGAACGTGAAGCCGACGAAGTGCCAGGGCGCCTGACGCAGCGCCTCGAGCGAAACCTGCCCGAGCAGCTCGCTGATCTCGAAGTAGTTCAGCCCCTTTTCCACCAGGATCCGGTAGATGTCCCAGACGTCGCGGCCGCGCGGGTCCTCGAAGTCGAGCAGCTTGAGCAGCTGGTGCGTGATCGGTCCGCGCTCGGCGAGCTGTCGCTCGGCCGTCACCATGCGCAGGAACAGGTGGTAGCCATTTGCGCTCGACAGCTTGAGCTGGCCGCTGCGCAGATAGTACCAGCCGAGCGGCGCCGCCATGACCGCCATCGAGACGAGCGTGGGCAGCAGGCACCGGCGCAGGCTGGTGCGCGACCATCGGCCGAGGTGGAGGCAGAAGAACGCGAGCGTCGAGCCGATCAGGGGCACCACACGCGCGAGACCGGCCCATCCGGCGAGCAGTCCAGCGAGGATCGCCGCGCACCGCGAGCCGCGATCGCGATGGCGCACGCCGAAGTAGAGCGCGCCGGTCATGCCGAACACCGTCAGCGGCTCGGACAGGATCTGCTGCGGAATGAACAGCATGGACCAGGAGCTGCCCAGCACGAGAGCCGCCAGGAACGCCACGCCGTGGCCGAGAATCTGACGTAGCAGGCGGTGGATGAAGAGCACGGCGAGCACCAGCATCACGTGCTGCAGCAAGGTGACCTTCAAGCCGAGGGGGCCGAACGGGATCAGGCCGGCCAGCCCGATCAGGATGCTCGTGCCGGGTGGGAAGTAGCTCGGGAAGCCGAGCTTGAACAGCTCGTGCACGCCGGTGAGGTAGCCGTGCGAGTCGCGGCTGGTCGCCACCGGCTGGGTTGCCCACACGAGCAGGTGCAAGCTGAGCGCGTGGCAGCCGACGAAGATCTCGGCGGCGCGCGCCGAGCGCCACGGCGCCAGCCACACGGCGAGGCCTTCTGCCAGCAGCAAGAACAGCCAGAAGCCGGAGCGCCCGGGCCGCGGCGTGCCGCAGTCGAGCACGATCTCGGAACGGTAGAAGAGCGGCGTGCCGGCACGCGCCAGATTCACCTCCATCATCGTCTTGCCGTCGCGCTCGATCACGATCCGCCCGCCGCGCGAGGGCAGCGCCGTGCACAGCGCGGAGCGGCCGCGAAACGTGATCGCCGCCGCGCCGGCGGCGCGCGGATGGGCGAGCAGCGGGATCTCGGCCGGGACCTCGATCCAGGTGCCTTCCTTGCCGACCTCGTCCCACCGCAGGCGGCGCCCGTCCACGACCAGCGCCGCGATCGTGACATCGTGCTCGGCCGCCGACGGCGCGGGTGGGCGCACCCTGATCGCGAAGGTGGCAACCTCGCTCGCTCCGGCGAACACCGGGCCGAGCGTCCGGTGTGCGGACCAGGCGACGAGCAGCGCGGCGAGCAGCGTGAGCGATGCCATGCTCGCGGTACGCAGCCGCGCGCTCACCGCGTCACCAGCCGCGCGAGCTGGCGCAGCTCGATGTCGATCGCGCCGGCGCAGTAGCGTCGCTCTGCCGTGGGCACTTCGATCTGGAACGACTGCACGCGTGGCGCCTCGCCGGTGTTGGCGAAGCGCGCCAGCTCGGCGTGATCGCGCAGCAACGGGTTCAAGATGAATCCATGGCGGGCGAGATCGGGCACCAGCCGATAGTGCGCGGATCGGCCGTTCTGGTCGGTGACGGCGATCATCACGATCGGCGCCTTGTACGCGAGCGCCCGCGCACGCCCGAGCCATGACGGGCGGTAGTCCACGGTGAGCCAGAGATCGTCGGCCGCCAGCGATCCCAGATCGATGCGCTGG
>JAXMBY010000070.1:0-30015 GCA_046349655.1 Planctomycetota bacterium
GTCTTGCTGGCTTTGGTCCCCATGGCAGCGCGTGACCCTCGCCGTTCTTGCTAGGCGCCGGCACAGCCTTGGTGCCTGGGGGCGGGCACCGCGCGTTGATTCCTCATGCGTTGTTGGAATAATACAACGGCCGGGATCAGTTGCAACCATGGGTATCAGACGGGCGAAGTCCTTGACAACGGGTGCTTCGACCCTGACCTGGCCATGCCTCCGTCTCCGGTCGCGAGCTCACGGCTCCGGCTGGTCCTCGACGGCTCGGAACTCGCCCAACAGGACCCTCGTGTCGGCGCCGAAGCGACAGGGAAGCGTGTTCGCCTCGAGGGCCGTGCTCATGATGGCATCGATCTCCGACTTCGATAGGAGCCGCACTTCGTGCAACCGAGAGCTGAAGGCCAAGATCAGATGCGAGAGGACTGCGTAGCAAGCCGCGATCGTCTGCGGCGATGCCAGGACCGCGATCGAATGGGGATCCGTCCCATGGAGAATCCCGCGGCGATCATGCACCAGCCAATCGTCCCCACCCAGGGCGAAACCGTCGAGGATCGCTGGATAGGTCCGATGGATGAAGCTGGCCAGGCTGTGTGCCGACAGACCAAACTACGGTGAACTGACGCGAGGCATGCGCGCACCATGGAGCGATCCGAGGCGCCACCGCCGGCCTTGACGGACTCGAAGGCCCCAAGGACGTGGTCGGCGAACGTGTCTCGCCGATGACGTGGCTACTGTCGACGGTGGCGCCGAACAGGCGCGAGGCGATGGCGGCCATGTGAGCCCGTTGCTCCTCGAGCCTGCCGGGGCCGGCAATGGTGGCCGAGGTGCCGACACACTGGAGCTCGTTCGCTTCGAACGAGTCGCGGGCAGCTTGCCCGCTGTTCCCTTCGGCCGTGCAACCAACTGGCTTGTGACTGCAGTCGACCCGGCCGGCGACGCTGCGGCTCGAACTTGCGGCCTGCCAGCTCGTGCCGGCAAGCGGGCACCGCTCGATCGCTCACCGCGTCTTCTGCGCCCACGCTACGCGGCAGCCCACCACGGCCTGACCCGTCACGTCACCTTCCAGCGGCCACCACCGCTCCCTGCCTGGTTGCGCGGCGCGGCGAGTCGGCTTACCCTTGAGTGCTCCACCCCGGACCGAGGAGCACGCATGCGACCGCTCATCCTCACGGCCATCGTCACGCTGCTCGTCCTTGCTCGTCTCACTGGCGCTCGCGCGGCCACGCTCGAGGTGCCTGCAGACTATGCGAGCATCCAGGCGGCGATCGACGCCGCGCTCGACGGGGACGTCGTACGCGTGGCGGCGGGCACGTACGTCGAGAACCTCGATTTCAAGGGCAAGGCGATCGTGGTGCAGAGCGCGGCGGGGGCGGCGGCGACCATCATCGACGGCTTCGACCTGGGACCGGTGGTGAGGTTCGTGACGCACGAGGATCGCGACTCGGTGATCGAGGGGTTCACGCTGCAGCATGGCATTGGCGCGGTCGCCGGCAAGTATGGCGGCGGGTGTACTGCAGCGGCGACGCGGGGCCGACGATCCGCGCCAACGTGATCACGACGAACACCGCGTCCTCGGTCGGCGGCGGGGTGTATGCGGAGGGGTCGGTGCTGGTCGAGAACAACGTCATCACCGACAACGTGGACGGCGGCGGCATCTACTGCTTCGGCGGCAGCGTCGAGATCCGCAACAACGAGATCGCAGCCAACAAGGGTGGCAGCGGCATCTACTGCAACAACTGTGCAGCCGTCACGATCGTCGCGAACGCGGTGCGCAACCACTCGCCGCGCGGCGGCATCCAGTCCTGGTCGTCGAACTTCACGCTGCAGACCGTGGTGATCGACGGCAACTTGATCGAGGGCAACGCGTCCAATGGCGATGCGGGCGGCATCTTGCTGCATCAGGACCACGGCGTCGCCTACGTCAGCAGCAACGTCATCGCCGACAACGTGTCCGCGCGCCATGGCGGCGCCATCTGGTGGGACACTGCCGTCGAGATCACCGACAACACGATCGTTGGCAACGCGGCGGTCCTGGGCGGCGGCCTCTACGTCGAGTACGCGACCGGCGGCCGCATCACCAACAACCGGATCGTCGCCAACGCCGCCACGCAAGATGGCGGCGGCCTGTGGATCAAATACTACCAGTTCTCGCTGTCGCAGAATCTGTTTGCGCGCAACACGGCCGGGGCGCTCGGCGGCGCGATCTACAGTCTGATCTCGTTCCCCGAGCTCTCGAACCTCACGTTCACCGGCAACTCTGCCGCCAGCGGCGGCGCGATCTGGTTCGACTACAACACGCTGCGCCTCACGAGCTGCATCCTGTGGGACGACCACGCCGGCACCGGTGCCGAGATCATCTCGCCGGCGGGCATCCCGCAGATATCCTACTCCGACGTGCAGGGTGGCTTCGCCGGCGCCGGCAACATCGACGCCGATCCGCGCTTCACCGATCCAGGCGGCGACGATTACTCGCTCGCGACCACCTCACCGTGCCTCGACGCGGGCGATCCCGATGCGCGACCGGGCGGCCACGACGTGTCGGCGAACGCCCGCTTCCTGGACGGCAATCTCGACCGCGTGATGCGCGTCGACATGGGCGCCGAGGAGTTCGCCAACGTGCGCCTCGCGGTGAGCGGCTCGGCCACGCCCGGCGGCACGCTCACGCTCACGACCACCGGCAAGCCAGACCTGTTCGTGGTGCTGTTCGCGGGGCGCGAGCCAGGTGAGCAGCTCGCCGCGCCGTACGGTGCACTGTTCTTCTCGCTCGGCGCACCGTGGAACTACTTGCCGCTCGGCGCGATCCCGGGCTCCGGATCGTTCCGCGTTGACGCCCAGGTCCCAACCTACCTGCCGCTGCCGTTTCCGCTCGTGCTGCAGGAGGTCGCGGCGCAGCTCGTCCCGAGCGCCGGCAACGTGTCGAATGCGATCGCGCTGACGATCGAGTAGGGTTCGCGGGAGGATCTCGCCATGCGTCCGGTCCCATCGCTCCTGCTCCTGGTCGCGCTCTCGATTCCGGCCCGGGCACAGTGCCCGCAGGTGCAGAAGATCTTTCCGGCGAACGGCGACGATGCCTTCGGCACCGCGGCCGCGCTCGACGGCGATCTCGCCGTGATCGCCAGCGGCGACATCCCGTTCGGGTTCCCGGACAGCAGCGTGCACCTGTTCCGCTACGACCCAGGCGTGCGCCTGTGGCTCGAGGCAGGCGAGCTGTTCCCGGGCGACGGCGGGTACAGCTACACCTACTTCGGCTCCGCGCTCGCGCTCGCGGGCGATTGGCTGTTCGTCGGCCATCGCGAGCACCCGGAGAACGATCACGCCGGCGTGACCTGGGTGTACCGGCAAGACGCGGGCAGCGGTCAGTGGCTGCAGGCGCAGAAGCTGACGATGACCGATGGCGGCCGCTACGCAGAGTTCGGTTGTGCGGCGGCGCTGGACGGCACGCGTGCCGTGATCGGCGCGCGGCTGCGCGACGACCCGGTGCACGGCGACGCCGCCGGCGGCGCGTACGTCTATCACTACGACGTCGCCGCGGCGAGCTGGATCTTGGAGGCGACC
Organism: Planctomycetota bacterium; assembly: GCA_046349655.1. Taxonomy (GTDB): domain Bacteria; phylum Planctomycetota; class B15-G4; order B15-G4; family JAXMBY01; genus JAXMBY01. The sequence continues at coordinate 3,547 of JAXMBY010000070.1, forward strand.
TTGGTCGATGGCTTCGCCGGCGAAGGCGCCGGCAGCTCGGTCGCGCTCAGCGGTGATGCGATCGCGGTCGGCGCGCCCGGCGGCACGCACTCCATCCAGGGCGTCGTGTACCTCTACCGCCGCGCCGGCAGCAGCTTCGATCTCGAGCAGCGGCTGGTGCCACTCGACGGCGGCGGCTACGACCAGTTCGGCACGTCGGTGGCCATGGTGGGCGACCGCTTGCTGGTGGGCTCGCCGTACCACCGGATCGGCAGCTCGTACGGTGCAGCCTACCTGTATGCGTACGACGCGAGCGCGAAGACCTGGCAGCTCGAGACCAAGCTCGCGGCGAGCGACACCACCGGGCTGTTCGGCACCAGCGTGGCGATGAGCTCGGAGCAGATCGTCGTCGGCGCCGCCGCGACCGATGACACCGGCGCCGCCTACGTGTTTCGCGAGCTGGCCGGCGCATGGTGGCAGGATGAGAAGCTGGTGGCCGCCGACGCGAAGCCCGGCGACGATCTCGGCACGCGCGTGGCGCTCGGCGGCGATCGACTGCTGGCGACGGCGCCCGGCGACGACAACGTCAATGGCTACGATGCGGGGGCCGGCTACCTGTTCTCCGCAGCCGAGCTGTTCCTGAGCGCACCGGAGAGGGTGCTCGCCGGCCAGCCGATCACGCTCGCCACGCTGTGTGGATCGCCGGGCGCGCCAGTGCTGCTCGCCGCGGTCGGGTTCAACGGCAGCGGCGTGTTCCTGCCGGTGGTGATCGGCGCGTTCGCCGCCGATCACACGCTCACCGTGACCGGTCTGGCGCCGCCCGATCTCACTGGCGACAATGTGACCTTCCAGTCGTTCAAGCTCGGCCTCGGCCAGGGGCGCGTCGTCAGCTCGGCGCCGGTCCTGGTGAAGTTCCGCTGAGCCGCACCGGCGCTTGACCGCGGCGCGCGCGCGGTCGATACTGGCGCCGCTCGCAGCACCGCGCACGACCTCTCTCTCTCGCCGGAGCACGATCACGATGCGCTGCGCGATCAACCTGGTCACGCTCGTGGCGATGGCGCTCGTCCCGGGACACGCGACCTCGTTCGTGTGGTGGAACGTGGCGCAGTATCCCGAGGACCTCGCCAGCACGCGCGATGCGTGGAGCGCGGTGCGGGGCGAGATGCCCGACCAGTCGTATCGCCTCGCCGCGGACGACTTCGAGCTCGCGCAGCCAACGCGCATCACGCGCATCGAGTTCTGGAGCGTCGAGATCGGCACGCCGCACATCCTGGGCGGCGACTGGTACATCTTCACCGGCGGCGCATCGGGGCCGCCGGGCACGCTGCTCGAGGCCGGGCCGAGCCAGCCCATGCAGCACCAGGACAGCGGCATCGTGAACCCGAGCTTTGGCACCGTGTACTCGAACGTGCTCGCGCCGGATGACCTGATCCTGCCGGCCGGCCATTACTTCCTCGCGCTCCGCACCTACCAGCTGGTCGACTACAGCAGCCCGACGAAGGACACCAATGCCGCGCTCACCACGCGCTTCCAGAACGGCCGCTCGCGCGGCTGGTGGAACTTCGACGTGCTCGCCGACGGCAGCGTCACCGGCCCGTGGGTGAGGATGAGCCAGTTCAACAACGCCGACAACGAGTGGTGCTTCCGCATCGACGGCGAGGCGCTGGGCGCGATCACGCGCGTGCATGCGCTGCGCTGAGGCTGCGGGCACGGGAGGGATTCCATGAGCTCACGGCCAGCCGTGGCAGGTGCGGCGCTCGTGGCGCTGATCGCGGCGGCGCCGGTCGCGCTCGGCACGTGGCTGGGGATGCCGCCGGTGCCGGTGCGGCGCCTGATCGAGAACGTCGGCAAGTACGTGGCGGAGCATCCCGACGACCCGCGCGGCCACGCCACGCTCGCGCGCATTCACAGCCTCGCGTTCGCGCTCGACACGCGCGTGATCGGCGCGCGCGAGCGCGGCCAGCTGCCGGTCGTCGCCAGCGACAAGCTGCAGCAGTCGTTCGGCCATGCCTGGCGCATCGGCAGCCACGAGCGGTCCCTGGAGCGCGGCCTCGATCCGTTCGACCTCGGGCCGCCGTCGCCCGACGAGCAGCTCGAGCACCTGAGCCAGGCGGTGCGGAGCTACCGCCTCGCGCTCGCGCTCGACGAGGCACAGGCCGCCGTCCATCTCGGCCTCGCGCACGTGCTCGAGGTGGGTGCGCACCTCGCGAGCCACCTGCGCACCGGCGAGCTCCTGGTCGCGGCGGCTGCCACGCATGCTCCCGAGCAAGGCCGGCAGCTCGAGCAGCTGGTGCTGGCGCTCGGCGATCCGGCGCACGCCGATGCGGCCGAGCGCGAGCTGCGTGCGTCGCTCGCCACCGCCGCCGCGGATCTCACCGCGTCGGTCCTCGATGGGTTCCGCACCGACGTGGATGCCGCGCGCCAGGTGCGCGTCAGCGGCTTGCTCGCGGACTACTGGCGCGAGGTGGCGATTGCCCACGATCTGCGCGCGTTCGAGCTCTCGGCTCCGGCGGACGGGGCGCGCCCGGAGCTGCCGCTGGCACCGCCAGGCGAGCATCCGCTGAGCGCGCTGGTGAGCTACGAGGCCGGCAGCGCCTACACCCGTCTGGTGCAAGCGCGCGGCGCCAGGGACGATGTCGAGCGCGCCAGGCTGAACGACATCGGCGCGACGTTGCGGCGCCTCGCCAGCCTGCCGCCCCCGCGCATGGTCACGCCGATCATCTTCTCGCTCGCGTCGAGCGGCACGCTGCGCGACCTGCTCGCGCGCGGCGCGACGGCGCGGTTCGATCTCGACGGCGACGGTGTGGTCGAGGCCTGGCCGTGGGTGGAGCCCGCCACCGCGATCCTGGTGTGGGATCCTGAGCAGCGCGGCAAGATCACGTCCGGGATGCAGCTGTTCGGCTCGGTGACCTGGTGGATGTTCTTCGCCGACGGCTACCACGCGCTCGATGCGCTCGACGACGATCGCGACGGCGAGCTCGCCGGTCGCGAGCTCTCTGGGCTCGCGCTGTGGCTCGATCACGACGGCAACGGCGCTGCTCCGATCCGGGCGAGGTCACGCCGATCGAGCGCACGCCGATCGTGTCGATCGCCACGCACGCGACCGGCAAGGATGGCCTCTCGCCGTGGTGCGCGCGCGGCGTGCGGCTCACCGGCGGCCGCGTGCTGCCGAGCTACGACTGGGTGGCATGCACCGCGCCCTTGCCCCGCCCGTGATCGACTCGATCACCGCAGGTGGTCCTGCTGATCGTTCTGCCGATCGGCGTGCTGCGGCCGCGCCGCTCGCACGCGCGCCAGCACCGACGTGAACTCGGCGTGCTGGATCGGCTTGACCAGGTGCTCGTCGAAGCCCGCCTCGCGCGCCTGCGAGCGGCTGCTCTCGTCGCCATAGCCGGTCACGGCGATCAACAGCACGTCGCGACCGCGCGCGGCTCGCATCTGGCGCGCGACCTCGTAGCCGTTCGCTCCGGCAAGCCGATGTCGAGCACCACCACCTGCGGATCGAAGCTCTTGAAGCGGGCCATGCCTTCGTGGCCGTCGCGCGCCGTCACCACCTCGTGGCCGTCGAGCTCGAGGATCAGCTTGAGCAGCTCGCGGCTGTCCTGCGCATCCTCGACCACCAGGATGCGCAACGGGCCGAGCGGACGCGGCGGCTCGCTGGTCGGCGGCGCCAAGGTACGCGGCTCGGCCTGGGGCACAACGGCAGCGGGAATGCGCACCACGAACTCGGCGCCCTGGCCGGTGCCGCGGCTGGCGGCCGTGACCGTGCCGCCGTGCAGCTCGACCAGCTTGCGCACCAAGGTCAGGCCGATGCCGAGCCCACCGCGCGAGCGATCGATGGTGGCATCGATCTGGTGGAACAGCTCGAAGATGTGGCCGAGCTTGTCGGCCGGGATGCCGATGCCGTTGTCGCGCACGCGGAACACCACGTCCGGCCCCTCGCGATACGCCGTCACCCAGATCTGGCCATTGGGCTCGGTGTACTTGGCGGCGTTGGTGACCAGGTTGGCGAGGATCTGCTCGATGCGGGTGGCATCGACGTCGATCACGAGCGGCGGGTCCGGCAGGCTGCACGTGACGACGTGGTCCTTGGCCTGGATCAGCGGCCGCGAGGTCTCGATCGCATTGGTCACCACGCTCGTCACGTCCACCGGCCGCCGCTTGAGCGTGACCTTGCCGCGCGTGATGCGCGAGACATCGAGCAGGTCGTCGATGATGCGGGTCATGTTGCGAACCTGGCGCTCGATCGCCGCCAGCGCATCGACGCGGGCCGGCTCCGGGCAGCCTTGCGTGCGCACGATGGCGAGCGCGCACAGGATCGGCGACAGCGGATTGCGCAGCTCGTGCGCGAGCATGGCGAGGAACTCGTCCTTGCGGCGGTCCGCATCCTTGAGTGCGTCCTCGTAGTTGCGGCGCAGCGTGTTGTCCAGCGACACGCCGATGAACCGCGTGGCGCGGCCGGCCTCGTCGTAAAGGAATCGGCCGAGCGGCATGATCCAGACCATCTGCCCATCGTCGGCGCGCAAGATGCGGTGCTCGGCCGAGAACAGCTCGTTGGTGGCACGCGCCGCCTCGATCGCGGCGAGCACGCGCGCCGCGTCGTCGTGGTGGATGCGCGCCTGCCACATCTCGAGCGTGGCCTGGCCGCTCGCGTTCGGCTGATAGCCGAGCATGCGGAAGTGGTTCTCGGACCAGACCGCGTTGCTGCTGGCGACGTCGAAGTCCCAGGTCGCCATGCCGGCGCCGGTGATCGCGAGCCGCAGCCGCTCGGCGCTCTCGCGCAGCGCCTGATTGAGGCGCGTGAGGTCGGCGGTGCGCTCCTGCACCCGGGTCTCGAGCTCGCGGTTGATCTGGTGCAGCGCCTCCTGCACCCGCTGCCGCTCGGCGATCTCGTTCTCGAGCGCGAGGTTCGCCTGCGCGAGCGCCCGCGTCTTGCGGAACAGGTCGACGAACACCGCGATCTTGGATCGCAGGATGTCGGTGTTGATGGGCTTGCTCAGGTAGTCGACCGCTCCCGCACCGTAGCCGCGCAGCACGTCGCGCTCGTCGACCAGGTGCGCGGTCAGGAACAGGATCGGCACGTGCTGCGTGCGCTTGCGCTGCTTGATCAGCTGCGCCAGCTCGAGGCCGCTGATGCCCGGCATCTTGATGTCGAGCACGATCGCCGCGAACTCGGTGTGCAGCAGCGCCAGCAACGCCTCGTCGGCCGATTGCGCTCGCACCAGCTGGTAGCCGGGCGCGTTCAGCACCAGCTCGAGCGCGTCCAGGTTGGCGCTCTGGTCGTCCACCAGCAGGATGTTGACCGGCTCATCCATTGCGTCCTCGCAGCCGAGCGGGAATCACCGTGCGCCCGCTCAGCGATACAGCCACACGCGCAACAGCGACAGCAGCTGGTCGGTGTTCACCGGCTTGGCGATGTAGTCGGAAGCACCGGCCTGCAGGCACTTCTCCCGATCGCCCTTCATCGCCTTCGCGGTGAGCGCCAGGATCGGCAGCGTGCGCAGCTTGGGGTCCTTGCGGATCTCGCGCATCGTCTGGTAGCCGTCCATCTCCGGCATCATGATGTCCATCAGCACGACGCTCAGATCGGGCGTGCCCTGGATGATCTCGATCGCCTGGCGGCCGTTGGTCGCGCTCAGCACCTCCATTTCCTGGTTCTCGAGCACCGTGGTGAGCGCGAAGATGTTGCGCGCATCGTCATCGACCACCAGCACGCGGCGCCGGCGCAGGACGTCGATCGACCCGTGCAGCTGCTCGAGCATGCTGCGCTTGCCTTGCGGCAGATCGGCCACCACCCGATGCAGGAACAGCGCGGTCTCGTCGAACAGCCGCTCCGGCGACTGCACGTCCTTCAGCACGATGCTCTTCGCCATGCGGCGCAGCCGCGCCTCCTCGTCGGCGGTGAGCTCCTTGCCGGTGAACACCACCACCGGCACGTCGCGCAGGGCGGGCTCGGCCTGCAGCCGGTCGAGCAGCTCGAAGCCGGTGATGTCCGGCAGGCGCAGGTCGACCACGCAGCATTCGAACGGGCGATCGAGCAGCGCATCCAGCGCCGCATGGCCAGTGCCCACCGCGGTGATCTCGATGTCCTCGTGCGCCAGGAGCTCGACGATGCTCTGCCGCTCGATGTCGTTGTCCTCGACCACCAGCAGCCGCTTGGTGTGCGGCGTGACGTAGGTCCGGATGCGGTCGAATGCGTGCTCGAGCTCCTCGGTGGTGGCCGGCTTGACCAGGTACGAGAACGCGCCGTGCGACAGTCCGTGCTGGCGCTCCTCCTCGATCGAGATCATCTGCACCGGGATGGACGCGTGGCGGCGTCCAGCTTCAGGTTGTTGAGCACCGTCCAGCCCAGCATGTCCGGCAGGAACACGTCGAGCGTGATCGCCGTGGGCAGGTAATCACGCGCCAGCGTCAGCGCCGTCTGGCCGCGATTGGCGACGATGCCCTTGAATCCATGGTCGCGCGCCAGGCCGAGCAAGACGCGCGCGTAGTGGGGATCGTCGTCGACGATCAGGAGCACGTGATCGCCGGTGCTCACCTGGCTGCGGTCGTCGGCGACGATCTCCTCGGCCTTCGCCACCGCCAGCACCGGCAACGCCGGCGCCGGCATCGACGCCACCGCCTCGGGGCTGGTGACCGGGCCGGTCACCGCGCGCGCCGAGCCGACGTAGGTCATCGGCAGGTACAGGGTGAACGTGCTGCCCTGGCCGGGCGAGCTCACCAGGCGGATCTCGCCGCCGAGCAGCGTGGCGAGCTCGCGGCTGATGGCGAGGCCGAGACCGGTGCCGCCGTACTTGCGGCTGGTGCCGGCATCGGCCTGCTGGAACGCCTCGAAGATCAGCTTCTGCTTCTCGGGCGCGATGCCGATGCCGGTGTCGGTGACGCTGAAGGCGACGCCCACCTGGGCAAAGCGCAGCACGGGATGCTCTTGCGACCAGCCCTCGCGCGCCTCGCGCACCCGCAGCGCGACGTAGCCCTGGGCAGTGAACTTGAACGCGTTCGACAGCAGATTCTTCAGGATCTGCTGCAGGCGCTTGGGATCGCTGGTGAAGGTGCGCGGCAGCTGCGGGTCGATGTCGACGTGGAACGCGAGGTTCTTCGACTCGGCCAGATGATGGAACGTGCGCTCGACGCTGTCGTGCAGCGAGCTGAACGTGATGTCCTCGGCCTCGACCGTGACCGTGCCGGACTCGATCTTCGACAGGTCGAGGATGTCGTTGATGAGCGTGAGCAGGTCGGTTCCGGCCGAGTGGATGTTGCGCGCGAACTCGACCTGCTTCACGTTCAGGTTGCCGCCGGCGTTCTCCGCCAGCTGCTGGCCCAGGATCAGGATCGAGTTGAGCGGCGTGCGCAGCTCGTGCGACATGTTGGCGAGGAACTCGGACTTGTACTTGGACGTGAGCGCGAGCTCGGCCGCCTGCTCCTCGAGCGCATGGCGCGCCTGCTCCACTTCCTTGTTCTTGCGCTCGACCTCGACGTTCTGCTCGGCGAGCTGCTTCGCCTTCGACGCCAGCTCCTCGTTGGTGCGCTGCAGCTCGGTCTGACGCGTCTGCAGCTCGGTGGTGAGCTGCTGGCTCTGCTGCAGCAGGTTCTCGGTGCGCATGGTCGCCTCGATGGTGTTCAGCACCACGCCGATCGACTGCGTGAGCTGCTCGAGGAACGTGAGGTGCGTGGGCGTGAACACGCGCAGGGAGGCGAGCTCGATGACCGCCTTGGTCTCGCCCTCGTACAGCACCGGCAGCACGACGATGTTCGCCGGCACCGCGGCGCCGAGGCTCGAGTGCACGTGCGTGTAGTCCTCCGGCACGTCGGTCAAGAGCACGCGCTGCCGCTCGCGCGCGCACTGGCCCACGAGGCCATGGCCCACGTCGATGCGGTCCGGCTGGTCCTCGCGCTGCGCGTAGCCGGCGAGCAAGCGCAGCGCCGGATGCTCGACCGCCTCTGCGCCCTCGCCGCGCCACATCTGGTACACGGTGCCTTGCTCGCGCGTTCACCAGCGGCGCCAGCTCGGACAGCAGCATCTGGCCGACCGTGACCAGGTCGCGCTGCCCCTGGAGCATGCGTGTGAACTTGGCCAGGTTGGTCTTCAGCCAGTCCTGCTCCTGGATTGCGCTCGGTGGTGGCGCGCAGGTTGTCGATCATCGTGTTGATGTTGTCCTTGAGCTCGGCCACCTCGCCGCGCGTCTCGACCTGGATCGAGCGGGTCAGATCGCCCTTGGTGACCGCGGTCGCCACGTCGGCGATCGCGCGCACCTGATTGGTGAGGTTGGCGGCGAGCAGGTTCACGTTGCCGGTGAGGTCCTTCCAGGTGCCGGCCGCGCCCGGCACGTTCGCTTGCCCGCCGAGCCGGCCCTCGACGCCCACCTCGCGCGCGACGTTGGTCACCTGCTCGGCGAACGTGGCGAGCGTGTCGGTCATGTTGTTGATGGTCTCGGCCAGCGCCGCCACCTCGCCCTTGGCGATCACGGTCAGCTTCTGGCGCAGGTTGCCGTTCGCCACCGCGGTCACCACCTTGACGATGCCGCGCACCTGATCGGTGAGGTTGGCCGCCATGACGTTGACCGAGTCGGTCAGGTCCTTCCAGGTGCCGGCCACGCCGGGCACGAGCGCCTGGCCGCCGAGCTTGCCCTCGGTGCCCACCTCGCGCGCCACGCGCGTCACCTCGGCGGCGAACGAGCGCAGCTGATCCACCATCGTGTTGATGGTGTTCTTGAGCTCGAGGATCTCGCCCTTCACGTCCACCGTGATCTTGCGCGACAGGTCGCCGCGCGCCACCGCGGTCGTCACCTCGGCGATGTTGCGCACCTGCGCGGTCAGGTTGGAGCCCATCGCGTTCACCGAGTCGGTCAGGTCCTTCCAGGTGCCGGCCACGCCCGGCACCACCGCCTGCACGCCGAGCCGGCCCTCGGTGCCCACCTCGCGCGCCACGCGCGTCACCTCGGACGCGAACGAGCGCAGCTGCTCCACCATCGTGTTGATGGCCTCCTTCAGCTGCAGGATCTCGCCGCGCACGTCGACCGTGATCTTGCGCGACAGGTCGCCGTTGGCAACTGCGATCGTCACCTCGGCGATGTTGCGCACCTGACCGGTCAGGTTGGACGCCATCGAGTTGACGTTGTCGGTCAAGTCCTTCCAGGTGCCGGCCACGCCGCCGACCAGAGCCTGGCCGCCGAGCTTGCCCTCGGTGCCCACCTCGCGCCACGCGGCTCACCTCGGACGCGAATGCATTCAGCTGGTCCACCATCGTGTTGATGGTGTTCTTCAGCTCGAGGATCTCGCCCTTCACATCCACCGTGATCTTGCGCGACAGGTCGCCGCGCGCGATCGCGGTGGCAACGTCGGCGATGTTGCGCACCTGCCCGGTCAGGTTGGACGCCATCGAGTTGACGTTGTCGGTCAGGTCCTTCCACGTGCCGGCCACGCCCGGCACGGCGGCCTGGCCGCCGAGCTTGCCGTCGGTGCCCACCTCGCGCGCCACGCGCGTCACCTCGGACGCGAACGAGCGCAGCTGCTCCACCATCGTGTTGATGGTGTCCTTGAGCTGCAGGATCTCGCCGCGCACGTCGACCGTGATCTTCTTCGACAGGTCGCCGTTGGCGACCGCGATCGTCACCTCGGCGATGTTGCGCACCTGCGCGGTCAGGTTGCCCGCCATCTGGTTGACGTTGTCGGTCAGGTCCTTCCACGTGCCGGCCACGTCGGGCACCACGGCCTGGCCGCCGAGCTTGCCGTCGGTGCCCACCTCGCGCGCCACGCGCGTCACCTCGGACGCGAACGCATTCAGCTGGTCCACCATCGTGTTGATGGTGTCCTTCATCTGCAGCACCTCGCCCTTCACCTCGACCGTGATCTTCTGCCGCAGGTCGCCGGTGGCGATGGCGGTCGCCACCTTGGAGACGTCGCGCAGCTGCACGGTGAGGTTGGAAGCCATGAGGTTGACCGAGTCGGTCAGGTCCTTCCACGTGCCGCCGACGCCGGGCACCACGGCCTGCACGCCGAGGCGGCCCTCGGTGCCTACCTCGCGCGCCACGCGCGTCACCTCGGAGGCGAAGCCGTTCAGCTGGTCCACCATCGTGTTGATGGTGTTCTTGAGCTCGAGGATCTCGCCCTTCACGTCCACCGTGATCTTCTTGCTGAGATCGCCGCTCGCCACCGCGGTCGCGACCTCGGCGATGTTGCGCACCTGCGCGGTGAGGTTGGACGCCATCGAGTTGACGTTGTCGGTCAGGTTCTTCCAGGTGCCGGCCACGCCCTCGACCGCGGCCTGGCCGCCGAGCTTGCCCTCGGTGCCCACCTCGCGCGCCACGCGCGTCACCTCGGAGGCGAAGCCGTTCAGCTGGTCCACCATCGTGTTGATGGTGTTCTTGAGCTCCAGGATCTCGCCCTTCACATCCACCGTGATCTTGCGCGACAGGTCGCCGCGCGCGATCGCGGTGGCGACGTCGGCGATGTTGCGCACCTGCCCGGTCAGGTTGGACGCCATCGAGTTGACGTTGTCGGTCAGGTCCTTCCACGTGCCGGCCACGCCCGGCACCTCGGCCTGGCCGCCGAGCTTGCCCTGCGTGCCCACCTCGCGCGCCACGCGGCTCACCTCGGACGCGAACGCGTTCAGCTGGTCCACCATCGTGTTGATGGTGTTCTTGAGCTCGAGGATCTCGCCCTTCACGTCCACCGTGATCTTGCGCGACAGGTCGCCGCGCGCCACCGCCGTGGTCACGCCGGCAATGTTGCGCACCTGCGCGGTCAGGTTGGACGCCATCGCGTTCACCGAGTCGGTCAGGTTCTTCCACGTCCCGGCCACGCCCGGCACGGCCGCCTGGCCGCCGAGCTTGCCGTCGGTGCCCACTCGCGCGCCACGCGCGTCACCTCGGACGCGAACGCGTTCAGCTGGTCCACCATCGTGTTGATGGTGTTCTTGAGCTCGAGGATCTCGCCCTTCACGTCCACCGTGATCTTGCGCGACAGGTCGCCGCGCGCCACCGCGGTCGTCACCTCGGCGATGTTGCGCACCTGCGCGGTCAGGTTGGTACCCATCGCGTTCACCGAGTCGGTCAGGTCCTTCCAGGTGCCGGCCACGCCCGGCACCACCGCCTGGCCGCCGAGCTTGCCCTCGGTGCCCACCTCGCGCGCCACGCGGCTCACCTCGGATGCGAACGCGTTCAGCTGGTCCACCATCGTGTTGATGGTGTTCTTGAGCTCGAGGATCTCGCCCTTCACGTCGACGGTGATCTTGCGCGACAGGTCGCCGCGCGCGATCGCGGTGGCAACGTCGGCGATGTTGCGCACCTGACCGGTCAGGTTGGACGCCATCGAGTTGACGTTGTCGGTCAGGTCCTTCCACGTGCCGGCCACGCCCGGCACGGCGGCCTGGCCGCCGAGCTTGCCGTCGGTGCCCACCTCGCGCGCCACGCGCGTCACCTCGGACGCGAACGAGCGCAGCTGATCCACCATCGTGTTGATGGCTTCCTTGAGCTGCAGGATCTCGCCGCGCACGTCGACCGTGATCTTCTTCGACAGGTCGCCGTTGGCGACCGCGATCGTCACGTCGGCGATGTTGCGCACCTGCGCGGTCAGGTTGCCCGCCATCTGGTTCACCGACTCGGTGAGATCCTTCCACACACCCGACACGGCCTTCACCTGCGCCTGGCCGCCGAGCTTGCCCTCGGTGCCCACCTCGCGCGCCACGCGGGTCACCTCGGACGCGAACACCGACAGCTGATCGATCATCTTGTTGACCAGCTTCGCCGAGCGCAGGAACTCGCCCTCGAGCGGGCGACCATCCACCTCGAGCGCCATCGACTGGCCGAGATCGCCCTTCGCCACGGCGCCGACCGCGCGTGTCACCTCGGTGGTGGGCCACACCAGGTCGTCGATCAGCGTGTTGATGGCCGCCACCTCGTCGGCCCAGCCGCCGGCGACGCCCTGCACCGTCATGCGCTGCTTCAGCTTGCCTTCCTTGCCGACCACGCGGCACACGCGCGTGGTCTCGAGCGCGCGGCGCTCGCTCACCGCCAGGATGTCGTTGAACGTGTCGGCGATCTTGCCGCGGATGCCGGTCAGGTCCGCCGGCAACCGGGCGCCGAAATCACCATCGCGGAACGCGAGCAGCGCCGCGAGCAGCTGGCGCGAGAACTGCTCGTCCTGTTCGCCTGACCCGTTGCCGACGTGCGGCGGTTCGATGGTCGACGTGCTGGCAGACCGGCGCTTCATGATGGTCCCTCGTCAGGCGCCGCGGCCGCGGCGCTTCATGGAATGAGAACCGGCGCCCCGGGCAGGCGCTCGTGAGCAGGGCAAAGGAGCCATGGCCTGCAGCCGTCGGCCGCAGGCACACCGTGTCGCTCCAGGGGAGATGAGCGCGATCGACCAGCCTCGTGCTAGCATCGAGCCTGGTCTCGCGGAGTCGTCATGGCCGGCACCGTCCCTCTCGGCCCGTCCCTCGTCGCCATGCTTTCCCCTCGTCGAGGCGGGGATGCGGAGAATCTCGAACCGGATGGAAATAACCTAGCCCGCGCGGGCCTGCCGTCAAGCGCTGCGACGTGCCTCCCGGGGCCAGGTTGTCTTGGCAGCTGGCCCTGCGCGCCGCTCGCGGCGCCGCGGCAGGTCGCGTGATCGCCTAGTCCCGGCGCGCCTCGCCGAAGCCCGCCTCGAGCGAGGCGAGCAGCGCGAACGCGAGGAGGAGCGCCGCGGCGAGCAGCAGGAACAGCGGCCGCTTGGTGCTCATCACGTCGAACACGAGGCCCAGCATCGCCGGACCGAGGATCCCGGCGATCGCCTGGCTCAGCATGAGCACGGCCGCGACCGAGCCGGCGCGCCCCGCGGGCAAGATCTCGAACGCCATCGGCATCAGATTGGCGAGCGGCAAGGACCAGCACAGCCCGAAGCCCGCGAGCGCGAGCGTCGTGGGTGCGAAGCGTCGGCAGGACGTGAGCGAAGCGCACATGACGCCGCCATCCCGAGCAGACCGGCGAGCGCGGCGCGCCGCCGGCCGAAGCGGCGGCCCAGCCCTCCCGCCGGCAACGACCCGGCGAGCGTCGCCACCGCCACGGCGATGAACCCGATCGAGCAGTCGGCCACCGACACGCCGAAGCGCGCGGCGCCGTGAGTCGTGAACCAGCTCGAGAACGACTGGAAAGCAACGTGGAAGAACAGGCACGCGAGGAAGAAGCGCAGCGCCGCGCCCTCGCCCGCACGCAGCACGTCGCGCAGCGCGCGCAGCGGCGATGCCGGGGATGCACCATCGCTCGCCCTGGCACGCAAGCGCGGCTCGCGCAGCCAGCAGAGCTGCACCAGCCAGACGAGCAACACCAGCATCGCGGCGAGCAAGAACGGCAGCCGCGCGTCGCGTTCGTAGAGTGTGCGGCTGCCGCCGAGAACCAGCATTGCCGCAAGGCACATCGTGGCGGCGAACAGCCCGCCGACCATGGAGCGATGCACCGAGGGAATCAGCTCGGCGAGCAACGCCGAGAACGGTGCGCGCCACGCCGCCAGCGCCAGGTTGAGGATGATCATCGCCAGCAGCAGCGGCAGGAAGCCGCGCAGGTCGGCGAGCGGCAGCGCGGCGAGCGCGACCGCGGCGACCGGCAGCGCCGCGAGCACGAATGGCATGCGGCGCCCGAGCCGCGTGCGCGTGCGATCGGACCAGACCCCCACCATTGGCACGACGCACAGCATGATGGCGTTGTCCACGCCCATCATCGCGCCCACCATCAGGCTGCTGGTGAGATGGCGCTCGAGCAGCGGCGGCACGTAGCTGTCATAGAGCGGGCTGATGGCGCCGACGGCAAGATTGCCGCACGCCAGCAAGAGCGCCGCCCGCCACGGCATCGCGGCGGGCGGCGCGGTCTTGCACGAGACGCCCTCGGCAGCGGCGCTCGCGGGATCGCTCACAGCGTCGACAGCGTGAACGAGAGCCCCTCGCTCGTCTGCTTGCCGGCCACCGGCGGCTGCACCGCCCATTGCGCGATCACCGTGATGCCGATGCCGCCACCCACCGGCAGCGTCGGGATGGGCAGCGCCACCGACGCGGCACCGGTGCCGTCGACGAGCCGGTTGACCACGAGGAAGAACGGGAACGCATAGAGGTCGCAAGCGCCCCACTGGAGCGGCGGGCAGGCCGCGTTCAGCCCGAGCAGCAGGACCGCACTGGCGCCCGGGTACGCACCGGTGAGCGTGATGCCGAAGCTCGGGTTGGGCGAGATGCTGAACGAGCCGGTGAAGCCGATGGCCGGCACGGTGCCCACCGTCGCGCAGCCGGCGCCGAACAGTTGCGGCCGCGGCGAGAACGCGAGCCCGGAGAGCGCCGAGGGCGGACCGGGCGGCGGTGGCGTCATGCACGGCGGATTGGGCGCATAGAACGTCGCCGGGCCGGGCGCTCCGGTCGTCGTGAGGTGCTCGATGATCACGCCGTCGGTCACGAACAACGTGCCCTGACAGGTGTCGTAGGCGATCCCGCTCAGGAAGCTGAGCGAGCAGTTGCCGGCGGCAAACGCGCCTCCCGGGCCAATGCCGCCGCCGATCTTGACGTTGGTGACGAACCCCAGATGGTCGCAGACCCAGAGCGTGTCGGTGCGCGGATCCCAGTCGAGGTCGGTCGCGATCGCCCCGCCGATCGGCAGCGCAAACGCCGCGATCACCACCGAAGGCGTGTCACAGCCGAGCGCCGGCGGGGCGATGGCCACCGCCGAGGTTCCGTCGGTGAGCCACAGACGATCGTTCTCGGAGTCATACCCCATGCCGGTCAGCGGTCCCGGCAACGTGGGTCCCGGAAACACGGTCATCTGGCTCACCGGGACGCTCTGCTGGTAGCCGGTGATCTGCTTGCCGTCGGTCATGTATTGAATGTCGCGGATCTTGTCGACCGCGGCATCGGCATACAGATCGGGCGGGGGCAGAAACTGATCGATCGAGCCGCAGGTCGAGGCAAAATCTGGCAGGAACCACACGTAGGCGCTGGGATTCGGATACCCGCACGCATTGGGTGGGTGGATCGAGAATTCACCACCGCTCGGATAGGTTCCCTCCAGCGTCACGAGCGTCTGGCCGGACGCAATTGACCCCAGGAGCAGACACGGTGCGGCTAGCGCCGCCAGCAAGCGACGATTCATCGCGGTCTCCGGTACGATACGAACAACCTGGTTGGGACGCGGAGTGCCCGGGGGGGAACTGGCGGGGGAGCAAACTGCACTCCAATCGCACACGGACCCGCAATTGCAGCGAACGCCCGGTCGTGGTTGGTGCATGGCATTCCTCTCACAGTGCGAGGCGGATCCGTGGGATCGAATCGTTCGGAACGCGAAGCCTGGGTGCGGGTGATCGGTGTGGCGGAGGCGCTCGCCGACGGGGGCGAGCTTGCACAAATTTACTCAACGATGCGAGCCAATGCGACAAATCGTCCCGCAGTCTACAACTCTCCCACTGGCGATGCTCCCAATATCATTCGCTGCCATGGCCTCGATCCGCAAGGAATGCGGCTCGCGTTCGCGCTGTCTGCAAGCATCCACTGGGGCGAGGGGTCGCTGCCGTGGCGATTGCGGGAGATGATGAACACAGTGACTTCGCGCGCCAACGACTGCTTCTACTGAACTTCCTGCCACGCAGAGGTTCTGCGTACCGCCGCCGAGGATCCCGGGCTCGCGGACCTGGTGCTGCGCGACTATCGCCGCGCCGGACTGCCGGCCGCCGAGGTGGCACTGCTCGAATTCGTCGAGACCCTGACCGTGGCGCCGTTCGAGATCGACGCCGCGTCCTGGCAGCGATTGCAGGACCACGGCTGGCGGGATGCAGAGATTGCCCGCGCTGCGGTTGGCTCGGCACACTTCAATTACCTCAACCGCATGGCCGACGGACTCGGCATCCGCCTCGACTATCCAGTCCATGGAGAGCACCAGCGCCCGGCACCCGTGAGCCGCCCAGCCCGCGGGCGGGCGCGACCCGCGCCGCGCCGCAGTCGGGCCAGCGAAGCCGCGACCATGCCGAGGGTGAGGCGGCCTTCAACGCGCGCGCTCGCGGGCATCGAGCTGCGGTCCGCTCACGGCGTGCGATGGCGCGCCTACCCTCGCCGGCACGGCAGTGCTGCCGCGGCGCTGCGCGCGCGCCTGGCGATCTACGCGAGCGCGCTCGCGTACTGCCCTACCTCGCTGCGCTGGGCACGCGCCCGAGCGGAGCATCTGGGCGTTGCCAGCGCGCAGCTCGATCAGCTGGCGAGCGGGGTGCCAGTGCCGCACGATCATCGGGAAGAGCTGCTGTTCGCGCAGGCGCGAACGCTCACGCTCGAGCCATGGGCGGCGAGCGAGGAGCACGTGGTGGGCTTGCGCGGCGCCGGCCTCGCCGACCGCGACATCGTCCAGCTCACCATGCTCATCGCCTACCTCGCCTTCGAGCACCGCGTGGTGCTGGCGCTCGGAGCGTGAGCGGCACGCACCCTATCAGCGGACCAGGCGAGACAGCCACGGGACCGCGCGGACAGACCGGAACCCCCCCGGGTCCAGCCTGCACCACGCGGCCCCAGATGGCTTGGATCAGAAGTGGATGGCCTTGCGTGTCTCGAGCTGGAAGGTGCTGGCACCTTCCTCGATGCGGATGAAGTGGTCGACGGGCACGTTCGCGAACTTCTGCGTCTGTCCGGTAGGCGTGACGAAGGCCAGTACCTCGAGCTCCTTCACCACCGTGGCCTTGCCGGCCCCAGCTCCTGCTGGTCGCTCTTGCCGCCAAAGCTGCTGTTACCCACTTAGACGTCGCTCACCGTCCGGCTCGACGATGTGGGCGCGAACACGGGCACCGACGCCGCCGCGGTTGGTCGACGATGCCCTTCAGCGCGACGCTGAGCCGGTGATTGCCATGGCCGGGATTCTCGAACAGCACGTCCCAAGAACTGGTCGTCCTTGAGGAGCGCCGCCGCGGTTCAGGAAGACATCCTGATCGCCATCGTTCGATGTCGGCGAACGACACGCCGTGGCCTTTCTGCAGATGGCCGAAGCCACCCGCGGTAGTCGTCCTGGAACCGCAGACCCCGATCGTTGCGCAGCATGACGTTGGGCCCCAGGTGCGCAGGGGGTAGTCGCCGGTGGCGAAGTAGATGTCGGCATAGCCGTCGTTGTCGAGATCGCCGAAGTTGCAGCCCATCGCAAAGAACTGGCGAGTTCGTCCTCGATCAGGCCGTCCTTGACGCCCCTTGCCATCGTTCTGCGTACAGGCGCGCTGAAGTCGATGCCGGTCGAGCCGTTCAGGTAGTAGGCCAGGCCGCAACCTGCAGCAGGCCGCGCTCGAGCGGATGGCCAGTTGTTGACGACGGTCGGTGGCCGTCGTTGTTGTAGTCGAAGAACCAGGTCGCCGAAGCTGCCGATCGGCTCCTCCACGCCGAGGCTGGGCGACGTCGGCGAACGTCCCGTCTTGACGGTTGTGATGAAGGCGGTTCGGCGCGCCCATGTTCGACACGTACAGGTCGAGAGACCCATCGTCGTAGTCCTTGGCGCCCTTGCACATCCTCGGAGTTGGCCACGCCGGCAGCGTGGTATAACATCTCCGAACGTGCCGTCGCCGCGGCTGCGGAACAGCTTGCTCAGGAACGCCGGCGGTTGCGCGCTGCGCAAATCTCGAAACCCCACGAACAGGTCGAGGTGCCGTCGTTGTCGATGTCGCCGAGGGCAGCCTGGCTGGGCCCCGAGCACGCCACCCCCGCCTCGAGCGTGACGTCGCGGAAGCTGCCGTCCTGGCATCTGCTTGAGCGGCGAGACCGGGATGTCGCCGGGTTGCCCATCAGGCGCCGCGCGGCGCGAACAGATCCTGCCGGCCATCGTTGTCGTAATCGGCATGGGTGAAGTTCAGGCTGCCGGTCTGCGCCGACAGCCCCGCTTGCTCGGTGCGCTCGCTGAATGTGCCATCGCCGTTGTTGTGGAAGTAGCGCAAGCACTGCGCGGTGTCCATCGACGAGATCACCACGTCCATGTAGCCATCGTTGTCGAGATCCTCCACCAGCGATCCGCCGGCGCGCTTGAAGCTGTTCAGCCCGAGCTTGGGCGCGATGTCCACAAAGCGATGCACGTCGTGCTCGGAGGCGAGCGCCGAGGTGGGGATGCGGAACGCCGTCGGCACGGCGCGCGGGTAATCGCCGAGCTGCATGTGCACGATGTTGAGCAGCCAGGCGCTCTCGAGGTCGGATGGATACAGCTCGAGGATGTGGCCGAGCAGGTTCGCGGCGCGTTGTGCGCCGCTCGGCTCGACGTGCACCGCCGCCGCGCTGAGCGGGAAGATGCAGCTTTCGGAGTTGTGGTGCGCGACGCAGTTCTGTCGCTCGCCGAGGCGCAGGTACGCAACCGCCAGGCGGCGCATGACGGCGGTGAAGCGCTCGTCGATGACCACGTTCGGCACGTTGCGCATCACCTCGATGCTCGATTCGTACTGCTCGATCGCCTCGTCGATGCGCCCCGCCGCGAGGTAGGCTTCCGCCAGCCGGTTCTTCAACGCGACATGCTGCATCGGCGGCGCGTTGCTGGGAAGGCGCGCCAGGCTGGCTCGCAGCTGATCGACGTCGGCCTCGCCGATGA
The DNA here is from genome assembly GCA_046349655.1 of Planctomycetota bacterium. Lineage (GTDB taxonomy): Bacteria > Planctomycetota > B15-G4 > B15-G4 > JAXMBY01 > JAXMBY01. The sequence continues at coordinate 22,068 of JAXMBY010000070.1, forward strand.
ACGGCGCGTTCGAGGCGCGCAACCGAGCATCGATCTCCTTCAGCTGCTGGCCCTTGACGTCGCTTGGCGAGACTGAGACGGCCGACGCGGTGGCATGACCCTGAGGATCGGTGTGCGAGCCATCGACCGCGCCGAGCATGATGATCGCGGTGCAAACATGCGGCAGCATGATGGTCATCATCGAGGTCCCATGATGGAAGATTGCACGCCGGCCGAGATCTGCGGAGTCTGGCGTTTTTTTGGGGGGGTGCCGGACGGAAGCACATGGCGTTCCGCGATGCGCAATACCTGGCATGGATGCGCTTGTAACGCCCTCGCGCTCGGCGAGCGCACGATCATGCGCACACGGCGAGCAAGACCACGCGAGCACACGCGCGGTTGGGATAATTCGCCTCATTCGACGACGTCAATGGGTCACGACGCCACATCGCCCCGCCATGTTTCATCGGCGGAGGGACAGCGTAGACTGTCCCTCCTCTGGCATCAGGGACCGGCCGTGACGGTCACGTGCCAGCGTCGACTCGCCGACAGGAGCGCCTGCCACTCGGGCTTGAGCACCCACGGAGTGGGATCGCGCACGCGCCCTTCGAGCACGTAGTCGCCGGGCGCGATCGCGGGCGTCTCGAGCGTGAGCTGATGCGCGATGCGCCGGTCATCGCGCCGCACCTTCTTCGCGGCGAGCGCGGTGCCCGCGGGCGCGGCGTCGGCCTCCTTGCCCCAGCGCGGTCGCAGCGACTCGTCGTGATCGCGCCGCGGCGCCGCACGCGGCAGCGTCGCGCTCTCGCTTGCAGCCAGCAGGCCGAACTGCACCTCGAGCTGCGGCCCGCCCTGCGGTTCCATCGGCACGATCTCCACCACCGCCGGTGCGCCCGGTTTCACCACGATCGCCTTGCTCACTTCGGTCGCCTCGTCGATCGGGCTCACGATCCCGTACAGGTTGGCGACGATCGCCTCGCGGCACACGAGACAGTAAGTCGGCCCGCTCGACATCGCACACGGCCCGCCGGTCGGCCGCCACTCGCCCTTGGCGCGGCCGGCGCCGCCCGGAAACAGGCCAACGCCATTGGTCTTCGCCGCGAGCCAGTGGCGCCACGGGACGCGCGCTGGATCCTCGGTGTCGGAGATGTTGTAGCCGCTCACCTTCGCATCGCCGTAGCCGACGTCGCTCGTGTACTCGTCGAGCAGCTGGCCGAACGCATGTCCCCACTCGTGCACGACGGTGTTGCCGGCGCCGCCGCCGACGACCGCGATGCCGCCGCCGCCGGTGCCGAGCGTGCCCTTGCGCACGATCACGATCGCGAGCCCATCGCTGCGCTGGTCGCTGCCGAGATAGCGCTCGACATCCTCGGACCGCACCGCCACCTGTCCTTGCGAGAACTTGGTCTGGTAGGCACCGAGCGCGGTGTCGTATTCCTTGCCCTCGCGATCGACGCCGTCGTCCTTCGAGGCGAGGTGCATCGCGTAGAAGTTGAAGTACTTGCGGTAGCGCGCGAACACATCGACCTGGAAGAACAGCCGCTGCGTCAGCTCGGCCTGCGTGGCGAACGTCTTCTGTTCCTGGTCGCGCCGCTGATAACCCTCCGCCATCACGAACACGTCGACGCGGTTGTCGGGCCGCCCATTGTGCTCGAGCTCGCGCGTGACGAGCAGGCCGCTCGGCGCCAGATGCGCCCGCGCTCGATCCGCGATCGGCCCGCTCTCGGTGCTCTTCAGGATCTGGCGGTAGAGCGCATCGGCGGCGCCGAAGTGCAGTTGGTCGGCGAGCTGCTCCGCGCGATGCAGCAGCTCCTCGGCATCGTCCGGCGTGGATTGTGGCAACAGCAGACAGGCGAGCAACAGCGCGTCGTGCATGGGCTCCTCGCAGCGCACGTCATCACTACCGCGAATCGGTGAGGCTGTCCAGGAACTGAAGGGCGCGTTACCTGCCGCGGCGCGGCACATAACACAGGTTGGTCGATCTCGCCGGATTCCGAGCCGGTCGCGAGCCCCCCTCCTCTTGGGCTCGAATGTTCGAGCGCCCGCGATTGCCCCACAGCGCCAGCACGGCCCCCACCATGCAGGAGAATTGCCATGCTCATCATGCTGCCACGCATGCCCTGGTTGATCTTCGCCAGCGTCGTCGGGACGGGCACCAGCGCGCTCGCGGGAGGCAACGCGCCATCGACCATCTGGTCCGCCACCAAGAAGAACGTGACCGATAGCGGTTGGATCGTTTCCAACCCCACCGGCAGCGCGGACTTCTTCGACACCACGTACCGCGTCACGGCCGGGAACGGCAACGTCGAGCGCGCCACGGTCGCGCAGGGACTGCCGGTGAGCGGCGTCGCCGTTTCGGTCGCCGACTTCGGCTCCGGCGCGCAGTACGCGCAGGTCGGCGTGTTCAACTCCAATCTCGCGGTCGATCCAGCGGGCGAGACTCCCGACCTGGCGTCGGCGATCGCGTCGGTCGCGAACCCGGCGCTGTCGCCGCCAGCGCTGTTCGAGTTCGTCGCGTTCGCTCTGGCCGAGGGGACGATCCCATCGGGGGCGACGCGGCTGCATGCAGTCGTGCAGCTGCCGCCGGGCGATCCGGGTCTGCTCGGCGTGGGTGCGGACCGCACGGCATCGCCGCATGGCGGCAGCGGCTTCAGCGCCGATGGATACGCGACGCCGTCGAACACGTCGGCGGCGCTCGACTTCGGCTTGAATGTCGGCCAGGACAACAGCGCGACGTCCTCGTGCAAGCCGGCCGATCGGCGGCCGCACGGGCGGCTGCGTGCATCGCGCGTGCACCAGGGCGTGGGCGAGGGCGATCAGCTGACCGTCGAGCTGCGCGCGGGCGAGCGGCTCGACCTGGCGTTCTTCGGGTCGCGTGCCGGCGACAAGCTGCGTCTTTACTTTGGCTCGGCGGCATGCGTGCCGTCGATCCCGATCGGACCGGTGCTGACGAGCCTCGCCGATCCCGACGGCGATGGCAGCTACCTGCGCCTGAACGCGACCTGGCCAGCGGGCTTCGGCAATCCAGACGTTCCGCTTCACGCGCGTGGGGCAACGCAGCGTGCGCGAGCGGCGGCGCGGGATTCACCAACTGCGTCACGATCATCACCCGCAACGACTTCCCGTTCGGCGTGTGCGACGACGGCGGGATCGGCGGGGTTCCGTGGTGCAGATCCTGAGCGGCTCGGCGGATTTCTTCAGCAATGATTCTTGGCAGCGGCGCGGGGCAGCACGGGGCGGTCGGCCTATCGGTGGCCGTGCTGACGCCGGCACCGCGGTCGCCGCGTATCCTCGCCGCCGGCATCTCGAACGCCAACTTCGCGGTGGACGCCGCCGGGCACACGCCGGCGCTGTCGGGGGCGGGCCTGCTCGCGTTCATCGCGCCGTTCACTTTCCTGTGCCGGCAAGGACGGTGGCAACGACCTCGGCCCAGTACGTGGCATTACGCGCCGTGTCGGTGCTCGGCAGCTTGCTCGGCACGCACGTGCACGGGTGGATCCAGTTCCCACCCGGTGACAGCGGCCTGCTCGGATGCGGCGCCGACACGACGCTCCCGGCCGCCTGTTCCTTCCTGATGATCGACGGCTTCACCTCACCCGGGCCGTCCCCATCCTCGCCCCGAACTGGGCCATCCGTCTCGAAACGAACTAACCGCAGCCAGTGGGGTGGACAGTCTACGCCGTCCCTCCCTGGTGTAGACTCTGGATGTGCGGTTCTCATTCATGATGCAGCGGCGGCGGTTGGGGTGCTCGCGGGCGCGGTGATCGCGTCGATGGCGAGTGGGCGGGCGGTTTCGTACCGGGTGCCGGGTGATTTCGCGGCGATCCAGGACGTCGATGCCGCCCAGAAGTGGGCGATGTCATCACGGTCGCGGCCAGGGCCGGGGCTATCACGAGAAGCCAGTTCCGCGCAGCGGCAGCGCGGCGGCGGCGCGATCATCCTGCAAGCGGAGGGCGGCGCACGGCCGATCCTCGATGGCACCGGCGTCGCCGGCGCCACCATGGTGCTGATCGCGAACCGCTCCTACGTCACGCTCCGCGGCTTCGAGATCCGGGGCAACACCGGCGTCAACGACGGCTCCGGCATCCGCGTGATCGGCTCGGGTTCGCACATCGAGTTGCGCGACAACCTCATCCACGACCTGCGTGGCACCTCGGCAATGGGCATCACGGTGTACGGCACGTCGACCACCGCGGCCATCACCAACCTCGTCATCGACGGCAACGAGATGCACGACTGCGATGCGGCACCCAGCGAGGCGATCACGTTGAACGGCAACGTCGACGGCTTCGTGGTCGCTCACAACTACGTGCACGACGTCAACAACATCGGCATCGACATGATCGGCGGCGAGGCCGACATCAACCCGCAGTACGTGACCCGCAACGGCCAGTGCGTGGCAAACACGATCCTGCGCGCGCGCTCGACCTACGGCGGCGGCTATGCTGCGGGCCTGTACGTCGACGGCGCACGCGACCTCCTGGTGCAAGGCAACTTCATCTCGCAATGCGACCTCGGCCTCGAGGTCGGCGCCGAGCACGCACAGGTCGACGCGACCGGCATCACGGTGCGCGACAACGTGATCCACGGCAACGACAAGGCCGGCCTGGTGTTTGGCGGCTACGATGCGTCGGTGGGCCGCGTCCGGCAATGCGTGTTCATGAACAACGTCTGCCATCACAACGACAGGTTGCACGTCGGCCTCGGCGAGCTGTGGATCCAGCACGCCCAGGACAACGTGCTGCGCAACAACCTGTTCGTCGCCGACGATCAGGGTGTGCTGATGTACTCGGAGGATGGCAACGCGCAGAACCAGCTCGACTACAACGCGTGGCACACGACCGCGACGTTGCCGGCATTCGTGTGGCGTGGACAGCTCTACCCGTCGTTCGCGAGCTATCGCGCCGGCACGGCGCAGGACGCGCACTCCCAGTTCGCCGACCCGCTGCTGGTGAGCCCCGCCCAGGGCGACTTCCACCTCGCCGATACCTCGCCCTGCATCGACGCAGGCAACCCGGCGGACGTGTTCATCGGCAGCGACGCGGCACAGCACCCGCGTGTGCTCGATGGCAAGCTGAGCGGCACCTTGCGCATCGACATCGGCGCCTACGAGCACGCCAACATCGCGCTCGCCGCGAGCGGCACCGCAGCGCGCGGCTCGCTGCTCACCATCGACCTCACCGGCGCGCCAGCGCTGCCGTCGCTGCTCTTGCTCGGCACCGCGCCGCTCGCCACCTTGCTGCCGCCATACGGCACGCTCGCCATCGACCTCGCGGCGCCGCGCTTCTTCCTGGTCACTGGCGCCCTGCCGCGCTCGCTCGCGCTCGCCATCCCGCAAGGCTTGCCGTCCGGGTTCGCGATCGTGCTGCAGGGTCTGATCGTGAACGCGTCCGGCGGCAATCTGTCGAATGCGGTGCTCGCGGTCGTGCCCTGAACGGCGTCACGCCATCCCCGCCGGCTGGCGCGTGAATGTCAGGAAATCGAGCCGCCCGAGGCTCCTGCGCAGCAGCTGGAACGCGACCAGCAGCGCGACGAACGCCGACACGGCGTAGCCCAGCCCATACGTGGCAAGCCCCACGCGCGCGCTCGCGAGCCCGAGCCCCGCGCTCAGCACCAGGAACACGAGCGCGCTCAGATGCGCTTCGCGCTGCAGGTCGAAGTACAGCTGCGTGGTCATGGTGAGCAGGAACAGCACGTGGAAGAACGCGCCCAGGCACGCCAGGCGGAAGATCGGCACCGCGGCCGGCGGCAGGCCGAACGCGCCCGTGATCTGATGCGCGAACACGATCGCCAGGACCGACACGGCGCCCTGCGCGCGCAGCAGGCGCACGGTGCTCTCGCTCAGCACGCCGAGCATGCGCTGCCGCGCTTGCTCGATGATGCGCAGCGGCGCTCCGTTCAGCACCGAACCGTAGTAGCGCCGGTAGCGCTCGTAGAACGAGGTCTCGAGCCGGATCAGGTTGACCGCCAGCGCCGGCACCACCGTCAGGTAGCCGAGCAGCGTGCAGCTGTCGTAGAGCGGATGGAAGCGGATGAAGCGATGCGGGCCGACGCCGTCGGTGATCCACAGGATCACCTTGTCGACCCAGATCGCGAGATGGTAGAGGAAGCCGATCGCAGCGAGCCGCGGGTACAGCGCGAAGCTCCCGAGCACGCTGAGGTCGCGCTTGCCATCGGCTTGCATGCCGCGCACCACCGCGCGCAGCAGCAGCATCAACGTGAGCGCCTGGCCGCTCGAGTAGCCCACCAGGATCTCGCGCGCGGAGCGCGACAGCCCGAGCCACAGGATGCACAGGATCGACAGCAGGGTGCCGAACACGTACGCGCGCAGCACGACGTCGTACTCGCGCACGATGCTGAGCCAGATCAGCGCCACCCAGGTGAGGCTGACGATCACGTACAGCGTGACCACGACCATCGCCAGGCGCAGATCGAATCCCGCCCACCAGCAGAACAAGCTGCCGGTCAGGCTCTGCCAGCTCGCCAGCACCGAGAGCAGCACCACGAACGCCGGCAGCACGCGGTCGTACTGATGCATGTAGATGCGATCCGCCACCCAGCGCGTCGCCGCCATGTGGAACAGCCCCACCACCACCAGGCTCGCGGCGAACACGTAGGTGACGAGACCACGGAAGATCTCGTAGTTCGCACGGTCCTTGAGCGGCAGCCCGAACGCGTTCAGCACCGCGAGCGTGAACACGGTCATCACCCATGGCCCGGCGGCGATCAGGCTGGCGCACGCATAGGCACGCACGCGCGTGAACAGCCCCTGCCGTTCATCGAGCATGCGCTTCAGCTCGAAGCCGATGCCGGCCATGCATCACCCTCGACTCGCCGGCGCCGCCGGCTCCGCGTCGAGCGCTACCGGTGCGCGCACGTACTTGCCGTACAGCTCGCGGTATTCGTCCACCATCGTCGACTCGTCGTAGAAGCGGCGCACGCGCTCTTGCATCGTCCGCCCCATGCGGCGGCGCAGCGCGGGATTCCGGTGCAGCTTGAGCAGCGCGCGCGCGGTCGCACCCGGCGCGGCGATCGGCGTGATCAGCCCGCCGATGCCAACCTGGCGATCGGCGGGCGTGCGGCCGCCTGCCAGCTCCGCGCACGAGCCGACGTTGGTGGCGACGAACGGCAGGCCGACCGCCCCGGCCTCGAGGATCGCGAGCGGTTGCGACTCCGAGATGCTGGTCAGCACCACGACGTCGATGGTCGGCAGCTCGCGGATCACGTCGACGCGCCCCTCGAACTTGACGATGTCTTCCAGGTGCAGCGCGAACATGAACTGCTTGCATTCCTCGGCGTAGCTCGGGTCCTCCTCCATTCCACCCATGATGCGCACCCGCAGGTCGCTCACCTGGTCCGCCACCAGCCGCACTGCGCTGAGCAGCGTCTTCACGTCCTTGATCGGCGTCACTCGCCCGACGAACCCCACCGTGAACGGCGCGCCAGCCGCGCGCTGCGCGAGGCGCTGCGCCGCCGCCTGGTACTTGTGCAGGTCGATGCCGTTGGCGACGATGCGGATGCGGCGCGGGTCGCCGCCCTCGCGCATCTGCTCTTCGGCATTGCCCTGATGCAGCGTCAGGATCTCGTCCGCATTCTGGTAGCAGATCTGGCTCATGGTCGCGAACTGCTGGATCCAGAACTGCTTGAAGTACGGCAGCTGCCGCTCGGCCGCGACCTCGTCGGATTCCCAGTCGCGAATCCAGGTGGCACGGTTGATCTCGATCCGGCGCTCCTTCAGGTAGATGCCGTGCTCGGTCAGCAGCATCGGCCGTCCAGTGCGGATCTTCGCGGTCGCCGCAAGCAGCCCCGCGTAGCCGGTGCAGATGGTGTGGTACAGCTTCGCCTCCGGCACCTTGCACGACAGCAAGTTGAACAGCGGCAGATAAGCGTAGCGCCAGGTCCAGAAGAAGTTGAGGAAGCTCTCATCGGCGGCTTCGTGGCGATACGCCTCGACCAGCACCTCCCAGCCCTG
>JAXMBY010000071.1:0-29740 GCA_046349655.1 Planctomycetota bacterium
CGAGGGGAATCACAAGACGCCGCGCCAGAATCAATAGCGGTGCCGCGCGACATGCCACCATTGGCAGTTCACTGCTTGGATTTAGATTCCTCGGTCGTGGCTGAAAGACCGGACATCAGGTGTGTGCTTCTCGCGGTGCGCGCGCGTCACCTCGGCGTCGCGCTTCGGCCACCGTCAGGTACTTGATGGTGTCAGCATTCATGCGCTGGGGTCCGGTTCGCCGTCGAAGACCGCGAAGCTGGCGGGTGGTCGAGGTGGAGGAGAGCCGAGACTCTTTTGTCGAATTGGCGATTCAAGACCTAGAGCCACGCCAACTCGTTGAGCCTCTTCTCGAAGGCAGCAGCGACTTCCGTGAAACGATCTATGGATCCGGCAAACAGACCGGCACGGAGCGGCGGCCATGCATCGCCTTGCGCGCGGGTGGAAACGGCATGCTGAAAAGGGACCCCGTGGCAGGTTGAAAAGGGACCCCCTGGAGTAGGGCCTCCCGGAGGGGTATCGAGGCGTTTGCTTACGACGTTTCGATGGCCACGACCGGGAGGTCCAGGAGTGATAAGAGTGTCACAGTGGGCAGAAATCCGCCACATGCATGTTGTGGACGGGATCCCAATCAAGGAGATCGCCAGGCGGCTCGATATCGACCGGAAAACGGTTCGGCGGGCGCTGGCCAGCCAGACACCACGGGCACGGCGCACCCCCAAGCGCGGTAGGTCCCTCGAGCCGTTTCGGCAGCAGATCGAGGGATGGCTGCGCGAAACGCCGGAGATCACGGCCAAGAGGATCGCGCGGTTGCTGCAGGAGCGGGGCGCCGTCGGCCTGCGTGGACGGACGGTTCGCCAGTACGTGAGCGAGCTGCGGCGCGAGCTGTTTCCGAAGGAAGCGTTCATTGACCGCACGCACGCGCCGGGCGAGACGATGGAAGTCGACTTCGGCGAATCGGTGGCCGTGATCGGGGGTCGCACGACCCGGATCAAGTACCTGGTCGCCACGTTGCCGGCGAGCAACGCCTACTTTGCCAAGGGCTACCTGGCGGAGAAACTGGAATGCCTGCTCGACGGCATCGTCGCAGCCTTGCGGTGGTTCCGGGGAGTACCGCGCCGCCTGGTTCTCGACAACACGTCACTGGCAGTGAAGGAGGTGCTCGCTGGACCGCAGCGTGTTGAACACCAGGCATTTCACGCGTTCCGTGGTCAGTTCCCGATCCACGCCGACTTCTGCGGCCCGGGCAAGGGCTGGGAGAAGGGCTCGGTCGAGACCGGAGTCGGCTACGTGCGTGACAACTGCTTCCGGCCGACCCCCGAAGTCGCCACGCTCAGCGATCTGAATGCTCAGATCCTGGTGGAGCTCGACCACGATCTCGATCAGCGGGTTCTGCCGGACGGCCGCACGGTACGCCAAGTGTTGATCGGCGAGCGTGAGCATCTGCGCCCGTTGCCCGATCGCATGCCGGAGACCTGTAAGGTGCTGCCACTCGTGGCCAACAAGTTTGGCCAGGTCCGGGTAGACGGCTGTCTCTACTCGGTGCCGATCGAGCTCGCGTATCGGCCAGTGATCGTCAAGGCCTTCAGCGATCGGCTGCTGGTGGTAGCACGCGATCGCGTTGTGGCCGAGCACGAGCGCATCTTCACCAAAGGCTCGAAGCGGCTCGAAGCTTTGCATGTCCTGCCGTTGCTCGAGCGCAAGCACCGCGCCGTCAGCGAATCGACGGCCATCCAGGACTGGGCGATGCCCAAGGTCTTTCACGAGCTACGTGAAGCGCTCAGGGCCGTGACTCGCAAAGCGGACCAAGAGTGGGTCCAGATCCTGCGCTTGAGCGAGAACTATCCGCTCGGGGTGGTGGCCAGCGCGGCTCGCTATGCTCTGGACCGGAACTCACCGCGACTCCAGACCGTGCTCATGGTTCTCCGCCAACAAGATCCGGGCGCGCTTGTGCTGATCCAGCCAGTACCCGTTCCGCGACCGGAGCTCGAGCGGCTCGAGATTCCTCGACCACAGCTCGGCGCCTATGACGTGCTGCCACCCGAGGTGAAGCCATGAGCCGCACCGAGCTGCTCGAGCCACCACATCTCACCGACGATCTCAAACAGCTGAAGCTTCCCGTCGTTGCATCGCACTGGCAGCGTCTCGCTGTTGAGGCCGCACGCAAACGCCAGCCGGGTCCGGAATACCTGGCTGAGCTTGCCCATCTCGAGGTCACTCATCGCCGCGAGAACCGCATCAAGCGCCGCATCCAGGAAGCACGCTTCCCGGTGCTGAAGACACTCGATGGCTTTGACTTCTCGGTGCAGAAGGGACTCGAGCGCGATCAGGTCCTCGATCTGTTCCGCTGTGACTTCGTCGCCGAGCATGGCAACGTGGTGCTGCTCGGTGGCGTCGGTACCGGCAAGACACATCTCGCCATTGCGCTGGGCATCGCTTGCTGTCAGCGTGAGCACCGCGTGCGATTCACGACCGCAGCCGAGCTCACCAACATGCTTGTCGAAGCCAAGGCGGACGGGCGACTGTCCCGCAAGCTCGACTATCTGGCGCGCTTCGATGTCGTCTGTCTCGACGAGCTCGGGTACGTACCCTTCGACAAGCTCGGCGCGGATCTGCTCTTCAGCTTCATCACCAAGGTCTACGAGCGTCGCAGCCTGATCGTGACGACCAACCTCGCATTCGCTGACTGGGGTCAAGTGTTTCTCGACACGCAGGCCGCAGCGGCTGTGATCGATCGTCTCGTCCATCACGCAACCGTGCTCAAGACTGACGGTGAAAGCTACCGGCTTCGATCCGCAAAGGAGAAGTCCCGAACGCGGAAACCGTCCGAAGCGACCTCGTAGGATCGCTCAGGACGCACGCGGAACGATCGACATGACTCCAGAGACCTTGGCAGTCCACACGCTGAAGCGACGTCGGGGAACACCTGTGGAGATGGGCTCAACTCCCGCCCCGCACCCCACCCTCCCGGGGCTACGCCCCAGGAACGCGCCGCTCCGCTTGAGCTCCGCCAAGGGCTCCGCTCCGCGGCGCTCCCCGCTCGCTACGCGAGCAAGGTGGCAGAGGCTTCGCCTCTGCACATGTGATTGGTCTTTGGCAGGGGTCCCTTTTCAACCTGCCACAAGGGTCCCTTTTCGTCTTGCCATTTCCACGCGGGCTTCGGTGACGACGTCATTGAAGGGGCTTTGGAGACCTCGCCGGTGCTTCCAAGCGTACCTGCCAAGGGGACCCCAAACGTTGGGGTACTCCTTGCCTCTGCTCATGAAATCGGCGTGTGCAAGAGCCTGAAACACCTCGAACCTGTCAAACAGACGCTCGTAGCTGCTGCCAAGAAACAGAAGATCGTCCAGGCGAGGTTGCACCACCTTGAACAGGTACTCGCTCTTCGGCACGTAGTTGCGCTCGTGACCGGGGAGGAGCTTGAAGAGCCGATGCATGTACTCTTCGTGGTGGAGACCCTTCACCGCTGCGACGAGCACAGGGCGTGTCACCCCGCCGGTCTCGTGGTCATCGACTGGTGTAGCAAACAGGGTCGCGAGACTGCGGTAGTTTTGTGCGGAGAGACTCGCAATCCCACCTGAGTAGATTAGCACCGTGAGCGGGTACCAGCGTAGGTCGAGCCATGCTGCGCCTCCGGCGCGGACGTCGATGCTGTTTGCGAGGCGAGCGACGATGCGCTCAAGCACAGACTGCTGTTCTTCGGTGCCCCATCGTGCAACGAGGATGGTCAGCGAAAGGAGCCGATCGACGGCCTGTTCATATCTTTGGAGTCGCTCGGCAAACTCCGCAGGCGCAATCGTGCTTACCGGGGGTGTCGGGAACACCTCCTCGCGGAGCTCATGGAGGGCCGACCGGACCTCGACCGACGTGCGATCGTAGAGCTTGATGCGGTATCGAGGCTCCGAGAGGCAGTCCTTGACGATATCGGAGAAAGTCGATGCAGGAGTCTCTTGTGGTGGAGTCGATAGACTCGGGGGAACCTCTATCAGCACGTCTTCATCAATCTCCGGCACGGGCTCAGCTGCGTCAGGCGGCGGCGGCGCATGAAAGATGAAGTCGCCATCGCCGTCCAGAAACCCGTAGTGCGGAGACTGTCGCGAGGAGGGTCCTTCGAGACGCGGTCGTAAACGTAGGCCATAACTGCGTTTGCTGAGATGATGCCATCCGCAGCAGCAGCGGCACCTTCGAGCGCGTCGAGAAGGTGGCCAGTGAACATGGAGTGCCCTGACCGAGGTCCACCTGCGTCTGCGACAACCTCGTCAGCCTTCCCTGCGGTGAGCACTTGGCGCGCCGGACGCTGAAGCATCTCCTTGAGGAATCGCTTGCTCCCCGGCGCTAGGGCTCGGGTGATCGCTCGCCCGCCATAGCAGGCATCCATGAAGAACAGGACATGCTTCGCCGGTATGAGCTCTGCGTTCCGTGTGAGGTCGTGCCAGGGGATCAGGGACGAAAGTTCGTTCGGATCACCGTTCACCGGAACGAGGAAGCCCACCTCACCTCGCCGACCCCTGGCTGTAAAACCGTGTCCGGCGAAGAAGACAACAATGCGGTCATCTAGCAGGACGTCACTGTTTGTGAACCGCAGAAACGCAGCCCTGATGTTGTCCTGCGAGGCGCTGGAATCGAGCAGGAGCGTGACCCGATCGTCTGGAAACCCAAACCGCGTCTTGAGCACAGCGGCAATGGCCTCGGCATCATTGCAGGCGTAGTCAAGCTGCCCGCAGCGGGCATACGTGTTGACACCGATGACGAGCGCCCAGCTGTTGGCGTAGCTCGGTGCATACAACAATTTGCTCTGCATCGTCACATCAGACCTCAATGAGACCGAGGCTCAGCTCGAGGGCACGGTTGACGTGGGCCATCGTCGCTCCGGGTCACCGCCCCGAGGCGCTTCGTGAGCCGCACCTTGTCGATGGTACGGATCTGGGTCAGGAGAACCGCGGAGGGCTTCTTGAGCCCCGCTTCGCCGGGCTTGATGAGGACCTCGGTGGGGTAGAGCCGCTCCCCGAGCTGCGAGCTGATGGCGGCGACGATCGTGACGGGGCTGCACCGGTTTCCGATGTCGTTCTGAAGGATGAGCGCGGCCGGCCGAGTCTTCTGAATCTCTGCCCCGACGGGCGAGTCGAAGTTCACAAGGTAGACCTCACCGCGGCCCGGATAGGCTACCGATCGTCGTTCGGCCATGCTTCGTCTTCGAGCGGGAACCACTCCGCGGCGATCGCCTGGTCCCGTTCCGCGTTCGCGAGGGCGCCACGCTTCAGCTCTGCGCGGAGCTTCGCCTTGCCGATCGACTTGATGTAGAAGCGCACAGCGGCGTCGATGAGCCTGCTCCGGTCGCTGTGCTTCACCGCACGGTCAAGGAGCCGGAGGGTGTCTTCCGGCAGGCTGACGTTTACGCGTTTACGCATCGCTGTTTGACTGTTCGGCATACCCGGTCATTCTTACACATCTTTCGTGTGTACGTCAACTCGAGCGGGTGCTCTTGAGACAGCGGCACGACGTCAGAGCAGTTTCGGGGCCTCCTCGTCGGTGGGGCCGGCGTCGCGGATGATGCTGGAGAGCGTGCCGCGCTTGATGTCGCGAGCGTGCACTGGCACGGTGACGCGGAGCTCAGGCCGGGCGGGGTGCTTGAAGTAGTGGTGGCTACCACGGACGTGGTGCAAGAAAAAGCCGGCTCGCTCGAGCGCCCGGATCACTTCGCGGGGCTTTAGTTAGGGCCGGCAGCTTGCTCATGCATCGAGGCCGACGGAGATCTTCTCCTGCACGGGCTCGGCATGCTCCTCGGGGCTCGGTTGCCCGTCCTTCGCCAAGCTCTCGAGTGCATGTTCCGATCCAAGCCGGCCAGTGATTCCGGGATGCCGGCCACTCGTTCCGATGATGCCGGCCACGGATTCTGGGAAGCTGGCTCTTGATCCCGATCAAGCCGGCCACCCTGATTCTTGAGCTCCTCTTCGAGACGGGCGATCTTCCCGCAGAGCCGCTCAAGAAACGCGATCCGCGCCTCGATCTCGTCGCGGTGCCGCGCACGCATTCACGGTTGGCGTAGTAGTGCATGCTTCATGATGACTGCACTTTGATTTCCTCGACCTTTCTGAGCGGCAGAACCCTTTCCGCCGCTCTAGAGGAGCTGGCGGACGGGCGAGCGCGCGTTTCGGATCCGCCCGCTGGCGGAGAGGAAACGCGGAAGAGCGAGCCAGCCGAATTATGCGGCGGGCGGAGAGGCCGAGGGGGCGGGGGCTATGATCCGCCGCGCCTGGCCGTCTCGTCGCTTTGGCGTGCCGTCGAGCGCGCACCCGCGTTGCACAGGGACCAGCGATTTCCGGCTGTGGCACCGGGCGAGCTAGGTCTTTCACCAAAGCTTTGGTAGGAGAACATCTCGCTATGAGCGCTTGGGTGGGATGAACACACACCGGATTCGAGCGCGACGCTCAGGCGGCGAAGCACGAGACTACCGCGACATAACCGGGGTGAGTGAGCACAACATCGCCGTTGCTCCGGGTTGACGTGAACGGAAGCCGCGTGCCGCGATGGATTTATGCGCGCGATCAGAAATCCATGAAGGCTGCGGCTGTCATGGCCGCGTGCGTGAGATTCCTGGAAATCCTACCAGCGCGCGTCACAACCATATTCGTCAGTAATGTGTTATGTGCGACCGGACGCGGGCAGGGTTGGAATGCGAGTTGTTTAGTTAACGCTCACTTCCACAGCGTGGGTAGTGGGTGCAGGAGTTATTCCCCTCCCAACCGCGATCTTCGGCACCGGGAGCGGCCTGTGGAGAAGGAGGTTCCCGTAGTGCTCGGGGGAACCCTCTTTCTTTCCACTCCGAGCCTTGGTACTTGCATGAACGTTACTACCCTCGCGCTCGGCCTGACGGCGATTCTGGGCATCGTGGCGATCGTGTTCGGACGACCGTTCAGGAGCACGCTCTCTCGCAAACAGCTAACGATCGAGACGGGGTCACCCAAGGTCGGTTGCAGCGAGCGTGTCCACCCTCGCGATGAGGGCTACCGCGGGGGCGGAGGCTGGGCTCGCTGCGGGTCCAGCGCATGCCAGCCCGTTTGAGTCTGGCTCCGACGACCGTCTTGCAGGCAGCTTCCACGGGCCGCTGCCGATCGGCAGGCACGAGCTGTGAATGCTGCATAGTCCATCTTCGCAGCGTTGCGTTGGTAGTAGGTAGTAGGCGACGGTATGGCGTCACGTCACGGTCTTGCAGCGATCGGATTGTTCTCGAAGGCCGTGCTTGTTGTAGTACTGCATGGAGCGAATGACCGCGGCGACGCCACCGCTTTCGTCGCGGAGTCGCTTGCAGTGGGTCTCGTACCAACGCCTGCCGCGCCGACTTGTCTTGCCGAACACAGTTCGGTTGCGTGACAGAGCGCCGCTTCAGGAAACGAGCGCGAGCAGCATCGCGATCACCACCAGCGCGATGACGATCACCACCCAGGGTGGCGTGCGCTTGCTCGGCCGCTGGCCGAGGTCGCGGGCGAGGAACTCCTCGTAGTCGCGGTCGTCGAGCTCGGTCTCGGGCAGCTCGAGCGATGCGCCGGCGAGCTCGTCCAGATCGGCCCAGCCGGTGCGCGCGTCGCTGCCGCACTCGGCGCACGCGAGCGCCGAGCGTGGCACGATGGCCTGGCAATGAGGACAGACCCGCGTCGGCTTGCGGCGCTTGCGCATGAGATGTCGATGCTACTCGTCCGGCAATCGTGCGAGCAGCTTCTCCTGCGTCGGGAACGTGACGGCCACGTAGGCGAGGAACAGGATCGCGCTCGTGCCGTTCCACCAGAAGATCGGCTGGCTCGCCAGCACGCGCTCGATGCTGGCGAGCATGCAGACGATGAGCCCGAACATCGCCGCCGACTCGTACAGCGCGAGCTGCACGAGGACCGCGCCGCGCACGCGCGCGATCTTGCGAGCCAGCGCGGGCCCGCCGTCGTCGGCAGCGTGCGCCGCGCGCCGCATCAGAGCGCGCGCCACGAGCGGCGCGATCGCCCACACACCGAGCGCGAGCAACGCATGCACGCCGCTCAGGATGGCGATGCTGGGACTGCCGGGCGGCGCGCCCGCCTCGGCGTCGCCGTTCGCCCGATACAGGACGATCACCGCCACCATCATCGCCAGCACGCCGCCCGCGAGCGCGGCATGGATGATCTGCAGCGCCCGCACCGGGTCGGGCGGTGGTCTCGCTGACTCCAGGTCGTCCATCGCCGGCGCTCCCGATCGGTCTACTCGAACCACAGGGTCAGGTCGTTGGTGTCGACGACGAGGTCCGAGCGACCGAACGCATACCCACGCAGCGTCACGCTGTGGCCGGCGAGTCCGTGCGGCACTTCGCCCCACAGCGCGAAGTTGCCGTTCGGCCCGAACTTGCCCGCCGCGATCGGCGCGAACGAGGGCGCTGCGTCGAGCGCCACCGCGAACAGCGCCACGGCATGCTCCGGCACGCCCTTGTAGATCGTGATCTTGAGCGGCTGGCCCTCGCTCACCACGGTGGCGTCGGCCTCCAGCGTGAGCTCGGCGCCGCGCAGGAACACGTCGAGGACGTCATTGGTGTCGCCTGGCACCAGGTTGTCGGCCTCGCTGCGGAACGCCACCATGCGGCCGTCGGCCGAGATCGACGCGTCGTAGCAGTCCTCGTTGGCGCCCTCGCCCGCCGAGCTCACGCTCACGCGCCAGGTCCGACCGCTGACGCGGTCATGCACGAAGCAGTCCTCGCCATCGTTGTTGTCGTCGGGAGCGAGATTGGTGGCGTTGCTGGTGAACGCGACCAGGCGGCCATCACCCGACATCGAGATGTCCTGGCAGAAGCCGTTGGCCTGCTTGCCGTTCGAGTCGACGCTGACCCGCGTGGTGATCCCGGTCGCGCGGTCGTGCACGAATTCATCGGTCGCCCGGTTGTTGTCGTGCGGCACGAGGTTGCTGGCGGAGCTGTTGAACGCGACCAGCCGTCCGTCCTGCGAGAGCGCCGGCAAGTAGGCGCTCACGTCGTTGCCTTGCTTGCCGTGCGAGCTCACGCTCACGCGGGTGGTCTCTCTGGTCGTGCGCTGGTGCACGAACATGTCGGTCTTGCCGTTGCTGTCGCCGGGCACCAGGTTGGTCGCGTCGCTGCTGAAGCCGATCACGCTGCCATCTGCGCAGATCGCGGGATAGTAGCTGCCGCCGTTGCCTTCCGCGCCTTGCGAGCTCACGCTCACCCGCGTGGTCTCGCCGGTCGCGCGATCGTGCACGAAGATGTCCATGGCGGCGTTGCCGTCGCCGGGCACGAGGTCGGGTGCGTCGCTCGAGAACGTCACCAGCCGTCCATCCGCGGACAGCCACGAGCGCACGTAGCGATCGAGCAGGCCCGTGCCATGGCTCTGCTGGCCCTGTGAGTCGACGCTCGCCCGCGTGGTCTCGCCGCTCACGCGATCGTGCACGAACACGTCGGCGACGCCGTTGGTGTCGCCGGCCACGAGGTTGCTCGCCCAGCTGGTGAACGAGAGGAACCGGCCATCGCTCGAGATGCACGGGTAGGCGCTCGGTCCGTTCGCTTGCGCGCCGCTCGAGTCGACGCTGACGCGCTCGGTGCTGCCCAGCATGCGGTCGCGCACGAACACGTCGAGCGTGCCGTTGCTGTCGCCGGGCACCAGGTGATCGGCATTGCTGAAGAACGCGACCTGGCGGCCGTCCTTCGACAAGGACGGTCCGTCGCTCCAGTCGTTGCTCTGCTCGCCTTGCGAATCGACGCTGATGCGGCTCGTGACCTGCGCCTGCGCGGCGATCATCGAGCTCGCGAACAGCGCGACGGCGGTCGCGCGATGCCTGGCCCTGGTGCGGCGCATGGGATCCTCCCGGTTCGAAAGACACATGACGAGAGCATGCATGCACCCACGGTGTCTCGCGCCGGCGCCGTGGTCAAGAGCCATTGCCTTGACGTCATGTGCCCTGGTGACCTACGCTCTACCGGTGAGATCGCGACGTCGGCGCGATTCTCCCAGGGCCACTTCCCAAGGAGCCCGTCATGAAGCACCCTGCCGTGATCCTCCTGGCGTTCGCGTGGCTGACCGGGTGCTGCGCGCGCCACGCAGCAAGGGATTGCCAGCATCTCGCCGGTGATCGTGCTGGCGCTCAGTACGGCGCCTCGCTCAGCGGGCTCGGCGACGTCGATCTGGATGGCGTGCCCGATCTGGATCATCGGCGCGCCGCTCGAGGCGAGCGCGGGGGCCGGCGCAGGCGCCGTGTTCCTCGTGTCGGCGAAGACTGGCGAGCTGCTCGCCACCATCGCCGGCGACGCCGCCTTCGATCGGTTCGGCACCGCGGTGAGCGGCGTCGGCGATGTCGACGGCGACGGCTATCCCGATTACCCGTGGGCGCGCCGGCCGCGGAGCCGGAAGAAGGTCGGACGGCGGCATGGCCCGCCTGTACTGGTGACCCGCGCGCCAGAGGACACGTTCGCGTGCGAGCTCACCGGCGCGCACTTCGGCTTCGCGCTCGCTGCCGCCGGCGACGTGGATGGCGATGGCGTGATCGATCTCGTGGTGGGGCGCCTGACGCCGACCTGCCCAGCGTGGACGGCGGCCTGGTGCGGTCAGGCCTGGCGCGAGCGGCCAGCCCGTGGCAGCTCGGCCAGGGTGCTCGCCACCGCGCGCTTCGGCGCGGCGGTCGCATCTGCCGGCGACTTCGACGGCGACGGCTTCGCCGACGTCGTGATCGGCGAACCGGGCGACGACGCCGGCGGACCTGGACGCGGGCGTTGCGCAGGTGTTCTCGTTCCACCGGGCTGCAGGTGCTGGACTCGTACTATGGCGCCGCCATGGACCTGGTCGGCACGGCCGTGAGCTCGGCTGGCGATCAGGACGCGACGCCGACGAGTACCTCGATCGGTGCACCTGGATTCGCGCTCGGACCGAAGACCGTCTGGGGAACGGTCCTCATGGCGATCCGTGGTGGCACCGGAGCCGTGCTCGGCGAGTGGTTCGGCGCATGACGGCGACGACCGGCGCCAGCATCGCCCTGGCCGGTGACGTGGACGGCGACGGGAGCGCCGAGGCGATCATCGGCGCGCCGACCGAGGACAAGGATTACGACCAGGAACGCCCGGGTGGTGTCGCTCAGCACGCGTCTTGCAGTGCTCACGTATCAAGGCGCGCGCGGCTTCGGGCGCCTTCGGCCGGTCGGTGAGCGGCGTCGGCGACGCCAGCGGCGACGGCATCCCCGACCTCGCCGTGGGTGCCGCGCCCTTGTCGGACGAGAACGGCGCCGACGCGGGAAGCGTGCATGTGCTTGCAGGAGCGCCTCACAGCCATCGCTTGCGCACCTTCATCGGTGCACCGGGCGAGGGCCTGAATCCCAGTGCCGTCGGCGACTTTTTCGAACCTGGATGGCGTCACCGACATCGCCACCAACAACCACCGGACGGTCAGGTGATGTCCGGAGCGGATGGCGCGACCCTCTACACGCTGACCGGCAGCGGCAGCCCGTACACGAACTTCGGCTGGAGCGTCGCCGGCGGCGGCGAGGTCGATCAGGATGGGACGCCCGACCTCGTCGTCGGCGATCCGGCCGACACGCACCCGGCGCGGCAGCGTGTACCTTTTCTCGGGGCGGACCGGCACCAAGCTCTGGTCCAGGGTCGGCACGTCGTCGGAGTGGCTCGGCAGCCGGTGGCCATGGTGCAAGACGTGAATGGCGACGGCGTCGACGATGTGCCCGCAGGGGCGGCTGGCTATGGCTCCCCCGGGCGACGCCTATCTGTTCTCGGAGTCGATGGCGCGGAGCTGCTGCACGTCCAGGGCAAGAACCAGACGACCGGTTTGGCAACTCGGTCGCGACCGTGCCCGACGTCGATGGCGATGGCGTGGCCGAGCTCGCGATCGGCGCGCCGTACACGCCGGTCTCGGGGCGCTACCATGCGGGCGCCGTCGACGTGTTCTCCGGCAGGACTCGGCGCATCGCTGGCCGAAGTCCGCGCCGGCGGCGAGAACCTCGGCTGGTTTGCCGCCGCATGCGGCGATGTGAACCAGGACGGGGTGCCCGACATCGTCGCTGCCGCCGTCGTTGCCAACGAGGCGCGCGTCTTCGCTCGCGAACCATGGCGTGCTGTACCGATCACGCCGACCTGGTCGCGCCGATTGGCCATGCCGTACCAGTGAGCGGCGTGCCGGCGATGTCGACGCCGACGGGTTCGACGACGTCGCGCTCGCTCGCGGCGCCGGATGGTGTCTACCGCCAGGGCCTGGGCTCGCGCTCGTGTTCTCCGGCAAGACCGGCGACCGGCTCGCCACCTTCGATGCCACCGCCCCGACGCCGCGTCGCGCGGAATCTCGCCGCCTGCGCCTGCTGGCGATCTGGACGACGGCTTCGCCGACGTGCTCCTGGGTGTGCCCACGGACGGTCGGGTCGTGGTGTGCTCGGCCGAGCAGCGGTGGCTGTCGTTTCAGAGCTACGGCAGGGGATGGCCGGGAACGGACGGCATCCCGGAGGTTCGCTTCCGCGCGAACCTGTTCCTCTGCACGCAGACCGCGCTCGAGCTCCAGAACTCGCGTGGCACGTCCACCCCCGCGTGGATCGTGGTCGGCACCGCTCGCGCCGAGATCCCGACCGCGTTCGGCGGCAGCCTGCTCTTGCTCCCGACCGCGCTCTTGCCCCTGTCGTCGCTGGCCGCCGGCGCGACCATTCCGTTCGACGTGCCGTGCTCGAGCGCGCTCGGTGGCGTCTCGTTCTATCTGCAGGCGCTCGAGCTGGACCGAGCAGCCGCAACGTCTCGTTCACCCCCCGGCTGCGCGCGACGTTCGTGCCATGACGAGGCCCGAACCCGAGCGGCCCGATCGATCCCGCTTCGCGCGCTGGCGCGCCGGGTCGTTGCTGCTCGTGCACGTGCTCATTGCGCTGCACATCACGCACTGGCCGGTCGCGCGGCGGACGCTCGCGCCGCTCGAGCTGAACGAGGTGATGCACACGCTCGAGCTCGGGATCGTGACGGCGGGTTCGTCTTCATGGCGATCGCCGTGGTGGCGAGCGCCATCTTCGGCCGCTTCTTCTGCAGCTGGGCCTGCCACGTGCTCGCGCTGCGACCTGGCCGCCTTCGTCCTGCGCAAGCTGTCCGTGCGGCCGCGGCCAGTGCGCCAGCCGGCCGCCATGCCGTGGGTACCGGTGCCGGCGATGCTGTCGATGTTCGTGTGGCCGCAGCTCGAGCGCGGCGGCAGCGAGGCCGCTGCCGATCCTCTGCGTCTTGCGAGCGATGCGGATGGCTGGGCATCGTCCGTCACCACCACTTCTGGTGCAACCTTCCTGGCCGATGATCGCCGTCGGCACGCTGCTCGTGTGCGGCGGCTTGATCATCTACATCCTCGGCACGCGGTCGTTCTGCCGGTATGGCTGTCCGTACGGCGCGGTGTTCGCACCGCCGACCGGATCGCCTGGGTCGAGGCGCGCGCGCGCCGCGTGCGTCGACTGCGGCATCCGCACCGCGGCCTGCGACTCGGGCGTGCGCGTGCACGAGGAGATTGCCCGCTACGGGATGGTGGTGAGCCCCGCGTGCTTGCCGGGACCTCGATCGCGTCGCCGTGTGCCCCGACCAGAGCCTGCACTTCGGCTTCGGCTGGCCGCCGTTCGCGAGCACCGTGAGGCACGACGCGGGTGCATCGCCGCTACGACTTCACGCTGGTCGAGGAGGTGGCGATGGCGAGCGTGTTCATCGTCACCCTGCTCGTGTTTCGCGGGCTCTATGATCTCGTGCCGTTCCTGCTGTCGATGGGCATCGCGCTGATCGTGGCGTATCTGGCGGTGGTGCTGGCGCGGCTTTGCTACCGTCGCGACGTGCGGCTCGCTTCGGTGTCTCTCAAGTTGCAGGGGCGCTTCCTCGCCGCACGGGATCGCGTTCATCGGCGGCATGCTCGTGCTCGCCGCGTTCGAGACGCACAGCGGCGCCATCCGATATCACTCGGTTCTAGGGTTGGCCGCGCTCGAACGCTCGCGCGCGGACCAGCACGCGGACGACGCGCTCGTTCAGCCCGCCATCGACCACCTGGCATTCGCACAGCGCCACGGCTTGCTCACCTCGGCGCGCGTGGCGCGCGGGCTGTTCGAGCTGCACACGCAGGGCGCAGCGGCTGCTGCAACGCGGTCTGTTCGCGCGCGCTATCCTGCACCTCGGCGACGCCGTGCAGCTGGAGCCCAGCTCGGGCGAGTGTGCGTGATGCGAGCTGGGTGCCGCGCGCCGCTCGAGGTCGGCGACGTGGGCGGCGCGCCGTGCAGCTCGGCATCGCCACCCGCCTGCTGCCGAGCGTGGCGGCTTCGCACATCACGACTTCGCGCCTGCGCTCGCGCAGGCCGGCCGCCTCGAGCAAGCGCTGCACGAGATCGATCGCGCCGCGAGAGCCTGACCCCGCAGATCGTCGAGATCCGGGGTGTGGAACGCTGCGCTCGCGCGTGGGCAAGGCGATGAATCGGACGCCGGCCGATCCCGACGCTCGTTGCGAGCGGACTTGACGTGCGAGCGTCCCGCCGGTACCTATCCGCTCACCATCCTTCGATCTCTGCTGCCGGCAGGCGCCGAAACCGCCGGCCCTCCCTTTGGGGCGAGCTTCCTCGTCATGACATTGCTGCTGGCGTTGTGGTGCTGGCTCGCGCCTGTGCTCACCACGGTTGCCGCCGACGGCTGCAACCTCTGCGACAAGGGCGTGCTGGTCTGTGGCCGTTGCGATGGCAAGGGCAAGCGCGCGCTGCCGTGCAACCGCTGCCGCGGCAAGCGCGTGCTGCGCTGCGTATTCTGCCGCGGCACCGGCAAGTGGATCTGTCCGACGTGCGGCGGCGCCGGTCAGCTCAGGTGGGAGGATGGCGACAAGGACCCGTGCCGCGCGTGCGGCGGCAGCGGCTCCTTCAAGTGCACGTCGTGCGAGGGCGCAGGCGACATGTCGTGTCCCACGTGCCAGCGCACCGGCAAGGTGAAGCAGAACTGCAATGCCTGCCTGGCGCTGGGATTCCTGCCGTGCCCGAAGTGCCGTCCTGCCGTCTGCCGCCTGTGCCGCGGCACCAAGTTCATGGCGTGCGCCAGCTGCGCCGACGGCAAGATCTTCAACAAGGTGTGCGAGAAATGCGCCGACACCCTCAAGGTGCGCTGCTCGGCGTGCAAGATCGCCGGCGTCACGCCGTGCGAGTCATGCCACGGCACCGGCAAGAAGCGCTACAAGAGCAGCTCGGGACACAAGGCAGGACAGCAGAAGTGCGACCTGTGCAACGGCGTCGGCGTGACGCGTTGCAAGCAGTGCAAGGGCGGCCTCGTGCCGTGCACCGAGGATCGACCGTGGACCAAGTGCGAGCGCTGCACCAATGGCAGTCGTCCCTGCCCGCGCTGCGTGCCGTGACGCGCTGACGTCAGTCGAAGAACTCCGCGAACGCGGCGAGGCCGCCGGGGCTGACCGAGCGCTGCTTGCCCTCCTCGAACAGCATGCGCCCGAATGCCGGGTCGCCGAGGCCGAGGTAGGCGAGGCCGAGCGCGGCGAGGTTGCGATCGTCGGGGTCCTTCTCCACGAGCAAGCGCAGGTTCGGGAACACCGCCCGGTGCGTTCCGGCGCCAGCTTGAGCGCGAACAACAGCCAGTCTTGCGCCGCGATCGCATGCAGCGGGTTCTTTCGTCGGGCGTGCGCGCGAGCGACTTGAACGTGGTCGCGAGCAGTTCCGTCGAACAGCACCAGGATCGCCCGGTGCGTCTCGTCGTCGGATCCGGGTCGTGGGCATCGAGCACGGCCTTGCGCATGTCGAACGGCTGCTGTGCGGCGCGCCCTGATCCGCCATCTTGCGGAACGTGACCAGCGTGCGGCCGGCGAGCCGGCCCTGCAACCACACGTTCTCGTCGTCGTCGGGCAGCGTGGCGATGCGCTCGAGAGCTGTGCGCAGGAACAGCCGCTGCGCGCCGGTAGTCTGCTCGCGCTCCGACGCGCGCAGCAGGAGGCACGCGAGGTCGCCCTGCGTGCACTCGCTGCTCAGCCGCGCGTCACTCGCCGGCGCCAGCGCGAACGACGCCTGCGCCAGCTCGAGGCGCTCGCTGCGCTCGTCTTGCTTGCGTGCGCTCTGCGCCATTCCGCAGCAGCTCCAGCCGAAGTCCGCGAGGCGGCGCGGGTTGGTGAGCGCGAACTGATCGGTGAAGTAGCGCCGCCACTCGGCCTCGATGCCGGCCAGGTCCGGAGCGATCTCGCGCAAGAACAAGCCGTTCGCCTTCGCCAGGCAGCTCTGGCGATACGCCGCGACCTTGTCTGGCGCATCGGGCGCCTGCGGCAACGCTTTGCGCAGCTTGTCGAGATAGCGCTGAAACGCCGCGCTGTGCTGCGGCTGGTTGAGGAACTGCATCCATGACCAGCTCTGCGCGTAGTGCGCGAAGCCGAAGTGCTCCTGATCGAGGTCGAGCAGCTTGGCGAGCGGCAGCACGTCGTTCGCGCGGATCTGGTCGACCACGGTCATGATCAGGTCGGCGACGTAGGAATCGGCTGCGCTGGTGTCGGCGGCGAGGAAGCAGGCCATCCCCTCGTTCAGCCACATCGGCAGCGGCGCGCCATCGTAGCCGAGGTCGAGCAGCAGGTGCGTGCACTCGTGGCGCGCGGTGTTCAATACCATGTCGAGGTCGTAGGGGTCGTGATAGAACACGAGCAAGCGACTGGCCGGCGCGTAGAACCCCAGCACGTGTTCGCCACCCTTGCCGAGCATGCGCTGGTAGTAGCGCAGGTAGTCGCTGCGCGTCGCGAACACGAGCACGTCGATGTTGCCGCCGGCGTAGGCCTGGAACGTGTTCTTGAGCGAGCGGTAGTAGCCGTTCAGCTGCTCGGTGTAGCGGCGCAGCGGCTCGCTCTCGAGATCGGACCAGAGGTCGAAGTAGGTCGAGCTGCTCGCCATGTGCAGCTCGCGATCCTTCTGCGCGAGCAAGCGCGCGCGGTCGCTCGCCGACGGCGGCGCCAGCAGCGCCGGCGCCTTTGCCGGCAGCGCCGAGTAGCGCGCGTACTCATCCAGGTGCCACGCGCCGTCGGTGCCTTGCGTGCTGCCGAACAGCGCGCGCGCCGTCGGGTTCGCGGGCTCGCGCTTCAGGGCTTGGCCGAGGAGCTCCTCCATCTCGCGGAACAACCCCTTGCCCGCGCACCAGCGTGCCGCCTGCGCGAGCTTGGTGGCGTCGTCGGCGGCGCTCGCGCGCAGCTCGGCGAGCTGCTTCTCCACCGGCGTGAACGCGGCCCACGGCCGCGCGCTCAATGGGTCGCCGAGCAAGGTGAGCCAGACGAGGCTCGCGACGCAGGTCATGGCCGAAAGCTCTCCCGAGGACGGTGCGTGCTCCGCGCAGTCGAGCGCGGAGCGCCCATCGTAATCAACTCCCAGGTTGGTTCCAGCGCCTGTCGCGGGTCGCGTTGCCGTCCCTGGCGTGCAGCCGCCCGCGGCGACGATCGCCGGGCCTGGCTGGCAAATCTGGCGCCGGTCGACTAGCGTATCGCCGCGCGATGCGCGCAGCGGCCCCACACCTGCCGATCGAAGGAGCGAAGCTCATGGAAATGCCAAAGCCCGGTGCGGCTCACAAGCAGCTCGAGGTGTTCGCCGGAACGTGGCGCGGCGAGGAGAAGATGCATCCGTCGCCCTGGGATCCCAAGGGCGGCGTCGCCACCGCGAGCCTCGTGAGCCGCGTGGCATGCGACGGGTTCTACGTGGTGGGCGACTACGAGCAGCGGCGCGACGGCGTGGTCTCGTTCCGGGGCCACTCGGTGTTCGGCTACGACGCGCCGAGCCAGGAGGTCGTGCTGTACTGGTTCGACTCCACGGGCATGGGAGTCGACGTGTTCCGCGGCAAGCTCGAGGGGCAGACGCTCAAGCTCACTTGCCACAACGCGATGGGGCACCACCGGCTCGTGTACGACTTCCGCGAGCGGGATACGCTGCGTTCGAAGATGGACACGTCGGCGGACGGCAAGCAGTGGCAAACGATGTTCGAGGGTGCCTACCACCACTCGTGACCCGGCCCTGGTGCCGCGCGCTGCTCGACCGATTCTCACCGCAAGCCCTCGGCATGGTGGTCTCGATCAGGCGCGCTCGCAAGCGGCCGCGTGCCGCACGCTCGGACGAGCTCAGCGCTCGAGCTCGATCTCGCCGAGGTCGAGCACTTGATCGACGTCGAGAGTGACCGTGAAGTCCTTCGACTTGTGATTGCGCAGCCAGGCATGCACGCGATAGGTCGCGGGCGACAGCGGGCCGATCGTGAACTCGCCCGTGTCCGCATCGACCGCGAACGTGCCGACGGGAAACTTGTCGCGCTCCATGTGGATGCTCGCCGCCACGGTCCCCGGCGGATCGAGGTTCGCATCGAGCAGCGTGCCCTTGAGGATCGCCGACGGGCGCGCGCGGTCGGGGAAGCGCACGACGACATCGTCGCCGGGCTGCACGTGCTCGATGATCCACCACGTCTCCATCGGCAGCGCCGCGTCGCCCGCAAACGTGAGCGCGTAGGCGTGGCTCGCGAGTCCGTTCAGGACGAACCGTCCGTCGGCGCCAGTGCTCGCTCGCCCGATCGCGTCCGGCGGATCGAAGCTCATGGCGCATACCTTCCAGCCCGCGAGCGGCGCGTCGCGCTCGTCGCGCAGCTGGCCGCGAATCACGGCGCCCTCGGGCAGCACCGGATTCCACTCGAGCGTCTGACCCTCCTCGACCCTCACGGTGTCGTTGATCGACAGCGACCCGCTCGCGTCCTGGGCGATGAGCGGCACGCTACCCGGCGCGACGTGCTCGACGACGAACGCGCCGTTCGCATCCGAGCGCTCGATCGACACGAGCAGGGGGTCGGCGTTCAGGTCGTGCACGTAGATCAGCGCTGGCACCGGCGCGCCGCTCGGATGCGTCGTGCGGCCGCGGATGGTCGCGCCCGACGTGAGCACGACTTCGATCGACGTCGGCACGCCGGCGACGACGTCCGTACGCATCGTCCTCACGGCGTATCCCGGTGCGCCTGCCAGCAGCCGCACGGAGCCGGGCGGCAAACCCTCGACGACGAACGCTCCGCCGGCGCCGCTCGACGTGTGCACGGGCGGCGCGGTCATCATCCACCCACCCGCCGACGTGCTCGGCTCGCCCAGCTCGACGACCGCACCCACGATCGGCGCGCCCGCGGCATCGAGGACGCGGCCGCGCACGGCGCCGCCGGCTCCGCGCAGCGCGAGCTTCACGTGCGCGACGTCGCCCTTGCGGCCGACGCTCTTCGTCACGTCGAGCGCAAGCGACGGCGCATGGCCCGTGCAGCGCGCAGCGGCAAGTCGTACATCCCCACGGCCGGGAGGCGGAACGTGCCGTCGGCCGCCGAGCGAGCGACGATCATCCCCTGCGTCCCGTTCGCTTCGGTGCCGTGCCAGATCTCGGCGCTGGCGACGGGGCGGTCCTGCTCGTCGACCACGACGCCCTCGACGCGGAACAGTCCGGCGCGCAGCGCGATCGTGACCTCACGCTCCTCGCCCGCCTCGACGGTCACCTCCTTCGCCATGAGCTCGGGATTGACGAGGATCTCGATGCGACGTGCCGCAACACCGTCGAGGCGCACCATGCCCTCCGCGTCCGTCACGCCGTCGCGACGGAAGAGTCCCTGCTGCGGCGCGAGCCACGGCGTCGCCGACACGCCCACCTGCGGGGCAGGGCGGCCATCGACGAGGCGGACGTGCACGACGAGCGTCCCCGACGGCGAGCCATCGGGCGCCACTCCATCGCGCTCGCCGTCGGGGCGGGCGGGCGCGAGCGGTTGGCGTTGCGGCTCATCGCGCGACGTCCCGCTCTCGGCGCGCACGACCTGTGGCGGGTCGAACGGATCGCGCGCACCGTCCGCCGATGACGAGCGCTGCGCTCGCAGCGCGAGGGTCAAGCCCACGGCCGCGACCACGCCGGCAACCAGCAGCTTCATCGCCTGCATATGGGCGATCTCCCGCAAAGAGTTCTGCGACTGCGCCGCGATCGGCAGCAGCGCGAGGTACCAGCGCCGCGTCTCCCCGTCGTAGCGACGGTCGAGGCGCTCGCGCAGCAGCTGCAAGCCGCGCTTCAGCTGCGAGCGGTAGGTGTCGAGCGGCACGCCGAGCTGGCGCGCGGCGGCACGATGCGAAAGATCCTCGTAGAAGCGCGCGAGCACCGCGGCGCGCGGCGCGGCAGGCAGCTCGAGCACCACGTCGAGCACTGCCCTGCGCGCCGACTCGCGCTCGACGATGTCACTCGCGGCGAGCTCGCCGTCGCGGCGCGCCGCGCGCGGGTCTCGGTGCCGCCCGCGCGCAGTGGTCCGCCGCACCGGGCGCACCCCGTTGCGCAGCACGGCGGCGAGCCAGGCACGCAACGGCATTCCCGGACGCCGCTCGCGCGCCAGCGCCAGCGCCCACGTGGACTGCGCCGCATCCTCGGCGGCGTGCACGTCGCGCACGAGCCTGCGCGACAGCCGGCGCAGGAACGCGTCGTCGGCAAGCAGGTCCTCGGGCAGTCGTGGCTCCATCGGCATCTCCGACGATCCTATGCCGCCAGCCGCCGTCGTGGGTGAGGCATAATCGCAGCCGCCGGATGAGGCGCAGCGATCTCACGTCGATGGGTGTTGTCTGGGAACGCAATCTCGCGGGGGCGCCAGCGACCGCTTCGCTCGTGATTCTCCGCGGCCACGGGTCTAGTCCTGGTATGGCCGCGGCCGGATCCGATCCTGTGCGCTGAACGAGGGGTGCCGCCGCGAATCATGGAGAGCCACGACGATGAAGCGAACCACCATGGTCCTGTTCCTCGCGGTCGACCTCGCGCCGCTCGCCCTCAGGGCGCGCGCCGCTCCGCAGCGGGAGACGCGTGAGCGACCCATCCCCATGGAGCGTAACGAGCAATCTCCGGCGCGGCCGCGCAAGGTGGTCGTCGCGCCGCCCGTCACCGTGACCACAGGTCCCTACACCAGCGTGCAGATGAACGTCGATCTCGATGGTCACAACATCGTTGGCGATGCCGCGAACGAGCCTTCGATCGCCGTGGATCCGCGGCAGCCGGCGCGCATCGCCACTGGCTGGCGGCAGTTCGACAGCATCAGCTCCAACTTCCGTCAGGCTGGATGGGCCTTCAGCCACGACAGCGGTGCGACCTGGCGTTTCCCCGGCGTGCTCGAACCCGGCGTGTTCCGCAGCGATCCGGTGCTCGACGCCGACTTGCACGGCCGGTTCTTCTACTACAGCTTCACCGACGACTTCACCTGTGACATGTGGCTGTCGGACTTCTCGGCGGTCTCGTGGCTGCCCAAGATCCCTGCCTTCGGTGGTGACAAGGCATGGATCGTCGCCGACAAGACGAGCAACGTCCCTGGCACCGGCAACGTGTACGTGACCTGGAGCCCGGGCGTCGGCTGCTGCGGTGTCGATACCTTCACGCGCTCGCTCGACGGTGGCTTTACCTGGTCGCCGCCAGTCGCCGTGCCGTATCGCGTGCGGTGGGGCAACCTGGTCGTCGATGGCCAGAGCAACGTGTACGTTGCCGGCATTCGCGGCGACATCGTCGACTACGCCTCGACGCTGGTGATCAAGTCCTTCGACGCCAAGAATGCGGGCGCGTCGCCGAGCTTCCCGCAGGCCTCGTTCGTGGACCTCGGCGGACCCGCTGCGGTATCTGGCCGGGCCGAACCCGGTGGCGCTCGATCCGGGTGTGGGTGGCCGCAGTCCTCGAGCAACAGCGTCTATCTGCTCGCGTCGGTCGACCCGCCTGGCGGCGCCGATCCGCTCGACGTTCGGTTTGCGCGCAGCGACGATGGTGGTGTGACCTGGAGCGCATCGGTGCGCGTGAACGACGATGCGCCAGGCACCGATGCGGCCGGCAGTGATTCCAGCACCGTGTCGGTGGCTTCAGCGGTCGCCTCGACGTGATCTGGAACGACTTGCGCGCAACGACCCTTCGGCGACGTTCTCCGAGCTCTACCGCTCTCCGTCGACGGTGGCCGCCACTGGTCGGCGAACGTCGCGGTGAATACCGTTCGATCACTTCGCCGGCTATCCGCAGCAGAACAAGATCGGCGACTACGACACCACGGTGTCCGACGACGTCGGTGTGCACGTCGCGTACGCCGCCACGTTCAACGGCGAGCAAGACATCTACTACCTGCGCATCGGTGCGGCCGACTGCAACGGCAATGCGGTGCCGGATCCAGACGACATCGCCCTCGGCACGTCCCGCGACGACAACGGCGACGGGGTTCCCGATGAATGCCAGACCTTGGTGCTGTCCGGGCTCAACCCGGGCGTGGCGGGCGGCAGCAATGCCATCGACCTGACCCGCGCCAGCCCGCACGCGCCGGTGACGTTTCTCTATGGCACGATCCCGGCCGATCTCCCCATCAGCTCGTGCCCTGGAGCCCGCCTTGGCATCCTCGACCTCCATGTGCTCGGCACGTTCACGGCCGATGCCACTGGCCATGTCGGGCTGAGCGGCGTCGTGGGCGGCGGCCATCGCGGCGAGTCGCTCTTGATCCAGGCCATCGAGGCGGCGACCTGCCGGAGCAGCAACACCGTGAGCCACACCTTTCCGTGACGCGCCGATCGTGCGGAGCACGGCCCAGAACAGCCGGCCATCCGGGGATCAGTGCGCGGCGTCACGCAGGTGGACCAGGATCGGATCGACGCCGTCGATCACGTGCTGCCGCGTCTTCACCACCGTCACGTCGGGCAGCAGGCAAGGCGCGGGGTCGCGGCTGGGATCGGGGCGCACCCACTGCTTGTAGCTGAGCGTGTAGCTGAGCGCGCTGTGCGGCAGCGTGAAGCTCAAGGTATCGCCGAACGACGACGGGCTGTTGCCGGTCGGCTCGCCCACCACCTTGCCGAGCTTGTTGTCCTGCACCACGACCGCGAACCAGTTGCCGCTGCTGAACGTGTGCTTGCCGACGGCCACGAGCAGTTCGCCGCGGAACGGCGTGCTGGTGCGCCGCTGATTGCCGCGTGGCCCTGGCGCGTGCTCGACGATGCCCGCGGCCGCGCCGCCGCGCTGCTCGGCTGCTGCCGCGGACCCGCGCACCTTGCCGCCGAAGCTCGTGTACTGGTCGACGTCCAGGTAGCCGAGGAACTCGTCCACCACTTGCGAGTTGCCGCCGCCGTTGGCGCGCAGATCGACCGCGATCCGCGCGATGCCTTGCTCGTGCACCGCAGCGAAGAAGTCGGCGAGCGTCTTGCGGTAGGTGGCATCGACGGTGCAACGATCGAGCGTGAACAGGGCGAGACCGTGCGGCTGGTCGAGCGCGAAACGCACCCAGGGCGGCTCGGGCTGCTGAGCCGGCCCGGTGAACAGCGCAACCGGCACCGTCATCTCCTTGCCGGCGCGCTCGAGATGCACCGGCACCGGCGCTGCGGCGGCCACGTCGAGCACGCGCAGCAGGCCGAGGTCGGGCAGCATGTGTTCGCCGCGCGCGCACCCAGGCGTCGTTCTCGGCCGGCACCACCGTGCGCAGCAAAGAGCAGCGCGTCCGGGTCACGCTCACCGATCGCGAGCACGCGATCGCCGGCGCGCAGCACCGCGGTGGCGGATCGCACCACCAGGCCCTCCGCCAACCACTCGAGCGGCAGGTCGAGCAGCTCGCCCGAGGTTGGCGGCGCGAGGCTCGAATGGGCGTCGTGCAACGTGCCGAGCGCCGCCGCGGCAATGCGCCAGAACCGATCGCGCGGCATCGGCTCGGTGATCGCGTCGCGCGCGGCATCGAGCGCTGTCGCGAATGCTGGCGGCAGCTCGGCCGCCGCGGCCGGGTGCACGTCGCGCACCGTGTTCTCGAGCGTGTCGAGGTCGGCCTGCATCAGCTCGGTGGTGAGCGGCGGCGCCGCGAAGTCGCCTGCGGCGAGCACGCGCGGTCCATCGGCGACCACCCATCCCGAGGGGCCGTGAAAGACCGAGTTGATGTTGATCACGTCCGCGGGGTCGAGCGCGATGTAGAGCGCCGCCGTGTGCGAGACGTCGTGCGGGTTCTTGATCGCGCAGATGAGCCGCAGGTGATCGCCCTCGAAGTGGCGACCGGCGAGATCGATCGAGTGCTTGCCGAGCTGGAACGGCAGCCGAGCTGCATGGGCCTTGAGCCAAGGGTTGTCGGGCGTGCCGTAGAACACGATGCTGGTGCCGGCGAGATTGCCGTGCAGCGCGGCCTCGCCATCGAGGCTGCGGCCCCTGGGAAAGAACTGCTTCCGGATCGCCGCCACGAATCGCTCGATGCCGGCATGCTTCTCGACCACCAGCACCGCGTCGCGGTGAGCGAGCACGTCGTTCAAGGAACCCGCCGGGGCGAGCGGCGTCGCAGCCGCATCGGCGGTCTGCGGCCGTGGGACTGGAGTCGTGCACACCAGAGACAGGGCCGGCAACAGCAGCCGCGACGCGCACGCAATGGCCATGGCAAAGCATCCTGCTCGAGGGTTCGTCAGCGCAACAGCATGAGCGTCGACAGCGGCATCGCCACGATGCGTGGATCCACGATCTGAACCGTGTCCACCAGACACACGAGCACACCAAAGCCGGCGTGATTCACGGACTTCTCGATGAAGGTCCGCAAGCCCTCGGTGTCGGCCAAGCGGTCGAGGCTGCGCTGGTACTTCACCTCGAGCGGAATGCGCCGCGTGCCGATGGTCAGCACGAAGTCGATTTCCGGATCGTCCCCGCGCGCTGGCAGGTGCGCCAGGTCGAGGCCGGAGATGGTCGAGAGCGTGGCGCCGGCGATGCTCTCGGCCACGCGACCGGCGAGCGTCGCGAGATGCGGCACGGCATCGAGACCCTCTGGGTCCACGGGCACGACCTCCTGCAGCCAGCTCGCACGCAGCGCGTGGTCGGCAAGGCACAGCTTGGCGGCGGCGCGCTTCTTCTTCAGGCGAATCTCGAGCGGCTGGATCAAGCGAATGAGCAGCGTGCCGTCGAGGAAACGCAGGTACTGACGGATTCGCTCCGAGCCGACGTTGGCGCCGAGGGCGCGCTGACACTCTCGGGTCAGCGTCTGCACGTCGGGTGCCTGTCCGACGTAGCGGCACGCGAGCCGGAACAGCTCTTCCAGCAGCGTTGCATCGCGCTTGCGGCCGCGCTCGCCAACGCGGAGGTCGTGCTGGATGACGCGCTTGATCACGGTCTCGTTGAGCTGGTCCGCCAGTGCTTCCCACGGAACGTCGCTGCGCTGGATTGCCAGAGGATAGCCCCCGCGCGCCGAGAACAGGGCGAACGATCGGTCGCGTTCCCTGGCCTTGGCTCGACCATGGGCCTCGAGGTCGCGCCAGAATTCGAGTCGCGTGAGCGGCTCGAGGCCATTGTCCGCTAGGAATGGTGCGCCGACGTCGTAACCCTTGAACTTGCCAATCTCGCTCAGCGACAGCACGCCGGCTTCGATCGTGCTCATGCGTCCGGCGAGGCTATCGCGTCCCTGCTCGATGCGCAGAGCCGAGCTGCCGGTCACGACCACTTGCGTCGTGGCATGGTCGACCAACGCCTTGAGCTGTGGTGCCCAGCTCTGGATGTTCTGAACCTCGTCGAGGAACAGGTAGGTCGGGGAGCGGCGATGTGCGGCTTCGTTCAGCGTGCACCCGAGGATCGTGGCCTCGAACCAGCGCACGACTCGCAGGATCGGTTGCTCGAGTTCCTCCAGTCCGGGCAGCTCGTCGAGTTGCAGACGCAGCACGTTGCGTTGCGGCACTCCCCGATCGAAAAGTTTCTTCACCACCTGCATCTGCGCCGTGGTCTTGCCGATCTGGCGCGGACCGCGCACGACGACGATGGGCGCGAGCTCCAACTCGAGCCGCCGTTCGATCTGCCCGACGAGATGCCGGTGCGTTTCCGGCAGCACTCGCATGGGCTTGCCCTCCCACCACGGGTTCTGCTGGCGAAGATCATCGACGACCACTCCGGGCAACGTCATCTGCGAGAACAGGAAGCCTTGGCTCATGGACTCACCGTCGTGCGTGAAACACCGTCCCGCTCGTGCGCGCCGCTGCGGGGAACGAATATACCGTTCTTGCCGGCCACGTGCCCCGCCGCGCTCGGGGTTTTGGCGCTCCCCGCCTTGCCAGGCGAAGTTCGCCGACGGACGGCGCGACGCCGATGAACCTGCGCCGCGGCCCATCCTCTGGTCAACCTGTGGTGCGCGGGAGCGGACGGCGAAGACGATGATGCCGAGGGGATGCCCACCGTGGGTATCTCGAGCTCGCGTCGCACGACGAGCGCGTCGCGCGAGTGCGCCCGTGGATCACCCGATCTTCGCCTTCGCGCTCATGGGCGAGCTCGTGGAACGCGGAGGTGCCTCAGTTCCCCAGCCGGTGGCAATCCTGCAACAGCGTGGATTTTCTTGCTGCCCATGTCGAGAATCCGGCGCCGGCTCCGACTAGGACTCGACAGCGCACCACGCGGTGTGCAGCCCGCTATCCCCCGAACTGGTGAACCACATGAAGATCGTCTTGTTCTCGCTCGTCACGCTTGCTTCCGCAGTGTGCTTCGGCCGCCTCGTTCAAGGCGTGGATCAGGACGCGTTCCATCCGGCGCCGCAGCACGTCCTGCTGCAGAAGCAGGTCGGCACATGGGACGCCGTCCTGATCGCCAAGAACCAAGCCGGTGTCGAGGCCAGGACCAAGGGCACGCGCACGACGGTCAAGCTCGCCGACTTCCACACGGTCGACACCTTTGAAGGCGAGTTCATGGGGATGACCATGCTCGGCCACGGCGTGAATGGCTACTGCACCGCTCGCAAACAGTTCTTCACTTTCTGGGCCGACTCGATGACCCCGTCGCCGATGACCCTGTTCGGCGACTACGACGATCAGAAGCGCGAGCTGACGATGACCGGCGAATGCCTCGGCATGAGCGGCAAGCTCGAGAAGTGTCAGACCGTGACCAGTTTCCAGGACGACCACCACATCGCCTGGGTCCTGTTTGGCTTCGACGCGGGCGGCAAGAGGGTTCAACACCTGCGCATCGAGTACACGCGCAAGAGCTGACCAGCGACACGACCAGGATCGACCGGAGCAACCGGAGGAAACACGTGAAGTACATGCTGATGATGCACCACGCGGGCGAAGGCGCCGCGATCACCACCTGGCCGCCGGCGGACATCAAGGCGCACATCGAGTTCATGGTGCGGCTGAACAAGGAGCTGACCGCGTCCGGCGAGCTGGTCGCCGCCGAGGGGCTGGCGTGGCCGAACCAGGCCAGGATCGTGCGTTCGAAAGGCGGCGCGCCCGCGATCCCCGACGGCCCGTTTCCGGAGACCAAGGAATTCCTGGCCGGTTTCTGGATCGTCGAGGTCGACCGAGGAGCGGGCCGTTGCGATCGCCGCGCGCGCGTCGTCTGCGCCGGGCCTCGGCGGGGCTCCGATCGGGATCGCCATCGAGCTGCGGCAAGTGATGAGCGCGCCGGACCTGGAAGCATGACGGACGCGGCCGCCGAACTGGCGATGCGAGAAGCGGCGCCGCGCGTTCTCGGCGCGCTGATCCGCCGCTTCGGCGATTTCACGATCGCCGAGGATGCGGTGCAGGAGGCGCTGCTGGCTGCCCTCACGACGTGGCCGAAGGACGGCGTGCCGCTGAATCCCGGCGGCTGGCTGTTCCAGGTCGCATGCCGGCGCATGGCCGACCTCCTCGACCAGGAGCGAGCACGGCGGCGCCGCGAGACCGTGGCCGTCGAACGGGCGCGGCTCGAGCAAGGCCCTCAGCCGATGCCCGAGGACGGTGATGCGAGCAGCGAGGACGACGCCCTTGCCCTCCTGTTCATGTGTTGTCACCCGGCGTTGACCTGGGCCTCGGCCGTGGCGCTGACGCTGCGTGCCGTGGGCGGACTGACGACGGCCGAGATCGCGAGCGCGTTCATGGTGCCCGAGTCGACGATGGCGCAGCGAATCAGCCGGGCGAAGCAGAGCATCGAGAAGTCGGGCATTCCGTTGCGGATGCCGGTTGGCGCGGAGCGTGCCGAGCGGTCGAGCGCGGTCCAGCACGTGCTCTACCTGCTGTTCAATGAGGGCTATGCCGGCAGCGTCAGCCCGCAGCTCTTGCGCGTCGAGCTGGCGGCCGAGGCGATCCGCCTCACGCGCCTCTTGCACCACCTCGATCCGGATGAGTGCGAGACCGCCGGCCTGCTGGCGCTCATGCTGTTGACCGACGCGCGGCGGCGCGCGCGAACCGGACCGGCTGGCGAGCTGATTCCGCTCGACGAGCAGGACCGAACGCTGTGGGACCGAGCCGCGATCGCCGAAGGCACGGCGTTGATCGACGCGACGCTGACCAAGGGCGTGGTGGGTGCCTACCAGCTCCAGGCGGCGATCGCGGCGCTGCACGATGCCGCACCGCGCGCCGATCTGGTCGACTGGCCGCAGATCCTGGCGCTCTACGATCTGCTCAAGCGCATCACCGACAATCCGATGGTCGCGCTCAATCACGCCGTTGCGGCTGCCATGGTGCATGGCCCAATGCGCGGGCTCGCGCTGCTCGATGCGCTCGCAGCCGACCCACGCATTGCCGGCCACTATCGCCTCGACGCCGTGCGCGCGCATCTGTGCGAATTCGCCGGCAACCATCAGGCTGCCATCATCCACTATCGCGCCGCCGCCGAGCGCACCGCAGGCCTCCCCGAGCGCAACTACCTGATGACCAGGGCAGCACGTTTGTCCGGTGTCAGGAACTGACGTTCGCACCCGAAGGCAACCGCTCCGCCTCAGTCGCCTCTGGCGATCCTTGCTCGGGCTGCGGGGGAGTCCGGACCGTACAGTGGGTCAATCCCGTCGTCATTGCGACCTCGACCACACCGCGACACTCACCTGCCAGCTCATCCCTCGTCAGCACGAACAGATCGAGTGGGCACGGGGATGGCGACATCGCGCCGCTCGGTCGAGGAAGGTGGCGCCGGCAGAGGCGGTTGGGGTCGAGGCGATTCACGCACTCGCATCGATCGCCTCGAGATCTTCGCGGCTCGCCACGCACAGGTCGAGATCGCGCAGCAGGCCGTCCTGGATGCCGTAGATCCAGCCGTGCACCGACAGGCGCTGCCCCTGCCGCCACGCGCGCTGCACGATCGTCGTCGACCCCACGTTCAGCACCTGCTCGCGCACGTTCAGCTCGCACAGCCGATCGAGCCGCGCCTGGGCGCTCGCGCTCGCATCGAGCTCGGCGCGGTGCTTGGCGTCCACCGCTTTGATGTGCCGCAACCAGTTGTCGATCAGGCCGAGCTCGTGGTCCTCGAACGCGGCGCGCACGCCGCCGCAGCCGTAATGGCCGCAGACGATCACGTGCTCGACGTGCAGCAGCTCGATCGCGAACTGCAGCACCGAGAGGCAGTTGAAGTCGGTGTGCACGACGAGGTTGGCGACGTTGCGATGCACGAACACCTCGCCCGGCATCATGCCCACGATCTGGTTCGCCGGGACGCGGCTGTCCGAGCAGCCGATCCACAGGTACCTGGGCGTCTGCTGCTGCGCGAGCTTTGCGAAGAACTCGGGATCCTGGGCTGTCATGCTCGCCGCCCACTCGCGATTGCGCCGGAACAGCTCCTGCAGGACTCTCATGAAGGTTCATCACCTCGCGGTTGCCAGCGAACGATGGCGGCGCACCGGCCGCGCGCCGCGATGAACGGACGTCTGCCGGGAGAAGCTAGCACCAGCCGGCATCGAGCGATGGTCGGAATTGCAGAACGGTTGGGATGCAGTGGCGGGCGGCGGCCGGCGCGGCCCGTCACTGCACGCGGCCGCGCATGATCGCCTCGACCGAGTAGCGACCCGACAGCTTCTTGGCGCGGGCCACCGCCTGCGACGAGTACGGCACCGTGATGTTGCCTCCTTCCCTGCCTCGGTGGC
>JAXMBY010000072.1:0-29630 GCA_046349655.1 Planctomycetota bacterium
GCGCATGCGCTCGATGGACTCGACACGGCCAGGCGGGAAGCGCTGGCAGCGGTGCAGGCGCTCGAGGAGTCGGTGCGGTGATCACGCTCGTGCTGCTCGCTGTCCTGCAATGGTCGGATGCGCCGGCGGCGCGCGCCGCCGGCGACGCGGCGTACCGGGCGCAGCGATACGCCGATGCGGAGGGCGCCTATCGAGCCGCGCTCGAGCTCGGCGGGCCGAGAGGCATCCTGCAGTACGACCTCGGCGCCTGCGCCTTTCGCGCCAAGCAGATGGGCCGAGCGCTGTACCACTTCCGCCTGGCGCAGGTGCGCTTGCCGCGCGACCAGGAGGTCAAGGACAACCTGAGCTCGGTGCAGCGGCGGCTCGGCAAGGGCGAGACGCAGGCGTTCCAGTTCACGCGCTCGCTCAAGGCGGCGATGCACTGGCTCACCATGGGCGAGGTGCTGATCGTCGGCTACGCGGCGCTGTTGTTGGCGCTGGTCATGGCGGCGCTGTTCGTGCTCACCGGCCGGCGCGGCGCGCGCCGCTTGCTCGTGCTCGGCGCCAGCGTCGTCCTGCTCGCCGCCGGGCTGCTCTGGATGCGCGGCAACGAGCCCGACCAGGGAGTGTCGCTCGCCAGCCGGACCACGGTGCACAACGAGCCGTCGGCGCAGACCGAGTCGATCTTCACGCTCGCCGAAGGCGAGGAGGTCCTGGTGCGCGAGGTGCGAGATCAGTGGGCGAAGATCGAGAACGACAAGGGTGCGCGCGGCTGGGTGCCGCTCGACCGCATCGGCGTCGTCGAGCTGCAGGACCTGGGCGGCGCCAGCAGCGGCAGCTAGAGGGAGCGAGCGCCTCAGCCCTGGATGCCGGCGGTCATCGACAGCAGGAACTCGGCGTTCGACCGGGTGCGCTTCATCTTCTCGATCAACAGCTCCATCGCGTCGATCGGGTTCATCTCGTTCAGCACCTTGCGCAGGATCCAGACGTACTTGAGCTCGTCCTTGTCGAGCAGCAGATCCTCCTTGCGCGTGCCCGAGCGGTTGATGTCGATCGCCGGCCAAACGCGCTTGTCCGCGAGCCGCCGGTCGAGGTGCAGCTCCATGTTGCCGGTGCCCTTGAACTCCTCGAAGATCACCTCGTCCATGCGGCTGCCGGTGTCGATCAGCGCGGTGGCGAGGATCGTGAGCGAGCCGCCGTTCTCGATGTTGCGTGCGGCGCCGAAGAACCGCTTCGGCTTCTGCAGCGCGCTCGCATCGATGCCGCCCGACAGGATCTTGCCGCTGTGCGGCGCCTCGGTGTTGTAGGCGCGACCCAGGCGCGTGATCGAATCGAGCAAGATCACGACGTCCTTGCCGTACTCGACCAGGCGCTTCGCCTTCTCGCTCACCATCTCGGCCACCTGGATGTGGCGCGAGGCCGGCTCGTCGAACGTGGACGAGACCACCTCGCCCTTGACCGAGCGCTCCATGTCGGTGACTTCTTCGGGGCGCTCGTCGATGAGCAGCACGATCAGGTAGACGTCCGGGCAGTTGCGCGTGATCGAGTTGGCGATCTTCTGCAGCAGGATGGTCTTGCCGGTGCGCGGCTGGGCGACGATCAGACCACGCTGGCCCTTGCCGATCGGCGCGATCAGATCGACGATGCGCATCGAGATCTCCTCGGGGTTCACCTCGAGCACGATGCGCTTGTCGGGATACAGCGGCGTCAGGTCGTCGAAGTTGACGATCTTGCCGAGCTTCTCCGGCGCCTCGTGGTTGATCGCCTCGACGCGCAGCAGCGCGAAGTACTTCTCGTTCTCCTTCGGCGGGCGGATCTGCCCCGACACGATCTGGCCGGTCTTCATGCCGAAGCGGCGGATCTGGCTGGGCGAGATGTAGATGTCGTCGGGCGACGGCAGGTAGTTGTAGTCGGGAGAGCGCAGGAAGCCGAAGCCGTCGGGGAGGACCTCGAGCACGCCCTCGCCGAACATGATGCCTTCCTGGTTCACCCGCTCCTTCAGGATCTTGAAGATCAGGTCCTGCTTCTTCAGGCCCGCGTATTCCTGGATGCCCTCGGCCTTGGCCGTCTCGATCAGCTCCGAGATGGTCATCTTCTGCAGCGCGGTGATGTGCAGCTCGCCCTTCTTGATGCTCTCGTACTTGGCATCGGTGCGCGCCTCGGTGACCGCCTTCGGTGCGCCGGGGGCGACCGCTTCCACCTCCGCGCTCGCCGCCTCCTGGGCCGGTGCCTCGTCGACTTCCTGCTGATCCGGCGCGGCCGCGGTCTTGCGCGTGGTCCGCTTCGGGCGCGTTACCTTGTCACCGGTCATCGCTGCAGTCTCCTGACGATTGAGGTTCCCCTGAGCCGCCGTCGCGACCCGCATCCTCGCCGCGCGCGAGCAAGGTCCGCCAGAGCGCGCGCACCTGCCGCTCGAGGTCTACCAGCGATCCATCGTTGTGCAGCACGTGGTCGGCTCGGCCGCGCTTGTCTTCCAGACTCGCCTGCGCACGCTCGCGCCGCTCGAGCTCGCCGGTCGACCAGCCGCGATCCTGCATCACGCGCGCGCGCCGCGCTGCCTCCGGCGCGTCGACGAATACCATCACCTGCGGCAGGTCCCTGAGCGGCGTCTCGAGCAGCAGCGGCACGTCGAGCACGAGCGGCCGCAGTGCAGCGGGCGCCGTGCGCGCGGCCAGCCAGCGCGTGAGCTCGGCGATCACGCGCGGGTGGATGATCGCGTTGACCGTCTCTCGCGCCGGCGCCGAGGTGAACACGAGCTGCGCGAGGCGCGCTCGGTCCACTTGCCCGTCCGCGGCCAGGATGTCCTTGCCGAAGGCCGCGGTCAGCCGGGCGCGGACCTCGCCGTCCTCCAGCAGGTCGCTGGCGACGCGATCGGCCTCGAACACCTCGGCGCCCATGGCGTGGAACAGGCGCGCCACCGTCGACTTGCCGGAGCCGACGCCGCCGAGCAGACCGATCACGAGTGGCTGAGTGGCCTTGGTCATCCCGTCCTCAGCGGTCAGCACGCATCGGGGCAGTCGACTCGCGGGGCTTGCGAATGGGAGGCAGGTGGCTGAATCGAACAGCGCTCGTCCGCTTGCCGGACCCACGGAGTTTGTCCTCGATCG
Organism: Planctomycetota bacterium; assembly: GCA_046349655.1. Lineage (GTDB taxonomy): Bacteria > Planctomycetota > B15-G4 > B15-G4 > JAXMBY01 > JAXMBY01. The sequence goes on from JAXMBY010000072.1 coordinate 3,087, forward strand.
GGAGTTGTCTGGAGGCGGGCTTGGGACAGCTGGCTCGGAGGACCGGCACGACCGGTGCTGGGTGCTGGCTCTCACGTCGTACCCGCGCGTCCAGATTCCGCTGTCGCAAGACATGGTGGAGTCTACGGGCACCCCCAGGGGAGTCAATACGGGGGCTGAAATAAACTTTGAGCGCCCGTGAGCGGCTCCCTATAACTCTCTCCCTTGCGGCTCGCCGGCACCACCGCTCACGATCGCCGCACGCACCATCGCCGGGTCAGGTCATCACCCTGGCGATCACGCGTGAGCGTGCGCTGGCGACGCCGCCCGAGTGCACCGGCTCGGGTCGACCGCAGTGCGCAGGGATTGCGCAAATTCGGGTTGCTCTCGGAGCCGGGAAGTACATATACACGTGCGCTTCCCTGGGCGCGACCCGATGACGTCCAGTCGCCGAGCAGGGACTCTCGAGCACGAACTGCTCGCAACAGCCACGGCGAGAGCTGACCAACGATCGGCGGCAGCCGGCCACAACGTTACGCAGGAGGATTGCATGGTCGTCAGACGGCGAGGAGCTACCCATGTCAACGTCATCTGGGTGGTCGCTCTGTTGGTGTTGGTGATCTTCGCCGCGGGCGGTGTCTGGGTGGTCAACCAGGACCGCAACACGATGGAGAACGACCTCAAGGCCGCGAAGACCGACAAGGACCGCCTCGAGAAGGATGCCGAGGCGGCGCGCAAGCAGCTCCTGGAGCAGTCGAACCTGGTGGGCTTCAAGTCCACCACCGCGACCGGCGGCTCGAACCAGGAGGACATCAAGGCGCGCATCGCCAAGCTGCAGGAGGCGCACAAGGAATTCATGCCGTCCGACCCGGCCACCACCACGCTCGAGGTGTGCGTGGCGAAGCTCGAGGAAGCGTTCGGCGGCCTGAAGAACCAGCTGACCGAGAAGGAGCAGTCCCTCAAGGCGGCGCAATCGAGCCGCGAGGAAGGCGAGCGCAACCTGGCCGGCGTGACCGCCGACAAGGACAAGAAGATCAGTGAGCTCGAGCAGAACCTGGCCGATGAGCGCGAGCGCGGCGCGAACCAGAAGAACCAGGACGAGCAGCGGGTCGCGCAGCTGCAGTCGCAGGTCGACGAGGCGCAGACCAAGGTGACCGAGGCGCAGAACGCGATGCGCACCGCCGAGGAGAAGCAGAAGAACCAGATCATGATCAAGGACGCGCGCATCGGCGAGCTCAACAGCAAGCTCAAGCTCACGCGCGAGCCGGAGAAGGCGGACGGCAAGATCATCTCGCGCGCCGAGAAGAGCGACACCGCGTTCATCGACATCGGCGCGAAGGACATGCTGCGCCGCGGCACCCGCTTCGAGGTCTTGACCTACGGCAAGGGCGGCGTGCCGCACCGCAAGGGCATGGTGGAGGTGAAGAACGTCAACGCCGACGACGCCGAGGTGACGGTGATCGAGCAGCTGAACGCGCTCGACCCGATCGTCGCCGGCGACCAGGTCGCCGCGCCGTACTTCGACCGCGACATGAAGAAGCGGTTCGTGTTCCTCGGCCGGTTCCCGGCGAACGCCTCGAAGAACTTCGTCAAGCAGCGTCTCGAGAACGTCGGTGCGCAGGTGGACGATGCGGTCACTCCGGCGACCGACTATCTCGTGTACGGCGAGAAGGACATCACCGAGAATGCGCCCGACCTGACCGACACCGAGGACTACAAGAAGGCGCTCGAGTACGGCGTGCAGATGATCTCGATCAACGACATGTTGAGCTTCATCAAGTACTGAGGTTCGCGCCGGCGACTGCTCGCAACTGATTCGCGGGCCTCCTGCAGTCGATCACCGACCATGCGGGGGGCCCACTTCGTTTCCGGGCCGGCATGCGGGTCGGTATACTCTACCTTCGTGAACCTCGAGCAACCCATCAAGCCCGAAGCTCGATCCGGCGGGCGCGCCGATGCGGGACAGTCGCGATCGCCGGCGGGCGAGCGGCGCCTGGCCGACGAGAAGCGCATGTCGTTCGGCGAGCACCTCGAAGAGCTGCGCCATCGCCTGATCGTCGCGCTGGTGGTGATCGTGGCGATCTTCGTCCTGGCGCTGATCTTCCAGGACCAGCTGTTCGCGATCTTCACGCATCCCTACAACGCGATGCGCGCGTCGATGCTGAAGAAGGGCCAGCACGATCCCGGCCTGCTCACCATCATCAAGCCGACCGAAGGGTTCGTCGCCTACATGGAGGTGGCGTTCTACTTCTCGCTGCTGCTGGGTGCGCCGGTGCTGCTCTACCAGATGTGGCAGTTCATCGCCGCCGGCCTGTACGACAACGAGAAGCGCCTGGTGCGCAAGGTGCTGCCGTTCTCGCTCCTGCTGTTCGCGCTCGGGCTCGCGTTCGGCTACTTCGTGCTGTTGCCGATGGCGCTCAACTTCCTGATCGGTTACAGCTCGCAGCTGCAGCCGCAGATCCGGATCGACGAGTACTCATCGCTGCTGGTCACGTTCATCCTGCTGATGGGCGGCGTGTTCCAGCTGCCGCTGCTCATGGTGGTGCTCGATCGCGTCGGTCTGGTCAAGGTGGAGGTGTTCGTCAAGCAGCGGCGCCTCGCCATCGTCATCAACTTCGTCGTCGCCGCGGTCGTGACGCCGCCCGACTACGTGAGCCAGCTGATGGTCGCGGTCCCGCTGTTGCTCCTGTACGAGATCGGCATCCTCACCGCGAGGTACCTGCGCAGGAGCTTGCCGAGGCTGCCCTCGAGTCCACCGACGAAGCCATCGACCGATGGCGGAGGCTGCGCTTGAAGATCGGCATCATCGGCTTCGGTGGCACCGGCAAGACCACCGTGTTCCGTGCCTTGACCGGCGTGTCGGTGCCAGACGGACCGGCGGCGTCGTTGCAGCACAAGAACCTCGGCACGGTGGAGGTGCACGACCCGCGGCTCGCGCACCTGCGCAGCCTGTTCAATCCCAAGAAGTACACGCCGGCCAGGTTCGAGATCGTGGACTTCGCCGGCATCCCGCGCGAGAGCGTGAAGGGCAAGTCCGAGCTGTTCGAGTCGATGCGCGATGCCGATGCGCTGCTGTTCGTGATCGGCGGCTTCACCGGCGGTGCGTTCGAGGCGGACGCCGCGCTCGCCGATCCACGCAAGCAGCTCGCGAGCCTTGCCGACGAGCTGCAGTTCAGCGATCTCGAGCTGCTCGAGAAGCGCCGCGAGCGCCTCGAGGCGGGCCTGAAGAAGGGCAGCAAGAACAAGGAGGCGGACGAGAAGCTGCTCGCCTTGGTGAAGCGCTGCTACGAGCATCTCGAGACGCACGGCACGCTGCACGACTTCGAGAAGAGCAGGGACGACGACAAGCTGTTCAGCGGGCTCAAGTTCCTGTCCGAGAAGCCGCGCATCGTGCTGTTCAACGTGGCCGAGGCGGATCTCGCCCGGCGCACCGCCGAGCTCGATCCCGGCCCGGGTGCGTTCGTCATGTGCGCGGCCATCGAGGCCGAGATCGCCTCGCTGCCGCCGGCGGAGCGCGCCGAGTTCCTGAACAGCTACGGGATGCAGGAGCCGCTCGCCCGGCGCGTCGCGAGCGCGGCATTCGCGGCGCTGGCGCTGATCAGCTTCTTCACCGTGGGCGAGGACGAGGTGCGCGCCTGGGCGATCCAGCGCGGCGACGATGCGGTCACCGCCGCCGGCAAGATCCACACTGACCTGGCGCGCGGCTTCATCCGCGCCGAGGTGGTGCCGTACGAGAGCGTGCGTGCGGCGCAGAACCAGAAGGACTACAAGCAGCTCGGCAGGCAAGATCTGAAGGGCAAGGATTACGTGGTGGCGGACGGCGACATCATCAACATCCGGTTCAGCGTGTAGCGGGCCGTGCGCCGATGACTGCGGGCAACGCATGAATGCCGAGATCGTGGCGGTGGGCGCGGAGCTCTTGCTCGGGCGCCGCATCGAGACCAACTCGCACACCATCCAGAAGGCGCTCAAGCACGTCGGCGTCCGGGTGCGCTTCGGCAGCGTGGTGACCGACCGCATCGACGACGTCGTCGCGGTGCTGCGCGCTGCCATCGAGCGCAGCGATCTCGTGATCGTCACCGGCGGGCTCGGCCCGACCGCCGATGACGTGACCCGCGCCGCGATCGCGCGCGCGGCAGACGTGCCGCTCGAGGAGAACGCCGAGGCCTGGCGGCAGATCCAGGAGTTCTTCACCCGCCTGCAGCGGCCGATGCCAGAGAGCAATCGCCTGCAGGCGCTGATGCCGCGCGGCGCGATCGTGCTGAAGAACGATCGCGGCACGGCGCCAGGCGTGATGCTGGCGACGCGCGGCAGGCACGTGTTCGCGATGCCCGGCGTGCCAGCCGAGATGCAGGTGATGCTCGAGCAGGAGCTCGTGCCGCGCATCGGCCGGCTGGTCGCGCAGCCGGCGCTGGTCGAGCGGACCCTGCACCTGTTCGGCCTGCCGGAGGCGGCTGCTGGCGAGAAGATCCGGCACCTGATGGAGGCGCCGCCGCCCACCGAGGTGGCCATCACCGTGCACGACGGCGTCATCTCGATCGCGATCTGCGGACCGGCCGAAAGCCGCGCGCGCGTGCTCGAGATCGCCGCCGAGGTGCGCGCGCTGTTCGGCAGCATGATCTTCGGCGAGGACGAGGACCGTCTCGACCAGGTCGTCGGGCGGCGCCTGATCAGCACCGGCACAACCATCGCCACGGCCGAGTCCTGCACCGGCGGCATGCTGGCGGCGCAGCTCACCCGGGTACCCGGGATCTCGGCGGTGTTCCTCGAGGGTGCGGTCACCTACTCGAACGCTGCCAAGGAGCGCGCGCTCTTGCTGCCGGCCGGGCTGATCGAGCAGCATGGCGCGGTGAGCGCCGAGGTGGCGGGCGCGATGGCGAGCGGCATCGCTCGCGTCGCGCGCGCCGATCTGGGAGTCGGCATCACCGGCGTGGCGGGACCGGACGGCGGCACCGCGGAGAAGCCGGTTGGCCTCGTGTTCGTCGCGCTCGCCCTGCGCGGCCAGCTGCGCGTGCACGAGCTGCGGCTCACCGGCGGCCGCGACGCGGTGCGGCTGCGGGCGACGCAGAATGCGCTCAACCTGATCCGCCTCGCGCTGCTCGAGCGGCAATCCGCCTAGAACCAGAACTGGCCTTGCCGCCCACGCGCGCACGGGATCAATGCACTGGCCAGTCGTTGCAGCGGCGCCTCGCGCTCGCTAATGTTGGGCGCCGCGCCCTTCCCGGTGGTGTAAATGGTAACACATCAGGTTTTGGTCCTGAGATTCCAGGTTCGAGTCCTGGCCGGGAAATCGCACGTGCCGGAGGCGTGCGGCTGAACGCCCGCTCAATTCACACCCGCCTTTCATTCGAAGAGAGGACCAGGTTCCAACACGGGAACGTGGACCAAGTGTCCGATCGCCGGACCCGTCCTAGGATGGACGGCGGCGGACGGGTGCGAGGCGACGAAACTCGGGCGTGATGCTGTTCAGGCGCAAAAAGGTCGGGCTGGTTCTCGGCGGCGGCGGCGTGCGCGGGCTCTCCCACTTCGGCATCATCAAGGTGCTCGAGCGCGAGCAGATCCCGATCGACCTGATCGTCGGCACCAGCGCCGGGGCGATCGCCGGCGCGATCTACGCGAAGGACGGCAAGATCGACAAGTCGATCCGCCGCGTGCTGCATTTCCTGCAGAGCCCGCTGTTCCGCCGGCAGAACCTGCAGTTCACGCTCGGCCGCACCAACGGTCTCGAGAGCTTCTTCCGCCGACTGTTCAAGGGCATCGAAGAAGCAGGTGGCGATGGAGCTCTTGTTCCGGCGCGCCGCGATCTTCCACGGCAACCGGCTCGAGCAGGTGATCACCGACTGGTGGGCAGCGGCACGTTCGAGGATCTGCAGATCCCGCTCGCGGTCACTGCCATCGATCTGCGCAAGGCGGCGAGGTGATCCCGAACCGCGGCCTGGAAGGTTCGCGTCACCGCGTCCAGTGCCGTGCCGGGCTTCTTCCACCGGTGAGCCACGAGGGCATGCTGCTCTCGGATGCCGGGCTGATCAACAACATGCCGGTGCACGCGGCGAAGGCGCTCGGCGCCGAGGTCATCATCGCCGTGAACCTGAGCGCGCACATCGAGGAGATGAGCCAGTTCGGCACCGGCATCGAAGTGGTGTTCCGCAACGAGGAGATCGGCGCCAAGATCAAGAACGACCTGAAGGCCGAGACCGCCGACGTGGTGATCGAGCCCAACCTCGCCCAGCGCACGGCTTCGACTTCGACGACCTCGACGGCATCCTCGAGGCCGGCGAGCAGGCCGCGCTCGCGCGCCCGGACGAGCTCAAGCGGCAAGGCGAAGGAGATGAAGTTCGAGCTCGGCGGAAGGACGCGCTGAAGGCGAAGTGAGCGCGCGCCCGGCGAAGCGCTTGCCGGAATGAGCTGCAGAGCCTTGACTTGAGACCGCTGGTCGCCTTAATAGAGTGCCCGTTTTTCGTGTGACGAGGTCGTGCCGTGCGTGCCGTCGGCGCGATCTCGAGGCGGATCTACCGGCGTCTCGCGGGCGACTCCTCCGTTAGTCGAGGTCCAGTGGTCATGGCTGACTCCGTTGGTGGCATCATCCTGGCCGCCGGGCAGGGGAAGCGCCTGCACATGGACCATCCCAAGGTGCTGGCCGACGTGATGGGGCGGCCGGCGCTCGCCTACGTGATCGCCGCCCTCAAGGCGCTCGCGCCGGCGCGCATCTGCGTGGTCGTGGGGCATGGCGCCGAAGCGCGACGTGCAGGCCGCGTTCGCAGGTGGCGAATTCGACGTCACGTCTGTCACGCAGCACGAGCGCCGGGGAACCGCGCACGCAACCCTGTGCGCCGAGCCCGGCTGCGTGGCTTCGACGGTCGCATCCTGGTGCTGTACTCGGCGATGGCCCGCTGGTCACGCCCGCGCTGCTGAAAGACCTGCTCCAGCATCACCAGCGCACCGGTGCCGCGGCCACCATGGTGAGCGCCCTGCTCGAGAACCCGCGGCTACGGGCGCGTGGTGCGCGACGCGAGCGGCGCGGTGGAGCGCAACGGGTCGAGGAGCGCGACGCCGACCCTCTTCGACTCGCGATCGGCGAGGTGAACACCGGCATCGGCGTGTTCGAGGGGCGGCGCCTGTTCCAGGATCTCGAGCAGGTGGGCAGCGCCAACAAGGCCGAGGAGTTCACCTCACCGATGTGTTCCAGGTGGTGCGCGCGGCGGCGCCAGGGTCGAGGCATCGCGCGCCCACGGCATCGGTCGCGCTCGGATTCAACTCGCCGCCCGAAAGCCGCCCAGGTGCGCGCCGCCATGCGCGCGCGCATCGTCGAGCGGCACCTGCAACGGCGTCGACATCGTCGCGCCGGATCTCGTGTACATCGAGGACCAGGTCGAGATCGCGCCGGGCGCGCGCATCCTGCTGCCCTGCGTGTTCTCGGCGACGTGCGCATCGGCGACGCGTGCGAGGTCGGGCCGTTCACGCACCTGCGTCCGGGCACGGTCTTGAAGGCGCACAGCGAGATCGGCAACTTCACCGAGGTGAAGAACAGCACCGTCGGCGAGCGCAAAATCACCAAGGCCAAGCACTTGACCTATCTCGGCGATGTGACGTCGAGCGGACGCTAACGTCGGTGCTGGCACCATCACCGGCGAACTACGATGGCAAGAAGAAGCACCGCACGGTGGTGGCGGACCAGGCATTCATCGGCAGCGGCATGGTGTTCGTCGCGCCGGCGCAGATGGGCAGGGGCGCGATGCCGACGGGCGCCGGTGCGATCGCGACACGCGGCACCAAGATCGAGGACGGCGACGTGGTGGTGGGCGCTGTCCTTGCCGAGGTGCTGCGCAAGAAGCAGGCAGGCCACGAGACCAGGAGCCAATGCGCAACCAGAACGACCGGCTCACGATTCTCACCGGCACGGTAGCATCCGCTTGCGCGCGCGATCGCGCGGCAAGCTGAACGTCTCGGTGGGCAACATGATCGTGGGCGTTTCCGACGGCGAGATCGAGGCCAAGATCCACGACGACATCCGCGGCGCCGACGTGTTCATCGTCCAGCCGGACGCCCGCCGGTGAACGAGAACATCATCGAGCTGCTGCTGATCCTGGACTGGCAGGGCGGCGCGCGCTCGGCGGATCGCACCACCGCGGTGATCCCGTACTACGGCTACGCGCGCAAGGACGCAAGGACGAGGGCCGCGTGCCGATCAGCGCCAAGCTGTTCGCCAACCTGGTCACCGCCGCCGGCGCCAACCGCGGCCTCGCGGTCGACCTGCACGCGTCGCAGATCCAGGGTTTCTTTCGACATCCCGCTCGATCACCTCTATGCCAAGCCGGTGCTGCTCAAGTATTTCGAGCAGCCTGCTCGAGAACCCGGCGGTGGCGCCGGACATGGGCGGGCATGAAGCGCGCGCGCCTACGCGAGCACGCTCGGCGCGCGGCTCGCGATCGTCGACAAGCGCCGCGCGTCGGGCGCGAGGAGGTCGAGTGGGAGGCGATGGTGGGCGAGGTGGAGGGCTCCGATTGCCTGCTGGTGGACGACATGATCGCCACCGGCGGCTCGATCGTGCAGGCAGCGCAGATCGTGAAGCGGTTCGGCGCGCGGCGCGTGTTCGTCACCGCGACGCACGGCGTGTTCTGCGGCAGCGCGATCCCGAAGCTCGAGGCCGCGGCCGAGATCGAGCGCGTCGTGGTCACCGACACCATCCCGCAGGACGGCAAGCAGAGCGCGAAGATCGAGGTGCTGAGCGTGGCGCCGCTGCTCGCGGAGGCGATCTCGCGCATCCATCGCGCCGAGTCCGTGAGCGCGTTGTTCGACGACAAGCAGCAAGTTCAGAAATGAGTGTACCGCGGTGCGCCGTGGCGCGGATCGGTTCGCGTCCGGCGGCCGGCAGAAGGAGTTGGCAAGAATGTCCGTGGCGAAGATCAGCGCGCAGAAGCGCGCCAAGGCCGGCAAGGCGGAGAGCCGCCGGGTGCGCTCTGGGGAACGTACGTGGGGTCATCTATGGCCACCGGAAGGAGCCGGTGCAGGTGGCGGTGGGCGAGCGCGAGCTAGGTGTGCCGTTGAAGAGCCGCGCACCTGTGCAGCGTGAGCCTGGACGGCGCGACCGAGCAGGCCATCATCAAGGACGCAGACACCCTGGGCAGCGCATCCGTACGTCGACTTCCTGCGCGTCGACATCACCGAGGCGATCGGCGTGAAGATCCCGGTCGAGGTGCTGGGTCATCCCAAGGGCATGTCCGAGGGCGGCATCCTCGAGCAGTTCCGTCACCGAGATCCTCGATCCGATGCACGCCCGACAAGATCCCGAGTTCTGGTCTCGATCAAGGTCGATCACCTGGGCTTGCGCGAGTCGGTGCGGCTGAAGGACGCGGCGCTGCCGGCTGGTGGACGCTGCCGGCGATCCCGAGATGGTGATCTGGTGGCCGCGTCGAGCGGTCTGTGGCCGCGGCGCCGGCGCCGGCAGCAGCGGAGGTACCGATCGAGCCGGCCACCGTCGACCAGAAGGGCAAGGAGCCCGAGGCCAAGGACGCCGCCAGGAAGGAAGAGCCGGCGGCCAAGGCCAAGCCGGAAGCCAAGCCTAAGCCCAGCGGGGTTAGTGATCGCGGCGCGACGCGTCGATGCGCATCGTCGTCGGGCTCGGCAACCCAGGCGCGCAGTACGAGCGCACCTTGCACAACCTCGGGTTCCAGGTGCTCGATCGCGTCGCGCAGCGCCTGCATCTGCCGTGGCGAGCAGGCGATGGTCCGTACCTCGAGGCTCGCGGCAGCGAGCGCGGCGAGGCGTTCGCGCTGGTCAAGCCGACCACCTACATGAACCTGAGCGGTGCGGCGGTGCAGGCGTTCGCGCAGCGGGGCGAGCTCGACCCTCGAGCGCTTGCTCGTCGTGCTGGACGACCTGGACCTGCCCACGGGGCAGCTGCGGATCCGCAAGCAGGGCTCGGGCGGCGGACATCGCGGCTTGAGCTCGCTGATCGCCGCGGCTGGCAGCAGCGACTTCGCGCGGCTGCGGCTCGGCATCGCCTTGGGCCGGCGGCCGGCGACGCGGCCGAGTACGTGCTCGGCGATCCGCTGTCGCCGGTCGAGCGCACGGCGCTGAACGCGAGCATTGATTCGGCTTCGATGCCGTTATATTATGGCTCAATGCCGGCCTTCTACTGAGGAACTCATGAATCGTTTCAACCGGCGCATCGACTCGGCTCTTGAACGCCCGTTCCACGCGCGAGCTTGCATCCGGCCGCTCGAGCCGTCGCCGGTTCCGCGGACCGTCTTAACGAGAGGATCCAAGGGTGAAGCAGTACGAGGGAATGTTCGTCGTCCACAACAAGGAAGGACGCAAGGAGCTCGACTACCTGCAAGAGCTCGTGAGCGGCCTGATCACGAAGTGCGGCGGTCAGATCGCCTCGATCGAGAAGTGGGACGAGCGCAAGCTCGCCTACGACATCGACGGCCACTCGCAGGGGATCTACTACCTCGCCTACTTCACGGGCGACTCCGAGACCGTGCAGAAGCTGCGTCACGAGTGCCGGCTCTCGGACACCGTGCTGCGCGCGCTGTTCCTCGCGATCGACAAGATCGCGACGCCCGAGGACGTGCGCAAGCAGTCGGGACGCGTGCCGCGCGTGGAACCCGAGGCGGTGGAGGTGGGCGCGCCGGGCGCTCCGGACGAGCCCGACGTCGAGGGCGACGAGACGGTCAGCTAACCGCGCCGACAGCGCGAGCGCGGCCGAGCGCGAGCCTCTCGGCCCACGCTCGAGCGTCACCCGCAGGCACGGGTCACGAGCGAGCACGCGAACGAGCATAGGAAACAGCACATGCCGCCATTTGCAGCCAAGAACAAGAAGAAGAAGCGGTATCGCAAGTTCATCGAGAAGGGGCGCTGCCGTTTTTGCCGCAGCAAGGACCCCGAGATCGTCGATTACAAGAACCTGCCGTCGCTGCAGAAGCTGTGCACGCAGCAAGGCAAGCTGTTCTCGCGCAAGCGGTCGGGCAACTGCGCGCTGCATCAGCGTCAGGTCAAGAACGCGATCAAGGCCTCGCGGTTCGTCGCGCTCATGCCGTACGTCGGTTGAGCATCGGATCCCGGTTCGATCGGCAACCGCGGCCTCGCCTGTCGGTTCGCCGCCTGCAGGGCGGCGGGCCACCACGTGCCGCTCGCCATGGCGGCACGCAATCTGGAGTGGATCTCACATGCGGATCATCCTGCTCGAAACCGTGAACCGGCTGGGGCGCCGGGGCGATGTGGTGACCGTGCGCGACGGCTTCGCCCGCAACTACCTGATCCCGCGCAACGTCGCCTGCGAGGCGAGCCCGGGCAACATGTCGCGGGTGGAGGCGTTGAAGAAGCGCTTCGCGCAGGAGGAAGCCGAGCGGCTCGGCCGGCTGAAGGAGCTGGCGCAGCGCATCGGCTCGACCTCGGTCAAGATCCAGGCCAAGGTGTCGCCCGAGGGCAGCCTGTACGGCTCGGTCAATGCGGCCACGCTGCGCGAGGCGTTGCTGCGCGAGCAGATCGACGTGGAGGAGCGCACCATCAAGCTCGACGAACCGATCAAGGCCGCTGGCGTGTTCACCGTGCCGGTGCTGCTGCACGGCGACATCAAGGCCGACCTCAAGGTGTTCGTCGTCGCCGAGGAATCCACGGTGCCAGCGCCGGCTTGAGCGTGAGCGCACGCCGCGCCGCGCACCACCTCGTCCCGCTCCGCGCCGGGCACTCCTGATCGCGCGCGCCGCGCTGCACTCGTCGCGGCGCGCGTCGCCTGCCAGCAGCCGAAAAAACTTCAGGTCCGTCTCGTCTCGGCGCAGCCCGTCGACCATAATCGGCCACCCCGAAGGGAGGGGCGCTCATGGCCGACGAGAAGCTGCTCGAGAAGACCCCGCCGCGCGACCTCGAGGCGGAGATGTCGACCCTGGGCGCGATCCTCCTCGATCCGGACACGTTGCACGACATCGCCCAGCTGCTCACCGCCGACGACTTCTACGCGACCAGCCACAAGGTCATCTACCAGGCGATGCTGGCGTTGCTCGACCAGTCGTCGGCGATCGACGTCGTGATCCTGAAGAACACGCTGCACCAGGCCGGCCAGCTCGAGGCGGTGGGCGGCCCCGACTATCTCCGCGGCTCGCCGAATCGGTGCCGTCGGCGGCGAACGCCAGCCACTATGCATCGATCGTCAAGCAGAAGAGCGCAGCTGCGCAACCTGATCAAGTGCGCCACCGAGATCCTGCGCCGCGCCTATCAGGACACCGACGACGTCACCACCGTGCTCGAGGAGTCGGAGCAGCAGATCTTCGCGCTCACCAAGAGCGGCGCCAGGTCCGAGACGATCGAGATCCGCGACGTGCTGCGCAACGTGATGGAGGTGATCGATGCGCAGCACAGCGGTCGCGGCTCGATGCTCGGCGCGCCCACCGGCTTTCGCGATCTCGACGAGAAGCTGTCGGGCCTGCACGGCGGGCAGATGATCGTGATCGCGGCGCGCCCCAGCATGGGCAAGACCTCGCTCGCGCTCAACATCGCCGAGAACTTCGGCATGAACGGCAAGGGCGTGCTGGTGTTCTCGCTGGAGATGGCGACCGCGCAGATCGCGCAGAACATGCTGTGCTCGAACGCCCGGGTCGACGTGCACAAGGTGCGGCGCGGTCTGCTCGACACGGACGCGTTCGCGCGGCTGGTGAACGCCGCCGGCCGGCTGTCCGCGGCGCCGATCTTCATCGACGACAGCGCCGGCATGTCGATGCTGCAGATCCGCGCCAGGCGCAGGCGCGTGCACGCCGCGCACCACGTCGGCCTGGTGGTGGTCGACTACCTCCAGCTCGTGTCGAGCCCGAGCGCCGAGAGCCGCCAGCAGGAGATCACCCAGATCTCGATGGGCATGAAGCACATGGCGCGCGAGCTCGACGTGCCGGTGATTGCGATCTCGCAGCTCAATCGCGGCGTGGACGCGCGCGAGGACCATCGACCGCGCATGTCGGACCTGCGCGAGAGCGGTTCGATCGAGCAGGACGCCGACGTCGTGCTGTTCCTGTTCCGGCCCGACTACTACGAGCCTGACCGCCCCGAGCTGCAGGGACGCGCCGAGCTCATCGTCGCCAAGCAGCGCAGCGGTCCCACCGGCAACATCCCGCTCGTGTTCCTGCCGTACTGCATGCGGTTCGGGGACGCCACGCCGCTCGACTACCGCGGCTAGACCGAGAATGAAGCCACCCTCCGCCACCGCACCGATGGTCGCGCTCGGCTGGCTCCTGTGCCTCGTGCTCGGCGCGCGCGCCGCCGCTCAGGAGCAGCCCGCGGGCAGCCAGACCGTGGTTGCGATCGAGATCGCCGATGGCCTGGGTGTGCCGAAGGACGTGATCCTGCGCGTCCTGCGCACGCGCGTCGGCGAACCGCTGGCGCAGGACAAGCTGAACGACGACATCGCCATGCTGTGGCGCGACTTCGGCATCCAGGCGAGCGTGAAGGCGCCGATCCCGGTGCCGGGCGGGGTCAAGCTCGTGTTCACCGGCACGCGCCGGCTCGAGGTCGACTCGTTCGTGTTCCGCGGCAACGACGAGAAGAACGAGCAGACCGTGCGCGGCCTGATCGGCACGACCGCGGCGCAGATCCGCAACCGCGACGATCTGGTGAAGGCGGCGCAGCGCCTCGAGGACGCGTACCGGGACGACGGCTTCGCCTACGCGCAGGTCGAGAGCCTCGATCCCGAGACTGCAGCCGGCGGCGTGCGCGCGGTGTTCCAGATCTACGAGGGGCCGCGGGTCGCCGTGGACGACATCGTGTTCGTCGGCCTGAACGCGTTCGCGCCGCGCCATCTGCGCTCGCTCATGGCCACCTCGGAATCGTGGCTGATCTTCAAGTCCTACTACAAGGAGTCGGTGCTCAAGCGCGACCTCGCCAACCTGCAGACGTTCCTGCGCGGCGAGGGGTTTCGCGACGCGCGTGTCGGCCTCGAGGACCTGAAGCGCAAGTCCGGCGGCGCCTGGGTCGACGTCGTCATCCGCGTGGTCGAGGGAGAGCGCTACACGGTGCGCAGCGTCGACGTCGAGTGCGCCGACGACAGCAAGGACCTGATCTTCCCCAAGGAGGAGCTGATCGGCCTGCTCAAGCTCAAGCCGGGCGATGCGTACCGCGACCCGGTGGTGCGCAAGGATTCGCGGGCGCTGCAGAACCACTACGGCGAGCACGGCTACATCGGCTTCGAGTGGCTCGATCCGCGCGACGTGATCGCCGAGCAAGGCGCGTCGATCGCGGTGACCTACCGGTTCCGGGTCGGGCCGCGCAAGCGGCTGCGCGACGTGATCGTGCGCGGCGCCGAGGACACGCGCGACGTGGTGATCCGGCGCGTGCTGCCGCTGTATCCGGGCGACTGGTTCAACACCAGCGAGATCGAGTACGCCCGCAACCGCCTGCGCGGCCTGGGCTACTTCTACGATCAGCGCGGCGGCGACCGGGTGCGCATGCATCACGAGCGCACCGGCGACCCGCTGTACGAGGACCTGCAGATCGACGTGGAGGAAGGGCCGTCGGGCTTCTTCACCATCGTCGTCGGCACGCAGACCAGCCGCGGCGCGTTTGCCGGCATCACCATCACCAAGAACAACTTCGACATCAGCCGGCTGCCATCCTCGCCGTGGGCGTTCCCGTCCGAGTTCTTCGACCGCAAGGCATTCCACGGCGGCGGCCAGCGCCTGACGATGAACTTGCTGCCGGGCACGTTCGAGTCGAACTACGAGGTCGGCTTCGAGGAGCCGTACCTGTTCGGCCCGCAGGAGCTGCCCTGGTCGCTCGCGCTCGACCTGCACAAGAGCCAGGTGTTCTTCCGCAAGTTCAACCAGGACCGCGTCGGCGCGATCGTGACCGTGGGCAAGACGCTGTCGCGCGACGTGGTGGCGTCGGTGGGGCTGCGCAACGAGCTGGTCACGATCTCGAGCCTGTCGTCCACGCTCAAGAGCGGCGATCCGCTCGACCCCACCGACTTCGAGCTCGCGGACGGCGACAACGGCGTGCGCACGCTGCGGCTGCGGCTCGCCTACGATGGCCGCGACAACTACCGCAACCCCACCGACGGCTGGCGCACGTTCGGCTTCTACGAGCATGCCGGCGGATTCCTCGGCAACGACGTGGAGTTCGCCAAGGTGGTGTTCGGCGCCGAGCGCTACGTGCCGATCTACGAGAACGACAAGGGCGAGCGGCACGTGATCTACGCTGCGGCCAAGCTCGGGCAGGAGCGCGAGATCGGCGGCGCCGACCAGGTGCCGTTCTTCGAGCGGTTCTTCGGCGGCGCGGCCGGCAACGACTTCCTCGCCGGCAGCAACGTCTTCCAGCTGCGCGGCTTCGACTACCGCGGCGTCGGCCCGCACTTCGGCAGCGAGCCGCTCGGCGGCGACGCCGCCGGCGCGGCGACGCTCGAGTACCAGTTCCCGATCGCGTCGTACTTCGACTCCGCCGTCCGGCGAGGAGGTCACGTTCTTGAAGGGCGTGGTGTTCAGCGACGCCGGCACCGTGGCCGAGGACTTCACGCCGACGACATGCGCCTGTGGCGGCTGTCGGTGGGCATCGGCTTGCGCCTCAAGATCCCGGTGCCGTTGTTCCAGGAGATCCCGCTCAAGCTCGAC
Source organism: Planctomycetota bacterium (assembly GCA_046349655.1). Lineage (GTDB taxonomy): Bacteria > Planctomycetota > B15-G4 > B15-G4 > JAXMBY01 > JAXMBY01. The sequence continues at coordinate 18,653 of JAXMBY010000072.1, forward strand.
TACGGCATCCCGCTGCTGAAGCAAGACGAGGACGAGCGGCGCTCGTTCCCGCTCAACCTGACCACGAGATTCTAGGAGACGGATCATGCAGCTTCGCTCGCTTGGCATCGTTGCCTTGATCGTGCTGTGCGCCACGCTCTACCGGACCACGCAGGGCCAGGCCGCGGCCACGCCGGCGCCCAGCCGCGTCGGCGTGGTCGACATCCAGCGCGTGCTCGCCGAATCGCGCGCGGCGCGCGAGAGCGAGAAGGAGCTGAAGGAGTGGATCAAGACGGTGCAGAAGGACATCGACGAGGCGCAGGCGAAGATGAAGAAGATCGACGAGGACCTGCAGCTGCTCGACCGGCGCTCGGGCGCCTACCAGCAGGCCAAGGATCAGTTCGATCTGGAGAAGCTCAAGTACGAGCAGCTCGGCCGGCGCCTGGAGAAGGAGCAGGAGCAGCGCTGGGTGGACGCGGTGCAGCGCAACTACGAGGATGCGGTGAAGGAGATCCGCGGCTACGCCAAGGCGCACGGCTTTGACGTGGTGCTGGAGGTCGACTCGACGCCGCTGCGCGCGCGCTCGCGCGAGGAGCTGTTCTCGCGGCTGCAGTGGAAAAACGTGGTGTACGCCGACGAGTCGCTTGACATCACTTCCGACGTCCTTAAGATCCTCGGTGCCCAGTGATGTATCCCTCAATCTCACAAGGGTTAAAGGCAATCGTGAAGCACGACGGGCGAGCGGCGCCGCGGCGCGCCGTGCCAGGCAGTGGCCGAGGATCGGCGACGCGCTAAGCTGTGGCACCTGGCCAGGACGCGTGCGGGCCATCCGTTCGCCGTGCGGGCCGCTCAGGAGACTCGAAGTTGGCCACGGTCGTACGCAAGACGCTGAAGGAGCTGGGCCAGATGCTCGGCGGCGACGTGTCGCCGCTGTGCGAGTGCACGATCACCGGCATCGCCGGGCTCGAGGTCGCGAAGAAGGGCGAGCTCTCGTACGTGCTGCACGAGAAGTACATGCCCAAGGTGGCCCTGTCCGCCGCGTCGGCGCTGATCGTGCCGCGCCAGTTCCCCACGGTCGAGCGCCCGTGCGTGCGCGTCGACAACGTGCACCACGCGGTCGAGATGGTGAAGTCCGTGTTCCATCCGGCGATGCCGTTCGCGCCCGGCATTCATCCCTCCGCGGTGATCGGCAAGGACGTCGAGATCGGCGCGAACGTCTCGATCATGGCGAACGTGGTGGTGCAGGACGGTGCCAAGATCGGCGACGGCACGGTGCTGTATCCCGGCGTCTACGTCGGCCACGAGAGCGTGGTCGGCAAGAGCTGCATCGTGTATCCGAACTGCGTGATCCGCGAGCACGTGGTGATCGGCGATCGCGTCATCCTGCAGCCGGGGGCGGTGATCGGCGCCGATTGATTTGGCTTCGACCCGGCCAGCATTCCGCATCGTAAGATTGCGCAGGTGGGCACCGTGATCGTGGCGGACGACGTCGAGATCGGCGCCAACACCACGCTCGATCGCGCCACGCTCGATCGCACCGTCGTCGGCCGCGGATCGAAGATCGACAACCTGGTGCAGATCGCGCACAACGTGCAGATCGGCGAGGACTGCCTGATCTCCTCGCAGACCGGGATCGCCGGCTCGACCACGGTGGGGCGCAACGTGATCCTCGGCGGCCAGGTGGGTGTTGGCGATCACGTGCGCATCGGTGATAACGTGGTGGTGGCGGCGAAGTCCGGCGTCACCAAGCCGGTGGCCGACGGCGAGATCGTGTACGGCAACCCGGCCGGCCAGCGCAGCGAGAAGCAGCGCGAGGTGGTGAGCCTGCGCAAGGTGCCGCAGCTCGCCAAGCTCCTGAAAGAGCTGAACAAGCGCGTGCAGCATCTCGAGGAGAAGCTCGGGCTGCCGCCCGCGCAGGCGGGTGAGGACGGATTCCCCGGGGGCGGTGATGCCGAGTGACGCAAGCAAGCTTCTTCGGGACGGAGGATGGACGCTCTGCGTTCGTGAAACCCAGTGACACCTGCTGGCGAAATGCAAACGACTCTGCCGTCGGCTGACCGGCGCCACCACCCGGAGCCGACGGGAGGCCGTGCCGTGAAGCGCAACCAGAGAACGTTGAAGAACGTGGTCGAGTTCGCGGGCGTGGGCTTGCACATGAGCAAGGAGGCGCACGTGCGGCTGAAGCCGGCCGAGCCCGACTCGGGCGTGCACTTCATCCGCATCGACCTCGAGGACGCGCCGCGCATCCCGGCGACCATCGACTACATCCACGACAACCTGCGGCGCACCTCGCTCAAGATGGGGGCGGCCGAGGTGCACACGGTCGAGCATCTGCTCGCCGTGTTCATGGGCCTCAAGATCGACAACGTCGACGTCGAGATGGACGGTCCGGAAGTGCCCGGCATGGACGGCAGCGCGCAGCCGTTCTTCGATCTGATCCAGGCCGCCGGCATCCAGGAGCAGAAGGCCGAGAAGAAGAGCTACAAGCTCGAGACCAGCATCTTCTTCACCGAGGGCGACGCCACCATCGGCGCTTCGCCGGGCGATGGCTTGCACCTGGGCTACACGCTCGACTACCCGAACACCGCGGTCGGCTCGCAGTACCTCTCGCTCGAGCTCACCCCCGACACGTTTGCCACCGACATCGCGCCGGCGCGCACGTTCTGCTTCGCCCAGGAAGTGGAAGCGCTGCGCAGCCGCGGCCTGGGCATGGGCGCGAGCTACGAGAACACGCTCGTGATCGACAACGGCACGGTGATCGGCAACCAGCTGCGGTTCCAGAACGAGTTCGTGCGCCACAAGATCCTCGACCTGCTGGGCGACCTGTACTTGCTCGGGGCCGACCTCGAAGCGCGCATCGTCGCCACCAAGACCGGCCATCACGCCAACCGCGAGCTGGTGCGCCGCCTGGTGGACGACATGCAGATGCGCGAGACGCGCGGCCTGATCGCGCGCGACTCGGGCATGGAGATCAAGGAGATCCTGAACCTCCTGCCGCATCGCTATCCGTTCCTGCTCATCGATCGCGTGGTCGAGCTCGAAGGCTACCGGCGCGCGGTGGGCATCAAGAACGTGTCGATCAACGAGCCGTTCTTCCAGGGCCACTGGCCGGGCCAGCCGATCATGCCAGGCGTGCTCATCATCGAGGCGATGGCGCAGCTCGCCGGCGTGCTGTTGCTCAGGCGGCTCGAGAACACCGGCAAGCTCGCGGTGCTGTGGTCGATCGACAAGGTGAAGCTGCGCAAGTCGGTGGTGCCGGGCGATCAGCTGCGCATCGAGATCGAGGCGCTCAAGGTGCGCGACAAGATGGGGCAGGTGGCCGCCGTCGGCAAGGTGAACCAGAAGCTGGTCGCCGAGGCGATCCTCACCTTCACCCTGGTGGACGCCTGAGTCGAGTCGAGCCCATGAGGGAGCGAGCTGCATGATCCACCCGAGCGCCCGAGTTCACCCGAGCGCATTCGTGGACCCCGAGACCGAGATCGCGGACGGCGTCGAGATCGGTCCCCTGTGCGTGGTGGAGAAGAACGTCGCGATCGGCTCCGGCACGCGGCTGCTCGCGCACGTCACCGTGCTCGGGCCCACGCGCATCGGCCGCCACAACGTCCTCTACCCGGGCTGCGTGCTGGGCGGCGACCCGCAGGACAACTCCTACCGCGGCGAGCCGACCACGCTCGAGGTGGGCGACCACAATCGCATCCGCGAAGGCGTGACCATGAACCGCGGCACGGTGAAGGGCGGCGGCAAGACCGTGGTCGGCAGCGACGGCCTGTTCATGGCGTGCGCGCACGTGGCACACGACTGCCAGGTCGGCTCGCGCGTGATCGTGGCGAACAACGTGCTGCTCGCCGGCCACGTGCAGCTCGGCGACGGCGCGATCTTGAACGGTGCGGCTGCATTCCATCATTTCGTCACCATCGGCCGGCTCGCCTACGTCGGCGGCCAGTCGCGCATCGTGCACGACGTGCCGCCGTTCTTGAAGGTCGAGGGATCGCCCGGCCGCCCGCGTGCGGTGAATGCGGTCGGCCTCAAGCGCCGGGGTGTCAGCGATGCCGCCATCGAGGCGCTCGAGCAGGCGTTCCGCGAGCTGTTCCGCTCGGGCAAGCCGCTGCTGCTCGCGCTCAACGAGATGCGCGAGAGCTGCGCCGAGGTGAGCGAGCTGCTCGCGTTCTTGCGCCGCTCGAGCCAGGCGCCCACCGGCCGCTACCTCGAGCAGTTCCGTGCCGATGCCGCCAAGGTCGCGGCCGCCGCGTCCGGCAGCAGCCATGGCTGACCCGCCGGGAGTGGAGCCGCCCGCGGCGGCGGCGCCGCCGTTGCACGTGGCCGTGATCGGCGTGGGCCACCTGGGCAAGGAGCACGCGCGCGTGCTCGCGGGCCTGCCGGGGGTGCGCCTGTCCGCCGTGGTCGACACCGACGTGGCGCGTGCGCGCGCGATCGCCGAGCGGCACCAGTGCGCGTGGCTCGCCGATCATCGCCAGCTGCCGGACGACGTGCAGGCCGCGTCGGTGGTGGTGCCCACGGTCATGCACTTCTCGGTGACCTCGCACCTGCTCGAGCGCGGGCTCTCGGTGCTGGTCGAGAAGCCGATGACGCGCAGCCTGCAGGACGCGCGCGCGCTGGCGCAGCTCGCGCGCCACAGCCGCGGCATCATGCAGGTCGGCCACATCGAGCGCTTCAATCCGGTGTTCGACGCGATCGCCGACTTCGAGATCCTGCCGCGCTTCATCGAGGCGCATCGCCTGGCGCCGTTCACCTTCCGCTCGAGCGACATCGGCGTGGTGATGGACCTCATGATCCACGACCTCGACCTGGTGCTCGAGCTGGTGCGCTCGCCGGTGCGCGAGATCCGCGCCTCCGGCGGCGCGCTGATGTCGGCCGAGGAGGACATGGCGAACGTGCGGCTCGAGTTCGAGAACGGCTGCGTCGCGAACCTCACCGCGAGCCGCGTGTCGCTGAAGAAGATGCGGCGCATGCGCATCTTCGCCACCGACTCGTTCATCTCGCTCGACTTCGACCAGAAGTACGGCTTCATCGCCCGCAAGGCGAAGGACTTCGACCAGAAGAAGCAGCAGTTCATGGGCATGGATCCCGCCACGCTCGGGCCGCGCGCGGCCGAGGCGTTCAAGGACCTGATCGACATCAAGGAGCTCGCGCTCGACTCGGGCGAGCCGCTGCGCCGCGAGCTGCAGGCGTTCGTGCGCGCCGCGCGCGAGCACAGCGCGCCCGACGTCACTGCCGACGACGGCCTGCGCGTGATCGAGCTCGCGAGCCGCATCCAGGACGAGCTCGGCTGGAATCGCTAGCGGAGCGCGCAGCGCCCGCTCAGGTAGAGCGCGCTCAGCGACTTGCCGTCCTGCAGCGTGCCGCGCTTCACCGCGCGCCGCACCTCGCCCGCGCTCAGCTCGACCACCTCGATCTCCTCGTCCGCGTCCGGCTCGCCCGCCGCCGGCCTGAGCTCACGCGCCTCGAACAGATGGATGACCTCGTTGCAGAATCCCGGCGCCGTGTAGATCACGCCCAGCTTCCGCCAGCGGCGTGCCGCCCGGCCAACTTCCTCGCGGAGCTCGCGGCGTGCGCACTGGATCGGCGACTCGCGCCGCTCGAGCGTGCCGGCCGGGATCTCGAGCAGGCGCTGGCGTGCGGCGGCGCGGAACTGCCGCACGAACAGGAACGTGCCGCGCGCGGTCACCGGCAGGATCGCGACCGCGCCCGGATGCACGACCTGCTCGCGCGCGAGCTCGCGGCCATGCGGACCACGCCAGCGCTCCAGCCACAGCTCGATCACGCGGCCGTGGAAGATCGGCCGGCGTCCGAGCGGCGCGAACGAGCGCGTGCGCGCCATGCTCAGCGCGGCGCGCGCGCTTGCGCAGCGATCTCGTGGTAGAGACAGATGCGGTTGCGGCCGCGGCGCTTCGCCTCGAGCAGGGCCTGATCGGCCTGCCGCACGAACTCGTCGGGCGTGAGATCCGGGTCGCCCTTGAACGAGTCGATGCCGATCGACATGGTGAGGCTCGTGGTCGCGTCGTCGCGCTCGAATTGCGTGCTGATCAGCAGCTTGCGGATGCGGTCGGCGATGATCACCGCCTGATCGACGTCGGTGTTCGGCAGCAACAGCGCGAACTCGTCGCCGCCGAGCCGCGCCGGGATGTCGATGTCGCGCACCACCGAGCGCAGCTTCTTCGCGAACGACACCAGCACGAAGTCGCCGAACGCGTGATCGAAGCGATCGTTGATCTCCTTGAACTTGTCGAAGTCGAACAGCATGCACGAGATCACGAAGTTGTGGCGCCTGGCGCGCTGGAACTCCTCGCGCAGCCGCTTCTGGAAGTAGCGGTCGTTGTACAGCCCGGTCTTGAAATCGGTGACGGTCTGCTTCTCGAGCTCGCGCTTCGCCTCGAGCAGGTCCCAGGTGCGCTCGCGCCGGCGCAGGTTGAACTCGACCCGCGCCATCAGCTCGAGCGGGTGGATCGGCCGCAGCATGAAATCGTCGAACGCCAGGTTGGCCTGCAGCGGGAAGTCGAGCTGCGCGAACTGATCGAGCACGACGATCATCGGCGGCGGCCGCTCGGGGTCGAGCACCGCGGCCACCTGCTGGATCTCGAAGCCGGCGACGTCGCTGGTGAGCGGATTCAGCACCACGACATCGGCCCGCCCCTGCTTCAGCGTCTCGATGGTCTCGACGATCTGCTGCGTGGTCGCGACCACGAAGCCGCGCTCGGCGAGATCGGTCGGCAACGCAGGCAGCGGCGTGGTGTGGTGGTTGGCGATCAGGATGCGGCAGTGCCGTTTCATGGTGGTCTGTGGCGCCCTCTCTGGTTGGCGTTCATTCATACGGTGCGCGCACCGGCCTCACAAGAGGCGTTCGTCGCCCGCTCGTTGCTCGACTGCAACGGGCTTGGCGGGCCGGCTTTGCGCCGGGCGAGCGTTTTCCCCTGAGCGCAGCGCCCGACGGAGCGTCCCGACTATTGACAAACCGTTTGCCAGCGATAGGTTAGTTCCCCTCTTTGGCGCACCAAAAGGGTGCGGTGGATGGCCGCTTGCTTCGGTGTGTGTCGTGCCGCGCGGTCGGCTCGCGCGGGTGCTGCGCATGCGCGGGGGTGGCGGCAGCTTTGCGGTCAGCCTGCCTGGTTTTCTCCAAGAGGCCAAGAACTTCCCTCCTCTGGGCGACCAGCAGGGCTGGCTCACGTGTTTTTCTCGTTTGGCATCGAGGCCACGTGGGTGGTCTCAGGGAGGTGGGTTTTGCCGTTCGTTTCTGTCGACGATTTGATCGGCGCCGGGGTGCACTTCGGCCACAAGGTGAGCCGCTGGAACCCCAAGATGGGCCCGTACATCCACGGGAAGCGCAATCTCATTCACATCATCGATCTGGTCGAGACGATCAAGGGGCTCGCCCGCGGGCGCACGTTCTTGAACCGGCTGGGCCGGGCCGGGCAGAAGATCGTCGTGGTCGGCACCAAGCGCCAGATCAAGAACGTCATCCAGGCCGAGGCCACGCGTGCCGGCTCGCCGTTCGTCAACGAGCGCTGGCTGGGTGGGACGCTCACCAACTTCACCACCATCCGCTCGCGCCTGAAGCGCCTGGAGGAGCTGGAGAAGCTCGAGTCCGAAGGCACCATGCAGCTGTACGTGAAGAAGCAGCAGTCGCGCCTCACGCGCGAGCTGCGCCGCATCAAGAAGAACCTGGACGGCATCCGCACGCTCGACAAGCTGCCCGGCGCGGTGCTGGTGGTGGACCCGCGCAAGGAGTACATCGCGGTGAAGGAGGCGAACCGCCTCGGCATCCCGATCCTCGCGGTGCTCGACACCGACTGCGACCCGACCGAGGTCGACATCCCGATCCCTGGCAACGACGACGCGATGAAGTCGGTGCAGATCCTGCTCGCCAAGCTGGTGGACGCGTTCCTCGAGGGCAAGTCGCAGTACTCGGAAGCCGCGGCCGCCGAGGCGCGCGCCGCCGAGGAGGACGAGGACTCGATCCGCACCGTGCGCAAGCGCCAGGGTCGCCAGCGCCAGCCGCCGCGGCGTGGACCCGGCGGTGGCGGCGGCGATCGCCGCGAGCGCAAGCCGGAGAGCGAGGGCGAGAGCGGTCAGGCGGAGGCCACCACCACGGCGCCTGCGGGTGGCCCGGGCGGTGGCGCGTAACGCGGTGCGAGCTCTGGCGAGCGCGGCCGGCTCAACTTGGAGGTGATGATGGCTGTCGAGATCACTGCGGCGATGGTGAAGGATCTGCGCGAGGCGACCGGCGCCGGCATGATGGATTGCAAGCACGCCTTGATCGAGGCGCAGGGCGACATGGAGAAGGCGAAGGAGATCCTGCGCAAGAAGGGCCTCAAGGTCGCCGAGAAGAAGGCGGGTCGAGCCGCGTCGCAGGGGCGCATTGGCAGCTACATCCACTTCAACCACCGCATCGGCGTGCTGGTGGAGGTGAACTGCGAGACCGACTTCGCCGCCAACACCGCGCACTACCAGGAGTTCTTGAAGGACGTGGCGATGCACATCGGCGCGATGAGCCCGATGTGGGTGTCGCGCGAGGAGATTCCGCCGGCAGTGAAGGAGAAGGAGCTCGAGGTGGCGCGCGCGGCGATGGAGGCGCAGCTCAAGGGCAAGCCGAAGGAGGTCGTGGAGAAGATCCTGGATGGCCGGCTGGCCAAGTTCTACGAGGAGAAGGTGCTCCTCGACCAGCCGTTCTGCAAGGACCCGACCAAGACCATTGGCCAGCTCCTGAAGGAGATGATCGCGCGCATCGGCGAGAACGCGCTGATCCGTCGCTTCACGCGCTTCGAGGTCGGTGCGTGAAGAAGCCGGCTCGCCCGCTCATCGACTTTCGCCGCATCGTGCTCAAGGTGAGCGGCGAGAGTCTCGCGGCGAACGGCGAGAAGGGCGTGTCGGCCGACGAGGTGCTGCGGCTCGCCGAGCAGGTGAAGTCGGTGCACGAGCGCGGCACGCAGGTGGCGGTGGTGGTGGGCGGCGGCAACCTGGTGCGCGGGACGCAGTTCGCGAGCAGCCCGCAGAGCCGCGTCGCCGCAGACCACATGGGCATGCTCGCGACCGCCATCAACGGCCTCGCCCTGCAGGATGCGCTGGAGCAAAAAGCCGTGCCCTCGCGCGTGCTCTCGGCGTTCTCGATTGGTACCTTGTGCGAGCCGTTCGCGGCGAGGCGGTGCGTGAGCCATCTGGAGAAGGGCCGCGTCGCCATTCTCGTCGGTGGCACCGGCAGCCCGTTCTTCACCACCGACACCACCGCCGCCCTGCGTGCGAGCGAGATCGGTGCCGGCGTGTTCTTGAAGGCCACCAAGGTGGATGGCGTCTACAGCGGCGATCCGCTGAACGACAGGACCGCCCGGCGCTTCGAGCACGTGTCGTACATGGACGTGATCCAGAAGCGATTGAAGGTCATGGACCTGACCGCGATCACGCTGTGCATGGAGCAGCGCTTGCCGATCATCGTCTTCGACCTGTGGCAGGCGAAGAGCCTCGCGCGCGTGGTGGCCGGTGAAGCGCTCGGCACGCTCGTCAGCGACGCGTGACGTCAGTCCACAAATGCTGGAGGGACCGATGCTCTACCAGGACATCCTGAACGACACCAAGGCGAAGATGAAGAAGGCCGTCGATCACTTCGTCGACGAGACCAAGGGCCTGCGCTCCGGCCGCGCCACCCCGGCGCTGGTCGAGAACATCCGCGTCGACTACTACGGCACCCAGATGCCGCTCAACCAGCTCGCCACCATCTCGGTCCCCGACCCGCGCTCGCTCGCCATCAAGCCCTTCGACCAGGGCGCCTTGAAGGAGATCGAGAAGGCGATCCAGAAGTCGGCGATCGGCATCAACCCGCAGAGCGACGGCAAGCTGATCCGCCTGATCGTGCCGATGATGTCGGAGGACCAGCGCAAGAAGCTGGTCGGCCGATTGAAGGAGATCGCCGAGGCCACGCGCGTCTCGGTGCGCAACATCCGCCGCGACGAGAACAAGCACATCGACACGAGCAAGAGCGGCGGCAGCCTCACCGAGGACGAGGTCACGCGCCTGAAGGACGAGATCGACAAGCTCACCAAGAAGACCGAGCAGGACGTCGATCAGGTGTTCGCGAACAAGAGCAAGGAGATCATGGAGGCGTGAGCCGAGGTAAGCGAGCGGCCACCCGTGGAGCACGTGGCCGCTGGTGAGCCCTCGCAGCGCGAGGCCCACCCCTGTGCGCTACCTCTTCACCGCGTATTCCAGCACCTCGCTGACCGCCCGATTCGCAGGCGGGCGGTCGATCTCGCTGCCTCGCCAGACGATTTCCCCGCTTGCCTTTTCCCGCGTGCTGCCCCATATCCAGGGACCGCGAGGACGTAGCTCAGTCGGTAGAGCATCTGCCTTTTAAGCAGAGGGTCGTGGGTTCGAGTCCCACCGTCCTCATCCCTTCCCGGGCCCGAAATCTCGGGCAAAGCCCCTGCTGGCCGCCGTTTGGAGCGGCCAGCGCTCTGTTTCGTGGGTGCACCAAGAATGCCAGCAGATGACAGCTCATGCCCCCTCTGAACGGGGGTTTGTACAAGCTGGTGTACAAGCTGGCTTGGCTCCTCACCCTCTGCCTTTTTTTCTGAGCCCAGCTCTTCTTCGACCGGCAGCGAAGGGATCTCGCACTTCGGAAGGGCCGCATGCACGGCCTTCGAATCGAGCAGGTGAGGATCGCTGTACACGTCGAGCGAGAGCTGGCTCGTTGAGTGCCGCATGTGGCTCATGTGCATGCGCACCGGCACGCCCGCCTTGGCGATGTAGGACGAGGTCGAGTGGCGGAAGCTGTGGAAGTCGAGGTAGCCGCGCTCGGTCTTGTAGGGGATCTTCGCGGCTTCGAGATCGCGGCGCAGCTCCAAGTTGAACTTGTTCTTGCGCACGCGAAAGACGGGCGATTCGAGGTCGCTGCCGGATGCATGCGTTCGCCACGCCCGCAGATCGGCCGCCAGATCCTCGCGCAGATCCTGCACGTTTGCCTTTGAGTTCTTGGAGATGTCCGCCCTGATCG
>JAXMBY010000073.1:0-29550 GCA_046349655.1 Planctomycetota bacterium
TGTACTCGGCGTTCGCCCCCTGCTGCCGCGGCTCCGGGAGCCACAGGCCGAGCCGATGCTCGCCCTCGACGGCCTCCTTCAGCTCGAAGCGCCCGGCACCATCCGCGCGCCGGGTCGACGGGCGCTGCTCTCCCGGCTTCAGGATACCCACGTGAGCGAAGGGCACCGGGGCGCCGTGCTGGTCCACGACCGTTCCCGTGATCGGCGCTGCACGCTCGGCGATGAGGTCGACGGGCAGATCGGTCTGCCCATCCTCGAATTGGATCCGCTGGCTCGGGACGACGTACGGATCCGAGTGGACCATCAGCACGAATTCGCGATGGCGGGTCCGGACCGCGATGTCGAAGCGCCCCTGCTCGTCGGTCGTGGCGCGGAACACGTCGTGCGCGCGCATCATCGCGGATTGCTCGAGCACGATCCGCTGGCCGGCGATCGGCTTGCCCGTGCGATCGTGCATCCGGCCGCGCACCGCGCGCGTCGCGAGCGGCGTGACCACGAGCGTGATCGCCCGCTCCTCGCCGGGCGCCAGCACGATCTCGTCCGCGCTGGCGAAGTCGTAGCCCTCGGCGAGGGCGGTGATGTTGTAGTGGCCTCGATCCGGCAGCGGGAGGTGCGCGAGACGGGCCTGCCCGCTCGCGTCGGTGACCGCGGAGAACAAGCGCTGGATCTCCGCGTGCGGGCCCAGCGCCATCTCGCGATCCGGCGCCCGGGACGTCCAGCTGCCGTCGGGCCCCAGCGTGACCGAGTCATCGCTCAGGGTGATGAACCTCGGATCGGCAACGAGCGTTGCGCCGGCGATCGGCTTGCCGTCCCCGTCGTTGACGGTGATCGCGACCGCCGCCGAAGGAGCGAGCGTGATCAGGACGCCGGTGACCGGCGCGCTGCCCTTCATGGCGCGCACGTAGCTGGCGCCGATGGCGTCGGTCGTCACCGCATAGAGGAGATGCTCGTTCTCGCCGCCCGGCTCGATGTGCTCGAGCGCGAACGTCCCGTCCGTCCGGGTGTGACCCACGGCGCGGCTTCGTGCCGGATAGAACGTGTCGAACGACCAGGAGTCGTGCGCAAGGAGGAGGAGCGCGTCTGGCACCGGAGTGCCGTCCGGTGCGCGAACGATGCCCTCCATGCGCACGCCGCGCTCGAGGACGAGGTCGTCGGCGATCAGCCGCCACGGGTCGTCGGGTGCGGCGCGCATCAGGAGGCCGGGAGTCGAGTAGGTTCGCGTGCAGGGTGCGAACTCATCCGCCTGCGCCTCGATCCGCCACGAGCCGAACTCGTCGAGGCCGCGCACGCGGAAGGTGCCGCTCGCATCGGTTCGCGCTTCGCCTGAGCCGGAGCCGGCCTGCCGCTCGCTGATCGAGACGAGCGCTCCGGCGACCGGCGCCCGAGTCTCCGCGGCGAGGACGCGCCCCTCGAGCGTGAACGTGCGCGCCGCGGGTGCGTCGGCGGGCACCGTCGAACGTGCGGCGATCGCGGGCGCGGGCGCGGGCTGGGAATGGCCGCTGGCGCGACGGTCGAGGGCGATCATCGCGGCGACCTTGCCGGCTCGGCCGCCACCGGTGCGATCGCGTGCGTGCGCGGCTCGCGCACGACCAGCGAGACCATCGTGACGCCGAGCGCCACCACGAGCGCGGCGATCGCCGCGATCTTCTTCGTCATGAGCAGGCCTCCGACAACGAGGGTGCCGGTCGCGGTCGCCGCGAGCGGCGGGGCGTGACGGGCGGCGGCGCGCGGGACGTGCGCGCGCACCTGCGCGAGCCCGCGCCGGCCGAGCACGAGCGTGCCCGCGCCGGCGACCGAAACGGGGAGCAGCTTGCGCAGCGCTCCGAGCGCGCGGTGGGATCATGCGCACCGCGCCCGGCGGGAGTCGCGCCGCGCCGCGATCTCGCGGCTGGTCGAGCGCTCGCCGGCGTGCAGCAGCGCAACACCTCGCGGTACGCGCGCGGCAGCTCGTCGAGCGCGGCGAGCACCGCCCCGCGCACCTCGGCGCGCACCAGCGTGTCGAGCGGATCGTCGACCGTCGCGACCTCGGGCACGCCCGAGACCGCCTGCCGCCGCCGCCGTCGATTCTGGACGTGATGGCTGAGGATGCCGACCAGCCACGGCACGGGCGCGCGACGCATCGAACTGCGCCGAGCGCTCGATCGCCGTGAGCCACGTGTCCTGGACGAGATCCTCGGCCTCGGCCCCGTTCGCGACCAGATGCGTCGCGAGCCGCAGCTGTACCGGCGCGGTCGCGTCGAACACGCGCGCGAGCGCCGCCGCATCGCCGCGCCGGCGCCAGCGGTCGAAGAGCCGATCGAGTCGCCTCTGATTCATGGCCCCTTCTTGTCGTGAGGGGCCCGAGTGTCACTCGTCCCGCGTCATTTGTCGATCGGCGGCGATCTCGTCATGGCGCCGGCCGATCGCGTTCTTCCGTCGTCGCGGGCAGCGGCTCGTGCTCGAAGCCGCCGCCGAGCGCCTTGTAGAGCCTGACCAGGCTGGTCGTGATCGTGGCCTCGCTCAGCGCCAGCTCATCCTCGAGGACCGCGAGCGCGCGCTGGGTGTCGAGCACGGTCTGGAAGTCGGAGAGGCCCTCGCGATACTCGGACTGCGCGAAGTCGACGGCGCGTCGCCCCTGGCTCGCGGCTTCGCCGAGCGATCGGCGGCGAGCCTGCTCCCGCACGGAACGCGGTCATGGCGTTCTCGACCTCCTCGAGCGCCGTGAGCACGGTATGCTCCCAGGCCACGTAGCTCTGCTCGGCGCGCGCCACTACGCATGGACGCGCTGGCGCAGGCGGCCGCCGTCGAAGAGATTCCAGCGGATCGACGGCCCGATCCCGAAGACGCGGCTGTCGCTCTCGAAAGAGCTTCGACCCTGGATCGGCAGCGAGGCCGAGGCTGCCCACGAGCGTGAGGCTCAGGTAGAGATCGCCCTCGGCCACGCCGATGCGCGCCACCTCGGCGGCGAGGACGCGCTCGGCGCGACGCACGTCCGGCCGCCGGCGCAGGATGTCGGCGGGCACGCCCACCGCCACCTCGACCGGCGGAACCGGGATCGGGCGAGCCTCGGCCAGCTCGGCGGCGAAGCGGCCGGCGTGAGGCCCAGCAGCACGGCCAGGCGGTTCTCGGCCGCACGCAGTCCGACCTCGAGCGCCGGCACCCGCGAGCGGGTGCTCTCGACCTGCGTGATCGCCTGCGCCACGTCGCGCTCCGTCACCAGGCCCGATTCGAAGCGCCGCGCACGACCTGGAGCGTCTGCTCCTGCGGCGAGACGTTGGTGAGCGCGATCGCGACGCCGCTGGAACAGGCGCAGCTCGACGTAGTTGAGCGCCGTCTCGGCCGCCACCGTGACCGCGATGTCGCGCGCGTCCTCGACGCTCGCCTCGAGGTCGGCGTCCGCGGCCTCGACCAGGCGGCGGACGCGGCCCCACGAATCGACCTCCCAGGCAGCATCGAAGCCGATCTGATGGATGTCGGTCTCCGGCGCGAACAGGCCGAACGGCGTGTTCTCGCTCGTGGCGATGCTCGTACGAGAACGTGGCGTCGAGCGTCGGGAAGCGCTCGCCCGAGGCGACGCCGCGCAGCGCGCGCCTCGCGGACCCGTGCGACGGCCGCGCGCAGATCGAGGCCCTGCGACAGGGCCCGCTGGATCAGATCGTCGAGCAACGGATCCTCGAGTCCGCGCCACCAGCGCTCGACGTCGGCGGATCCCGCGGCCAGCCCCGAGCAGGTCGCCTCGTGCCAGGCTGCAGGAAGCTCGGCCGCCCGCGGCGGCTGGTAGTCGGACCGACCGCCTGGCACGCGCGCGCGCGCCGGCGAGGATCGACGCCGCGAGCAGGAGGAAGGTCGTGCGGGAGCGGACCGGCTGATGGCTGTGGGCGTCATGGGAAATCCCGATGGTCAGGACGTTCTGGAAGCCGCCACCGATCGCGTCATGCGACCTCGAGGATCCGGGCTCGATGCCACGAGGTGCGAGTCCTGCGGACTCTCCTCGTGCCGGTCGCGCGCGCGGTGGTCGGCCGCGATCAGCGAGTAGAAGACCGGGACGACGAACAGCGTGAACAGCGTGCCGAGCGTCATGCCGGCGACGAGCACCGTGCCGATGCTGTTGCGCGCCGCGGCGCCCGGGCCGGTGACGAGCACCAGCGGGAAGTGACCGAAGACCGTGGCCGCGGACGTCATCAGCACCGGCCGCAGGCGCGTCGTCGCCGCCTCGCGCAGCGCCGCCGCCTTCGCGACCCCCTGCTCCTGGAGCGTGTTCGCGAACTGCACGATCAGGATGCCGTTCTTCGCGATCAGGCCGACCAGCGTGATCAAGCCGACCTGCGAGTAGATGTTGATGGTGGTGAGGTCGAGGAAGCTGAACAGGAGCGCGCCGGCGATCGCGAGCGGCACGGAGCCGAGCAGCACGATCAGCGGATCGCGGAAGCTCTTGAACTGCGCGGCGAGCACGAGATAGATGAGCACCACGGCGAACCCGAGGGTGACCGTGAGCGCCGAGCCCTCGCGCCGGATCTGCCGCGACTCGCCGGCATAGTCGAGGACGACGCTCGGGCCTCTCACGGCACACGTGGGCGGCGTTCTCCAGCACGCGCAGCCCGTCCTCCTTGGTCACGCTCGGCTTGACGCCGCCGAAGATGCGCACGGCGTTCCGCTGCTGGAAGCGATTCAGCGTGCGCGGCACCGTGGTCGACTCGATGTGCGTGAACGTCGACACGGGAACCAGCTCGCCGCGCGGCGTCGCCCACGATCTTGAGGTCGAGCAGCGGCCCGACGGTCGCCGATCCCGATCGCCGATCTGCAGGATGACCTTGCTCAGCTGCGATCGAAGTAGTTGAAGCGATTGACGTAGTCCCCGCCGAGCAGCGTGCCCAGCTCGCGGCCGACGCCGGCGAGGTCGAGACCGAGGTCCGCGATCTGCTCGCGATCGATCACGACGCGCGCCTCCGGCTGGTGATCTTCAGGTCGGTGTCGACGTACAGGAACTTGCCGCTCGCGAAGCCCTGCCTGGACCAGCGCGGACGACGTCTCGAGCATCTGCTCGACCAGGGCATCGCTCTGCAGGACCAGCTCGACGTCGTACTGGCCGGGGGTCGGCAGCGGCGGATCGAGGCGCGGGAACACGCGCAGCCCAGGCACCTGCGACACCGCGCCGTACAGCTCGCCGTACATCTGCTTCGTGGAGCGCGCGCGCTCCTTCCAGCTCTTCGCGACCATGCCGCCGAAGCCGCCCCAGCCCGCGGTCAAGGACCACATGAAGCGGGCCTCCGGGAAGGCGGTGACGGCGTCGACCAGCTCGAGCGACGCGCGGTTCCGCCGCCTCCAGCGTGGAGTCGGGAGCCGTGTCGAGGACAGGCCCCGATGTGGCTCTGGTCCTCGACCGGCGCGAGCTCGCGCCGCGAGTAGGAGTAGAGAGGCCAGGCGCCCGCCATGATCATGACCGCGCACGCGACGATGGCGAAGCGCGTGTCGAGCGCGACCTCGAGCGACCGCGCATACAGCCGCCGCACGACCTCGAAGCCGCGGTTCACGAGCGCCGTAGGCCGGCCCTCCTGACCCTGCGGGTGGACAGAGCGCGAGCTCATGACCGGCGAGAGCGTCACGGCGACGATGCCGACACCGCGACCGCCGCGGCGAGCGTGATCGCGAACTCGAGGAACAAGGACCCCGTCAGCCCCGCCCTGGAAGCCGATCGGCGTGTAGACCGCCGCGAGCGTGATGGTCATCGCGATGATCGGGCCGATCAGCTCGCGCCGCGGCCAGCGCCGCATCGATGCGCGACTTGCCGAGACGCACGTGACGCTCGACGTTCTCGACCACCACGATGGCGTCGTCGACCACCAGGCCGACCGACAGCACGATGGCGAGGATGGTGAGCAGGTTCAGGCTGAAGCCCAGCGCCGCCATGACGACGCCCGCGCCGATCAGCGAGACCGGCATGGCGACCAGCGGCACGAGCGCCGTGCGCACCGACCCCAGGAACAGGAACACCACGACGCCGACGATCAGGATCGTCTCGACCAGCGTCTTGCTGATCTCCTCGAGCGCGTCGCGCATGAAGACCGTGCCGTCCCACACGAGCCGCATCTCGAGGTCCTTGGGCAGCGTCGGGCGGATGCGCTCCATCTCGTCCCGCAGGTGATTCGCCACCTCGATCTCGTTGGCGCCGACCAGCGGCCACACGCCGAGGTAGACGCTCTGCTCGCGGTTGTACTTCGCGACCAGGTCCGCCTCCTCGGCCCCGAGCTCGACGCGCGCCACGTCGGAGAGGCGCACGATGGCGCCGCCGCGATCCGCGACGATCAGGTTCTCGAACTCGCGCGTGGATCGCAGGTCGGTGTTCGCGAGCAGGTTGACCTGCACCAGGTTGCCCTTGGTCTGGCCGACCGCGGCGAGATAGTTGTTGCGCTGCAGCGCCGCGTGCACGTCACCGGGCGAGAGGTTGAACGCGGCGAGCCGGTCGGGGTCGATCCAGACGCGCATCGCGATCTGGCGGCCGCCCTCCTTGTTCGTCACGCGCTGCACGCCCGCGAGCGTGGCGAGCTGGGGCTGCACGGTGCGCGCGAGGTAATCGGTGATGGCCGACACGCTGCGCTCGCCCGAGGTGAAGCTGAGGTAGAAGGTCGCGTACGGCCGATCGGCGCGCTGCACCTCGACCATGGGCGGCTCGGCTTCCTGCGGCAGCTCGGTGCGCACCTGCTCCAGGCGCGCGGTGACCTCCGCGAGCGCGGCCGTCGTGTTGTGGTTGAGCTTCAGGTGCACGGTGACCGTGCTGACGCCGGCGCGGCTCGTCGACTCGAGGTGGTCCACGCCGCCGATGGCCGATACCGCGCGCTCGATCGGCGTCGTCAGGAAGCCGCGGACGGTCTCGGCGCTGGCGCCGGTGTAGACCGTCGTGATGATGACCGACGAGCTCTCGATCTGCGGGTACTGCTGCACCGGCAGCGAGGAGATCGCGCGCCAGCCCACGAGCACGATCGCGAGGTTGACCACGGTCGCGAGCACGGGATGCCGGATGAAGATGTCGGTGACCGACTTCATGGTGGGGGCCTCCTCAGCGCTCGCCGTCCGCGACCCGGCGGGTCACGGCGACGAGCACGCCTTCACGCAGCTTGAACGATCCCGAGGCGGCCACCTCTTCGCCGGCGGCGAGCCCGCTCTCGATCACCACCTCGTCGCCGAGCACCGGTCCGCTCGCGACCGTCCTCTGCACCGCCCGTACGCGGCCGTCCTCCTGCGGTGCGAGCACGAACACGTGATCGCCTGCGGGTCCCTTGCGCAGCGCGCTGACCGGGACGACCACCGCCTGGACCGGCGCTCCGATCGGCACGTGCACCCGCACCGAGGAGCCCGGCACGGGCAGGCGATCCGGGCCCTCGATGCGCGCGCGCACCATCGCGTTGCGGGTCATGGGATCGACGCGTGCGTCGATCGCCACGATGGCGGCGGGGAATGGCGGCGAGTCGGCGGCGCCCAGCACGGTCACCAGGTCGCCGACGTGGAGCGCGGCGGCCACCTGCTGCGCAACCGTGAAGTCGACGTTCACGGCGTCGTCCACGCCCTGCAGCGTCGTCAGCTCCGTGCCCTCGTTCAGGTACTGCCCGGGGTGCACGTCGGCCATGCCCACGCGCGCCTGGAACGGCGCGCGGATGGTCTTGCGCTCGATGATGCCCTTGGTGCGCTCGACGTTCGCCAGCGCGACGTCGCGCTGTGCCAGCGCGCGGTCGACGTCGGCCGCCGACGCGCCGTGGGTCTCGCTGGCGCGCTGCATGCGTCCGAGCAGCGTCTCGGCGAGGCGCGCCTGGGCCTCCTGCGCGTGCAGCTCGGCCTCCTCGACCGAGACGTCGAGTGCCACCAGCACGGTGCCGGCCTCGACGATCTTCCCGGTCTCGAGCACGACCTTGCGCACGGTACCGGCCAGCTCGTTGCGCAGCGTGATGGAGCGCAACGCGAGCACGGTGCCGATCGACGTGGTCGTGCGCACGTGCTCGCGCTCGACGGCGACCGCTCCCGTGACCGATTCCATCGGCTCGGGCTGCGCGGCCGCGGCGGCTGCCTCCGCCGCCAGAGAGGAGTGCTTCCATGCTGCCAAGGCAAGCCCTGTCCCGGCGACGACCGAGAGCAGGACCGTGGAGACGATCGAACGGCGAAGCTTCATGGGTGCGCCCTCCTGGCGCGGAACAGTGGTGGCCTTCCAAGCGGACCTGAGCAACGTTCATACCGCGGCTTCGCCGCCGGGATCCGCCGCGCTTCAGGGGTGTCCAGTGAGCCGGTTTCGGTACGGGTTTCCGATGCAGCGTTCGCGCCGTGGAACGTGGCGTCCCACGGGAAATCCATGCGCGCGGGAGCATCCGCAACCCGTAATCCGCATCCGCATCCGCATCCGCATCCGCAAGCCGCAAGCCGCAGCCGCAGCCGCAGCCGCAAGCCTCGGTTCACGACACCGGTTGCGGTTGCGATTCGCGGTGACGGCTGCGGCTTCGGCGGCGGCTGCGGGTCGCGGGTGCGCTCCGCCCGCGTCTGCGGACTCTCCCGTGACGCTACCCTTCGCCGGCGCTGGGAGTCGCCGTTCCGAGCTTTCGGTAGAGCGAGGTCACGCCGAGCCCGAGCAGCCTGGCCGCCTTGCGCTTGTTGCCGCCGCACTGCTCGATCACGCGCAGGATGTGGGCTCGCTCGAAGTCCGCGGTCGCCTCGCGCAGATTCTGCGAGTACTCGGCGTCTCTCGGCGCGGCCGCGCGCACCGGATCCGGGAGATCGGTGGCTGCGAGCTGCTGCTTGGCGGCGAAGATCACGGCCCGCTCGATGGCATTGGAGAGCTCCCGCACGTTGCCGCGCCACTCGTGGCCGGCAAGCTGACGCAAGGCGTCGCGATCGATGCCACGCACGTCGCGTCCCAGCTCGCGGGCGTACGTCTCGACGAAGTGGTTCGCGAGCAGCGGGATGTCCTCGCGCCGCTCGCGGAGCGGCGGGACGTGGATCTCGACCACCGCCAGCCGGTAGTAGAGATCCTCGCGAAATCTCCCGGCCGCGGCCTCGGCGCGCAGGTCGCGGTTGGTCGCCGCGAGGATCCGCGCCTGGATCTGGATGCGCCGCGTCGATCCGACCGGATGGATCTCGCGGCTCTCGACCGCCCGCAGCAGCTTGGCCTGGATCGACAGCGGCATGTCGCCCAGCTCGTCCAGGAAGATGGTTCCCTCCGCCGCCGTCTTCAGCAGGCCTTCCTTGTTCTCGACCGCTCCGGTGAAGGCTCCCTTGGTGTGTCCGAACAGCTCGCTCTCCAGCAGCGCTTCCGGGATCGCGGCGCAGTTGATCGGCACGAACGGGAGCCTGGCCCGGCTTCCCCGCTCGTGGATGGCGCGCGCGACCAGGTCCTTGCCGGTGCCGCTCTCGCCGGTGATGAGGACATTGCTCGGCAGGGACGCGATCTGATCCACCGTCTCCAGGACCCTCTTCATCGCCGGGCTGCCGGCGATGATGCCGCTCGGAGCCCCGGCCTCGAGGGTGCGCCGGAGATTGCGGTTCTCGAGCACGAGCCGCCGGTGCTCCGCGAGGCGCTTGACCTTCGCGATCAGCTCCTCGTGCTTGAAGGGCTTGAGCAGATAGTCGACGGCTCCCAGACGCAGCGCCTCGATCGCGGTATCGACCCCCGCGAACGCGGTCATCAGGATGAACATCGTCTCGGGGCTCGTGTCGCCCAGCCGCTTCAGCAGCTCGATGCCGCCCATCGCCGGCATGCGGATGTCGGACAGACAGAGATCGAAGGAGCGCTCGAGCGCGAGCTTCGCCGCCTCGGCGCCATCGCTGGCGCCCGCGGTCTCGTACCCCGCTTCTTGCAGGGACTCCTCGAGCTGCGCGCGGATCGCCGGCTCGTCGTCGACCACCAGCACGCGGAAGGTCATGGCACGTCCACGCGCGGGATCTCGAAGATGAAGGCGGCGCCCTTGCTCACGTCCTCATCGAGCCGCAGCACGCCCTGGTGCTCCTCGAGGATGCGGTAGCTGACGGAGAGCCCGAGCCCGCTGCCGCGGCCGGCCTCCTTCGTGGTGAAGAACGGCTGGAAGAGCCTGTCGCGCACCTCGCCCGGTACTCCGGGGCCCGTATCGCGGAACGACACGCTGACGACGGAATCGAGCGCCGTGGAGCGGATCGTCAGCAGGCGCGGCCGCTCCGGTGGATTCGCGCCCATGGCATCGAACGCGTTCAGCGCGAGGTTGATGCACACCTGGTGCAGCTCGTCCTCGACCGCCAGGACCTCGGGCAGATCGTCCGCCAGCTCGTAGCGGATCTCCGAGCTCCTCGAGCGCTTGTCGAAGCGGACCATGTCCACCGCGCGCCGGATGATCTGGTTGACATCACAGCTCTTCCTCTCCCCGCTCTGAGGCCGCGCCAGCTCGCTCATCTGGCGAACGATGCGGGAGATCCGCTCGCTGTGCTCGCGGATCAGCGCGAGCTTCTTCTGCGTGTACTCGTCGCAGGCCCTGCGCTCCAGGCTCTGCGCGGCCATCGAGAGCGCCATGAGCGGATTGCCGATCTCGTGGGCAACGCCCGCCGCCAGCGTCCCGGCCGCGGCGAGCTTGTCGGCGCGGCGGATCTTCTCTTCGAGATGCTTCAGCTCGCTGATGTCGGTGGTGGTCACCCGGATCAGGCGGCGCCCGGCGGCCGGGAGCCTCGACAGGCGCGTCTGGCACTGGATCTGACGGCCTCGCGCGTCCACGTGCGTGAACTCGAAGACCGTGGTCTCTCCCTCGAGCACCTTCCGGTGCTCGTCCTCGATCACCTCGCAGGACGGTCGTCCGTCGGACTGCTGCTGCGAGCAGAAGTCGAGCGGTCCCATGGTCAGCAGCCGCTCGCGCGGGAACCCGAACAGCTTCTCGGCGTGCGCGTTCGCGTCGACGAACAGCCCCTGGTCCACGTCGAGGACCATGATGGCCTCCGGCGCGTGCTCCACGAGGGCTCGGTAGCGCTCCTCGCTCTCGCGCAGCGCGGCCTCCGCTCGCTGGAGGTCGGTCAGGTCGATCTCGACGCAGATCGCCCCGCGCGCTTCGCCGTCGTCGCCGATCTCGGCCACGCTGGTGGAGAGCAGGTCGATCGTGGTGCCGTCCTTCTTGATCGCGCGCAGCGGGAAGTTCTTGATCACGGTCTTGTGGCTGCGCTGGTTCTCCTCGATCGCGTGGCGGAGCCGTTCCCGTGATTCGGGGGTGATGAGACTCCATCCGTCCCGGCCCACGATCTCGCTGCGGTCGTAGCCCATCGTCTGCAGCCAGTAGTCGCTCACCTCGTGGACGCGTCCGTTCGGATCGAAGGCCATGAGCAGCACGGGTGCCTGCTGGCACAGATTGCCGAAGCGCTCCTCGCTGCGCCGCAGCTCCTCCTCCATCCGCTTCCGATCGGTGATGTCCTGGCCGGTGCCCGCGACGCGCACCGGCGCGCCCGACGCGTCCATGAAGACCTCGCCGCGACCGTGGATCGTGCGCACGCTGCCGTCCTTGTGCACCACGCGGTGCTCGAAGGCGAACGGGCCGCCCACCTCGAGGGCTCGCTCCATGGCGTTGCGGGCCGTCGTCCGGTCGTCGGGATGGACGAGGGAAAGGTAGCCCTCGAGCGTCTCCCCGAACTCGTGCGGGGCGACCCCGTAGATGCGGCACAGCTCGTCCGACCAGAAGATGGCGTTGCCCGGGATGTCCCACTCCCAGCTGCCGATGTGGCTGATGCGCTGCGCCTCGGCGAGCCGCGCTTCGCTGCGCTCCAGCTCCTTCTCGATGCGCCTGCGCTCGGTGACGTCATGGCCCGTGACGAGCGTGGTCGGCTGGCCCTCGAACTGGATCCGGTCGAGGAGGTAGCTCATCCAGATCGTGCGGCCGTCGGCGTGGAGGAGGCGCTCGGTCGAGCGCTCCGTGCGGCTGCCGCCCTCGAGCCACGTCCGCGCCCGGGCGATCGCCGCCTCGCGATCCTCGGGATGGAGGATCTCGCAGAAGGCCGCCCGACGAGGTCCTCCGCTTCGGACGGCCGAGGAGGACACACCCGGCCGGATTGACGTAGATCATCTCGTCGCCCTGGACCAGGGCGATGAACGAGGACAGCGTCTCGGCGAGCGCGAGGAAGCCGACCTGGTCGCGCCGATGGACCAGATCGGATCGTGTGTTCCGGTGCCCACGCACCGAGTTTAGCAATTCGATGGCCAATCGGCTTGCTGCGGGTTCGCAGGCACAGAGCGCGCGCTGCGCGGTCTGCGGCGGGCATCGCCGGCGGTGCGCGATACCTCGTACGGAACGCCCGCGGACCCACCGTTCCGTTTTTCGGCACTCGTGCCCGTGAGCGCGAGCTTGGTAGGAGGTGCCCACGGGGCGGTCCGCTCGAATCGGGACGCGCCGCGCGCCGCGTACCCGCCGTCCTTCAGGTCGAGCGTGTCCTGGGGACCGGCCGCATCTCGCATCAGGTTCGAGCACCGGTTGTCCGCGGCGCCGCAGCAGCTTGGGTGGTGAATGATCCGGGTTAATCTCTCGCGTGGACTTCGATCGAGGCCTGCCTTGAGCATCTATCTCGAGCTGACCGAGCAGTTCAACGACGGTAGAGTCCGAGCGATCATCAGCTCCGGGCAAGCCGTGGTTCTGCACCGGCTCGCGGTGATGAGCAAGGACGGAGACTGGATCCTGCGAGAAGATGCCGAGAGCACCGGCCACGTTCTCTCCGTGCTGGCCGGCCGCGGCGCGAGTACCGCTTCGGCGCGCCCCTCGACATTCGCTGGCTCGCCGGCGGGTGGAGCTCGCACCTCGAGTTCCGGCACAATGGTCTGCGGATCCGGACGGACTTTGTCAGCCGGCCGCCTCGCATCTCTCGCGACGATCTCGCACGCCTGTGGCAGGAGCAGGAGCAGCGACGGCCGCCGGTCGTCGACCCAAGACGGCTCGCGGATCTGAAGAAAACCAACCGTGAGCGCGACTATGCCGTCATTGGGGAGCTGGCGCGCGTGCTGGAGGATCCGCGCGATCAACTGCTGTACTCGCGCAGCGCCGCGCGATCTCCTCGCCGTGGGCGCGAAGCAGGCCGATCTCGCGCGGCAGCTGGCGAAGCAGCGCCCGTTGCTCGGCCTCCTTGCCGAGGGCCGGGAGGCGGTCGAGCGCGCTCTCGATGCCGAGCGTCGCACGCTCATGCATGCGAACGAGGAGCGACTGGCGCGATACCTCGAAGCGGCCCGTCCGTGGCTGGCGCGATGGCCTGCGCTGGAACGCGAGATCGCCGGCCGGCCGTTGCTCGAAGCACACGACATCGTGGTCCGCCGCGCCGAGGGTTGCTTGCCCTTCGCGCTGCCCGGAGACACGGTCGGAGGCGCGAGATGAACGAGCTGCGCGACGAGTTCCTGAGCGAGGAGGATCTCGATCTCAAGAACCTGAGCGAAGCGGAGCTGCTCGCCTACTGGGATCTCTGGCTCCGGCAGGCGCAGGCGACCAACGACGCGGACCGGCACACCTACTCGCACGGCGTGTTCATGCTGCTCGAGGGACCGATCGACCGCCAGCAATCCGCTTCGAAGCCGTGGTCGGGCGAGTGATCGGAGGATCCTGATGGGACCGCGATCCGTCTCGGTCCTCGCGCTGGTGGTGGGGCTCGCAGCCGCCGGGGCCGGAGCCGCATTTCTGCTGCTCTCGGATCTCCGCGGAGTGCGCGATGCGAGCTTGGCCGGTCGGGATGAGGCGCACCTCACCGAGCGGTGCGATCGTCTTGCCGAGCGCGTGGCTGCTCTCGAGCGGGCGATCTCGGCGCAAGCCCACGTGGAGCCGGTGCCGCCAACGATCCGCGAGCCGGTGCCCGCGGCGGGCACACGCTCGAGTGATCTCGCGGCGCGTCTGGATGCCGTCGAGGCGCGCGTGGCGGCGATGGCGCGCGAGCAGCCGGTGCTGGAGTCGGAGCTCGCGATGGTGGGCGAGCCCACGAGCTTCCGTGAGATGATCGACCTCGAGTATCGGCAGGAGAAGCGGGAGCAGATCGCCATCAAGGAGGCGGCGCTCCGACGCTTCCCGGATGACAGCAACGCTCCCGCGATTCTCCGGCAGCTCGTCAACGACTGTGCATCTCTCGGCGGGCCGGCGCTCGCCCGCAAGGCGATGGCGCAGCTCGGCGCGCGCGTTCCGCTCGCCGACTACCAGCAGGCGCAGATCGAGGCACAGCTCTGCCTCTGGGAGAAGAACGGTTCCGGCGCGCGCGCGGCGCTGGAGCGAGTGATCGGCTCGCCGAGGGTCGGCGACTACGAACGCCTGCAAGCTCGCGTGCAGCACGCACACTCCTACCTCGACGACGGCGACTTCGGACCGGCGCGCGCGGAGGCGCAAGCGATCCTCGATGAGTATCCGGCCGCGAAGGACAAAGACCCGTTCGCCGGCTTCTTCAGCGAGGCCCGCGAGATCCTCGCGCAGGTCGCCAAGCAGCGCTGACCACCGAGGCCCTTTCGCGCGCAGCCGGATCGATCTTGCGCGGCGAGCGAGCTGGGCGTGCACGACCGGCGCGAGCGGCCCCTCGGGTTTGGGGCTTGTCTTCGCGGTGACGAGGACCAATCTTTTAGGGCACGATCTCCGCAATCGAGCACGAACGGACGCATGGTAGCCCCCAACCCCATCCTCCACGACCGATCCGAGGCGCCGAGCGCCGCTGGCGGGCGTCTGCCCGCTGCGGACGCCGTCGGTCGCCGGACGGCACGCGAGCGCGGCGAGCGGTCTGCGATCCTCGGGTGGCTGCGCCGCGTGCTCACCGAGCGCGACGGGCAGGGACCGTACGTGCGCGAGATGGCGCGGTTCCTGCGCCTCACCGTTCCGGCTGGGAAGCGCGTGCTGATGTTCGGCGCCGGCACGGGCGAGCTGCTCGCGCAGCTCCGGCCGCGCTTCGCGCTCGGCATCGACGCGGACCCGCAGAACGTCGCAAGCGCGCGCACCCGCTACCCCGAGCTCCTGTTCGAGGTGGGGGAGGTGGGCGACACGGTCACGCTGCAGGAGCCGTTCGACTACATCATCCTGAACGGCGTGATCGGCTACACCGAGGACATCCAGCGCGCGCTCGCGGCGCTCCACCCGCTCTGCACGCGCCACACGCGGCTCGTGCTCACCGCCTACAGCTACCTGTGGGAGGCGCCGGTGCGCCTGGCGGAGGCGATCGGGCTCAAGGACCCGACGCCGCTGCAGAACTGGATCTCGCTGCAGGACCTGACCAACCTCCTCTACATCAACAGCTTCGAGGTGATCCGCGGCGGCACGCGCATGCTGTGGCCGTGGCGCGGGCGCCCGTTCGAGGTGCTGTTCAACCGCTTCCTTGCGCGCCTGCCGCCCTTCTCGTGGCTCGGCTGCCTCTCGTTCCTCGTCTTCCGCGACGTCTCGGCGCTCGGCCGCGAATCCGAGCGTCCGCTCAAGGTGTCGGTGTGCGTGCCGTGCCGCAACGAGCGCGGCACGATCGAGGACGCGGTGCGCCGCATTCCCGAGATGGGATCGGGCACCGAGATCGTGTTCGTCGATGGCCACTCGACCGATGGCACGCCGGACGAGATCGAGCGCGTGATGCGCGCGTACCCCGAGCGCGCCATCAAGCTCCTGGTCCAGGACGGCAAGGGCAAGGGTGATGCGGTGCGCAAGGGCTTCGCCGCTGCCACCGGCGACATCCTGATGATCCTCGACTCCGATCTCACGGTGCCGCCCGAGGATCTGCCCAAGTTCTACGACACGCTGGTGCGCGGCTACGGCGAGCTGGTGAACGGCTGCCGGTTGATCTACCCGATGGAGCACGGCGCGATGCGCCTGCTCAACGTGTTCGGCAACAAGTTCTTCGCGCTGGCGTTCACGTGGCTGATCGAGCAGCCGCTCAAGGACACGCTGTGCGGCACCAAGGTGCTGCACCGGCGCGACTACCAGGCGATCGTCGATGGCCGCGCGCACTTCGGCGACTTCGATCCGTTCGGCGACTTCGATCTCCTGTTCGGCGGTGCGCGCCAGAACCTGAAGATCGTCGAGGTGCCGGTGCGCTACCGCGACCGCGTCTACGGCGCCACCAACATCCATCGCTTCCGCCATGGCTGGCTGCTGCTGCGCATGTGCGCCTTCGCCATGCGCCGCTTCAAGTTCGCGTGATGCATCATGATGCACGATGCTGCTGCCGGCCAGGTGACGCTCGATCTCGAGCCACGCGGCGTGTTGACTCGCAACGACGAGCACGACCCGCTGCCCTACTACTATCATCCGCTGGTCGGCTGGCTGTACCGGCGCCGGCTGCAGATGGCGCTCGACCTGTTGCCCGCGGGTGCGGGTGATCTGCTCGAGGTCGGCGTCGGCAGCGGCGTCATGGTGCGCACGCTGACTCGCGTCTGCCGCCGCTACACCGGCATCGACCTCGCCATCGCGCCCGGCGTGCGCGTGTACGTGACCCGGCACGAGAACGCGCGCTTGCTCAACGCCAGCCTGCTGTCCTTGCCATTCCGCGGCGCCGCGTTCGACGCGATCTTCTGCGTCTCGGTGCTCGAGCACATTGCCGCGATCGACGCGGCCGCACGCGAGCTCGCCCGCGTGCTGAGGCCAGGCGGCCGGCTGGTGGTCGGCTACCCGATGGTGAACCCCTGGATGACGCAGGCGTTCCGCGCCATCGGCTACGACCAGATCGACGCCAACCACGTGATGCCGCCGGCGCGCATCGAGCAGGCGCTCGATGCGCAGCTGCAGCGGGTCGCGCGGCGCGCGCTGCCGCCGGCGTTTCCGGTGCGCGGCGCACTCTACCAGACCACGGCCTGGTGCCGCGCATGAAGGCGCCCCGGTGGCGCACGCTGGCGCTCCTGGTCCTCGGTAGCGCGATCGTCGCGCTGG
This sequence comes from Planctomycetota bacterium, assembly GCA_046349655.1. GTDB lineage: Bacteria > Planctomycetota > B15-G4 > B15-G4 > JAXMBY01 > JAXMBY01. The sequence goes on from JAXMBY010000073.1 coordinate 16,812, forward strand.
CCGTGGGGCTGCGGCGCAATGGCAGCGGCTGGGGCTTGCCGATCCCCGGCGGCTTCGCGATCTCCGGCCATCCCGACGAGTGGTTCGTGCTCGACAGCCTGCGCGCGATGCAGCCCGGGCGCGGCGACCTGCTGAGCAAGGAAGCCTACGTCGAGGGGCCGCTGCAGCACATGCTGTGGGCGCTGATCTTGCCGGTGGCGAAGCGCCTCGGTCTCATCGAGCGGACGCCGGACGAGTTCGGCGGCAAGGATGCCGAGGTGCGCGCGCAGCGCGCGCAGGTGCTCGTCGTCCTGCGCGCGAGCGTCGTGGCGGTGGATGTCGTCGCGATCGTCGTGCTCCTGCTCGCCGGCGCGCGGCTGTTCGGCGCCGCCGCCGCGCTCGCCGCAGCGCTGGTGTACGCGGTGCTGCCGGCATTCGTGGTGCACGCGCATTACGCGCGCACCCACGCGCTCGCCAACCTGCTGCTCGTGCTGGTGGCGCTCACCTGCCTGTCGATCGAGCGGCGCTGGCGCGCGACGCGGGCGCGGTCGCTGCCGCTGTGGTGTGCGTGCGGGGCGCTCACCGCGCTCGCGGCGGCCACGCGCTACCACATGCTGAGCGTCGGCCTGTTCCCGGCGTGCTCGTCCTGCAGTGGTGGCTCGCATCGGCGGTGCCGCTGCGTGATCGGCTGGTGGCGCCGGTCGCTGCGCTCGCGAGCTTGGCGGCGCGCTCGTGCTCGGCATCCCGGCGCTCGTCGTCACCGACCGCTGCTGCGCGCTGGCCTCGCCTACACCGCGTCGTTCGCGCAGAAGAGCGAGTTCACGCCGGCCTCGCTCTGGTCGCTCGATCGCGTGTGGACGTACCTCACCTGGCTCATTCCGGTGGGCACCTACCCGGCGCTGTGGTTGGTGCTGTACAGCGCGGTGGTCGCGGCGCTGCTGATGAGCATCAAGCGCCGGGCGCTGGTGGCGATGGCGCTGCCGCTGTACGCGATCATCTACCTCTACCTGACGGCAAAGGGATACGCTCAGCCGGTGTTCGTGCGCGCCGCGATGCCGCTGTCGCCGCGGTGCTGGCGCTCGCGTACGTCGTGCAAGCGCTCGGGCGGCGCTCGACGCAGGCGATCGCGCTGGCGGCGATCGTCGCCGCGTGCGTGCCATCGGCGCTACGCGTGAAGCGTACGGCAACGGCATGAGCGACGCCGATCCGCGCTACCAGGCGGCGGCATGGATCAAGAAGCACATCCTGCGCACGACCCAGGTGGGCATCCTCTCGCCCTATCCCTGGTACTTCACGCCGCCGATCAAGAACCCGATCGTCACGAACGCGCTCACGCGGACGCCGCTGCCGGAGTGGCTGGTCGTCTCGTCGTTCGAGGCCCACGGCGCGAACACGATCTCGACCGAGTTCACGCTGCGCCAGGAGTTCCGGACGCTGCCGCACATCGGCCGGCGCCGCTGCTACGATCTTGCGCGCTGGCCGGACGACTGGATGTATCCCTTCCCGACCGTGTGGGTGCTACAGCGGCGTTGATCATTCTGCGCGCGCGCCGTCCCGCCCGGGGCCTGCGCGCCGGCACGGTCATCGCGTTTTCTCGTCCCTCGGCGATGCCGTTGCCCGCCCTGCGGGCACGCCGGCGTGCCCACCGCCCGACGCTGGCGGCGGAACGGCGATTGCATTGCAAGTCACCTCGGACCTCCGCGGATTTTGTTCGGCCCAGTTTGCGGCGTGCTCGCCTTCAAGAAAGGGCCGTGGCGATCGAGGTGTGAGCGCGCGAAGGGAGTGCCCCTTGTCCGAAACCAGCCGGAACAGCCAGGATCTGTTCCGATTGGCCGTCGAGCTTGCGCCCGCGGGCATCATCGTGGTGGACGCGCGGGGCCGCATCCTCCTGGTCAATCGCGAGGTGGAGCGCCTGTTCCTTTACCGGCGCGACGAGCTGGTCGGCAAGCCGATCGAGCTCCTCGTGCCCGAGCGCTTCCGCTCCAGGCACCCGGGCGATCGGGCACAGTACCTCGCCGACCCCAAGGCGCGGCCGATGGGCGCCGGCCGCGATCTGTTCGGGCTGCGGCGCGACGGCACCGAGGTGCCGGTCGAGATCGGCCTCAATCCGGTCAAGACCGACGCGGGCCTGCTGGTGCTCGCGACGCTGGTCGACATCAGCGCGCGCAAGCGCGCCGAGGAGCGCTTCCATGCCGCGGTCGAGTCGGCGGCGAGCGGCATGATCATGGTCGATGCCGCCGGCACGATCGTGCTGGTCAATCGCGAGGCCGAGCAGCTGTTCGGCTACGGGCGCGACGAGCTGATCGGCAGGTGTGTCGACATGCTGGTTCCGGAGCGGTTCCGCGGCGCCCATCCGGGCGACCGCCACGGCTTCTTCGCCGAGCCGCAAGCGCGACCGATGGGCGCCGGTCGCGAGCTGTTCGGGCTGCGGCGCGACGGCACCGAGATCGCGGTCGAGATCGGCTTGAACCCGATCCACACCGACGATGGCTTGCTCGTGCTGAGCTCGATCGTCGACGTGACCGCGCGCCGCCGCGCCGAGCACGAGCTGCGCGAGAGCGAGGAGCGATTCCGCCTGCTGGTCGAGTCGGTGCGCGACTATGCCATCCTGATGGTCGATCCGGCCGGCAACGTGGCGGGCTGGAACGCCGGCGCGGAGAACATCACCGGCTATCGCGAGGACGAGGTGCTGGGCCGCCCGCTGGAACGGTTCTTCGCCGCTGCCGATCCGGTCGATGCCACCACAACCGACCAGCTGCGCGCTGCCGCCGAGAAGGGCCGCTCCGAGATCGAGGTCTGGCGCGTGCGCAAGGATGGGTCGCGCTACTTCGCCAGCGAGCTGATCACTGCCCTGCGCGATGGCGACGGCGAGCTGCGCGGCTTCGTCAAGCTCACCCGCGACATCACCGAGCGCCACCGGCTCGAAGGGCAGCTGCGTCAGGCGCAGAAGATGGAGGCGATCGGCACGCTCGCCGGCGGCATCGCCCACGACTTCAACAACATCCTGCTCGGCATCATCGGCTACACCGAGCTGGCGCAGAGCTCTGCCAAGGACCGTCCCCAGCTGCATGACGACCTGGGCAAGGTGCTGAGCGCCGCCGAGCGCGGGCGCAAGCTCGTCGAGCGCATCCTCCTGTTCAGCCGCCAGCGCGACCCAGCGCACGTGCCGATCCACCTCGAGGGTGCGATCCGCGAGGCGCTGCAGTTCCTGCGCGCATCGCTGCCGAGCACGATCGAGATGCGCGAGCACATCGATCCGACCACGCCGCGCGTGCTCGCCGACGAGACGCAGATCTACCAGGTGCTGATGAACCTCGCCACCAACGCCGCGCACGCGATGCGCGAGCAGGGCGGCGTGCTCGAGGTCTCGCTCGAGCCGTTCATGGTGGACGAGGGATTCGCGCGCGCGCAGCCGATGGCGCGGCGCGGCCTGCATGCGCTCATCACGGTGACCGACACCGGACACGGCATGAGCCCCGAGGTGCTCGAGCGCGCCACCGAGCCGTTCTTCACCACCAAGCCCACCGGCGCCGGCACCGGGCTCGGCCTGGCGGTGATCCACGGCATCGTCGCGAGCCATGGCGGCCGGTTGCAGATCCGCAGCCGCGTGGGGCAAGGGACCACGGTCGAGGTCCTGCTGCCGGCGCTGGAGACCGCCGCGGCCGATGCGGATGCGCCCGCCCGGCCGGCACCCCAGGTGCCAGCCGGCGCCCGGCACATCCTGGTGGTCGAGGACGAGGAGGTGCTTGCCGACCTGTGCCGCCGCCAGCTCGAAGCGCTCGGCTATCGCGTCACCGTGCACACCTCGAGCCTGAATGCGCTCGAGGATTTCCGCCGGCAGCCGGCCGAGTTCGATCTGGTGATCACCGACAACACCATGCCGCGCATGACCGGGCTGGCGCTGGCGCAGGAGATGCTGCGCACCGATCCGCGCGCCCGCATCCTCATGGTCTCGGGCATTGGCGCGTCGATGGAGCCGGAGGCGCTCCTGAGCCTCGGCGTGCGGCGCGTGCTGCCCAAGCCGCACACGCTGTGGGAGCTCGCGCGCGCGGTGCGCGCCTGCCTCGAAGAGGAGGAGCCGGCGCGCTAGCGTTTCGCGCAGCGGATCAGGAGCGAGCCGGACAGCTCGCGCAGGAGCGGCAGGCGCTCGAGCATCTTGCCCGCGCCGCCGACCAGCCCGAGCAGCGGCCGCGGCGTCCTGGGATGCAGCCAGTCGAACGGCGTGATCTCGATCAAGCCGAAGCCGCAGCGTGCGAGCAGCTTCCCGAGCGGCCAGCGCACGAACGCGGTCTCGTCCGGCGAATCACCCAGCCAGCGCTTGACGATCGGCACGTTCTTCTGCACCAGGATCTGCGGGTTCATCATGTTGGGCTCGGCGAAGCTCATGCGCCCGCCCGGCCTGAGCAGCTCGTGGATCTTGCCGAGCGCCGCGGTCAGGTCGAGGTGATGCAGGATCGAGGAGCCGATCACCGCATCGAACGGGCCGTCCACGTCGCAGTCCTCGAAGCGCTTGACCAGGAACCGGACCTGATCCGCCGGCAGGCGCCGCCCCTGCGCGCGTGCGATCAACGGCGCCGAGATGTCGACCGCGACGATGCGCGCGCCGGTGGCCGCGAACATCTGCGTGAACATGCCGGTGCCGCAGCCGATCTCGAGCACGCGCTTGCCTGGCTCTAGCCCCGCGCCGGCGGCAATGAGCTGCGCCCGGCGCGCGGCGCGCAGCCGGCCCGCGGGCGAGCCCCAGCCCCAGATCAGCTCGGGATCGCCGCGAGCGAGGAGCTCGCCGTGCGCGATCTCGTGCATCGCGCGCGCGGCGCTCGATTCGGCGGGCTCGATCATGGCGCGCGATGATAGCGCTCGGGGCGCGTGCTCACCAGCAGCCCCCACCCCGATTGCCGGGGCTTGACGCGCTGCTCGAGCGGCGCACAATCGAGCCGGTCGCCATTCCTGGGAGCACGATCATGCGCACCCGATCCACCGATCGCCGTGAGTTCCTGAAGCAGGTGGGAAGCTCGATGCTGGTCGCCGGCATCGGCTCGGTCGCGATGCGCGAGCTCGGCCTCGGCGCGGCATCGTGGCAAGACGCGCCGCCCGAGCGGCTCTCGTTCGGCGCTCGCGAGCGGCTGGTGACGCTGCTGCCGGAGACGCCCGCGGATCGGCTGCTGCCGATCGTGGTCGAGATGCTGCGCGGCGGCACCAGCCTGAACGAGCTGGTGGGCGCGGCCGCGCTCGCGAACGCGCGTGCGTTCGGCGGCGAGGACTACGTGGGGTTCCACACGTTCATGGCGATGCGGCCCGCCTGGCGCATGGCCCAGGACCTGCCGGCCGAGCGGCGCGCGCTGCCGATCCTGAAGGTGCTCTACCGCAATGCGGCGCGCTTGCAGGAATCGGGCAAGGCCGCCAAGGACGCGCTGCGGCCGTCGAGCGGCGCGATCGCACCGAGCGGCGCGTTCGCCGACGCGATCCAGCAGGGGATCATGCAGCATGACGCGGAGCAGGCCGAGCGGGCGCTGGCCGGCGCCCTCCATGGGTCGGCCGAGCGCGGGTGGAATGCGCTGATCCCATCGGTCGGGCGGGCGCCGGAAGTGCATCGTATCGTGCTCGCGCAGCGCGCAGGACATGCTCGATCTGGTCGGCAGCGAGCACGCGCACACGCTGCTGCGGCAGAGCGTGCACTACTGCGTCAAGGGCGAGGAGGTGGCCAAGAAGTACTACGGCGATCTCGCGCAGGTGCTCGCGGGCGTGCTCGAGCGCCATCACCTGAACGAGCGCGAGCTCGGTGAGCGCGATGCCGAGGATGCGTGGGTGGGCGAGCTGAGCGCGACCTTGTTCCAGGCCACGCCCGAGCAGGCCGCCGACGCGGTGGGTGGGGCGCTGGCGAGCGGATACTCGCGCGCCGTGATCAGCGAGGCGATCTCGCTCACCGCCAACCAGCTCATGCTGCGCGACGCCGGACGGCCGCCCGAGCAAGCGCAGGCGAACAAGCCCGTGGGCAGCGTGCACGGCGACTCGATCGGTGTGCACGCGAGCGATGCCGCGAATGCCTGGCGTCACATCGCCTCGGTGTCGGACGCGCGCAATGCGGCGGCGAGCCTGGTGCTCGCCGGCTGGCACGTCGCGAGCGACCGCACGGCGCGCGGCAGGCGGTTCCTCGAGTGGCAGCCGCGGCCGCTGCCGGAACCGCTGGCGAAGGTCACGACGCGGGATCCCGAGCGCTTGCTCGCCGAGCTCGATGGCGCGATCCGCGAGCGGGACCAGGAGCGAGCCTGTGCGGTCGCGCACCAGTATCTCGCAGCCGGGCACGAGTCGCGTCCGGTGTTCGACCTGATGCTGCGCTTCGCGACCAGCGAGGACGGCGCGCTGCACGCCGAGAAGTACTACTTCACCGTGTGCGACGAGTTCGCGCGCACGCGCCCGGCATTCCGCAACCGCCAGCTGGTCGCGCTCGCCCGCGTCACCGCGAGCGAGTTCGGCACGCACGCACCAGGCTACGAGCAAGCGTGCCAGCTGCTCGGCTGCGAAGCGTGAGATCCTGGGCGCGATGTCGAGCGCGGATCGATCGGCGTTGCACGGCGACGTGCGCGAATGCGAGCGCGATCGCCGCCGATTCCCGGGAGTGGACTTCCCTCTTGCCTGACGATTGCGCGCGACTACAATGCTCGCTCCCCTGACCCTGCCGGGATGGTGGAATTGGCAGACACGCAAGGTTGAGGGCCTTGTCCCCGTTACAGGGGGTGCAGGTTCAAGTCCTGTTCCCGGCATTGCATCACGCGTGCCTTGCTTGCGCCCCGCGGCACCGAGCCGACCCACCTCCTGCCAGCTCAACGCATCCTGTTTCGCCGCTGCATCCACCCCGAGCGCCGTCTCCGTGCCGCGATTTTCCGTCAAGGTTGTGCGGGTTTCCGCCAGATGAGACTGGGATCACGGACCGCGCCGTTCGAGCTCGCTCGGTCCTGGGCCCGGAACCCATTCGGAGAGGAATCGCATGCGCACAGCCTACCGCCAGGGCGGCTTCACGCTGATCGAGATGATCGTCGTGATCGCCATCATCGTCAGTCTCGCGGGCATCATCATCCCGGTCGTCTCGAGCGAGCTGGAGGACGCGAAGAAGGGGCGCGCGCTGGGCGACATGAATCGCATCGCCACGGGCATCAACCAGTACATCAAGGACACCGGGTTCTTTCCCACCGGCGACCAGGGCGCCGAGACCTTCCACTGGGTGTTCGGCAACGGCGAGCTGCCGCAGAGCAACGACTTCGACGACGGCGCCAGTGCGAACATCATGCGCTTCCTGTCGAAGAACGATTTCGGCGGCGCCAAGTGGCGCGGGCCGTACATGGCCGAGGTGGGCGCCGACCCCTGGGGACGCGCGTACATCGTCAACGTGCAGGGCTACTACGAACCGCTCGAGAACGTGCTGATCGTGTGCGCGGGCCCGAACGGCCAGGTGGACACCACCACCAACGCCACGGTGGCCGCCGAAGACGACATCATGATCCTGATCGACTGAGACCTGGGCGGCGCATGCGCAGTCTCGCGATCTCTAGTGGACGTCGGCGGCGAGCATGGATGGCAACAGTCCGCTCTCTACAGCGAAGCCCACGCGCCGGCTGGGTGAACGGCTCGTGGACCTCGGCTACCTCACGCCGGAGCAGCTGCAGGTAGCGCTCGAGGAACAGCGCCGCGTCCACACGCAGCTCGGGCAGATCGTGTTCGAGCTTGGCTTCGTCACGCAGGAGGAGCTGGCGCGCGCGCTCGCCGAGGAGAGCGGTGCGACCCTGATCCGCATTGCCGACCAGGCCATCGACCCGCTGGCGCTGGCGCGCATCAAGGCCGACTATGCGCGCCGCCACCGCGTGCTGCCGATGCGCATGGAGGGCGGCGTGCTGGCAGTGGCGATGGCCGATCCCACCGACATCCACCTGGTCGACGAGCTGCGCCAGCTCGCGCAGCATCCGCTCAAGATCTTCGCGGCGACGCGGGTCGACATCGAGGACGCGGTGCGCAAGCACTACGGCGACCAGGCGAGCGAGCTGCGCCAGCTCGTCGATGAGGCGGCGCGCGAGCCGGCCGAGCCGCGCGATCACAACGCCGTGCAGCGCATCGTCGATGGGCTGGTGCGCCAGGCGGTGGCGCGCAACGCGACCGATCTGCACCTCGAGCCGGAGGAGCGCCTGGTGCGGGTGCGCTACCGCATCGACGGCTTCCTGCAGCAGGCGGAGAACCTGCCGGTGGAGATCGGGCCAGCGGTGGTGAGCCGCTTGAAGATCCTGTCGCGCTTGAACATCGCCGAGCGCCGCCGGCCGCAGGATGGCCGCATCCGCTACGAGATCGACGGCCGCAAGATCGACATGCGCCTGTCCACCATGCCGACCACGCATGGCGAGAACCTCGTGCTGCGCGTGCTCGATCACCACGCCAGCGTGCCCGCGATCGGCGAGCTCGGCATGCCGGAGCCGATCGTGGCGGCGCTGCGCGGGCTGATGGACCTGCCGCACGGCATGTTCCTGGTGACCGGGCCCACCGGATCGGGCAAGACCACGACGCTGTATGCAGCGCTGGGCGAGGTCGACGGCCTGGCGCGCAAGATCACATCGATCGAGGACCCGGTCGAGTGCCAGGTGCCGCTGGTGCGCCAGAGCCAGGTCGACCCGGGCGCCGAGTACGGCATCGCCGCGGGCCTGCGCGCGGCGCTGCGCCAGGATCCCGACGTCATCCTGGTGGGCGAGATCCGCGATCGCGAGTCCGCCGACGTGGCGCTGCGCGCGTCGCTCACCGGCCACCTCGTGCTGTCGAGCATCCACGCCAACAGCAGCGCCGGCGCGTTCCCGCGCTTGCTCGATCTCGGCCTCGATGCCTACCTGCTGCAGTCCTCGATCGTCGCCGTGCTGGCGCAGCGGCTGGTGCGGCGCGTGTGCCGTGCCTGCGCCGAGGACTACACGCCAGGATACGCGGAGCTGAAGTCGCTCGGCATGATGGAGACGCGCCCGCTCAAGCTCAAGCGCGGCAAGGGCTGCGGGCGGTGCGGCGCCACCGGCTACAGCGGTCGCACCGGCATCTTCGAGCTGCTCGTGGTGGACGACGCGCTGCGCGCGCTCATCGGCGAGCGCGCGGCCGAGGGCGAGATCGAGGCGTGCGCGATCAAGGCGGGGATGCGGAGCTTCCTGGACGACGCGGCGAGCAAGGTGCTCGCCGGCATCACCACGACCACCGAGGTGTTGCGCGTGTACCGGCCGCTGTCGCGAGCCGCCGAGTGGGGGCGAGGCCAGTGACCGGGCAATTCCGCTACCGAGCCGTCGACCCGCGCGGCGCCGTGCTGACCGGCGTGCTGCCCGGCGACACCAGCGACGACGTCGAGCGGCGGCTGGTGGCGCGCGGCCTGGCGGTGGTGCACGTCCGCCGCGCCCGGGTCCGGGCGAATGCATTCGGCAAGCGACTGGTGCGCCGCGACCTGATCACGTTCACGCGCAACGTCGCCGTCCTCTACCGCTCGGGCGTGCCGATCACCGAGGGCCTCGACGACATGGCGCGCGACCCGAAGTCGCCCGAGCTCGCACGGCTGGCGCGCGAGCTCATCGTGCACCTGGAGGCGGGCGCGTCGCTCTCGGAGGCGCTCGCCCGGTACCCGCGCGTGTTCGCGCGCATGTACCTCGCCGGCGTGCGCGCGGGTGAGATGACCGGCGCGCTCGACTCGGTGCTGACGCGACTGGCGGAGCATCTCGAGTGGCGTGCCTCGATCCGCGGGATGCTGCTGCAAGCGTTCCTCTATCCGGCGATCCTGGTCGTGCTGCTCCTGGGGCTGGTCACGCTGCTGCTCACGTTCCTGATCCCCAACATCGTCCAGGTGTTCACGCGCGCGCGGGTCAGCCTGCCGGCGCCCACGCGCCTGGTGATGGCGCTGTCGGCGTTCCTGGTGCGCTACGGGTGGATCCTGCTCGCCGCCGGCCTGCTCGCGCTCGCGCTGCTCGCGGCGGCGCTGCGCACCCGCCGCGGGCGCATCGTGATCCACGCGGCGCTCCTCAGGCTGCCCTTGCTGGGCGACATCGTCGTCAAGGCGGCCTCGGCGCAGTTCGCGGCGACGCTGCGCACGCTGCATCACGCCGGCGCGCCGATGTCGGAAGCGCTCAGGATCGCGGCCGATTCGGTGGGCAACGCGGCGATGGCCGCGACCATGCACGCGGCCACCGCGCGGGTCGAGCAGGGCCAGTCCCTGTCCGAGGCGCTGCGCGAATCGCGACACGTGCAGCCGCTGGTGGCTCGCATGGTGAGCGTGGGCGAGAAATCGGGCCAGCTCGAGGAAGCGCTCGGGCACGTGGTGCAGTTCTTCGACGCCGAGGTGCCGCAGAGCGTGAAACGTTTCGTTTCGTTGCTCGAACCGACCATGACGATCGTGTCCGGCTTGGTGGTCGGGTTTGTGGTTTCCTGCTCGGTCCTGCCGATCTTCAGATTGATCAAGGCGCTCAAGCAGAGCTGAGGTGACAGGCGAATGGCGCTCGCGACCAGGCCGGAACCACAGACCAACGAGCTGTTCATCCTCGACACGGTCACGCCCGCGCGCGTGGCGGCCGCGCCGCGCCAGTATGTCCCCGGCGTCGCCATCGTCGTGCAGCCGCGCGAGATCGTCGCCGCCCAGTCGCTCGAGCGCGGCCACCTGACGCGCATCGTGCGCTATCCGCTCACCAGGTTGCCCGAGACCGCGGCCGAGCTGTGGCAGGAGGTCACCACGCTGCTGATCCGCGAGCGCCTGCCGCGGCGCGACGTGCGCCTGGCGCTGCCCTCGTACTGGTGCGAGCACCTGCTGCAGAGCTTCCCGCCGGCGTCGACCAGCGACCTGCGCGACCTGATCGAGCGCGAGTTCCGCAAGCGGCCATCGCTCGAGGGCGAGCTGGTGTGGGCGGCGACCCAGCTCACCGATGCCGCCGGCAAGCGCGACCTGCTGGCGGCGGCGACGCTCGGTGGGCGCGTGCGCGAGCTCTTGCGGCTCGCCGACAAGGACCGCGTGCGGATCACCTGCTCACCACGCCGGCCCTGGGCTTGCTCGAGCGGTTCGGCGTGCTCGCGGGCCAGGTGAAGCACGAGGCGGCTGGCCTGCTGTCGATCGAGGAGCCGTTCGCGACGCTCACGCTGTTCGATCAAGGCAGGCCGGCCCAGCTGCGATCGATCGGCTGCGACCTGAAGTCGCCGGCGGCGCTGACCGAGCTCGGCGCGGAGATCAAGCGCTCGGCGCTGTTCTTCAAGCAGCACGCTCAGGGCCGCACGCTCGGCTGCCTGTACGTCTCCGGTCTCGATCAGGATCGGGCAGAGCTGCTGGCGCAATCGCTGCACGAGCAGCTCGACGTGCCGTGCGAGCCGCTGCCGATCCAGGTGCCGTTCCACGACGAGGAGAACCTGCCGGCCGAGCTGCCTTGCCTGCAGGCGATGCTCTACGAGCAGCGCGACCCTGGCTGGCTGCTCGATCTCACGCCGGCGGAGCGGCGTGCGCGCAGCCCGCTCGCCACCGTGGTGATGGCGGCGGTGATCGTGCTTGCGCTCGCCGTCATCGCCACGGGTCGGATGGTGCTGAGCCGCACGCTCGCGCAGACCGAGAAGCACCATCGCGCGCTGGCGAGCGAGATCGAGACCGCGCGCACGCGCTCGACGGCAGCGCTGCGGTTGCGGGCACTGCTCGGCGATGCGGTCGCCCTGCAGCAAGAGCTGAACGCCGTTGCGGCGAGCGACGTCGGGCTCGCCGCTTTGCTGACGAGCGTGCTGAAGGACTTGCCCTCGACCGTGGCGTTGAGCGAGATCTCGCTCGAGCAGGGCCCGGAGCGGGGCCAGGAGCTGGCCGGTGGCGCCGCCGAGAGCGCGGGCGAGGACGACCGCGCGGCGCGGCGCGCGTCGTTCTCGTCGCAGGCCGAGATGCCGCGCGATGGCGGCCGCCAGCAACGCGTGGACCTGGTCCTGCGCGGCCGCGTGCTCGGTGAAGCGTGGGACGCAGAGCGCGCGCTCAGCCGCCTGCGCGCGGCGCTGGGACGGCTGGGCAAGGCCGAGGTGGAGACGCTTCCGGACGAGGTCGAGGACGGCGGTGTCACCGCCAGCGACCGCGGCTTGCTGGGACGGCCGTTCCGGCTCGTTGCCCGCATCGAGGTGAAGCGATGAGCGCGGTCCACGTGATCCGCAGTCCCGGCGAGCTCAAGCGGGTACGGCAGCGTGCCTACCTGTCGCTGTTGCTTGCCGCGCTCGTGATCGTCGCGTTCTCGGCGCTGCTGGTGAGCCCGCTGCTGGCACAGCGCCAGCTCAACCGCGACAGCTTCGATCTGATGCGCCAGCTCGATCACCTGCGCAGCGTGGAAGGCGAGGCGATCACGCTGCAGCTGCGCCGCGGCAAGGAGCTCGGCGATGCACTCGCGCAGGTCGATGCCATGGCGCCCGCGACGCGCGAGGTCGAGTCCTGGCGCAGCCAGCTGCTCGACGAGGCGATGCGCGCCGGCTGCAAGGTCGCGAGCTGCGACTCGATCGCGGCCGCGGCAGCGAGCGCCGCGCTCTCCGCGAGCGCGCGCGATCTTGCCAGCGTGACGTTCGCGATCAAGGGCGCGGCCAATCCGGCGGCCGTGCTGTCGTTCACCGCCAGCCTGACCGAGATGCGACCGCTGCTGCGGGCCGGCAAGCTCAACGTCGCGCGGCGCGACGGCAGCGTGAGCGAGGTGGCGTTCGAGATCGAGGTCACTTGTTTTCATCGCGCCACGGGGGCGTGAGCCGCGGCACCGGAGAACCAGCTTGC
>JAXMBY010000074.1:0-28482 GCA_046349655.1 Planctomycetota bacterium
CTCGAAGTTCAGCACATGGACCTCGCCACCGAGGTTTTCGACTGCGTGCGCCTCGGCATCTCGCCACAGCGACTGACCAGCCTTGGTCTCGATCTCCGCCGGCTTGCCATCGGCACCAGTGAACCTGACCTTTGCGGCGTTGAGCGCATAGACGAGATATCCTGGGTGTGAATGAAGCGGCACCTTGCCGCCTTTCTGCAAGCGAATGTCGAGCACGCGCACGCGATCGTTGTCGAGGAGAACCTTGTAGGACTCGGACGCCACCTTCACCGGGTCGTCGCCCTTGGCAGCTTCGGCAGCAGGCGCCTGATCCTTGCGATCCTTGAGCTCGACCACCAGGGCCTTCAGTTCCTTGGTGCCAGCGTTCTCCGACGAATGGGTTTGCGCCTCGTTCCAGGTGGCCTGCCCGACCTTCATGTCGACGTCGGTGCTCTTGCCGTCCTTGTCGGTGAACCGCGCCTTGCCGTCGGACAGGCCGTAGACCACGTTCGCTGGATGCGAGTGCTGTGGCACCTTTCCACCGGCCTTCAACGTGACCTCCAGCACGCGGACCTGATCGTTCTCGAAAGTAACCTTGTAGACGTCGGGTGCGATCTTCACGGCGTCTTGAGCAAGGGTCACGGCGACCGTCGCGAACCACGCGGCGAGGGCGATGAGAATGCGCATGGATTCTTCCTTTGTGGCGGCGCAGCAAGGCACCCTGGTGCTTTGCTGCAACGAACTGATTCGACGCTGGCAGCTCGGCACTGCCTGGTTTCTTCCTACTCTTTCAGCGCGGCCCGCACAAGCACGCAACATGAGCTGCAGTTGAACCACGCAGATCGATGGTGCGCCGACACGGCAGCCCATCGCAAGACGTTCGCGCCGTCCGCGCAGCTCGAGATCATGAATCTGGCCGGCGGCTCGCCGTGCGCCACTGGTAGGCGAGGAGCTGGCCGCGAGCGCAGGGCGGCGGTGCAGCGGTGCATGGCGAGACCTCGTGGCGTGGAGCGGTGTGGCGCTCGTCAGGGCAGAACCGGCACGCCGAAGAACGAGAGCGCGCCGACGCCGCGCGCGTTCTTGAGCCAGGGCCCGTCGAACGGGTGGCCGTCGAGCGCGACGTGCGTGGTCGTGCTGGGCGAGGCGAGCTGCAGCGTGACGGTGTTGCCGCTCACCTGCGCGCTGGTCGCGGCGACGCCGTCGTCGAGCAGCACGTACGCCTCGGTGCCGGCATCCCAGACCAGCGTGTCGTCGGCATCGCGGAACGTGAGGACGATCTGGTCGTGCGCCGGGCTGCCGAACCGGGCCGTGGCGATGTTGGGCGGATCGATGTTCTGCGTGTCGGTCGAGCCGTACAGGTCGCGCGCGACCACGCGCGCGATGCGATCGCCCAGCTCGCGGTAGCCGGCATAGTAGTAGTGGCAGCCATCGTGCGTCGGCGCCGCGTCGGTGGACATCACGGTGACGTCCTGGTATCGATCCTCGAGCTGTCGCAGCACCTCGCGCACACCCGCGAACGTGACACCGCATCCCTTGCGGATCTGGAACACGTAGATGCGCTCGAGCGCGGGATAATCGAGCGCCCACGAGCCGTGCAGGGTCTGCCAGTCGAGCTGGTAGCGGTCGCTCTCCTCGCCATCGCTCTCGCCCTGATACCACAGCATCGCGCGCGCGGTCGTGCTCAGGCCGGCGGCACTGGCGCGGTACAGGAGGCGCCCGTAGATGGTCGTCAGGTCGGCGGGATCGAGGTCGTTGCGCTGGTGCTGCGTGATCGACGTGCCGCCCACCGCGCCGTTGATCAAGCCGACCGGCACCTGGTACTGCTGCACCAGCAGCGCCGCCATGCGCAATCCCCACGCGCCCACCGAGCCGTGCGCATACAAGCTCTCGCCATCGGCCTCGTTCCAGTTGCGGTCGAAGGCGACATCGGCCGCCACCACCGCGCTGCCGAACGACCTGATCCACTCGCTCTGCGATTGATTGCCGAGATGCTCGCCGTGATAGTCGGCAGCCACTGTGTTCGACTGGCCGTTCAACAGATAGCAGTCGCCGCACACCAGGTTGTCGCTCGCTGCCACCAGCACTCGCTCATCGTTAGCGACGAGCGAGAGCCGCAAGTCGTAATGGACCAGGCCGGCGTCGATGGTGTCCGCGATCGTGAACGGCGCAGCGCCGGCAGCGTCGTAGGTGAGCGGCCGCGCCACCGATTTCCACGCCACGCCGTCGCGCAGCGTCTCGAGCAGCAGCGCCGAGTAGCCGCCGGTGTGCACGGTGCCGGTGATCGCGACGGTCGCGAGATCGCTCGCGTCGCGCTGCAGCACCTGACCATCGCCCGGCGCCGCCGCAAGCGTCACGCGCGGGCAGCTGCCGCGGCGATACCGTGCCTGCAGATAGCCATCGACCTCGCGCCGCTCGAGGCTGCTCAGCACGTGGTCGTAGACCATGACCTCGGCGATCGAGCCGGTGAAGCAGTTGCCGCCGGCGAAGGCGCCGACCTGGATCGACGCGCTGGTGTTGGGACCCTTGATGCCGCTGCCGGCGAACACGCCGTCCTGGTAGAGCTGGCCGACGCCGGTCGCAGCGTCGTACGTGGCGACGAGCAGCGTCGCCTGGTCGAGCGGCGTGGCGATCGAGCTCGTCACGAACGTGCCGTCGTGATAGATCTGCGCGCGATCGCTGAAGCCGAAGAACACCGCGTGCGAGGCCGCCCCCGACAGCACGTTGTTGTTGGCGAGGTAGGTCTCGAGCGAGCACACCATCACCTTGGTGTAATCACCCGTGGGCATGCCATTGCTTCGCAGCAGATAGTCGCTGCCGTCGAAGTGGAGCGCGGGCTGTCCATTGATGCCAACCCTGCGCCACGCCGGCTGGCGGCTGCCATCGCCCTGCACCACGTGGCGGTTCTTGCCGCTCTGATCGCGCCAGCGCGACACCAGGTTGGCGAGATCGTGCTCCACCCCCATGTCCGCCCTCAGCCACAGGACGCGTCCCTCGCTCGGCGCCTCAAGATTGTGCGGCGCCTGGGCCAGGGCCGCCGAGCTAATGCTGACCAGAGCAAGGACCAGGTGAGCAGCGCGCATGGGACACCCCAAGATCACGAAAGAAACGGCTTTCTCGGTGCCCCAGGATAACGCGCAGGCGCGCATTGCTGGAGCATTTCTTTGCCGGCGTGGTGCGAGCGAACTAAGATCCTGAACCGACGACCGCCGATCACGGGGAAACCAGCCTGCCATGAACATCGCACGTCTCGCTCTGGCGGCGATCGGACCGGCGCTCGTCTGCCTGCACGTGATCTACGCCGCCGATCGCCATGCAAGGGAGCCGCTGCACAATGTGGTTCGATACGTCCTGCTCGGCGTGGGCGCCGCGGCGCTGGCAGGGTTCATCGAGCTCGAGGTGTGGGCGTGGCTGGGACTGACGGCATGCGCCACCTGGGGTCCGGTGATGTTCGTCATCACCGTGTTCCTGTTCATCGCCTTCCTCGAAGAGCTCTGCAAGTACGGGTTGCTGCGCGCCGGCGCGCGCAACGATGCGGCGATCGACGAGCCGTTCGACTGGGTCGTGTACGCCGTCGCCATCGCGCTCGGGTTCGCCGCGGCGGAGAACCTCTACCACGTGTTCTGCGGTCGGAACGGAATGCAGATCGCCGCGCTGCGCGCCCTCACCGCGGTGCCGGCTCACGCGATGAACGGTACGCTGATGGGCGACCGCCTCGCCCGGGCGGCGCTGGCCACCGGCGCCGAGAGCCGCCGCCAGCGCAGGCTGGCGATCATCGAGCCGACGATCTGGCACGGTGTCTTCGACTCGTGCGCGATCGGGGCGAGGCAGCTCGATGCAACCCGTCCATCGCTCGCGATCCTGCTGGCAGTCGTGCTGGTCTTGTCGATCCTCGCGCAATGGGTCGTCGCTGCCCGCCGCGTCTTGCTGCACTATCGACGCTCGCCCATGTGTCTGCTGCCGCCGATTCTCTATCCGATCGCAAGGCGGGTCCGCGCGGCGCCGCACGCGCGCAGCCGCCGGTGATGCGCGCCCGCGTGAGACAGTGCGGGGGGTGCCGTGGCACCCCCCAACACAGTCTCGTCACGACCGTTCGCGACGCATGGACGCAAGCGCCTGGACTAGAACTTGTGCGTCCAGCCCAGCAGCAGCATCCAGTCCGCGAATGCGGCGTCACCGTGGCGGTCGTTGTCCCGATCCGGATTGCTCTGCTGGCGCGTTCGATCCAGTGCGATCGGCACCGCCAGCGAGAGCGTGTCGTTGCCCGAGGGCGACGTGTAGTAGACCTGGGGCTCGGCGGAGATCGCGTATCCCGGCCGCCGGAAGTCGTTGCTGCCGCCGATGAGATCGTTCACTGGCGTGCCCTCCCAGCGCGCACCGAGCCCGAGCGTGAACGGCCCGAGCGCCGCGTCGCCGAACAGCGTGCCCACCCGCAGCAGGTAGGCGTCGGGGATCGACATCTCCGCTTCCCCTGCGCCGCCGCGGTAGGTGCGCACGTGGTTGGTCTCTTCCGGATTGAACAGATAGACACCGGCCAGATACGGCGTGAACGAGCCCATCCGGTAGAACGAGGAGAGATCGATGAGGAAGCCGAAGCCGCCGTCACCAGGCTGGATCGACTGATCCACGGTGCGCACCTCGTTCTCGACCTCACCGGTGTCCGGGTTGAAGCTCGGCCGCGCGTCCTCTTCGTCCGGACTGCCGGTGGGGAGCTTGATCCCGAACCCGAGCTGGATGTTGCCATCCGGGTTCTCCTTGGGATCGAACATCCACCGGCGCAGCGTGGCGGTGAAATCACCCACGCCCTGCGCGCTCTGCCAGCGGCGATCGTGGTTGCCGGCCGCGTCGATCTCGTACTGGCTCGAGCGCCGCGCGATCAGGTACGGAATCGAGAACGACACCGAGTCGCGATCATCGATGCCGTAGGTGAAGCCGATGTCGAACAGGTAGATGTAGTTGCGGACGTTGGATCCCTCCCGATCGCGATTGCTGCGATGGTCGTGGCCAACGAAATGACGATCCGAGTACTGATACCGGAACCCGAGGTTCATCTGCCATTGGCCAGCCTCGAGGTATGGTTTCCCTTCCGCGCCGATCACGGGCGCGCCCTGGCGAGCGAGCACTCAGCCCTGGGCAAACCCGTGGCGGGGGAAGACCAGGAACAAGGCCAGGACTGCGAGCAGCGAATAGAGCGTTCGCAGTCGGGGCCGAAGATGTCCGACATAGTGCATGAAAGCGTTCCCTCCAGACGAAGCAGCGTCCCTCGAAATGGTCTCGCAGCACTGGCTCCCCCACTGTCTTCCGGGCAACGCGATCGGACATATTGACCAACGTCCCGCGGAGTTGAGACAAAACCACTCACGGAGCAACCCGATCCAGCTGCGCGGCGGCGACCAGCGCAAGGCCTGAGCCAAGGCGCCGGGGCATGCGCCGCGCCTCAGCGTGAGACCGCAAGCGCGGGTCAGGATGGGCACGCACGTACGCTCGGCGGCAAGCGGATGATGACCGTGGCGACCTGGCATGACCGGGGTGACGCGCGATCGAGCTCGCCGAGGATCGCCGGATCGATGACTGCACCCGCATCGCAGCGAGCGCTTGCGCGAATTGATCAGCCAACGCTTCAAACGACGTGAAGACGGTGCCGCGCGACCTGTGGGACGCGGTGACGGTGGCGGCGCTGATGACGCCCATCGACCAGCTCGCCACCGCAGAACCGACGTGCTCGATCCGCGGCGGCACTGTCTGGTCGCATAGGCAGCCACTGCATAGCTCGCTATGCACCGGCCGGTGCACCGGACCGCAGAGCAGCGCGGCGCCGCGCTCGAGCCCGCCGGCACATGGTTTGATCTGCGCCGCCGGGATCGTGATGCGTCGCATGATCCCGTGCCACCCTCCGATCGGGCGGAGCGTGGCCACTGCCGAGCGCAGCGGAGAAGAACCCATGACCGAGCGTTCGAAGGCCATCGTCGTGCTCACGATGAACACGCTCGCGTTCACCGTGTGCTTCGCGTGCTGGATGCTGAACGGCGTCCTGGCCACGTTCCTGGTCGACAACGGCGTGTTCGCCTGGAACAAGGCCGAGATCGGCTGGCTGATCGGCATCCCGGTGCTGACCGGCTCGATCATGCGCCTGCCGGTTGGCGTGCTCACCGACCGGTACGGCGGCCGCAAGGTGTACGCGCTGCTGATGCTGATCGCGGCGGTGCCGACGTGGCTGCTCGGGTATGCGACCACGTACCCGCAGTTCCTGCTCGCCAGCTTCGGCTTCGGCCTGTCGGGCGCGTCGTTCGCCGTCGGCATTGCCTACTCCTCGATCTGGTTCAGCAAGCAGCGCCAGGGGCTCGCGCTCGGCATCTTCGGCGCCGGCAACGCGGGCGCTGCAGTCACCAGCCTCGGCGCGCCGGTGCTGCTCAAGTACCTCACCAGCGGCGGCACGCAGGTCGAGCAATGGCGCATGCTGCCCAGGATCTACGCGATCGCGCTCGCCGTGACCGCGGTCGTGTTCTTCTTCGCCACGTTCGAGCGCAAGGTGTCGGGGGCGGCCGAGAAGACGCTGCGGCAGCGCCTGGCGCCGCTCAAAGAAGTGCGCGTCTGGCGCTTCGGCCTCTACTACTTCTTCGTGTTCGGCGGGTTCGTCGCGCTCTCGCAGTGGCTCATCCCCTACTACCTCAACGTGTACGCGATGAGCCTGGCGACCGCGGGCCTGATGGCGTCGATCTTCTCGCTGCCGTCGGGTGTGATCCGCGCGCTCGGCGGCTGGGTGTCGGACCGGATCGGCGCGCGCGCGGCAATGTACTGGGTGCTGGGTGCGAGCCTGCTGTGCTGCTTCATGCTGGTCATCCCGCGCATGGACATCCAGGCACCGGGTCCGGGCGTGATGGCACCGGCGCCCGGAACCGTGCAGAGCGTGAGCAACGGCTCGATCGCGCTCGGCAAGGGCAGCTTCGCGCTGCGCACCAAGCCCACCGACAGCGTGAGCTTGATGCACGACCCCGACGCGCTGATCTGGCCCCGGTTCGAGTTCTGGCAAGAACCGATCGTCAAGGTGGGCCAGCAGGTCAAGCGCAAGGAACTGCTCGCGCGCGGCATCACCCACGTCTACTTCCAGGCGAACGTGTGGATCTTCACGGCGCTGGTGTTCGCGCTCGGCATCGCCATGGGCGTGGGCAAGGCCGCCGTCTACAAGCATATTCCGGAGTACTTCCCGAGCGACGTCGGCGTGGTGGGTGGCATCGTCGGCGTGCTCGGCGGGCTGGGCGGCTTCTTTGGTCCGATCATCTTCGGCTACCTGCTCGAGGGCACCGGCATCTGGACCACGTGCTGGATGTTCTTCCTGCTGCTCACTGCGATCTGCCTGGTGTGGATGCATCTCGTGGTGCGCAAGATCATGAAGGCGAGCGCGCCCGAGCTCTTGCACCAGATCGAGCACGTCGCGCCGGCCGCACCGGCGAGCCCGCTCGCCGAGCGCGGCAGCGTGACTGGCGAGCCGGTGACCGTTCTGGGAGCAGCGCCATGACCGCCTTGCAATCGCCGCCCGCTGCACCGGCGACGCTCCGCCCGCATCGCACGCTCGCGCAGTGGACGCCCGAGGACCCGCAGTTCTGGCAGGCGAGCGCGCGGCCAGTGGCGCTGCGCAATCTGTGCCTCTCGATCCCGTGTCTGCTGTGCGGCTTCGCGGTGTGGATGTACTGGTCCATCATCACCGTGCAGATGCAGAACCTGGGTTTCCCGTTCGACAAGCAGCAGCTCTACACGCTGACCGCGATCGCCGGGCTGGCCGGCGCCACGCTGCGCATCCCCAACTCGTTCTTCATCGCGCTCGCGGGCGGGCGCAACGTGATCGCCGTGACCACGGCGCTGCTGCTCTTGCCGGCGCTGGGCAGCGGCCTGGCGCTGCAGGACCTGCACACGAGCTACTTCGCCTTCGCCGTCCTCGCCGCGCTGTCCGGCATCGGCGGCGGCGCCTTCGCCTCGTCGATGTCCAACATCAACTTCTTCTTCCCGAAGCGCGTGCAGGGAACCGCGCTCGGCCTCAACGCCGGCCTCGGCAACCTCGGCGTGAGCGTGATGCAGGTGCTGCTGCCGTTCGTGATGACGTTCGCGCTGTTCGGATCGCTGAGCGGCCCGAGCAAGACGCTGCCGCAGAACCTGGGCGGCGGCCAGGTGTGGATCCAGAACTGTGGCCTGGTGTGGGTGCCGATCCTGGCCGCGCTCGCGCTGCTCGCCTGGTTCGGCATGCACAACTTGCCGCAGCATGCGGTCGGCCATCCGGCGGCAGCGATCGCCCGGATGCTGTGGATCTCGCTGCTCGGCTTCGGCGCCGCCGCGCTCGGGCTGGTGCTGCTCTTGCAGCTCGCCTGGAACATGTGGGTGGTGCTGCCGGTCACCATCGTCGTGGCGCTGCTGGCGATGCGCTTCCTCACACCCGCGGCCGTGCGCCAGAACCTCGGACGCCAGTTCCAGATCTTCCGCCACAAGCACAACTGGATCATGACCTGGCTGTACGTGATGACCTTCGGCTCGTTCATCGGCTACTCGGCGGCGTTCCCGAAGCTGATCCAGGACGTGTTCGGCACGCTGCCGGATGGCACGCACAACCCGAACGCACCGGATCCGCTCAAGTACGCGTGGCTCGGCGCGCTGGTCGGCTCGCTGGTGCGTCCGCTCGGCGGCTGGCTCGCCGACAAGCTCGGCGGCGCGCGCGTGACGCAGTGGGACACCGTGCTGATGGTGGCCTCCACGCTCGGCGTGGCGTACTTCATCAAGCAAGCCGGCGCATCGCCCACGCCGGAGAAGTACTTCGTTCCGTTCCTGCTCTTGTTCCTGGTCCTGTTCATCACCACCGGCATCGGCAACGGCTCGACGTTCCGCATGATCCCGATCATCTTCAAGCCGGAGCAAGCTGGCCCGGTGCTGGGCTGGACATCGGCCATCGCCGCCTACGGCGCATTCATCATTCCCAAGGTGTTCGGCGCGCAGATCGCCGCACACACGCCGCAGAACGCACTGTACGGGTTCGCCATCTACTATGCGTCGTGCCTGGCGGTGAACTGGTGGTTCTACGCGCGCAAGGACGCCGAGGTGCCGTGCTGATGCCCTGGAGGGTGGCGGTCATGGAGTCGCGCAATCTCCGCGTGTTCGTGATGGTGGCGGTCGCGCTCGGCGCGGTGGTGCTGATCGCGGCGACCGAGCTGCGCCTGCCGGGCAATCATCGCGGCTACGAGCCGGTGCAGCCGATCGCCTTCTCGCATCGCTTGCACAGCGGCGAGCTCAAGCTCGACTGCCAGTACTGCCACTTCGGCGCCGAGCGCAGCCGCCATGCCGGGCTGCCGCCGGCGACGATGTGCATGAACTGTCATCGCGTGGTGACGGCGGCGTGGGACCTGGTGCTGGCCGAGGAGGCGGCCGCCAAGGCGGCGGGTCGCGCCCCCGCCACGCTGTTCTCGCCCGAGCTCAAGAAGCTGTATCGCGCGCTCGCGCTCGACGACCATCTCAAACCCGACCCGAGCCTCGCGCCGCAGCCGATCGAGTGGGTGCGCGTGCATCACCTCCCCGACTTCGTCTACTTCGATCATCGCCCGCACGTCGCGCGCGGGCTCGCCTGCGAGACCTGCCACGGTCCGGTGCAGAGCATGGAGCGCGTGCGCCAGGAGTCCGACCTGTCCATGGGATGGTGCGTGAACTGCCATCGCTCGTACCCGGCGCTGCCATCGGCGCCGTCGGCCGAGCACGTGTCCACCGATTGCTCCAGCTGCCACTTCTGAGAGGCACCGGCATGAACCAGCACGACCAGTCCCCGCTCGAGGGCGATGCCGCGGCCAGCTCGCGCCGATCGTTCCTGAAGCTCGCCGGCTTCAGCTTCGCCACCGCCGCCGTGTCGGGCTGCTCGCGCGGGCGCATCGAGAAGGCGATCCCTTATCTGGTGCCGGCCGAGGAGATCACGCCCGGGCGGGCGTATTTCGTTGCCACCACCTGCGGCGCGTGCAGCGCCGGATGCGGCGTGCTGGCCAAGTGCCGCGACGGCCGACCGATCAAGCTCGAGGGCAACCCGGCGCAGCCGGTGAATCGCGGTGGCCTGTGCGCCGTCGGCCAGGCCGCGGTGCTGTCGCTGTACGACGCGCAGCGGCTCGACGGACCGATGCGCGGCGGCGCGCCGGCCACGTGGGAGGCGGTGGACCAGGACGTCCGCGCGCGGCTCGCGGCGATCAAGGCCAGCGGCGGGCGGATCGTGCTCTTGACCGGAACGCTGCACGGTCCGAGCACGCGCGCGGCCATCGATCGGTTCGCGCAGCACTTCGGCAACGTGCGGCACGTGATGTACGATGCGCTGTCGGTCGCGGCCATCGCCCTCGCGCACCAGCGCACGCACGGCGTGCGCGTGCTGCCGGCGCTGCACTTCGACCGCGCGCGCGTGATCGTGTCGTTCGCCGCCGACTTCCTCGCCACCTGGATCTCGCCGGTCGAGTTCACCGCCGACTACGCGCTGGGCCGCAATCCTGACGCGAGCCCGCCGATCTGCTCGCGGCACATCCAGCTCGAGTCCTGCTTCTCGCTCAGCGGCAGCCGCGCCGATCAGCGCATCCCGCTCGCGCCATGGCAGGTCGTGCCGGTGCTCGAGCGGCTGTGCGCGGCGATCGCGCAGCGCAGCGGTCGCGCATGCACGGCGGCTCGCGCCGGCGTCGCCGCCGCTGGCGACCCGGTCGACATCGAGGCGCTCGCCGACGAGCTGTGGCAAGCGCGCGGCCACGGGCTCGTGGTGTGCGGGCAGAACGACGTCAGCGCACAGGTGCTGGTGAATCGCCTGAACGCTCTGCTCGACAACTACGGGGTCACGCTCGATCTCACCCGTGCTTCGCAGCAGCGGCTCGGCAACGACGCCGAGCTGCACGAGCTGCAGCGCGCGGTGAGTGCGGGCGAGGTCGACCTCATGATCGTCCAGGGGCAGAATCCCGCATACGATCTGCCCGATGCGAGCTGGCTCGACAAGGTGCCGACGCTGATCGTGTGCGCCTCGACGCTGGACGAGACCGCGGCGCGCGCGCACCTGGTGTGCCCGGAGCCACACTTCCTCGAGGCCTGGGACGACGGCGAACCGCACCAGGGCGTGTACACGTTGACCCAGCCGACCTTGCCGTCGCTGCGCCGCGCGCGCACGCTGCGCGAATCGCTGGCGCGCTGGATCGGCGATCCGCAGAGCGACCTCGAGCTGGTCAAGGCCGCCTGGCGAGACGTGGTGCATGCGCGCGTGGCCGCCGCCGAGCCGTTCGATGCGTTCTTCCACCGGGTGCAGAGCGACGCGTTCGTGGTTGCCCCGGTGCAAGACGCCGTCCTGCCGGCGCTGCGCGAGGACGATGCCGCGCCGCTCGCCATGGCGCCGCCGGCGGCGGGTGAACATGGCCTGGTGCTGTACGCGAGCAGCGCGATGCAGGACGGGCGGCACGCCCACAACCCATGGCTGCAGGAGCTGCCCGACCCGATCACCAAGGTGGTGTGGGACAACTACGCGTGCGTTTCGCCGGCGCTGGCTTCGGCCCTCTGCCTGGCGACCGGCGATCACGTGCGCATCACCAGCCCCGAGCTCAAGGGCGCGCTCGAGCTGCCAGCGCTGGTGCAGCCCGGCCAGCACGATCAGGTGATCGCGGTCGCGCTCGGCTACGGCCGCCGCGGCACCGATCGCTTCGCGCGCATCGGGCCGCAATGGTTGCAGGCCGAGCCAACGGTCGCCGCCGGCGCTCTGGTCGGCGTCAACGCTGCGCCGTGGATTCGCGCGGGCGAGCTCGCGCTCGGCTACCACGGCCGCGCCGTGCGCGTCGCGCGCACCGGCCGGCGCTCGCAGCTGGCTTGCACGCAGGACCATCACCGGCTCGAGGTGCCGGAGCACTTGCGCCCGCACGGCGGCGAGGTGCGTGATGCGGTGCGCACCACCACGCTCGCGACCTGGCTCTCGAGCCCCGAGCGCGCGCTGCTGCGCGAGCCCGAGCGCGACGGGCAGCTGTGGCCCGCGGATCATCGGCGCCGCGGGCCGCACTGGGGAATGGTGGTCGATCTCAACGCCTGCACCGGCTGCTCGGCGTGCGTGATCGCCTGCCAGGCGGAGAACAACGTGCCGGTGGTCGGCAAGGACGAGGTGGCGCGGCATCGCGAGATGCACTGGCTGCGCATCGATCGCTACTACCAGGGCGACGGCGCGAGCACCACGGCAGTGCATCAGCCGATGATGTGCCAGCACTGCGGCAATGCGCCGTGCGAGACGGTGTGTCCGGTGCTGGCCACGGTGCACAGCAAGGATGGCTTGAACCAGCAGGTGTACAACCGCTGCGTCGGCACGCGCTACTGCGCCAACAACTGCCCGTACAAGGTGCGCCGCTTCAACTGGTTCGACTACCCGCACACGGACCAGCTGCAGAACATGGTGCTGAACCCGGATGTCACGGTGCGCTCGCGCGGGGTGATGGAGAAGTGCAGCTTGTGCGTGCAGCGCATCGCCGAGGCCAAGGCCGAGGCCAGGCGCCAAGGCGTGCCGATCAAGGACGGCGACATCGAGCCCGCGTGCCAGCAGTCGTGCCCGGCATCCGCGATCACGTTCGGCGACCTCGACGATCCGGGCAGCGCCGCTGCGCGCAAGGCGGCGAGCCTGCGCGCCTACGCGGTGCTGGGCGAGCTGAACGTCGCGCCGTCGGTCAGGTACCTGGCCCAGGTTGCCAACCGTGACCACAAGGGGAGCGCTGCTCATGCCGGTTGAAGCCGCCGCATTGCTGAACCCGAAGCCGAGAATCGCAGCGAGCCGCGCGCCGCACGCGATCGAGTCGCCGCTGATCGGCGGCGACAAGACGCTCGGCCAGGTCACGCGCGACGTGTGCTCGCCGATCGAGGGCCGGCCGACCTGGCTGTGGTACGTCGGGCTGCTGTGCGCGGCGAGCGCGCTCGGCGCCGGCGTCGTGTCGGTCAGCTACCAGATCGCGACCGGCATCGGCACGTGGGGGCTGAACCGCACCGTCGGCTGGGGCTTCGACATCACCAACTTCGTGTTCTGGGTGGGCATCGGCCACGCCGGCACGCTGATCTCGGCGGTGCTGTTGTTGCTGCGGCAGAAGTGGCGCACGTCGATCAACCGCTCGGCCGAGGCCATGACCATCTTCGCGGTGATCTGCGCCGGGTTGTTCCCGGTGATCCACATGGGCCGACCGTGGCTCGCGTTCTGGGTGTTCCCGTACCCGAACACGCGCGGGCCGCTGTGGGTGAACTTCCGCTCGGCGCTGCTGTGGGACGTGTTCGCGATCGGCACCTACTTCACCATCTCGCTCACGTTCTGGTACATCGGCCTGGTTCCCGACCTGGCGACGCTGCGCGACCGGACGCGCGGCGCACGCCAGCGCCTGTTCCGATTCTTCAGCCTCGGCTGGGACGGATCGGCGCGCACCTGGTCGCGCTACGAGACGGCTTGCACGCTGCTCGCCGCGCTCGCCACGCCGCTCGTGGTCTCGGTGCACAGCGTGGTGAGCACGGACTTCGCGACCTCGGTCTTGCCCGGCTGGCACACGACCGTGTTCCCGCCGTACTTCGTGATCGGCGCGATCTTCTCCGGCTTCGCCATGGTGCTGACGCTGATGCTGATCGCGCGCAAGGTGATGCGCTTCGAGCACTACATCACCGCGCGCCACATCGGCGCCATGTGCAAGGTGCTGGTGTTCACCGGCAGCATCGTCGGCCTGGCCTATCTCACCGAGCTGTTCACCGCCTGGTACTCGGGCAACCCGTACGAGAAGTTCGCGTTCCTGAACCGCGCCCTGGGTCCGTTCGCATGGGCGTACTGGATCATGGTGAGCTGCAACGTGATCGCGCCGCAGCTGCTGTGGTTGGGACGCGTGCGCCGATCGCTCGGCGCGGTGTTCATCCTGTCGCTCGTGGTCAACGTCGGCATGTGGTTCGAGCGGTTCGTGATCATCGTCACGTCGCTGCATCGCGACTTCCTGCCGTCGGCATGGTCGAGCTACCGGCCCACGCTGGTCGAGTTCGGCGCGCTGATCGGCAGCTTCGGATTGTTCTTCACCGCATTCCTGATCTTCTGCCGGTGCCTGCCGATGATCGCCATGTTCGAGGTGAAGACCGTGATCGCACACCAGGCGCACCATGGAGGGGACGCATGAGCCAGCGGCTCTCGATCGGCGTGTTCGAGGACGAGCACGCGCTCATGGCCGCCGCGGCGGAATGCCGCGAGCGCGGCGTCGCCATCCTGGATGCGTTCAGCCCTTACCCGATCCATGGCATCGACGCCGTGCTCGGGCTGCGCCGTTCGCGCCTGCCGATCGTGTGCTTCGCTGCCGGGCTCTCGGGGCTCGCCTTCGGATTGTGGCTGCAGTACTGGGCATCCGCCACCGACTGGCCGCTCGACGTCGGCGGCAAGCCGTTCGACTCGCTGCCGGCGTTCATGCCGGTTGCGTTCGAGCTGATGGTGCTGTGCGCTGGACTGGCGACCGCGCTCTGCTTGCTGGCGCGCGCGCGCCTCGCTCCGGCTCGGCGGCCGAAGCTGTGGGCCGAGCGCGTGACCGACGATCGGTTCGCGCTGGTGATCGCACCGCGTGATCAATCCTTCGCGACGTCGCAGATCGCGGACCTGCTGCGCCGCCATGGTGCCAGGCAATGCCGCGAGGAGGTGGTGGACTGATGCCACGCATCACCCTGCTGTTGCTGTGCTCCGGGCTGGCGGCGGTGCTGCTCGCCCTGAATGCGTTCGTGGCGCGGTCGCCGACGCAGCGCAACTACGAGCTGTTCGCCGACATGACCTATTCGACCGCGTACGAGTCGCTCAGCCCGAACTCGAACTTCGCCAACCGGCAGACGCAGCAGCTCCTGCCGGTCGGCACCGTCGTGCGGGGCAGCACCTGGTTTCCGTACGGCGCCGCCGCCGAAGATGCGGAGCGCGCTGGCGTCGAGCTCGGCAATCCGTTCAAGGCCGACGATGCGCTCGCGCTGCAGCGTGGCGCGAAGGTGTTCCAGACGTTCTGCGTCGCGTGTCACGGGCCTGCCGGCACCGGCGGCGGCGTGGTGACGCAGCGCGGCATGGTGCCGCCGCCCTCGCTGCTCGCCGACCGGGCGCGGGCGATGCGCGACGGGCAGATCTTCCACATCCTCACCAGGGGCCAGGGCAACATGGCCGCCTACGCCGCGCCGATCCTGCCGGAAGACCGCTGGAAGGTGATCCTGTACCTGCGCAGCTTGCAGCAGCGAGGTGCACGATGAGCTCGTCATCGCTCGCCCACCACCACGAGTGGAATGACCGGCTGAAGTACGTCGTGCTGCTCGGCGCGGCGGTGTTCGTCGACGGGCTCCTGGTGGACGCGGGCCGCGCCTGGACCGGATTCCTGATGGGCTTCCACTACCTGGTCGAGCTGAGCTTGGCCGGCACCGTGTTCCTCGCGCTGCTGACGCTGACCGGCGCACGCTGGGCGGCGTCGCTGCGCGGCGTGGCCGTGGCCATGAGCCGGCCGCTGCCGGTCGCCGCGCTGCTCGGCCTGGTGCTCTTGTGCGGCGTCGGCACGCTGTACGAGTGGTCGCACGAGAGCGTGGTACTCAGCGACGAGGTGCTCGCCGCCAAGTCGGTGTGGCTGAATGCCACCGGCTTTGCGCTGCGGCTGTGCGCTTACTTCGGCCTATGGCTGTGGCTCTCGCGCAAGGTCATCGCACCGGCAGAGGCCGGCACGGGCGCCCGATCGCACCTGGTGCACTGTGCACTGTTCATGGCAGTGTTTGCGATCACCTACTCGCTCGCCAGCGTCGACTGGATCATGTCGCTCGAGCCGCGCTGGTTCAGTACCATCTTCGCGCTGCGCACCGCATCTGGCATGGTGCTTGCCGCGCTCTCGGCTGCCATCGTGCTGGTGGTCCTGCTCGAGCGGCGCGGACAGCTCTGCGTGTCGACCGATCAGATCCACGACCTGGCGAAGCTCCTGTTCAGCTTCAGCGTGCTGTGGGTTTACATCTGGTACTGTCAGTACCTGCTGATCTGGTACTCGAACATCCCGGAAGAGACCAGCTACTACATCGCCCGGCAGAGCGGGCAATGGCGCGCGCTCACCTGGGCAAGCCTCGCGCTCAACTGGGCGGTGCCGTTCCTGGTGCTCTTGCTCAGGCGCGCAAAACGCAGTCGTGCCGTGCTGCTGCGCGTGGCAATGGTCGTGCTCATCGGTCATGCCTTCGACCTGTTCGTGATGGTCGGTCCCGCCCGCTCCGGCGCGACGCCGCAGTTTGGTTTGTGGGAATCTGGTGCGCTGGTCGGAGCCGTCGCACTATTCTTCTTCATCGCTAGCAATGCCGTGCTGCGCGCACGCACGTCCGACCGCCTGCAGCAAGAGAGTGCTGCAGTGTGACATCCTGTGGCCGGGCCGGGAGACCACCCTTCTCTTTTCGGGAGTCGCAAGGATGAAGCTGTTCCTGTTGCTCGGTTGTTCCCTCGCCGCCGTACCGTTCACGTCGCCGAGGATGTTCGCTCAGGACCACACCGCCGAGAAGCAAGCAGCGCCGGCCGCCGACGACGCGGGATTGCGCGAGCAGGTCGATCAGCTGAAGGCGCGAGTCGAGCAGCTGGAGGGCAAGACCGACCGGCACGGCGAGGCAAGCCACGAGGGCGACGGCTCGGTCATCGCCCCGCTGGCGAGGCAGATCAAGCTCGGCGGGCAGATTCGCGTTCGCGGCGAGTACCGCACGCCCGGGGACTATCGCCTGCCCGGCACGTTCGGGCGCCCGGCCGCGGATCGACCGCACGACGACATCGACTTCGTGCTGCTGCGCACGCGCCTGCATGCCGATGCCGAGCTGAAGGACCACCTGCGCACGTTCATCGAGCTGCAAGACTCACGCTCGTTCGGCGCCGAGGGCAGCGTGCTGACCGACGACGAGGGGCTCGGTCTGCACCAGGCCTACCTCGACGTCGACCACATGTGGGACGACCTCTCGCTCCGGCTGGGCCGCCAGGAGCTGTCGTACGGTGATGGGCGGCTCGTGAATGCGCTCGACTGGAGCAACTTCAGCCGCACCTGGGACGCGGCCAAGCTCGTGTACAGCGTCGAGGGCAACCAGCTCGACGTGTTCGCCTCCATCATCCGCGAGGGTGTCGCCTTCAAGCCCACCGACCCGAACGCGCGCGCCGCCGACGACGATCAGAACTTCAACGGCATCTACTATCACAACACCGGGCTGCAGAACCAGGAGTTCGACCTGTACTGCTTCCAGCGCCGCTTCGGCAACGATCCGTTCACCAACGAGGAAGGCGGCAAGGGCGACGTGCGCGACTACACGATCGGCGCGCGGGAGAAGGGCAAGTACGGAGCGCTGGATCAGTCGTTCGAGTACGCCTACCAGTTCGGCAACCGCGCCGATGATCAGGTCGACGCCTGGGCGCTCGCCGCGGTGCTCGGCGTCACTGGCGACGACCTGCCTGGCAAGCCGCGGCTCTCGCTCGAGTACGACTTCGCCACCGGCGACCGCGATCCCACCGACGGCAAGATCCAGACCTTCGACCCGCTGTTCCCGTACGGGCATTTCTACCAGGGCTTCATGGACGTGTTCGCGTGGAAGAACGGCGGCGACCTCGCGCTGCGACTGGCGGCCAAGCCGTGCGACCGGTGGACGCTCGAGCTCGCGCTGCACGACTTCCGGCTCGCGCGCGCCGAGGATGCCTGGTACGACTCGGCCGGCAATGCCATCCGCCGCGATCCTGCCGGCAACTCGGGCACCAAGGTGGGCAACGAGATCGACCTGACCGCGCGCGTGGCCGCGACCGACAACCTGGGCCTGTACCTGGGCTACGGCTACTTCCTGCCGGGGACCTTCGTGCGCGAGACCGGCGACTCGAAGGACATGACCTGGGCGTTCGCGCAGGCGACCGTCAACTTCTGAGCGGCAGCGATCGATCCGGCCCGGGTCGACGCGCGCGCGATCGACCCGGGCGATGAACTCTGCGGCGATCAGTTCTTGACGGTCACGGAACGATCCGGGCTCGTGCCGGTGTTGCCGGTGGCGTCCTTCACCGATGCGGTCAACGTGTGCGAGCCGTTGCTGGTGTTGCGCGAGTTCCACTTGATCGTGGCCGACGAGCCGGACACGGTCTTCGAGTCCACCACCTGGCCATCGAGCTTGAGCGTGAAGGTGTTCGAGCTGCCGCTCGCTCCCGACACCGACATCTTGACCGACACGGTGCCCTTCACCCTGGCGCCCTCGTCGGGGCTGGTGATGGTGACCACGAGCGGCGGCGGCAGCACGGTGATCATGCGGGTCGGCGGGCTCGGGTCGTTGGCGCCGGCATTGTCGAGCACCGTCAGCGACACCACGTAGCTGCCGGTGTCCGTGAACGTGACGGCGCCGGGGTTTTGCTGGTGGCTGCCGTCTGGCAAGCCCTCGGGGAAGATCCATGAATAGGTAACCGGGCCGCCCTCGGGATCGCTGCCGCTGCCGGCAAAGGTCACCGACTGTCCGAGCTGGATGGTCACATTGCCCGACGGCGACGTGATGGTTCCGTGCGGCGGCTGGTTCTGCGGCGTCGGCGACACCTGGACGAACGCGGCCAGCGACGGCGTGCCAGCGCGGTTCACCAGGAACAGCATGTAGTACCCGGGCGGCGCGACGTTGGCAGTCGGCGGCTCGTTCACCGTGAGCGAGCCCGGCTGACCCGGAACGAACGCCAGGCCCACCATGCGCTGATCCATGTCCCACGCGTGCGTGTCGGAGCCCGGTCGCATCAGCGCGATCGAGGCGATGTCCAGGTCGTTCGGCGTGTCCACGCGGAACGAGCCGCCATAGCCGATCACCGCGGGCGCCTTGGTGATGCTCGGTCGCGGCGCCGGGATCACGTGGCCGGTCGCCGGATCGATGGCGAACAGATACGGCGGATAGTAGATCTCCATGTGCTGCTCATACACGCCGCGCTGCGGGTTGGAGCCGGCGGTCCACACCGTCGCGTCGGGCAACAGCAGCGCCACCGAGTGATACAGCCGCGCGTACACTGCGGTGCTGGCCGATGACCAGGTCTCGCTCACCGGATCGAACAGATCGGCGGCCTTGCTCGCGCTCGCACTGTCCTCGTTGATGCGCGAGCCACCCTGCGCGAGCACCTTGCCGTTGGGCAGCAGCACCGCATTCATCTCGATGCGCGGCAAGGACATCGGCGGCAGCGCACGCCACTTGGGCGTGCTGTCGGCGAGGTTGATCACCTCGGCGGTGGCCGTCGCCGGATCGTGGCCGCCCATGATCATCACCCGCGGCGCGTAGCCGTTCTGCGGCAACAGCGGCAGCAGCACCGATGATCCGTACGGCCGGTCCGAGCCGTAGACGGTGCGCGCGACGTTCAACGTCCACGTCTTGCTCGCGGGATCGAACAGATGCGAATCCGGCGTGGAACCAGAGAAGAACAGCTTGCCGTTCGGCAACAGATGCAGCCACGGGTAAAGGGGCGGCGTCCATGGCGCCTGGTAGTCGGCGCTCCATCCCTGCCCTATCTGGTAGAACTCCACCGTGGCATTGGTGCTGCCGTTCGAGCCCAGCCCCGAGAACGTCAGCACGCGACCATCACCCAGAGTCGTGCCGGTCGCGTACCAGCGGCCGTCGGCCATGCTCTCCACCTGTGCGAACTGGTTGGTCGCCGGGTCGAAGGCCGTCGCCCGCGCTTCGCCGTAGAACGGGTCGTACTGCTCGCTGCCGCCAATCACCAGGGCGCGGCCGTCCGGCAGGAACGAGTAGCCATTGCAGAACAGGTCCCAGAGCAGGTCCTGGACGATGATCGTCCCATTGCGCCAGTCGTACACGGCAGCGCGTGAGATCCGGAATCGTGCTTAGTCTTCTCGTTCTCCGAGCCAGCGACGATCAGCACGCGGCCGTCGCGCATCACGCCACAGTGGATGGGATTGATCGGCATGAGGTAGGACAGCGTCTGCCACTGGCCGACATCGGCCGCCGTCTGTGCGAGACCGAGCGCGGGCAGCAGGGCGAACACGAACGAGACGATCAGCACTGGTTTCATTGGCGGGATTCCTGCAGCGGGACTGGGAGCGCAATGCAGAACGATGCAAAGCGGAGTCACGGCAGATTGCCCGCATCGCCGCCCGCTGTCAAGGGGCCGCTTGCGTCAGCGGCAGCTCACCGTCTCCGGATTCGAGCCAGCAGGCCTGCCCGAGCTCGATAGTCCGAACGATCGAAACACCACATCGTAGCCGGCGAGACCAGGCGGGACCGTCGCGCGGAACGTCCAGCGCCCGTTCACGAACGTGCCGCTCGCGATCTTGGTGAAGGTGGGAAGCCCGTTCACCTGCACCACCACCAGCAGCGCGGGAGTGCCGGTGAGGCCGTTGCTGGTCGCAAGCTCGAGCGTCGTGCCGGCCGTGACCACCGCCGGATCGGCCGTGAGCCCGATGTCCGAGGTGAAGTAGGTCCAGCTGCGCTCCTCGCTCAGATACTGCTGGCGCAGGGCTTCATCGCGCACCCAGTCCGTGCCGTCGGTGACTCGCACCGACACCAGGTATCTGCCCGGAGCGAGACCAAGCGTCGCAACGTCCAAGGTGGGACCTCGTGCGCCCGGCACGGGCGTGCCGTTGAGCGACCACTGGATGTCGAGGGCGTGTGTTGCCGGCTGCAGCGGCGTCACGTAGAACTGCGTCTGGTCCTGGTAGCGCTCACCCGGCGCGCTCGCGTCGTCGATCGGCCGCACCTCGCGGTAGAAGCTCACGATCAGCTGCTCGACGTTGACCTGCTCGAACGGCCGGCCCAGCGCGCGCATCTTCGAGTTGCTGGTCGGCCGGTAGATCCCGTACTGCTTGTAGTAGGCTCCCTCGTAGGTATCCACGTTGGGCTCGGGCAGCCACAGGTGCCACTTCGCATCGAGCTGGTCCATGGTCGCGGCACCGTAGATGCTGACGTTGGGCTCGTAGGGCTCGGGTCCCGTGTAGGTCGAGCCATCGCCATAGTCGTACTCGTCCGCCAGGTTGCCGAGCGCGTGCCCCACCTCGTGCAACGCGATCTCGATCGAGGAACCGTTGTTGCCCGACAGCGTGGCCAGATCGCTGGATGGATAGCCGGCGCCGCCATACTTGAGCGAGTTGGCCACGGCGAGAACCAGATCGAACGCCGGCGCGCTGCTGGCCGCAGCGTTGGCCTTGCCGACGTTCACGCACAGCAGACGCTCGATGCCGCCGCACCAGAATCCCATGTCGAGCGCCGTGTCCTTGCTGATGCCAGGTGATGGATCGTTGTCGACCCCCGACTGGTTCGATGCGACATCGACACGATAGACATTGAAGTAGGTTGCGTATGCGTCGAACGGGAACTCGCCCATGAACACCGGCAGGATATTGTTGACGTGGGTCGCGTAGGAACCGAGCTCACCAGTGGTGTAGCCGTCGCCCACGAACACCAGGTCGATGCGGTTCGCGCTCGGCCCGTTCTCGACCAGCGGCACCCACGGATACGAGCCCTGCAGCCACGCGCCGCCGGTCGCAGTGTGCTGCGGATCGTCCGGATCGACGCGGATCTTGCCGCCCAGCAGCACGCCGCCGTCCACGTAGTCGTAGTAGATCACGGCGGGCTCGGCGGCTGCGGCCGCACCATGGTCTTGAGTGGTCGCCAGCGCAGCAGCGCCGAGAAGGAGGGCCAGGCTGATGGTCCCGATCGAGGCCGAGATCGCATTCATCGAACAACCCCCTTCCGCGCGAGCGTCCTCCATGGCCGAGAGATCGCTCGAGTCGAGCCGCGCTTCGCGCTGGTTGCCGCGGGTCAAATCAAGAAAATGTCGAGGCGGCGCCGGACGGAACGCGAGCCGACGTCGCGCGTCAGGTCACGCCCGCAGCACTTCCTCGACGGAAGCGGCCACCAGCACGCGCTCGGCCCAGCGAGATAGCTGGTCCCCCGGCGCAGCAGCAATTCGCTTGCGCGCCCGCTCGCCCACCTTGCCGAAGCGCTGAGCGAGCTGTCGCAGCAGCACCGTGCGGAGCTGCGCGAGCACTTCCTCGCGCCCTTCCTCGCGCCCTTCCTCGCGCCCCTTCGCACGGCCTTCCTCGCGACCGCGTTTCTGTCCTTGCTCGATGAGCCTCTCGCCAACGGTCTTCACGAGCTGTCGCGCCTCCTCGCCAATCTGCTTCCTGAGTGCTTGTGCCAGCGCCGCCGGGTCCAGGCTGCGGTTGGTCATCAGAATATAACTCACCAGCGTGCGGATCGCATCGGCGCCATCCCGCAGCCGAGCCACCTTCCGGAACAACGGCGGCCCCTCGCGGATGCGCATGAGCAGGTCGTTGCGCCGCGCATTCCGCAAGCAGAACAGCACCAGGCGTGGGATCGCGCCGTTCGCCTTCGCCTGCAGCCACGCGTCCGAGTAGCTGCCGAGGTCCGCCACGATCACCGGCGCCGACGGCAACGGCGCGGGCTCGCGCCCGCTTCGTCCGAGGCGGATCAGATCACGCACATCGCGCGGCCCCTTCCACCGGCGCGCCCCGTGGTAGAGCACCACGGTGAAGATGGCCGGCAGCCAGCGCGCGCGCGGGTGCGCATGCACGTGCTGCCACCAGATGCCCTGATGGTAGCCATGCGTGCGCAGAGGCAGCATGCGTTCCGGCGTGCTCTGGTGCTCGACGTGCAGGTAGATCGGCTCGCCGGTCCCGCGCAGCCGCGCCGAGAACAGGAGATCCGCGTGATGCGATCCCAGCGCCGCATCGACGAACGTCGCCGGACACGGTTCGAGCGTGGACCAGTCGATCAGCCTCGCCATGCGCTTCGGCACGAGCGCGGCGAGCAAGCTCGCCGCGTGGCGCTTTTGCGAGAAAAACTTCTTCACCAGCGCATCGTGCACGTCGTGCGTCATCGAGCAATCCTCTGGACGCACGACGAGCGAAGCCCGCCGTGGTTACGCGCGGCGTGAGTTTTTCTTGCGCGGATCCGTCATTGCCGCTGCAAGGCTTGCGGGTCGATCGCTGCCGCCGGCGACGGCGAGGCACGGTCATTTCGTGCCTGGTGGGCCGAGCACCGACTCGAGCTCGCCGAGTGAAGTGCGACCCGCTCGCGTCGATAGATCACACACTCATCCTGTAACTTTGACCACGGCGCCGCCGCTGCAACCAACCCGGAGTGGAGGTGCGCGGCCGACCTGTCCGTTGCTCCGCCTCTGGCCCGAATTGTGCAGCGGCACCGCGTCATCCACCAGGGAAACTCCAGCCTCTCGAGGATCGTGTCATGGCGCGGACCAAGCAACTGGGTTGGCTGTGCATCGTGCTGCTCGCTGCTGGTCGTGCGTCGCGCGCGGCCGACGAGGTGCCGCTCACCACGATCATTGCCGGCACCGGCTTCGAGCGGCCGGTGCTGGCAGGCGCGCCGCCGGGAGATGCGGCACGACTATTCGTCCTGGAGCAGTGGAGCGGACAGATCCGCATCCTGCGCGACCATGCGATCGTGCCGACGCCATTCCTCGATTTGGGCGCGCTGATC
This sequence comes from Planctomycetota bacterium, assembly GCA_046349655.1. Classification (GTDB taxonomy): domain Bacteria; phylum Planctomycetota; class B15-G4; order B15-G4; family JAXMBY01; genus JAXMBY01. Next base: position 23,434 of record JAXMBY010000074.1, read on the forward strand.
ACGGTGGGCGACGATCAAGGGGCGCGCGGTTTTGCGTTCCACCCACAGTATGCGAAGAACGGCTTCCTGTTCGTCACCTACATCGACCGCAACGGCGATCTGGTGCTGGCGCGCTACCAGGTGAGCAGCGATCCCGACGTCGCCGATCCCTGGTCGGCCGCGATCGTGCTGGTCATCGACGAGCCGGGACACAATCACAGTGGCGGCATGATTGCCTTCAGCCCCAGGGACGGCTACCTCTACCTCGCCACCGGCGACGGCGGCCCCGGTCGTGATCCCGACAACCGCGCGCAAGATCCCGGCAGCCTGCTCGGCAAGATCTTGCGGCTGGACGTGGACTCGCAATTCCCCTATGCGATCCCGCCCGACAATCCATTCGTCGGCCCCGGCGACCCGCTCGACGAGATCTGGGCGCTCGGCTTGCGACATCCGTGGCGCTTCAGCTTCGATCGTTTGACCGGCGATCTCTGGCTGGCGGACGTGGGCCAGGACGCTCGTGAGGAAGTCGATTTCCAGCCGGCGCTCAGTCAGGGCGGTGAGAATTACGGCTGGCGCTGCACCGAGGGGAGCCGCTGCACGGGACTCTCCGGCTGCACCTGCGGCAGCCCCGAGCTCACCCCACCCATCTATGACTATGGCCGCGATCAGGGTTGCTCGGTGATCGGCGGTTATGTGTATCGCGGCTGCGCGATACCGAGCATCCAGGGCGCCTATTTCTGCTCCGACTATTGCACGGCGCGCATCCTGTCCTTGCGGTGGAATGGCATGCGGCTGACCGAAACGCGCGATCGCACGAGCGAGCTCGAGCCCGTGGGCAGGGGGCCGATCCAGGTGCCATTCTCGTTCGGCGAGGATGCGTTTGGCGAGCTGTACGTCCTCGACGGGGCCACCGGCACGGTGTGGAAGATCGTGCCGCGCGACGTCGCGTCGCACTGGTCGACGTATGGCACTGGCTGGCCGGGCACGCTCGGCGTGCCGCGCATCGGCAGCCAGCAGCCGCCGATCCCGTGCCACACGATCGGCATCGAGATCGAGAACTCGCGCGGCCAGCCGACTCGCGGCCATCTGCTGTTCGGCCTGTCGACGAGCTCGACCCCGAGCTCGTGGGATGGCACGTTCCTGGTGGCGCCGACGCTGGTGCGCACGATGCTCGTGCCATCGCCGCGCGCGGTGCTGCGCCTGCCGATCCCGTGCGACGTCTCGGTGTGCCAAGCAAGCGGTTATTTCCAGATCCTGGAAGAGGACCCCGGCGCGAGCAAGGGATACTCGTTCAGCGCCGGACTACGCCTGCTCATCGTTGACAACTGATGGGCCAGCGCGTGCGTGGGTCGTTCGACAATCGGTGCGTGGGCGGGCGCCGGCAAGCGGGCCTGGCAATGCAAGAACCGCCGCCGCCGCCGCGGCCACCGGAGCGCCCGCCGCCGCCGGTGGATCCGTGGCCACCAGCACCCCGAGCCCACGCTGCTCGCGACGAGTCCTCAGAGAGGCGAAGCCGACGCTGAAGTGCAACGCCCAGCTGTCCTCGTCGTGGCGCGGGCTCGGGTTCTTCCCCCAGTCGAGCCGGATCGGTCCGATCGGCAAGTCGTAGCGCAGGCCCGCGCCCACGGCATAGCGCAGATCGCTCAAGCCGAGGTCGCGCGCGTGCAATCCGACGTTGCCGGCGTCCGCGAACACGGTGACGCCGAGCGGGCCGCGCAGCGGCAGGCGCAGCTCGGTATTCCACACCGTGTAGTACTCGCCGCCGATCGGATTGCCGCGCTCGTCCTTGGGACCGAGGTCGTCCTCGCGAAACGAGCGCACCGTGTTCTCGCCACCGTTGAAGAACCGCTCCTGGAGCGGGATCGCGTCGGTGTCGCCTTGCGGGAGGATCACGCCGCCGCGCGCGCCGAAGGCCAGCACGGTGCGCTGGCCGAGCGGGACCAGGTACGAGCCGCCGAGGTTGACCCGCGTGAAGTCGATCTCGCTCGCCAGCCACTGGTGCGCGAAGTCCACCTGCGTGATCACGTCGAACCCGGCGCGCGGCACGAGCGGGCTGTCGCGGCGGTCATAGCGCAGCTTGACGAACACCGCGCCAACGCCGAGCTGATCGACGATCAGGTCCACCGGCACGTCGGCATCCGGCACGCCGACCAGGCTACTGCGCTTGTAGCCATAGCCGAAGCTCGAGGCGAGATGCGGCGTCCAGTCGCGGTCCAGCGACAGCGAGGCGCCGCCCTCGCGCACGGTGAAGCTCGGGTTGCGGCGATAGCTCGAGTAGCCGGCGATGGTGCCGGAGAACGCCGAACCGAACAGATGCGGCTCGGTGAGGCTGAGGTCGTAGCGCGCGCTCTTGATCGATGCCTGCACCGAGGTGGACAGTCGGCGGCCACTGCCGAACAGATTGCGATCGGCATAGGTGACCTTGCCGCGCAACAGCTCGTAGCTCCCCCACCCGGCGAGGAACGAGATCGAGCGCGCGTCGCGCTCGGTCACCTGGATGTGAATCAGCACGCCGCGGTCGTCCACCCACTCGTGGCTGACGCGCACCTGCGAGAACAGCCCCGCCCGGAACAGCGCCCGCACCGAACGGTCGAGCGCCTCGCCGTCGTAGCTGTCACCGGGCGCGAGGCTGAGCTCCTGCATGACCACGCGCTCGCTGGTGCGTTCGAGGCCGTCGACCTTGAAGCCGCGGATCAGCGCCTTCTTGCCCGCCATGGCGCGCACCAGCACGGTCACCTGCGCCGCATCGCGATCGAGGATCGGCCGGACCTGCGCCTCGGCATCGGGGTAGCCGCGCGAGCGCAGCGCGATGACCAGCTGCGACTTGATCTGCGACACCAGCCGCGGGAAGTACGGATCGCCGTCCTTCGGCACGATCTTGGCGCGCGCATACCGCTCGAGATCGGCGGGATCGATGTCGAGCAGCAGCCGGCCGATGTGGTAGGGCGAGCCTTCGTGAACGTGCACCTGCACCACCGCCGTCTCCCGGTCGGGACGGTCGATGCGGTAGTCGGAGGTGCTGGCATCGAGGTAGCCATCCTCGTGATAGCGCTCGGCGATCTGGCCGATCGCGCTCACCACGGCAGTTTCCACGAACGCGTCGTTGCGCCACTCGAGCAAGCCCTCCGCCGGCGCCTGGAAGTAATCCTGCAGCTCAGCGTCCGGGTAACGGGTGTTGCCGTCGATCGACACGCTGCGCAGCACGACCCGCGCTCCCTCGACGATCTCGAAGCGCACTCTCGCGCCCTCCTGGTCGACGTCGTAGGTCACTTCGACGTCCGCATAGCCCTCGCGGCGATAGCGCTCGGCGATCGCGAACGCGGCATCGTCGATGGCGGCGACCTTGCGGCTGCGCTGGTACACGATCAGCGAGTCCTCCACCTCGCGCCGCAGCGCGCGCGCCGATAGCGCGCGGTTGCCGCGCCACTCGATTGCGGTGGGCGCGTCCTTGGTGGGCTCGCTCGCGCAGCACGGCAAGAGCAACCAGCCCGCCCAGCCCGCTGCCGCGAGCAGCATGGCTCGCCTCATCGGAACCGGATGCGATAGACGACGCCGATGTTGTAGTCGTTGTACACGTCGCGCTCGGCCTGCAGGTACCAGGGGTCGGCCAGGTCGTACTCGATCAAGATGTTCTCGCGGCCCGACGAGCTCGTCTCGGTGCCGACCTCGACCGCCAGGCGGTCGAAGAAATCCTGCTGCGCCTCGGTGGACGAGCTCGCGAACATCTCGGCGAACAGCTCGCGGCCGAAGAAGCTGCCGGCCAGCGCCAGCCCTTGCTTGCCGGCATTGCCGGCGAACTCGTCGGGCAGCCGGCCGGTGGTCACGAGCAGCAGCACGTCGTCGCTCGGCAGCGGCGGACTCGAAGCGAACGCCACCTGCGGCTCCTGCCACGTGCCGGTGACGTCGAGATCGATGTCGATGCTGCGCCGGCGCGAGTGCGCGACCAGCAAGACGTCCGGGTCGTACGGGTTGCGCTCGCTGAAGCGCAGGTTGCCCGACTCGACGTCGAACGACGTGAACGGCAGCGTGAGCCGCATCGCCGAGAAGTCGACCGCGCCGGTGAAATAGGGCGCCGCGCCGGTGCCCGCGAGCGCGAGGTCGATTCGCACGCCGCCGCGCGCCAGGTTGTTGTCGACCGAAAACGGCTCGACCGTGCGCACGCTCACGTCGAACGTCCACGCCTGCAGCAGCCCGTGATCGATGACGAACGGCCGGAACGTCGCCGCTGGCGAGGGCACGTGCTGGGCGAATGGTCGCAGCGGCACGTGGCGCACGAACCGTCCATCGCGCAGCAGCACCGTGCCGCCCACGTGCACGCGATCGAGCGGCCCGGTCAGGTGCAGATCGACATCGGCGCGCGCGCGCAGACCGTTGGCGCGCGTCAGCAGGACATCCTCGCCGGCCACGGTCAGGTCGATTGCCCGCTGGTGCTGCCACGGCATCGGCAGGCTGCCCTTGATGCGAAGCGCGCTGCCACCGAGGTCGGCCTCGAGCCCCTTCAAGATCGCGCTCGCCGGCGACGCCTCGAGATCGGCACTGATCCTGGTGATCACCGGGATCTGCGGCGCCACCTTGAGCGAGCCATGGCGCACGTTCAGATCGGCGGTCCATCGCAGCGACTGCAGCGGGCCGCCGAGCGTCAGGCTCCCGGCCACGTCGGCTTCGAGCTGCCGCACCGGCAAGACCTTGCCCTCGGCGAGCACCAGGCTGGCGATGCGCGCCTGCAGCTCGCCTTGCAGATCGCGCAGCGAGCCGCGCAACCGCCCGTTCACCTCCACCTGGCCGTTCAGCGGCAGATCCACCGCCGGCGTGAGCGCCGCGAGCGACAGCTGCTCCGACTTGATCGTCACGTCGAGCGTCGAATCGAGCCAGTCCTGGTCGTTCGACTGCAGCGACGCCGGCTCGAGCGCGAGCCGCGCGGCGCCGAACGACAGCCGGGCGCGCTCGAGATCCAGGCGACCGCCGCGCGCATGCGCGCGGACCTCGAGGTGTCCTTGCTGCGCGAGCGCGACCGGCGCGTCCGGGAAGTAGGCGCGCGACCAGGCCTCGAGGCCGGACAGGTCCACCACG
>JAXMBY010000075.1:0-27969 GCA_046349655.1 Planctomycetota bacterium
GAGCAGGTCGTCGCGCGCCGGGATCTGAGTCGCGTCGACCAGGCTGACGCCGCTCGGCAGCGGTGGCACGTCGCGCTCCGCGAAACGCACGCTCTGCTCGGCGTCCGTCCACCAGGCAATCACGCGCGGCGGCACGCAGCGCGCGCCGCGCGGCTGCGCCGCGGCCTCCACCAGCAGGGGGCGGATGCGCTGCACGCGCTCGAGCGCCGCACGCCGGTCGGCAACCGCCTGATCGTCGGCGAGGCCGCACTCGCGCAGCAGCGCGACTGCGATCGGCTCGTCCACCGTGTCGAGCGCGAGCAACAGATCGTCGCGCAGCAGCGGGTCGTCGTGCGCGCGTGCGGCGCGTGCAAACAGCGCTTCCCAGGTGTCCTGGCTCATGGCAGGGAGCGTGTCGTGGAACGCTTGCAGGAGCGTGCCCGCTGCGCCGATGTTCCCGGCACGGCGCTCGAGGCAGCTCAGCCGATGCAGCGCGACCGAGCGGCACGCCGGCTCCTCGCCGTCTTGGGACAGCGACAGGTAGATCTGGCGCGCACCGTCCACGTCACCCTGCGCCTCTTGCTGCGCGGCTGTTGCGATCTGCAGACGCGCACGCGCGGGAGCGCTGCTCGGCAGCTCGAGGCGACCGCGCACGCGCGGCTCCGCTGGCACCAGGAAGCGCCCGCCCGCGGCGACCACCGCGTGCGGTGCCGGCCCCATCGCCACGCCGGTCGCCTCGGCCGCCGCGGTCTTGAGCCGGGCCGCCGCCTCGGCCACGATCGCCTCGAGCTGGCGGCGGCACGTGCCCTCGGCCAGCGCGCGCTCGGCGGCGAGCGAGCGCCAGCCCACGACGACGAGGCTCGAGCCGGCAAGCACGAACAGGAGCGCCGGCAGTGAGCGCCAGAGAGTGGTCGCGCAGACAGCCATCACGCGCGTCATGGTAAGGCAGGCCCGAGCGCGGGCGAAGTAACGAAACTGTACCGGGCTCGGTGTCGGACGGGTTCACGGTCGAGCGCGCCGGCCGCCTCACGTGAACCAGTAGCGCGTGAGGTGGAAGAACACCGGCGCCGCGAAGCAGATCGAGTCGATGCGGTCGAGCACGCCGCCGTGGCCTTCGATGAGCGTGCCAAAGTCCTTCACGCCGCGATCGCGCTTGATCGCCGACATGGTGAGTCCGCCGGCGAATCCCATCAGCGTGCAGATCAGCGCCATCACGCCCGCCTGCCACGGCCGGAAAGGCGTGACCCACCACAGCAGCATGCCGATCACGGTGGCGCTGGCGACGCCGCCGACGAATCCTTCCCAGGTCTTGTTGGGGCTCACCACCGGCGCGATCTTGGTGCGGCCGAAGGTCTTGCCCCACACGTACTGCAGCACGTCGCTGATCTGCACGACCATGACGAAGAAGAACAGCAGCTCACCGCCGCGGCCCTCGAAGCCGCGGATCGGCAGACCGAGCAGCGCCGGTGCGTGGCTCACGCAGTACACGCACACCATGAGGGCCCACTGGATCTTGGCGGTGCGCTCGAGGAAGTGCTCGCAGTCGCCGGCAATGGCATTGCGCAGCGGGATGAACAGGAACGCGTAGACCGGGATCAAGATCACGAACAACCCGTACCACTGCATCGCCACCAGCACGTACTGCAGCGGCGTGATGACGAAGAACACCCAGAACAGCGAGCGGTGATCACCGCGCCGCGTCGGCGCGAGCGTCAGGAACTCGCGCAAGGCCCAGAACGACACCAGCCCGAACAGCGCCACGGCGCCGAGCCGGCCGACCAGGAGCGCGAGCACGAACACCGCGACCATCACCCACCACGCCTTGATGCGCGCGCTCAGGTTGGCGAGCGTCTTCTGCGTCTCGGCGCGCGTGATGCGCCGCCTGAGCACGGCGCTGGTGAGCGAGGCGATGGTGAGCAGGCCGAGCACGATGCCGACGAGCCACATCAGTCGGTGATCAGCCATCGGGTCCTCGCAAGGCGAGCACCGCAGCGCGCGCTCGCTCGAGGAACGCGGGCTTGGTCTCGCCATCCAGGAGATGCATGGGCGCGCCGAAGCTCAGGCAGCACAGGAATGGAACCGGCACGATCTCGCCCTTGGGCAAGATGCGATTGGCGTTGTCGATGTGCACCGGGACCAGCTCGACGGCGGGCCGCTTGTGCGCGAGATGGAACAGGCCGCTCTTGAACGGCGCCACCTCGCCGCTGAGCTGGCGACCGCCCTCCGGGAAGATGATCAGCGACGCGTGCTGATCGAGCGCTTCGAGCAGCGGCTCGATCGGGTTCGCGTGCGCCGAGACGCGCTGCCGATCGATCAACACCGCGTGGAACACGCGCGTCGCGAGCAAGCGGCGCACGCCGGCCGCCCAGTAGTCGCGCGCCGCGACCGGACGCGTCCGCGAGCGCACGTGCGACGGCAACGCGGCCCACAGCACGAGCGCGTCGAGGTGGCTCGTGTGGTTGGCGAAATAGATGCGCTGGCGTTCGCTGGGCTCGCACCCCACCCATCGCACACCGGCACCCGTGATGCAGCGGGCCATGAAAGCCGCGAACGTGGCGATCATCGTGAGTTCAGGATCGCAGCAATGCGCGCTACCCGCCGGGCAATGGTGGCGACGCAGCCCACGACGACCAGCGCGAGCGCCGCGCCCACGGCACGCGCCGGCCAGCCCATCGCCACCTCGGCCACCGCGAGCAGGCACGCGAGCGTGAGCACGGCCATGCGCTGCTGCTTCGCCATCGGCCCGCAAAAATGCTGGCCCGTGCCCGCCGCGGCGCCGAGCGCGCGCACGTAGGCGGTGATCACGGCCAGGATCGCGGCGGTGAAGCCCAGCACGGGCTGCATCGCCCACGCGCCTTGCGCGTAACCGGCACCCACGCAGAACAGTCCGTCGGCGAACCGATCCGGAAGCTCGTTCCAGATCTCGCCGGTCTTGCTGCGCATCCCGCCCTCGACCGCGACCATTCCGTCGATCAGGTTGCACACCAGCCGCAGCTGCATGCAACCAGCTGCTGCGAGCAGCACGCCGATGCGCAGGGCCGCACCGAGCGGCTGCGCCGTGAGCAAGAAGCACGTGCCGCCCAGAAGCGCGAGCACCGCGCTCGCGAACGAGATCTGATTGGGACGGACGCCGGCTCGCGCCACGAGCTGCGCGAGCCCGCGAGCCCACGCCGTGTCGCGCGACTTGAGCGGCCGGCGGGCGCCGATCGGTGGTTCCATGGGGCGGCGACTCCAGAAGTCGGAGCGGATCTTGTAACCTCCGGCACGCCGGACGGCACGCACCAAACACGCAGCGGCGAGGGCCTCCCGCCACCCGCCTTGCGCGTTTGCCGGGCGGTCATTATCGTACGGCGTCGATTCCCACCCCGTGGAGGTCACCATGCGCCGATGCCTCGGTCTGACCGTCCTCCTGCTGCCCCTATCGCCGGTCGCGTTCGCACAGCATGCCCTGTTCCGCGATGCCGGCAACCCGAGCGATCGCTATGGGTCCGCCGTCGACGGCGCCGGCGACGTGAATGCCGATGGCTTCCTCGACTTCATCGTCGGCGCCGGCGACTATCACGTCGGCAACGCCACTCCGGGCGGCGCGTTCGTGTATTCCGGCCGCGACAATGCGCTCCTGTATTCCTTCCGCGGCGATCTCAGCGGCGACTATTTCGGCGACACGGTCTCGAGCGCCGGTGACGTCGACGCCGATGGCTTCGCCGACGTGATCGTCGGCGCCAGCCAGGCTGGCCTCGGCAAGCGCGGCTACGCACGCGTGTTCGCCGGCAAGGACGGCACCGTGATCTACACCTTCTACGGTGATCTTGCCAGCGACAACCTCGGCTACGAGGTGAGCGAGGCGGGCGACGTGAATGCGGATGGCTATGCCGACGTGCTGGTCGAGGCATGGCCCACGTCGCGCAACGGCTACGTGCGCATGTACTCCGGCAAGGATGGCACGACGCTGTTCACCGTGCACGGCTCGGACAATGTGTTCGGCCTGTCGCTGGCAGCCGTGGGCGATGTCAACCACGACGGCTTGCCCGATTTCCTCGCCAGCGATCCCGCCGACACGGTCAACGGCGCGATCCGCGTGTACTCGGGCAGCACCGGTGCGTTCCTGTTCAAGGCGACCGGCGACGGCGCCTTCGGCTCGTTCGGCTGGGCCGCCGCCGCCACCGGCGACGTGAACGGCGACGGTACTCCCGACTTCATCGGCGGCGCACCCAATCAGAACAGCAACAAGGGCCACCTCAAGGTGTGCTCGGGCACCGACGGCGCCGGCCTGTGGGCCGCCGACGGCGACAGCAGCAGCAACTTCTTCGGGTTCTCGGTCAGCGGCGCGGGCGACATCGATCAAGACGGGTTCGCCGACTTCCTCGGCGGCTCGTTCCTGAACGACCGTGGCTACGTCAGGATCTTCTCGGGCAAGACCGGCCAGCAGCTGCGGCGCTACGACAGCACGCGCAACGCGTTTGGCATCAGCTCGGCGCTGGTGGGCGACATCAATCACGACGGCGTGGCAGAACACATCGTCGGCGCCTCGTTCGACGACATGATCGTCGTGTACTCCGGCCTCACCTACCAATCTTCCTTCAGCAACTACGGCAGCGGCTGGCCGGGAACCGACGGCATCCCCGACTTCACGGCCAACTATCTGCCGGTGCTGTGCACGCAGATCACCCTCACGGTGGGCAACTCGGCGGGCGTGCAGACGCCGGGCGTCATCTTCGCCGGCCTGAGCCAGGCCTCGCTGCCCACCGCCTGGGGCGGCACGCTGCTGGTCTTGCCCTTGCAGGCCATCCCGCTCGTGATTCCCGCGACCGGCTTCGCACCCATCATCCACGTGCCCTGCGACGTGCCGTTCCTCGGCGCGACCGTGTACCTGCAGCTGCTCGAGAAGGACGCCGGCGCCTCGCTGGGCGTGTCGTTCTCCGCCGGGCTGGCGCTCACCATCGGCCTCGGAAAGGACGACTAGATGCGCACCAGCCTGTTGCTCGCACTCGTGTCGCTGAGCGCGCCGCTCGCCCTCGCGCAGGAGCCGAACGAGCTGTATCGGTTCAACGGCAGCAAGAACCTCGGGCGCGCGGTCGGGAGCGCCGGCGACGTCGATCGGGACGGACACCAGGACTTCATTGCCGCCGCGTACTTCCTCGATGGCTATGCCGAGGTGCGCTCGGGCATCGATGGCGCGCTCCTGTTCCGCATCAGTTCGCAGGCCGACTACTTCGGTGAGTTCGTCGCCGGCGGCGGCGACGTCAACGCCGATGGCTATCCGGACTTCGCCGTGAGCAGTCGCTGGGACCCGTATCCGCAAGTGCGCATCAAGGTGTATTCCGGCAAGGACGCGACCCTGCTGCTCGACCTGCCGATCGATGCGACGGCGCAGTACTCGCAGTGCCTCGCGTTCGCCGGCGACGTCGACCGCGACGGCCACGACGATGTGCTGGTCGGCACGCCGCAAGCGAGCGTGGGGCACTTCTACGACGGCGCGGTGCTGCTGTTCTCCGGCCGCGACGGCTCGATCCTGTTCGAGCAGGACGGCTGGGAGTCGAGCCAGGAGCTGGGCTGGTCGGTGGCGGCGACGGGCGACGTGAACCTCGATGGCGTGCCCGACTTCGCCTACACTCGCTCGCGCCCGGCTTGCTGCGTGTGATCTCGGGCAAGGACTTCACCGTGCTGCGCGAGAAGACCGGCGGCAGCGTGGATCTCGGTTGGTCTGGCGTGCACAGCGCCGGCGACGTCAACCAGGATGGCGTTCCCGACCTCGTCCTCGGTTACCGTGATCAGGCGCTCGTCCTGTCCGGTACCGATCTCAGCACCATCCACGCGGTCACCGGCTCGTTCAGCGCGACCTCGGGCGGCGCCGACATCGACCTGGACGGCTACCCCGACTTCGCGCTGGGCATGCAGAACAGCATCGGCTACATCCCCGGCCAGGTGGCTGCCTACTCCGGCAAGACCGGTGCGCTCCTGTGGACCGACGACGGCGAGCAGAACGGCGACGATTTCGGCTTCTCGATCGACGTCGTTGGCGACGCGAACGGCGACGGCTTCGCCGATGTCGTCGCCGGCGCTCCCGACAACAGCTACATCAAGTTGATCTCCGGCAATCCCTCGCCTTGGGCGGTGCTCGGCGGCGACCGCGGCGGCACGCACGGCAAGCCGCGCTTGCGCGGCGTCGGCTTCCCGAGCAGCGGCATACCGGTCGAGATCACGCTCAAGCAGGCGCTCGAGAACAGCATCGCGGTGTTCATCGGCTCGTTGCTCCCGGTCTCCAAACGGCTGCCCAGCGGCGGCACCTTGATTCCCCAGGTGCACATCGTCGGCGTCGCCAGCACCGGCCCCATCGGTGAGCTCGACATCACCGTACCCTGGCCCGCGGAGCCCGCGTCCGTGACGCACTGGGTGCAAGTGCTGATCCTGGATGCGCAGGCGCCCGGCGGCTACTCGATCAGCAATGCGATCACGGTGACGAGCCAGTGACCGGTGTGCGCCTGGGCGTGCGCAGGATGGTGTGCGCGCACAGGCCGACGAGCAGGAACGGCCCCCGGTAGTGAGCGATCCGGTCATCCAGTTCCATGAGTCCTCGTCACCAGGGTGATGTCCGGTGACCCCGAGCGACTCACGCAAGAACTGGTTCGTCGCTAGGCGAAGCCGAGCAGCCTGCCGCCCTGGTACACGAGCAAGCTCGCCACGTAGGCGAGCACGCTCATGTACGTGAACAGGAATGCCGGCCAGCGCCAGCTCTGCGTCTCGCGCTTGACCGTGGCGAGCGTGGACATGCACTGGCAGGCGAGCGCGAAGAAGATCATCACCGACAGGCCGACCAGCGGCGTGTAGGCGCGCCTGCCGTCGGCGCGCGTCTCGGCGCGCAGGCGATCCTTGAGCGCGCCCGAGGCCGCGTCGGTCTCCGAGCCGAGGCCGAACACCGCGCCCATGGTGCCCACGAACACCTCGCGCGCGACGAATGCGCCGAGCACGCCGATGCCGAGCTTCCAGTCGAAGCCGAGCGGCGCGAGCACCGGCTCGATCGCGCGGCCGAACCGGCAGCCGAGGCTGGCTTGCAGTCGCGCGGCCTCCTCGCGGTGATCGATCGCGGCGAGCTGTGCGGCGCGATCGCTCTCGCTCAGCACCGCCGCTGCCACCTGGCCGCGCTCCGCCCGGAACGGCTGCGCCTGTTCCGCGCTCCATGGGACCCGCAGCAGGAACCACATCACCACCGAGCAGATCACGATCACCTTGCCGGCGTCGGTGATGAAGCTCTTGGTCTTCACCCACATCATGCGCAGCACGCTCGGCCAGTGCGGCATGCGGTACGGCGGCATCTCCAGGATCAACGGCACGCGTCGCGCGCGCAGCAGCGTGCGCCCCAGCACCGCCGCGGCGGTGAGCGCGATCACGGTGCTGAACAGATACATCCCGACCATCATCATGCCGGGCGCGGGCAAGAAGCCCAGCACCTTGACGTCGGTCGCGAACAGCGCAGCGATGATCAGCGTATACACCGGCAGGCGCGCCGAGCACGTCATCAGCGGCACCACCATCATGGTGAGCACGCGATCGCGCTGGCGCTCCATCGTCCGCGTGGCGAGGATCGCGGGCACCGCGCACGCGAAACCCGACAGCATCGGCACGAACGCCCGCCCGTGCAGGCCGATCGACTTCATCAACCGGTCCATCATGAACGCCACGCGCGCCATGTAGCCGGTGTCCTCCATCAGGCCGATGAAGAAGAACAGCAACAGGATCTGCGGCAGGAAGATCAGCACCACGCCCACGCCGTTGATCACGCCGCGGGCGAGGAAGTCCGCGAACCAGCCCTGCGGCAGCGCTTGCAGCACGCCCTGCTCGAGCGCACCGAAGCCAGCATCGATGAGATCCATCGCCGGCTTGGCCCAGCTGAACAGCGCCTGGAACACGACGCCCATGGCGAGCAGGAAGATCGTGAAGCCGAGCGCCGGGTGCAGCAGCACCCGATCGATGCGGTCGGTGATGCTGGTCTTGAGGTCGGGCTTGGCGTGCAGGAAGCGCGGCGCGCGCTCGTCGATCCAGCCGTAGCGGCCGCGGATGATCTCGCTCTCGATCTCGCGCGCCGCGGCGGTCGCCAGCTTGCGCCGCTCGTGCACCACCTGGCGCAGCGCGTCGGGGGTGTCGATCAGCTCGTCGCGCTCGTCGATCGACAGCAGCGCCCACAATGCCAGCGCGCGGCGGCGCTGCTCCTCGCCGAGATGCCAGCGCTCCGGGATCGCCTCGGCGACCGCGTCGATGTCGGCCGCGAGCGCAGGGTCGCTCGCGTTCCAGCGCGGACCAGGACGGCCGCAAGCCGGGTTGGCGAGCACCCGATCGAGTGCGTCGCGCACGTCGGCGATGCCCGCGCCGGTCTTGCCCGACACGGTCACCACCGGCACGCCCAGCTCGCGCTCGAGCGCTGCGCGGTCGATGACCAGGCCACGCTCTTCCAGCGCGTCGCTCATGTTGAGCGCGATCACGACCGGCGTGTCGGTCTCGATCACCTGCAGCGCGAGGTAGAGATTGCGCACCAGCTGCGTCGCATCGACCACCAGGAGCACGGCGTCGGGGCGCTGCAGCGGATGCAGGCCGCAGATCGCCTGGATCGCGATCTGCTCCTCGCGACTGCGCGCCGACAGGCTGTAGGTGCCCGGCACGTCGATCAGCTCGACCGAGCGGTCGCCGGCGAGCGTGAGCCGGCCGATCTCGCGCTCGACCGTGACGCCCGGATAGTTGCCGACCTTGGCGCGCGCGCCGGTCAGGCGGTTGAACAGCGTGGTCTTGCCGGTGTTGGGGTTGCCGGCGATGGCGACGCGAATCTCGCGCTCCGCGATCACCGGCATGGGAACTGGCAGCCGTGCGCGCCAGGCACCTCGACCACCAGGTCGCTCGCTTCCTTGTGGCGCACCGACAGGCGGCATCCGCGCACCTCGAGCTCGAGCACGCCGCCGAGATCGACCTTGCGGATCATGCGCACGAGCGTGCCGGGCAGCAGGCCGAGCTCCATCAAGCGGCAGCGGAAGGAGCGCTCGCCGCCGATGCAGAGCAGGCGCACGAGCGAGCCGGGGGTGACGTTGTCGAGGCTGGTGGTCATGCTGTAGCTTATCGGTAAATGAGACTGATTCTCATAATAGCCGAGGCTTGGCCGGGACGCGAGCAGCGAATCCACAAGCCGCCGAGGTCCCGATCCGCGGGCACCGGGTGGGTGTTTTTGAGCGGCGCACCGCGCAATCTGACTCACCTCGCATCGCCAGACGGCGTGCTGCAGGCGGCCCGCTCGATCACATCGCCTGCCGGAACTCCGCGTAGCGCTGCTCGACCAATGTTCGATCTGGATACAACCTGGCATTGCTCGGCAAGACGATGCGGGCGCCATGCAGCGACTGGATCGCGTGCACCAGCGTCGGGCCATCGCGTTCCCGGAGGACGTCGGGCCGCACCTCGATGACGTAGTCCGGTCGCAGGCCGACGAACGACCGGTCGAAGGCGGAATGATGCAGCGTGCAGAGCGAGAGTCCGTTGCGCACGAGCGGCTCGCCCGCGGGTCGAGCGTCCGCAACGATGTGCGCCGCGTCCAGCAGTTCCTCGTGACGCAGTCGGCAGAAGGCGCACTGCCGATGATACGCGGCCAGCACGCGCTCGCGGAAAGCCCGCTGATGCAGGCGGACCCGCACCGCTGCGGTGGCATACCTGCGCCGTGCATCCTCGACATCGTCACGCACCATCGATGCGCCGGCGGCGTCCCCCGTGATGATGGCGTGCGCCTGGTCGTCCACTGCAACCGAGAACGCGAGCTCATCCGGATCATCGTGCACGACGAATACCGGCCAGGTGGCAAGGTATCGACCGGGGGCCAGGCCGTGAAAGTAAGCGAGCGGCAGACGATGCTCCATGGCGAAGCGCAGACCACGGTTGTCCGCGTGCTCTCGGTCGGTGCCGCGGTAGCGGTAGCGCAGCAGATCATCCGGAAGAAAGGCGTCGTCATAGGGGCCGCTGGGGGTGGTCGTGATCGAAAGCGGTGCGTGCCGCAGAACCTGCGGTTTGAAGATACCCTGAGGCCCCACGAGCGGGACACGCGCTCCGTCGAGCACGAAGCCACTGGCGAGAACGCTGCGTGGCAGCACGTCGCCGTGCCGTCCGGTCATTGCCGACAACCACTGGAATGCGGCCGCCCTGATGCGTGCGTCCCGAGCGTCATCGAACATCCGCAGTCTCCGGACGAGAACGCCCCTCTGCCGTCGATCGGGAACCACTGTAGCGTCGCAGCGCCAGCGCATCCATCCTGGCGGTCGTGCCGCGGTTCGCGTCACCCTTGGTGAGTGCGATGCCGCCAGGGCCACGCGCGCCGGATCGAGCTGGTTGGCGCGCCATCCGCCCCGAGCAGGTGGTTGCGCGTCGCGCCGGGCTGTGCGACGCTGGCCGCGCCCCGTTCATGATCCTCGCCCTGGAGAAACCCATGCCGCTGTCGATCGCCGTGAGCGCCCTGATGGTTCTGGTGCCCGCGCCGCAGGCTGACGGCGCGCTCGGTCACGCACGCGAGCTGCTCAAGGAGTCGATCCTCGTCGACGGCCACAACGACCTGCCGTGGGCAATTCGCGAGTCACCGACCGCGCCGCGCGACGTCGAGGCGTACGATCTGCGCAAGCAGACCGCGGGCGCGACCGATCTCGCGCGCCTGCGTGATGGCTGCGTGGGCGCGCAGATCTGGTCCGTGTACGTCCCGGGCGAGGACCGGGCGCAGGGCTACGCGAAGGAGCAGCTCGAGCAGATCGACATCGCGCGCCGCGTGATCGCCCGCTATCCCGACCAGCTCGCCTTCGCGCTCACCGCCGACGACATCGAGCGCGAGCACGCGCGCGGACACATCGCGTCGCTGCTCGGCATGGAAGGCGGCCATGCCATCGAGAATTCGCTCGGCGCGCTGCGCGCGTTCTACGACCTCGGCGTGCGATCGATGACGCTCACGCACAACGTCACGCTCGACTGGGCCGACTCGGCCGGCGATACGCCGCGACACGGCGGGCTGACGCGCTTCGGCGAGGAGGTCGTGCACGAGATGAACCGGCTCGGCATGCTGATCGACCTCTCGCACGTGGCGCCGGAGACGATGGACGACGCGCTGCGCGTCTCCGAGGCGCCGGTGATCTTCACGCACTCGTCCGCGCGCGCGGTCTGCAACGTGCCGCGCAACGTGCCCGACGACATCTTGCAGCGGTTGCCGGCGAACGGCGGCGTGGTGATGGTGACGTTCGTGGCGGGGTTCGTCTCGCAGGAGCTCGCCGACGTCACGCAACCCGTGTGGCTCGACTACAAGAAGCGCACCGCCTCGATCGGCGACGCCGCCGAGCGCGAGCGCATCTACAAGGAGATGTTCGCCACGCTGAAGCTGCCGAAGGTTTCGATCGCGCAGGTGGCCGACCACGTCGATCACGTGCGCAAGGTGGCGGGTGTCGACCACATCGGCTTCGGCGGCGACTTCGATGGCAACGACCGCTGGCCGGAAGGCCTCGACGACGTGTCGAAGTATCCGCTGGTGTTCGCCGAGCTGATCCGCCGCGGCTGGAGCGATGCCGACCTGAAGAAGATCGCCGGCCAGAACTTCCTGCGCGCGCTGCGCGCTGCCGAGGCAACCGCCAAGCGGTTGCAGGCGAGCCGGCCGCCGTCCTGCGCAACCATCGAGCAGCTCGACGGCAAGGGCTCGCGCTGAGCCGGCTTCGCTTCGCACGACGTGCCGCCGCTCGCGCCGCCGCCAAACCGACCCGGCGTTGCGTCATTCGTCAGGAGACCATCGAGCTACCTTGACGAGCGCGTTCTGCGGTGTCATCAAGTGCCCGGTCCCCAGGCGTGCGCGGCGGGCAGGCATCACGGGCTCCGCGCGAACCGCGTCGCGGCCGCCACTCGATGCTGCCCGGCGGGCGGGGCTGCGGCGCACTCGCAGGCGCGCGCGCGAGGTGCTAAACTTCTCGTGGTCGTTCGCACCGCTCCCTCGGAGTCCTCACCATGGACCATCCTCCGCTCGCGCGCCGGGAGTTCCTGTACGTGGGCCTCGTCGGCGGGCTCGGCCTCACGCTGAGCCAGTTCCTCGAGCTGCGCGCCGAGGAAGGCCCGGTCGCGCTTCCCGGGCAGGACAAGGCCAAGGAAGGTAGCGCCAAGGCCGTCATCCACATCTTCTTGCCCGGCGGGATCGCCAGCCAGGAATCGTTCGATCCCAAGCCGCTCGCGCCGATCGAGTACCGCGGGCCGCTGAACGCGATCGCCACCAAGGTCGACGGGCTGCAGCTCTCCGAGCTGATGCGGGACACGGCGCAGATCGCCGACAAGATCACGGTGATCCGGTCGCTCACGCACGGCGAGGCGGCGCACGAGCGCGGCACGCACAACATGTTCACCGGCTACCGGCCGAGCCCGGCCATCCAGTACCCGAGCTTCGGCAGCGTGATCGCCGAGGAGTTCCTTCCGAAGACCGCGCTGCCGCCGTACGTGTGCGTGCCGTCGATGCCGAACCCCTACGCGGGCAGCGGCTACCTGAGCACGGCGTACGGACCGTTCAGCGTCGGCGCCGATCCGGCGAGCGGCAACTTCACGGTGCGCGACCTGCAGCTGCCGAGCGGCATCGACCCGGCGCGCTTCGATCGGCGCCGCACGATCCTCGCCTCGGTCGACCAGCACTTCCGCGCGCTCGAGAAGTCGGACGCGATCGACGCGATGGACTCCTTCTACCAGAGCGCATATCGCATCATCAGCTCGCCCGAAGCGCGCGAGGCGTTCAACCTGAACGCCGAGCCGGATGCGATCAAGGACGAGTACGGGCGCAACGAGGCGGGCATGCGCATGCTGCTTGCGCGCCGGCTGGTCGAGGGCGGCGTGCGGTTCGTGAGCTTGACCTACGGCGGCTGGGACCATCACTCGGCCATCGCCCAGGGATTCCGCGCGCAGCTGCCGGCGTTCGACAAGGCGTTCGCAGCGCTGATCCGCGACCTCGATCGGCGCGGACTGCTCGCCGCGACGCTGGTGATGGTATCGAGCGAGTTCGGCCGCACGCCGAAGATCAACCAGACCGAGGGGCGCGACCACTGGCCGCGCGTGTTCAGCGTGGTGCTCGCGGGCGGCGGCATCAAGCGCGGCCACGTGTACGGCGCATCGGACGCGACCGCTGCCGAGCCCGGCAACGATCCGCTCACGGTCGAGGACTATGCCGCGACGATCTACCATCAGCTCGGCATCAATCCGAACAAGCGGCTGCTCTCGTCCGGCAACCGGCCGATCGACATCGTGCGCGGCGGCAAGGTCGTGGACGGGCTGATCGGTTGACCATGCGTGCCACGCTGTTCGCGCTGCTGTTCTCGACATGGCTGCCGCTCGCGGCACGGGCGGCAACGCCGGAGCTGCACATCGTGTTGCCGCGCGGCGCGCAGCGTGGCACCGAGGTGTCGCTGACGCTGAACGGCGCGCGCCTGGCCGATGCGCAGGAGATCCTGTTCTTCGGCACCGGCATCACGGTCACCAAGCTCGAGGCGGTGAGTGCGACGCAGGTGAAGGCAACCGCTCGCATCGAAGCCGATGCTGCGATCGGCGAGCACTGCCTGCGCTTGCGCACCGCGACCGGCATCTCCGAGCTGCGCACGTTCTGGGTGAGCCCATATCCGATCGTGCCGGAGACCGAGCCCAACAACGACTTCGATCACGCGCAGGCGATCGCGCTCAACACGACCGTCGCCGGCGTGATCGACACCGAGGACGTCGACGGGTTCGTGGTCGAGGCGAAACAGGGCACGCGGCTCACCGCCGAGGTGGTCGGGATGCGGCTCGCGACCACGCTGTTCGATCCGCACGTCGCGATCCTGAACCCCGATCGCTTCGAGCTCGCATCGGCGGACGATACCGCGCTCGCGCTGCAGGATCCGATCGCATCGGTGATCGCGCCGGTGGATGGCAAGTACGTGATCCGCGTCCGCGACGCCTCGTTCGGCGGCAACGGCAACTGCATGTACCTGCTGCACGTGGGCACGTTCCCGCGGCCCACGAGCACGCTGCCGCTCGGCGGTCGCCAGGGACAAGAGATCGCACTCACCTATCTCGGCGACGTGCGCGGCCCGTTCGCGAGCAAGCTCACGCTGCCGAACGAGCTGACCGAGCTCAAGATCGTCGCCGAGCAGGACGGCTTGCTCGCGCCGACACCCAACGCGCTGCGCGTGTCGCCGTTCGACAACCAGATCGAGGTCGAGCCGAACGACGACCTCGCCGCCGCCAACGTCGCCAGTGCCGAGCCGCCGCTCGCGTTCAACGGCGTCATCGGCAAGCCGGGCGACGTGGACTTCTTCCGCTTCAAGGCCAGCAAGGGGCAGGTGCTCGACCTGCGCGTGGTGGCACGCGCACTGCGCTCGCCGCTCGACTCGGTGCTGGTCCTGACAGATCCCAACGGCGCGCTGATCGCGAGCAACGACGACTCGCCCGGGCCCGACAGCTACCTGCGCTTCAACGTCCCGAGCGACGGTGAGTTCGTCGCCTACCTCACCGATCACCTGCGCCAGGGCGGCAGCGACTACGCGTATCGTTTCGTGGTGCGCCCGACGCAGCCTTTCCTGACGCTCACCATCCCGCAGGTGAACCAGAACTCGCAGGAGCGCCAGGCGATCGCGGTGCCGCGCGGCAATCGCTTCGCCACGCTGGTGCGCGGCACGCGCGCCGACTTCGGCGGCGAAGTCGTGCTGAGCGCGCCCGACCTGCCGGAAGGCGTCGCCATGGAGTGCGAGAACCTCGCCGCGAACCTCGACCTGCTGCCGGTGGTGTTCGCGGCGGCGGCCGATGCGCCGCTGGCGGCGAAAGCGTGTGCGCTCACCGCGAAGTGCGCCGACGAGAACGTCAAGGCGCCGGGCCGCTACACGCAGGCGGCGGAGCTCGTGATCGGACCGAACAATCAAACGCTGTACACTGCGCGCGTGAACCAGCTCGCGGTGGCAGTCACGCAAGAGGCGCCGTTCAAGGTGCACCTGATCGCGCCCAAGGCGCCGCTCGTGCAGTCGGGGGCGATGAATCTGCGCGTGGTGGTCGAGCGCAGCGCCGGGTTCACGGCACCGGTCTCGGTGCGCATGCTGTTCAACCCGCCCGGCGTCGGCTCGGCCGCGGCCATCGACATTCCCGCGAACCAGACCGAGGGTCTCTATCCGATCAACGCGAACGACGCCGCGCAGGTGCGCAAGTGGAAGATCTGCGTGCTCGCCATGGCCGACGTGGGCGGGCCGCTGTGGGTGGCCTCCGAGCTCACCGATCTCGAGGTGGCGCCGCCGATGCTGGCGATGAAGCTCGCGATGGCAGCGACCGAGCAGGGCAAGCCGGCACAGGTGTTCTGCGAGATCGAGCCGAAGCTGCCGTTCACGGGCAAGGCCATCGCTCACCTGGTGGGGTTGCCGTCCCTTGCCAGCGCCGCCGACGTCGAGATCACGGCACAGGACAAGCAGGCGGTGTTCACGGTGAACACCGACGCCAGGACCCCCGCGGGCCAGCACAAGACCTTGTTCTGCCAGGTGACGGTGATGCAGGACGGCGAGCCGGTGCTGCACAACCTGGGCCACGGCGGCGTGCTGCGGGTCGACCCGCCGCCAGCGCCGGTGGCGGCCAGCGCCGCCGCACCGCCGCCGCCGCCGCCACCCGCGGCCGCGGCGAAGCCGCTATCGCGCCTCGAGCAGCTGCGGCTCGCGGAACAGCACGAGCACCCGCGCGCGGCGCGCCCGGTGCTCGAGGTGTTCCCGGCGCAGGTCTCGCTCGAGACCGCGCGCGACGAGCAGTCGCTCGTGGGCCGGCTCCTGCAGCCGGACGGCATCACCCGCGACGTCACGCGCGCTGTCGCCATCACCGCCTCGGACCCGGGCCTGGTCAAGATCGAGGGCAACGTCGTGCGTCCGGCCGCCGACGGCCACGGCCAGCTGGTGGTGAGCTTCGAAGACCAGACCGTGAGCGTCCCGCTGCAGGTGAGCGCCGCGGCGCAGGATCGGCCGATCAGCTTCAAGCTCGACGTGATGCCGGTGTTCATGAAGGGCGGCTGCAACAGCGGCGGCTGTCACGGCGCCGCGCGCGGCAAGGACGGTTTTCGCCTGTCGCTGTTCGGCTTCGATCCCGACGGCGACTACTACCGCTTGACCCGCGAGGCGCCGACGCGGCGGGTGGATCTCGCGCTGCCGGTGGAGAGCTTGATCATCGACAAGGCGCTGGGCCGGGTGCCGCACACCGGTGGCACGCGCTTCGGCGCGGACAGCCCGCTCGCCGCCACGCTGCTGCGCTGGCTCGACGCGGGTGCGCCCGCCGACCCGCCGGAGGTCGCGGCGCCCGACTCGCTCGAGATCTTGCCGAAGCAGATGGTGCTCGCGCAGGGCGGCGCGACGCAAGCGCTCACGGTGCGCGCGCACTACAGCGATGGCAGCGATCGCGACGTGACCCGCCTCGCGCTGTTCCTCACCAACAACGACACCACGGCCAAGGTGTCGGACGATGGCGTGATCACCACCGGCAGCCGCGGCGAGGCATTCGTGATGGCGCGGTTCGCGACGTTCACCGTCGGCACGCAGGTGATCGTCGTGCCTGCCGGCGAGGGCGGCACGCCGCTGCCGGAGCTGCCGGCGGCGAACGACATCGATCGGCTGGTGAACGCGAAGCTGGCGAAGCTGCGCGTGACGCCGTCGCCGCTGTGCAAGGACGAAGTGTTCCTGCGCCGCGCGTTCCTCGACATCGTCGGCCTGCTGCCCACGCGCGCCGATTTCGACCGGTTCATCGGCAGCGCCGATCCGGCCAAGCGCGAGCAGCTGGTGGATGAACTGCTCGGTCGCAAGGAGTTCGTCGAGCTGTGGGTGATGAAGTTCGCGGAGCTGCTCAAGATCCGCTCGAGCCTGGAGGTGAGCTACAAGTCGGCGGTACTCTACTTCAACTGGCTCGACGAGCAGTTCGGCCACAACGTGCCGGTCGATCAGATCGTGCGCGGGCTGCTGCAAGCGACCGGCGGCACTTACCATCATCCGGAGACCAACTACTTCGAGGTCGAGCGCGACTCGCTCAAGATCGCCGAGAACACGGCGCAGGCGTTCATGGGCATGCGCGTGCAGTGCGCGCAGTGCCACAACCATCCGTTCGATCGCTGGACCATGAACGACTATTACGGGTTCGCGGCGTTCTTCGCGCAGATCGGCCGCAAGCCCGCCGAGGATCCGCGCGAGACCATCGTCTTCAACAGCGGCGGCGGCGAGGCGACGCATCCGGTCGGCGGCCGCGTGATGAAGCCCAAGTTCCTGGGCGGCGCCGAGCCCGACGTCGCCGGCAAGGATCGCCGCGCGGTGCTGGCGAGCTGGCTCGCCTCCGACGACAACCCGTACTTCGCGCGCAATCTCGCCAACCTGGTGTGGGCGCACTTCCTCGGCCGCGGCATCATCGACCCGGTCGACGACGTGCGCGTCAGCAACCCGGCGGTGAATCCCGAGCTGCTCGACGCGCTGGCGCAGAAGTTCACCGGCTATCACTACGACTTCAAGCGGTTCGTGCGCGACCTGTGCACCTCGCGCACCTATCAGCTTGCGAGCGAGTGCAACCCGAGCAACGCGAGCGATGACCGCAACTTCTCGCACGCTGCGATCAGGCGGGTACGCGCCGAGGTGCTGCTCGATTGCCTGAGCGAGGTGACCGAGGTGCCGGAGAAGTTCCAGGGGCTGCCGCTCGGCGACCGGGCGGTGCAGATCGCCGATGGCCAGACCAGCAACTACTTCCTCACCACGTTCGGCCGCTCGAGCCGCGAGTCGGTGTGCTCGTGCGAGGTGAAGATGGAACCGAATCTGTCGCAAGCCTTGCACTTGCTGAACGGCGACACCGTCCAGCGCAAGGTGGCCGCGAGCCCGGTGATCGCGCGGCTGCTCGAGCAGAAGCGCACGCCCGCCGAGATCGTCGAAGAGCTGTACCTGCGCTGCTTCTCGCGCAAGCCGGACCAGGACGAGCTGGCGAAGCTGCGGGAGCCGCTCGCGCAAGCGCAGCAGCAGCCGCGCGAGGCGCTCGATGACGTGTTCTGGGCGTTGCTCAACTCGCGCGAGTTCCTGTTCAACCACTGAGTCGCATGTTCGCCATCACCAGCCTCACCACGATCTTGCTCGCGCTGGCGCCGGCCGACGGCGAGGCCACGTACGAGGACACGCTGCTGCCGATCCTGCGCAACGAGTGCCTCGCGTGCCACAACCCGGACAAGAAGAAGGCCGGGCTTGACCTGAGCACCTACCAAGGCGTGCTCGCCGGCAGCAGCAGCGGCGCGGTGGTGGTGCCAGGCGAGCCCGATCAGAGCCTGATCTACCGCGTGGTGATGCACCGTGACGAGCCGTTCATGCCGCGCGGCAAGAAGGACCGGCTGCCCGAGCGCGATCTCGAGGCATTTCGTCGCTGGATTGCGGGCGGCGTGCTCGAGCGCACCGGCAGCAAGCCGGTCGCGAGCAAGCGGCCGAAGATCGATCTCAACCCGGTGACGCTTGCCAGCGGCAAGCCGGCCGAGCTGCCGCCGATGCCGAACGATCTGTTGCTCGAGCCGGTGCAGCACACCGCGCGTCCCGGTCCACTGCGCGCGCTCGCCATCGATCCGTGGCTGCCGCTCGCCGCGCTCGCCGGCGAGCATCAGGTGCTACTCTATGACACGCAAGGCCTGGCGCTCGTGGGCGTGCTGCCGTTCCCCGAGGGCGAGCCGTTTGCGCTCGAGTTCAGCCAGAGCGGCCGGCTGCTGCTCGTGGGCGGCGGCCAGGCCGCGAAGTCGGGCCGCGTGGTGCTGGTCGACGTCACCACTGGCGAGCGCGTCGCCCAGCTCGGCGACGAGTTCGACGTGGTGCTCGCGGCGAGCCTGAGCCCGGACCAATCGCGGATCGCGCTCGGCGGTCCGGGCAAGACCGTGAAGGTGCTCGCCACCACCGACGGCGCGCTGCTGCAGACGATGAAGAAGCACACTGACTGGGTGAGCGCGCTCGCGTTCAGTCCCGACGGCGTGCTGCTCGCGAGCGCTGACCGCGCCGGCGGCCTGGTGGTGTGGGAGGCGAAGAGCGGCCAGGAGTATGCCGCGCTCGCCGGGCACAAGGCCGCCGTGACCGCGATCGCGTTCCGCGACGACGCCAACGTGCTCGCCTCGGCGAGCGAGGATGGCAGCGTCAAGCTGTGGGACATGGCGAGCGGCGCCGAGGTCAAGTCGTGGCCGGCACACCCGGGCGGCACGCTGTCGGTGGCCTTCGCCCACGACGGCCGCCTGGTCACCAGCGGACGCGATCGCGTGGTGCGCGTCTGGCAAGGCGACGGCGTCAAGCTGCGCGACCTCGAGCCGCTCCTGGATGTCGCGCTGCACGCGGCGTTCGCCCACGCGGGGGCGCGCGTCATCGCCGGCGACTGGAGCGGCGCGGTGCGCGCGTACCGCGCCGCCGATGGCGTGCGGCTGGGCGACCTCGACCTCGATCCGCCGACGCTCGCAGCGCGCATCGAGGCGGCGACCAAGGGCCTCGCCGAGCTGGACGCGGCGCGCGCGCAGCCGAATGCCGACGCGGCCGCGATCGATCACGACATCGCCGCTGCCAGAGCGGCCATCGCCAGGTGGCAGGCGGCGCAGTTCAACGTCACCGTGCACGCCGCGCGCAGCGAGCTCGCGGCGCTCGAGAGCGAGTGCGAGCAGCAAGCTCGCGCGGTCGACGCAGCGCAGGTGAAGCTGGCGCAGGCAGAGCAGGATCGGGCGAGCACGGCGCAGCTGATCGCGACCGCACCGCAGCGGATCGAGGACCGGCAGAAGCGCATCGGTGAAGCGCAGGCAGCGGTGGCGGCGGTGCGCGCAGAGCAGAAGCAAGCCGAGGGTGTGGTCGCGGCGCGCGAGGCGATGCAAGCCCAGGCGAACGATCTCGCGACCAAGCTGCTCCAGGCCGCGCAGGCCGCGCCCGCGGACCAATCGCTCGCGGCCGCCGCTGCGCAAGCCCAGGCAGCCGTCGCGCCGATCGCGGCCACGGTCGATGCCGCCCGGCGCGACCTGGCCGCGATCATCGACCAGGGGCAGCGGGCGGCGGCAGCGCTCGCCGCGGCCGAGGCCGCGGTGGCCGCGGAGCGAAGCGAAGCAGAGAAGCTCGAGGCGGTGCTCGCGCAGCGAGAGCAGGCCGCGGTCGATGCGACCGAGGCGCTGCGGGCGGCGCGGCTCGAGCTCGACCAGCACACCCGGCGCGCGGTCGCCGCGCGCGCTCATGTGCAAGAGCTGCAGGCCGAGTATCAGCGGCGATCGACCGCCACGGTCCCGGCGCCGACCATCGTCGGCGCCCAGTGGACCGACTCATGACCTCGGATGCCAATCGTCATCTCCATGATCGCGCTCGCGGCGTTCGCGTGCGCACCGCGAACCCAGCAACCAGCACACTCATCAAGGCAGACACGAGCATGCCATCCACACCGACCGAGGTTGCCACGTTTGGCGAAGGGTGCTTCTGGTGCGTGGAAGCGGTCTTCCAGCGGCTGGCAGGCGTGGTCAAGGTCGAGTCGGGCTACGCCGGCGGCACGGTCGCGAATCCGACCTACCGGCAGGTGTGCGGCGGCGACACCGGCCACGCCGAGGTGTGTCAGATCACGTTCGATCCAGCGAAGATCTCGTACGCCGATCTGCTCGAGGTGTTCTTCGGCACGCACGATCCGACCACGCTCAATCGCCAGGGCAACGACGAGGGCACGCAGTATCGCTCGGTGATCTTCTACCACGATGCCAGGCAGAAGGAGCTGGCCGAGCGGGCGAAGCGCGAGCTGGACGCGGCACACGCGTTCCCGCGCCCGATCGTCACCGAGATCGCGCCGTTCGAGAAGTTCTACAGGGCCGAGGACTATCACCAGAACTACTTCAACGACAACGGCTCGCAGCCTTACTGCCGGCTCGTGATCGCGCCCAAGGTCGACAAGCTGAAGCAAGTGTTCGCGCAGAAGCTGAAGCAGTAGCTGCAGTGGCAGGAGGTGATGGATGCGGGACCGACGCGCCGTGCTGGTCTTCCTGCTGATCACGTTCGCCCTCACCTTCGGCATCGAGGGTGTGATGCTGGCGCGCGGCTTCTCGCTCGCGCACTTCCCGCCGCTGTTCGCGCAGCTCGTCATCCTCTCGGTGATGTGGGTGCCAGGCGCGAGCGCCGTGCTGGTGCGCAAGATCGTGCTGCGCGAGAGCCTGCGTGCGCCGGCGGCGCGGCTGCACGTGGGCGTGCTGCGGCCCTACCTGATCGTGATGCTGGTCATGCCAGCGATGTTCGCGGTCGTGTACGGGATCACGGTGTTGCTCGGTCTGGGCAAGCTCGATCTCTCGCTCGCCACGTTCCTCGCGCAGATGCAGTCCGCCACTGGCAAGCCCATCTCGAACGCGCCGCCTGCGGGGCTCGTGATCGCCGCCATCGCCATCGCCTCCATCACCATCGCGCCGTTCCTGAACGGCCTCTTCGCCTTTGGCGAGGAGTATGGCTGGCGCGGCTTCCTGTTGCCGGAGCTCTTGCCGCTCGGGCGCGTGCGAGCTCACCTGATCGGCGGCGTGATCTGGGGTCTCTGGCACGCGCCCCTCGTTCTCATGGGCTTCAACTACCCTGGCCATCCCTGGGCGGGCATCGCCTGGATGTGCGCGCTCACGACCCTGCTCGGCATCTTCGAGAGCGAGTGGACCCTGCGTCACCGCAGCACGATCCTCGCGAGCTTCATCCACGGCAGCTTCAACGCCCAGGCCTATGGCGTGTGGCGTCTCATCGTCGCCGATGTCGACCCGCTCCTCGGCGGCCTCGGCGGTTGCGTGGGACTCGCGGCCGCCATGGTGCTGGCGGCGTGGGCGCTGGCGCGGCGCGCGCCGCTCGCCGTCGTCATGGCGCCGCGAGGCTGAGGTCCTTGCGCGCCCGGCGCGACCGCTCCAGCCCCTGGCTCTACAGCGTTGCCAGGCATCGCTTGCGGCTGGCCGGATCGAGATCGTTCGGGTCGGGGATCACGTACGCGTCGCCGCTCACGTCGCGCAGCACGATGCCGCCGCCAGGCAGCTGTCGCGGCCGGTCGGTGCGCGAGGCGAGGAACGTGCGCGGCCCAGCGTCGGTGAGCACCTTCCAGCGGAACAGCTCGGCCTCGTCGCGCACCTCGTCCACGCGCACGATGCGCGCCACGAAGTAGCGCTTGCGGATCTCTTCCTCGAGCAGTTCGCGCGCGGCCGCCGGCAAGTCGCGGTAGTTCTCGAGGAAGCGCTCCTCGCCGCCGTCGCCGTTGCGCAGGCTCAGGAACGCATCCGGACGCGTCCACGGGAAGCACAGCGCCACCTGCACCGGCACCTCCGTGCTCGACCCGTCCGGCGCCTGCCTCAGCAGGAACAGCCGGCCGTCGAAGCCGCGCCGCAAGTCGAGGGTCCGCATTCGGTCGCCTCCGGTGCTCAAACGATCAGCTCGCGCTCGGTCTGCGCGTGATACAGCTTCGCGTACACGCCATCCTGGCGGTCGCACAGGTCGGCGTGCGTGCCTTGCTCCGCGAGCACGCCGTCCTTCATCACGAACAGGCGATGCGCGCTCTTCAGCGTCGACAGCCGGTGCGCGATCGCGAACGTGGTGCGGCCCTTGACCAGGCGCGCGAGGGCATCCTGGATCTTGCCCTCGGTCTCGGAGTCGACCGAGCTGGTGGCCTCGTCGAGGATCAGCATCTTGGGATCGTGCAGCAGGGCGCGGGCGATGCTGATGCGCTGGCGCTCGCCGCCCGAGAGGGTCTGGCCGCGCTCGCCCACCATCGTGTCGTACGCGTCCGGAAACGACGTGATGAACTCGTGCGCGTTCGCGGCGCGTGCCGCGGCGATGATGTCCTCGAGGCGCGCGTCCGGCTTGCCGTAGGCGATGTTCTCGGCGATCGTGCCGTGGAACAGATACGGCTCCTGCGGGACGATGCCGATCTGCCGGCGCAGGCTCGACAGCTCGAGATCGCGCACGTCCACGTGGTCGAGCCGCACGGCCCCGGCCTTGACGTCCCAGAAGCGGCAGATCAGGTTGACGATCGTGGTCTTGCCGCTGCCGGAAGGGCCGACCAGACCGATCATCTCGCCGGGTGCGACGTCGAACGAGACGTCGCGCAGCACGTTGCGCACGCCATCGTACGAGAACGTCACGCCCGCGAATTGCACGTGGCCGGCGAGCGGCGTGAGCACGCGGGCGCCCGGCCGGTTCTGTACGGTCGGCACGGTGTCGAGCACCTCGAACACGCGCGATGCCGACGTCGAGACGCGATTCACGGTGCGCGTCATCATGCCGAGGTTCTGCACCGGCAGCCAGAACATCCACATGTAGCCGACGAACGCCATGAACACGCCGAGCGGCATGCCGGCTTGACCGTGGCTGGTCACGTAGCGCAGCACCTGTGGGCCGCCGACGCCCCACACGATCAGCGTGCTCAGGTGCATCAGCATCACGACGCTGGGCCAGAACCGCGTCCACTCGCGATGCAGGCGCTCGGCCTCGACCTCGAGTGCGTCGTTCTTGCCGCGGAACCGCGCCAGCTCGCGCTCTTCCTGCGAGAACGCCTTCACCAGGCGGATGCCCGACACGACGTCCGAGAGCAGCCCCGACATCGCCGACCAGCGCCGCCAGATGCGCAGGAACAAGACCTGCGTCTTCACGCTGTGCCAGTAGAACATCGCCGCCATGATCGGGATCGGGATCAGCACCATCAGCGCGAGCTGCCAGTTCTGTGCGAGCAGCGCCGCGGCGACGCCGATCACCTGCAGCACCGAGACCACCATCTCGATCAGGCCGAAGGTGATGAAGTCCCAGAGGCGGTCGGTGTCGGAGCTGACGCGGGTGATCAGCGAGCCGGTCGAGTGCGTGACGAAGAACGAGAGGCTCTGCTTGTGGAGGTGCGCGTACACGTCTTCGCGCAGGCGGCGCGCCACCTTCTCGCCGGTGAGCGCGAGCAAGCGCAGGCGCACGAACGACAGCAGCTCGGAGAGGATGCGCACCGCGGCCATCGCGCCGATCACGCCCCACAGCCAGAACCAGGGATCGCGAACGCGGCCGGTCTCGACCGGGCGCACGATGTCGTCGATGAACACCTGGCTGAGCAGCGGCGGCACCAGGCCGAGCGCGGTGATCACGATCGCGATCGCCATGCCGAAGATCATCACGCGGCGGTGCGGGCGCAGGTAGCCGAGCAGGCGCAGCAGGACCGACACCTTGCGCGTGGCGAGCAGGCCGCGATTCTCGGTCACGCTGCTCAGCACCGCGTCGCGGTAGGAGAGCGTCGCATCATCGGGAAACGTGACGGCGGCAAGGTCGCGCGCGGCGCGCGGCTGATCGCGCGCTTGCTCGGTGAGCAGCTTGAGCCGCGACATCGCCTGCTCCTGGCGGCGCGTGAAGTACGCTTCGGCCAGGAGCGCGCTGGTGCCCACCAGGCTCAAGCGACAGGCGGATAGACCGTCGTGGGTGAGGATCGTGTCGATGGCGGTGAGCGTGATCGGGGCGCAGTCCCAGTTCTGGTGCCCGTTCAGGGCGGCGGTGGGTCGTGCAATCACCAGGTGGCGGTCGCACAGCACGAGCCACGAGTGCGCGAAGCGCATGGTGCGATCGAGATCGGCGAGCGCGAAGCCGCGTACCTGCTCGCCCGGCAGCGCGCGCGCGAGCGCCTCGAGCAGGCTCGATGGCAGCGCGTCCGGTTGATCGAAGCAGGTCTGCAGCAGCGAATCGGCCATGGGCGGCAACAACGTACCACGCTCAGGACACGATGGCGAACGCGCGCACCGGGAAAGTGCCGAGGCCCTTCACCTTGGCGGGCACCGCGAAGAACCGAAAGTCGCGGTCGGCGACCTGGTCGAGATGCGTGAGATGCTCGACGATGGGAATGCCGGCGGCGAGCAGGAGCGAGTGCACCGGGCGGGTGCCGTCGGCAGTGTCGTCGATGTTGAGCGAATCGATGCCGACGAGCCGCGCGCCGGCGGCGACGAGGTGGCTCGCGGTGGCGGCGGTGAGGAACGGGTGGCCGTCGCCGTAGCGCGGCGTGCGCCAGTACTCGCTCCAGCCGGTGTCGAACAGGACAGCTCGGCCGCGCGCACGTCGATGCGCCCGAGCTGGGGGGCGTGATAGCGCGCGCGGTTCGCGACCGCACGCGCACCATCACGCCCGGCAGGTCGGCGAAGGCGAGCCAGCTCGAGCGCAGCGATGTCCGCGCCGTCCTGCCACCGATGCGAGGGCTGTCGAGTGAGTGCCCGTGTCCTCGATCTTGCCGATGTGGAACTCGGTGCCAGGCGCATAGCGCGCTCGCGTTGCTCGCGCGACAGGTGCTCGCCGACGACCGGCCCCGGCAGCCCAGGATAGGTCACCATCCCGTGCTCGATCACATGACTCAAGTCGATCAGCATGGAGAGGGACAGTCTAGACTGTCCCTCTCCCGCTGCAGAATCAGCGGACGACGACCTTGGCGAGCAGGGCGGTGAGGACGTTGAGTATCGTACTTGCCGATGCCGACAAACAGGACGAGCTTGCGGCCGCTTGCCGAGCGGAAGGCCGAGGGCGTCCAGTCGGCGAAGTCGAGGTACACGGCCACCGATCCGGTCCGAGCGATCGCAGATCGAGTACAGCTCGAAGCCGTTGCTCGGCACCACGGTGGGGACCGGCGTCGTGGGCAACGGCAGCGTGCCGACGAAACCCTTGTCGATCACCGCACCTCACCCGGCGCCGCCTCGCCGTCGACCGTGAACGTCACGTCGCCGGCCGCGGCGGCCGTGGTCGCCGCGAAGCCGTTCTTCTGATCATGACATCACCGACAGGCGTTGTCGCGGTTGGTGAGCGACGTCGCGACGAAGTCGTCGCCAGCGTCGTCGATCGCCGGAAAGAACCCACGCGCCTCGATCGCCGACCCGGCATCGATCTGCTGCCCCTGGCCGAGCGACCCCACCTTGATGGCAAACGCATCGGGGTCGGGCGGCGTCGGGCCGCCGTCGCTCCAGGTGAACGCCCCCGCGAGCCGCAGGTCGACGCGGTTCAGATCGATGGTGAGGGTACCGCCGCCAATGGCGCCCGCGGCGTACCCGAGCACCCGCGTCGGCTGCTCGCGCACGACGCCGCTCGACCCATCGACGTTGGTGCCGCTCAGCGATCCGAACACGCGCACCAGCTGGCCGACGCTCAGATCATCGGTGTCGTAGGCGCCGCTCGACGCGCGGCGCACGACCTTGGTGCCAGCCAGCATGGTGTTGACCGTGAACGCGGTGTTGAACAGAAACGACGTGTGGCTGGCGTTGTTGCTGTAGCCGAGCACGGTGAGCGTCGCATCCGCACCGGCCCCGCCGATACGCGCCACGATGTGGCCCTCGATGATGTCGGTGCCGCCGTTGTACGTGCCCACGCCCGCTTCGAGATACAGCACCGGGAAATTCCGCGACTGCGGATCCACCGCACCGTAACCCTGCACCCACGTCCCGGCTGGCTTTGCGCTCAACGCCTCCAGCCCCGCAGCCCCCGCCGACGGCACGCCGTCGATCTGGTACACGGTCGCGTCGCTGGCGACGAACGTCGCCGGCCCGATCTCCTGGCCGCCGAACGTGGTCAGCTCGACGACCAAGCTCTGGCTCGCCACGTCGACGCTGACCAGCGTGCCGGTCATGATCAGGTCCTTGGGATCGCTGCGGTCGAGCCGCATGACGAACGCCGGCTCCATCGTCACGACGTTGCTCGCGGCATCGACGATCACCGACTGGTTCAGGTCGAAGTCGAACTCGAGCACCTGATGGCGGCTGGCGCTGATGGTGATGCCGCCGCGCCCGAACTGCATCGGCAGCGTGAGCAATCCCGTGATCGGTGCGCCCGTGCTGTCCAGGATGGTCGCCGGCGTGCTCTCGCCGATCAGCACACAGCCGCCATTGCTGAAGTCGAGCGTGATGCTCGCCGACTGATAGCGACCCGCCGGCACGTCCATCACGTTCAAGACCTGGCTCAGATCGGACAGCGAGACCAGGTCGACGCGTGCCGGCGCGCTCAGCAGGCTGACCACCGCGCCGTCGGCGTGCGTCAGCTCGATGCTGGTGATGTCCACCACGAACGACGAGATCTCGTCCGACGCGGCATCGGTCATCGCCACGGACAGCGTGGCTTCCGAGCCGTCGCCGTCTCCGCCTCCACCGCCGCCCCCGCCGCAGGCGAAGAGCAGCGCGAGCGCCATCGTACCCAGCAGGTTGCTTGTGCGTGCCATCACTCGTTTCCTTTCACGTGCATCCTCGCAGCCGGCTGGAGCACACTCGCCCACACGACCGGCCACGTCGTCGACAAGCCTAGCTTCTCTTCGGCTCGCAGGAGCGATCGCCTTGGCAGACGCAGGTTAGAAACGTGTGAGGCTCACGACGGAACGAATCGCCCCGGTACGAGCGTGGCCTCCAGCGCGTCACACCGTGTCGATCTCGAAGTGCAGCTGATCGGCGATGCGGCGCCCGCGCCGATACGCGGCGGCGCTGCTGCGCTCGTCGGTGCACAGGACGTAGGCCAGGTGCGGGAAGGTCTCGTGATGCGGCGGCGCGTACATGCGCGACCCGGCCGGCGCCTGGATCGCCACGCGCGCGCCCTGCTCGCGCCACCGATCGAGCTGCGCCGGCGGCGGCGTCTCGCGCACCACCCCGTCCCGCAAGTAGTTGCGGAACGTGATCGCGCACGGGCGTGCCGGCGCGAGCGACGGCGCGCGCGACGAGCCCGCGGCAATCTCGATCAGGCCGAGCATCGGGTAGATGCCGAGCGACGCGTGCACCATCTCCCCCATCACGTCTTCCTCGCCGAGACGCCCGTTGATCTCGATCACGCGCGCCGTGCTCCCGTCGTAGCGCAGCTCCATCGAGAACGCGCCGTTGGTCAGCCCGATCGCGCGCAGCGCGGCGTCCGACACGCTGACGATGTGCGCCGCCTGCTCGATCGCCCGATCGGTCGGGAACAGGTAGCCGTCCATGTAGATGTGCGGCGGCGGCGTGTGCACCTGATCGGTGATCCCGAACGTGACGATGTGCGTGCC
>JAXMBY010000076.1:0-26443 GCA_046349655.1 Planctomycetota bacterium
GCCGCGCTACTTCACCAACTACATCGGCTTGCGCGGGCGCATGGCGGTGCTGAGCGAGGCGTACTCGTATGCGCCGTTCCGGACGCGCATCGATGCGACCTACGAGTTCGTGCGCGCGGTGCTCGAGTATGTCGCGCAGCATGCGAGCCAGGTGCGCGCGCTGAGCCGCGCCGCGGACGCGCGCGCATGGCGCACGCTCGGCGTGCGCTTCGAGCTCGCGCAGCGCGCCGCCGCCGAGACGGTGCTGGTCGCCGAGACCGAGCCAGCGCCCGATGGCAAGCGCGGCCGCGTGCCCACCGATCGCATCCGGCCCACGCCGGTGGCGGTGTTCGATCGCTTCCGCGCCGTCCGCGAGGCGGCAGTGCCCGCCGGCTACTTGCTGCCGCCCGGCATGGATCAGGTGAACGCGCTGCTCGCGCGCCATGGCGTCGCCCTGCAGCGGCTGACGCAGTCGTGGACCGGCCAGGCTCAAGTGTTCACGCCGAGGTCGGTGCAGGTGAGCGAGCGATCGTTCCAGGGACATCAGCTCACCCTGCTCGAGGTGGAGCGCAAGGTGGACGAGCGCACGTTCGCGGCGGGCAGCGTGTTCGTGGCGTGCCAGCAGCCGCTCGGCGCGCTCGCGTTCTACCTGCTCGACCCGGAGTCCGAGGACGGCGTGGTCGCCTGGCAGCTCGCGGGCGTGACGCCGCAGGAAGCGGAGCCGCTGCCCTGGGTGGGTGCGCTCGCGCCGCCCAGCGCGATCGAACGCGTGCAGCGCTGAGCGGCGCCCCGGTCAGTCTCCCAGCACCGCCTTGAGCCCGCGCGAGAACGCCACGCCCTTGGACGCGCCGGCGTCGAGCTGCAAGCACTGCGCCAGCGCCACGGCGCCGCGCGCGGCGGGATCGCAGGGCACGCTCAGCGTGAGCCGGTCGCCGCGCGCGCGCAGCGGCACCACGGTGGTCACCAGCGGTCGGAGCCAGATCGTGCCGTCGAGCGCGGTGGGCGTGTCCGCCTCGATCGCACCGATGAGGATCAAGCCGACGCTGTCGGCGCGCGACGAGTTGCCCACCACCACGTTGACCTCGGTGCACAGATCGGGATCGTCGCGCAGCAACAGCTCGGGGACGCCGAACGTGCCCGGCCAGCCATCGCCGTAGTTGAGCCACGCGGACGGGCAGCAGGTGCCGCCGATCACGCGCACCGCGCCCTGGTTGATCTGCGGGAACCAGCTCTCGAACGGCGAGCCGAACACGAGCTCGCCGAGGCCGTCGCCGTTCAGGTCGCCCAGGCTCGCCACCGACCAGCCCAGCCCACCGTCGGGCGTGTCGCGACAGCCCAGGCGCGAGAACACGGGCGTGCCGTCGAGGCGAGTACACGCGCACCGCACCCACCATCTCCGCGTACGGCGCCCACCGCGAAGTCGGCGATGCCGTCGTCGTTGACGTCGGGCGTGGTGCAGGCGGACGTGCCGAACGCGCCTTGCCACTGGCCGCTCACCGTCCACAGCGCGGCTCCGGTCTGGCCGGGAGAACACGCGCGCGTACGACCAGGTGCCCCTGTGCCCAGACGATGAAGTCGTTCACGCCGTCCTGGTCGATGTCGTCGCCGCCCGCGACCGAGCGGCCGAACTGATCCTCGCCGCCATCGCCCGGCAACGTGTACAGCACCGCTTGCCGTCGCCACCGGCGATCACCTGTGCATAGCCGGCGCGCGCCGGCGCATCCACCGGCGCGCCCACCAGGATCTCGGCGGCGCCGTCGCCAGTCAGATCGCCGACGTAGCCGAGCGCGGAGCCAGTAGTCGTCCACCTGGCCATGCCACTGGCCCAGCAGGTCACCAGCCCGGAGTTCAGAGCCGAACTGGTCGTTGAGCGGCGCGCCCGCGGCGAGTCGTCGGTGCCGTCCTGGTCGACGTCGCCGACGCGGCTCACGCGTAGCCGAACCAGTCGCCCTGCGGATCACCGGTGGCGCCGTCGATCTCGAACAGAGTGGAGCCGTCCTTGCCCGAGAACAGTCGCACGGTGCCGATCGAGGTGCCGTTCGCCTCCTTCGGCGCGCCCACCAGCAAGTCCGCGTGACCGTCGTGATTCACGTCGCCGGCGCCGCTCACGGCGAAGCCGAACCAGTCGACGACCGCCTCGCCGTTCCACTGTGCCAGGACGCTGCCGTTCGCGCCGGAATACACCCGGACATAGCCGCGTGCCGTCTTGCCGTGCAGTGGCGCGCCGACGACGAAGTCGTGCACGCCATCGCCGTCGACATCGCCGGCGTCGGCGACGGCGCTGCCGAAGAAGTCATTACCCTCGTCGCCGAAGATCGTGAACAGAGTCGGCTGTGCCTGCGCCAGCGAGCCAGCGGCGAGGACGATCGATGCGGCACGGAGCAGCTTCTGACAGAGCATGAGCGGGCCTCCTTCTCGAGAGACGAAACGTTGGTGCGCGGCCATGCTCGTCCATTGGTGGGTGATCGTCAAGCCAGTCGCAGTGCGCGACCCAGTGCGCGCCAGCGCTCGATCGTGCGCACGGTCGTATCGGACCGAGGCAGTGCCGCCGAGCACGGGGCACGACTCGACCTGTCCGGACGGCGCACAGGGGTCACGCTGCTTGCAGGATTCCTGCCGCCGTCCGCGCCGCGGTCATTGCGGTCATGAAAAAAACTATGCGCCAGCTCCGGTGTTGCATGGTCGATATGCCACCAATGGGGAGAACGATCTCGCCCACGATCCTTTGGTGCAAGAGTGGATAGCAGAGTGACAACATGGTGCGGGGTTTTGCACTTCACGAGGCCCTGATCGCGGTGGCGATCATCGCCCTCGCGCTGCTCGGCGTGAGCCAGGTCTCGCTCGAGGTCAAGGCGCTACGCCGCGCGCGCGACCAGCGGCAGGTGGCCGAGGCCGCGATCGATCGCGAGCTCGACGTGCTGCGGGCGATGAGCTTCGCGCAGCTGCCCGATCGCGACGGCACGCCGTTCGACTTCGCCGTCGATGTCAACGGCGACCACCAGGACGATCCCACGCTGGTGCGGGTCTCGCAGCAGGAGCCGAACCTGCTCGGGGTCGAGGTGACGGTGAGCTGGGGCAGCGACCGGACCACGCGCCATGCGCGCGAGTTCGTGTGGGTGACCGATCGCCGCGGCGTGGGAGGTTGAGCATGCGTGCCAGGGGATTTGCACTGGTCGAGATGGTGGTGGGCAGCGTGATGATGGTCACGATCCTGCTCGCCGTCATGCAGACGGTGAGCTCATCGGCGCGGGCGGCGCGCGTGACGACCTCGCAGAGCTCGGTGATGATGAAGCTGAACCGCGCGCTGGCGACGATCCGGCGCGACCTCACCTATTCCGGCCTGTCGACGTGTCGCGCGGTGCCGCCCGGCGAGAGCAACGATGGGCCGGTGGCGGACGGCGTCACCTACGACAACTTCCGCAGCGCGCCGGTGATCAACGTCACGGCGGCGGGCATCCAGTACGGACCATCGGTGATGCTGTCGCTGGCGCCGGAGCCGGGCGAGCCGATCGACGGCAACGACAGCGACGGCGACGGCCTGGTCGACGAGCAGCAGCTGGTGCGCACCGACGCCGCCGGCGCGGTCGTGCTCCTGGGTGGCGTGACGGCGATGGCATTCACCAAGAACGAGGACGTGATCAGCATCGCGATCACGGCTGCTGCCCCCGGCGAGGGGCGCAGCTTCACGCACCGCGTGAACGCTGTAGTGCGCATGGTCAACAATTGAGGGAGGCGCAGTGATGAGGCGCAATGCAATGATGCGATCACGCTCGAGGCAGCGCGGCGTCATGGCGGTCGCGGCAATGATGATCGTCGTGCCGCTCGTGCTGATGACGTTTGCCTACATTTCCCTCGAAGCCCGCAACCAGATGGAGGAGGAGCAGCGCTCCCACCAGCGCACCGCCGAGCACCTCGCCAACTCCGGCATCGACCGCGTGCTGGTCGAGCTGCTCACCAACCCCAACTTCGAGCAGGGCTCGGCGGGACTCGCCACCGGCGGCGTCTCCTACGGCGTCGTCGATCGCTGGGACGACGGCCACTCGCGGTTCCTGCGCATCCGCTCGCTCGGCTTCACCGATGCGGCAACCACGCCCGGCGGCAACTGGGTGCCGAGCGTGAGCTCGACCAGCAAGGCGCTGGTGGCGATCGCGCGCGAGCGCACCTTCGACTTCGACCTGCGGCAGGCCGTGTTCCTCGGCGACCCGCTGGTCGAGATGGACGTCCACGGCAACTCGTTCCTGATCCAGGGCGCGGACCGCAAGATCAGCGATGGCAGCCCGGGTCAGGACGGCCAGGTGCCCGGCATCAACTCGGTGCGCGACGCGCAGGACGTCAAGGATCAACTGTCCGACGGACAGCGCGACCGCGTCCAGGGACTGGGTGGCTCGCCGAGCATCTACCAGCGCGCGGGCCAGGACGATCTGCACCTGGTGGACGACCTGATCGACTTCTACAAGAGCTCGGCCTCGATCCGCTTCAGCGAGGACACGAACTACAGCGGCAGCCTCGGCGATCCGGACCAGAGCCAGTTCGTGGTCACGTACGCGACCGGCGACCTGCACATCGGCGGCGACTCCAAGGGCGCCGGCATGCTGCTCGTCGATGGCGATCTCGAGATCACCGGCACGTTCCGCTACGTCGGCATCGTCGCGGTGAAGGGTCGGGTCAGGTTCCTCGGCGGCAGCCAGTCGCTGGATGGCACGATCCTGATCGGCGAGGACGTGCGCATCGGCGGCGAGCAGGTGAACGGCAGCGTGACCTTGCAGTACTCGTCCGAGGCGGTGGCCACGGCCAAGTCGGCGTCGGGCCGCTACTCGGTGGAGGCGATCCTGCAGGCGCCGTGAGCCGCGCGCAGGCGCGACCGCGGCGTTCCCCCGCGCGCCTCAACGGTGCTTGGGGCTCAGGTCCTTGCCGGCGAGGCCGGGGTGATCGCGCGGGATGCGCGTGGCGCGGAACAACGCGTTCGGCGGCTCGTTGCGCCCCTGCAAGGCCGGCGTCTCCATCCCGAGCGTGTGCAGGTACTCCCACACGACCTTGCCGTCGCGCGTGACCTCGATCACGCGGCCGGTCTGCCCTTCGCAGATGAGCGTGTTGCCGTTCGGCAGGCGCTGCGCGCCCGAGATGAACGACGAGAACAGCGAGGCCTTGTCGGGCGCGGTGTATTCCCACACCGGCGACTCCGGGCCGAAGCGACCGTTCGCGAGGCGCGCGTAGCCGTCCGGCCCGTGCCCGGGCAGCACGAGCTCGATCACCGAGGAGTACGGCGTGCTGGCGCGCTCGGCGCCGTTGTTGAAGATCAGCAGGTTGCCGGCGCCGCTCAGGCCGGGGCGGATGAAGCGCGCGTTGTGCTGGTAAAAGAGCTGCCGATCCTCCGCCGCGCCCGCGCGGTAGTTCCTGGGATTGCCCCAGCGGTACAGGAGATCGCCGCCGCGGCCGCCGTTGCCTCCCTGGTGGCTGGCCGCCTCGCCGATCGTGGTGCTGTGATCGAGGATCCACACCTCGTTCATGTGCGGCGAGCTCACCACGATCTGGTCGAGCTCGGCGTTGTAGTCGATCGCGTTCATGTGCAGCCAGTCCGCCTGTCGCTCGCCGCGGCCCGGAGCCGCACCGCCCACGTAGCCGAGCTGCTTCAGCTTCGCCACCTCCTCGTCGGAAGGCAGCTCACGCCCGAGATCGGCATTGATGTCGATCAGCTCCGGATGCTCGGCGACCTTGCCGAAGTTCTTGCGCTCCGGGTCACGGTCCTGGATCAAGTGGTCCCACACGCGCCATTCCCAGATGATGTCGGCGCCGGAAGGCGGCGACGGCTGGACCTCGATCACGGAGTCCGCCCACAGCCCTTCCTTGCTCAGGCTTTGCGGCGCGCGCCCCGCATCGAACGCCTCGCTGCGCTGCTTGAGCTCCCAGGCAATGAACAGGATGGTGCCGTCGGGCGTGACCGAGAGGTCGTGATGTTGCCAGTGCTTGTCGTCGGCGTAGGCCCAGTCCCACACCACCGAGCCGTCCCACGCGATCTCCTGCAGGCGGCCGCACGCGCCGCCCGCCTTGAACCGCGGCGCGTTCGGTTCGCGCGAGCAGCGCAGCAGGTTGCCGTTCGGCAGCAGGTACTCGCTGCCGGGCGCATAGCGCGTGAGCCACTGGTGCACCACCCGGCCCTCCATGTCGACCAGGTACACCGTGAGCGACTGCAGCGGTGCGATCAGGGTGTAGCCCTGCATGGCCTCGGGCTCGTTGCGGATCAGGCCACGCTTCGGTTCCGGCCTCTGGTCCTGCTGGGGCGCAACCAGCACCGCGAGCGCCAGCGCGGCTCGTTCTAGCAGCATCGATGGATTCTCCGGGGGTCGTGGGTGGGGGCGTGAGCCGCCACACTCTACCATCGCCCGCGCGCTGGTCGATGGGGCAGATGCGGATCGGCGGGCACCCACGGACGGCGGCCCGATCGATCGAGGCCCTTGTGGCGTGCGCGTCGGCCCGGAAGAATGCGCCGGGGCTTGCGGTCCGGGCGAGCTCCGGGAGATTATGTTTGACTTATCAAATTATTTGGTTGGTTGGATGATCGCATGCTCGATACGCTGACCCAGCAAGTGATGACGCTCTACCCGCGCATCTTCTTCGCCTGCCACCAGCGGCACGCGCGTGATCCCAAGGCTCGGCGCGCGCTGAGCGCGCACCAGGCGAGCGTGCTCGACCACCTCGATCAGGTGGCGGGCACGAGCCTCGCGGAGCTGGCCAGGCACATGGGCGTGAAGCCGTCGGCGATGTCGATCGCGGTCTCGCGCCTGGTGCGCCAGCGCTACGTCACGCGCGCCGTCGACCGGGTGGATCGGCGCCGGATCCTGCTGCGCCTGTCGGCGGCGGGTGCGCGCATCAAGGAGAGCGGCTCGGTGCTCGACCCGGATCGCCTGCGGTGCTTGATGATGAAGCTCTCGGAGGCCGAGCAGCGCGAGGCGGTGCACGGCCTCGCGCTGCTGGCGCGCGGGGCCCAGGAGCTGATGCGCGAGGCCAGGGTGTCGGGCCGCGCACCAAGGAGATCTCCGGCATGAAGTGGATCCTGATCATCGTCCTGGCGATCATCGGTCTGATCGCGCTCGTGGCCATCATCGGCGCCTGCCTGCCGAAGCGCCACGTCGCGAGCCGCTCGGTGCGCTTCCGGGTGCCGCTGAAGAACGTGTGGGACGTGGTGGTCGCGTTCGGCGCGCAGCAGAGCTGGCGTGAAGACCTGATCGCCATCGAGCGCCAGCCGGATCGCAACGGCCACGAGGTGTGGCGCGAGACCATGAAGAACTCGCCGCCGCTCGACTTCGAGACCACGGAGCTGGTCGTGGGCCAGCGCGTCAAGCGCCGCATCGTCACCGAGAACCTGCCGTTCGGCGGTGAGTGGGTGATCGAGCTCGCCGCGAATCCCGCAGGCACCACGCTCACGGTGACCGAGAACGGCGAGATCTACAACCCGGTGTTCCGGTTCGTCGCGCGGTTCGTGATGGGCTACACGGCCACCATCGACGGCTACTTGCTCAGCCTCGCGCGCAAGCTCGGCGAGGACGTGCCGCCGCAGTGAGGGCGGCCGAGTCGTTGATTGCAGTGGTCGATGGCGCTGAGCCCAAGCCCTTCTTTGCAAAAACCACGCTCTTGCGAGCAGTCGTGCGCGCCATTCGGGGTCGTTCACGGCACTGCCGGCAGCGTGCAATCGGAAAATCGACGACCATGACGTTCGCACCACGAGCCCGACAGTGGTGATCTCGTCCCGATTGGAGACTGGAGGCAACTCCTTCTCGAGTCGACAGTTGGGGTCTCGATGAGCAGCCGCACTCGTGCGTGAGTCGTGAGTTCGTGCGCACGAAGTGCCACGTGACTCTCACCCGCCAGCTCGTGATCCGGCCCGTCCGGTACTGCCTTTGTACTCGCCAACTGCAGTACGTCAGTTCCGCTTCGGGTCGGCACTCCCGGCCGGGCAGTGCCGGCCCACCGGTTTGCAAGATCGGATGTCTCTCATTGATAGGGAGTCCTTCCATGCGTTCTCTTGTTCTGCTCGTGTCGATGCTCGGCGCCGCAGCGACCAGCGGCCTCGCGTTTGATGGCGATTGCGCCGGCGACCGCGGATTCGTGCTCGACCTGCCCGACTCGGCAGCGATCGGCACCGATTTCGTGATCCGCGCCGAAGCGCCGTTCGGCTGGAACGTCTACCTGTTGGTGTCGCTGGGCCAGGGACCGACGAAAACCGACTACGGCACGCTGTGCCTCGACTTTCCGTACCTGACCCTGTTCTCATTCGTCCCGCAGACCTCGGGTTTCGTGTGCTTCACCCATCACATGCCCTGCGACAAGGGCCTCGTCGGACTGACCGGCTACTTCCAGTTCCTGGCGATCGACCACCCTACGGCCAGCTCAGGGATCTCGAACCAGGAGTCGCTCACGGTGCTCGATGGCGATTGCGGATAGCCGACTGGTGCCGTCGTGTCGCAGCGCACAAGGGCGGCGATGCACGTACGCGGCGACATGGATCACGGCAACCTGGCCTGCTCGCGCGTGCGGGGTCGTCACCTTCTGCATCAGCGCCGCGGCTCGGGCGCGCGCCGCCCCGCCGTGCGCAGGG
Source organism: Planctomycetota bacterium (assembly GCA_046349655.1). Taxonomy (GTDB): domain Bacteria; phylum Planctomycetota; class B15-G4; order B15-G4; family JAXMBY01; genus JAXMBY01. The sequence goes on from JAXMBY010000076.1 coordinate 8,573, forward strand.
CGCCGGCCAGCATGACGAGCACCGCGCCGGCGGCGAGCCAGAGGCCGATCGAGAGGCTCCACGGGCGGTACCGGAACACCACGTGATGCTTGCCAGCCGCCACGCTCACCGCCCGGAAGGCGATGTCGGCGCGCCGCACCGGGGCGGCGGCGCCATCGACGCTCGCCTGCCAGCCGGGAAAGTAGGTGTCGCCGAGGAACAGGTAGCCCTTCACGTCGCTCTCCACGTCGATCTCGACGCGACACGGCAGATCGCGCGTGATCACCGTGCGCCCGGAGCCGGAGGCGGCTGGTGCGCTCATCGTCATCGCCTCGTCCCCTCGGGCCTCGAGCAGGATCTGCTCGAGCGGCCGCGCGAGCGTGCCGAGCAGCTTGCGCAGCGCCGCTGGCGAGGAGAGCTCGGCGCGCGCGAGCGGCGGATGCGGCACCGCCTCGCGCACGAACGCGACGCGGCTGGTGACGTCGGCTCGCTCGTAGATCGCCACCGGCGTGCTGGCGAGCTCGACCGCACCGGGGAATGGCGGCGCGCCGTGCCGCGGCAGCACGGTGAAGCGTGCGTGCAGGAGCTGCGCGAACGCGCCCGCGGGGTCGAGCGGCAGCGGCAGACCGTACCTGGAGGGCGGCAGCGCCCGCAGCAGCGCCTCGTAGGCGCAGATGCCCATCACGTCGTCGCCGCGCACGTCGGGGATGCCGTACTTGGTCGCCATGTTCTCCGGGAACACGCCGGCGGGAGCGATCAGGCGCGCGCCCGGGCTGCGCGCGGTGAGCGCCTGCAGCTCGGGTAACGGCGGCTTGTAGTGCGCCAGCTCGATCTCCGGGTTGTAGCCGTGAGCGAAGGCATACAGGTCGACCACGAGCAGGAGCAGCGCCGGCGCCCGCGCACTGCCGCGCGCAACGAACCAGACGAGCCACGCGAGCGACACGAGGAACAGGAGCGCGCCGCGCGCGAGGTGGCGGCTGCGCAGCAGCGTGATCTGGCGCGGGCCGAGATCCTTCTGGTTTCCCTGGCGGTCGGTGACCAGGACGTGCACCTGCGCGGGACCGTTGCGCATCTCGCCGGTGAGCGCAACATCGGCGGCGAAGCCGGCGCGCTCGAACTCGGGGTACACGTGCAAGGCCTCGTTGTCAGGCCGCGGGTCGTGCAGGCCGAGCGTGGCGTTCGCGCTGATCGCCGCCGGACCCTGGACCAGCTTGACCACGATGCTCGCGACCGGTTCGTCGTCGAGCGCGAACCCGCGCACCCGCACCACCTCGCCGCGCACGACCTCCTCGATGCGCGGCGCCACCAGCTTGCCGAACGGGCGGGACAGCGTCTCGGGAATCGCCTTGCGCGTTGGCAGCCAGCCGGCATGCGAGGGCAATGGCGAGCTCAGGTAGCCGCCGATGCCGCCCGCGAGCACCGCGACCGTGCCGATCAACGCGCGGGTCGCATCGCCGCGAGCCACGAGCCGCGCACCCACCTGGTCGAGTGCGGTGCCCGCGAGCAAGCTCCCGCTCAGTGCCACGGTGGGCAGCAGCCGGCTGTCGGCCGAGACCGAGAACGGCGGCACCAGATTCAGCCACTGCGAGAACGGCGGCACGCGGAACACGACCAGGAACGAGCCGACCAGCAGCACTTTCCAGGCGCTTGCCATCGGCGGCGTGACGGCAGTCCCGCGCAGGAACAGCGCGAGCAGCGCGAGCAGCAGCGTCACCACGCCGACGTAGTCGGCGCTGTAGGCGTTGTAGTTGCGCGGCCCGCCATAACCGCCGCCCGCGCCGCCGGCCGCCGGGCTGCCGAACAGATCGGGCACCAGCAGCTGGGCGATGGCGTCGAACAACCCCTTCGCCAGTCCGAGGTGCACGAATGTGCCGAAGCCGAGCGCGAGCACCACGCCGCCGAGCCACGCACGATGCGGCTGCATCAGACGGCGCGCGAACGCGTACACGAGCAGCGCGAGCACGACGAGCGCGAGCGTGCTCGCCAGCGACAGATCCCGGAACGACAGCTCGCCGTGCATCTCCTCCGGCGCCAGCACCGAGCGCAGCGCGAGCGCGGACGACTGCCCGAGGTACTCGAGGAACGGCAGCACCTGGGGCGCCGCCAGCGCAGCGCCGAGCAGCTGCGAAACCAGGAACAGCGCGAGCACGCGCCGGCGCTGGCCCGATGCCACCGCCGGCAGCCGCAGCAGGAAGTAGCAGCCGCCGGCGAGCGCGACGTAGAACGAGGTCTCGGGATGACCGCAGCAGAGCTGCACGCCGTTGACGACGGCGATGCCAGCGGCGGCGGCGAACGAGCGGTGCCGCACCAGCGCGTCCACGCCGAGCCACAGCCAGGGCAGGAATGCTGCCGCGGAGGCGAGCGGATAGAGCAGCCACACGACCTGGAAGCCGCACAGCGAGAATGCCACCGCCGCGAGCAGCGCCGCCACCGCCGAGGTGCCCGCATGGCGCGCGAGCAAGTAGGTGCCGAGCGCCGCGACCAGGATCTTGAGCAGGCACTCGAGCGCGCGCGTCGCGTGCCCGGGAGCGAGGTAGTGCAGCGCGGTGAACGGCGACAGGAGCGCGGCTTGCGCATTGCCGATCAGCGGCATGCCGCATGCGGCCACCGGGTTCCAGAGCGGCAGGCGGCCAGCGCGCACCTCGGCGATCGCGAACTCGAACCACGGTTCGTACTGGAAGGTGGGATCGCCGAGCGTCGGGTTCTTCGGCCGGAAGCCGGGCGGTGCCGAGGCGTCGAGCGGCGGCGTCTCGAACAGGATGTCGGCGGTCGAGAGCGCCTTCTGTCCGAGCAGCGCGCGCGGGAACAGCGAGCCGCCGAGCAGACCGAAGCACGCCAGCACCAGGACGATCTCGGCGCGTCTCATGGCGATGCTCGGTGCCGGATCACTCGCTCGAGATCACCACCCGACATGGCTCGCATTGGCACGTGAACGTCCGGCTCGAGGTTTCGCGATTGACGCGTCTGACGCGGCGCGACTAGATTACCGCGGCGCGTTTGCGCCACAACCATGAATCCCCAGTTCCAGAACTTCATCTCCGTCGTCCTTCCTGCCTACAACGAGCAAGACTGCATCACCAAGTCGGTGAGCGATGCGGTCGCCTATCTGGCGACCGCATTCGCGCGCCATGAGGTGATCGTGGTGGACGATGGCTCGCGCGATCGCACCGCGGCGCTCGTGACCGAGCTCGCGCGCGAGCACGCGAGCGTGCGGCTCATCTCGCACGCGGCGAATCAGGGATACGGACGCGCGATCGCCACCGGCTTCGCTGCCGCCAAGGGCGACCTCGTGTTCTTCACCGATTCAGACAACCAGTTCGACATCCGCGAGATCTCCGATCTGATGCCGTTGCTGGCGCAGGCCGATGCCGTGTTCGGATTCCGCGTCTATCGCTTCGACTCGGTGCTGCGCTGCATCCTGTCGTGGATCTACAACCGCCTCGTGCGCATCCTGTTCCGCGTCAAGGTGCGCGACGTGGATTGCTCCTTCAAGCTGTTCACGCGGCCGGTGGTCGATCGGCTGGTGATCGAGTCGAAGGACTTCTTCGTCGACACCGAGATGGTAGCGCGCACGCGCAAGCTCGGCTTCCGCATCGTCGAGAAGGGCGTGCGCCATTACCCGCGCACCGCCGGTCACACCACCGTGCGTGCGAGCGACATCCCGCGCACGCTCAAGACCGTGGCGCGCATGTGGCTGCGCATCAACTTCCCGCCCCGCGCGGAGCGGCCCGCTGCCGCCGCCGGCTCCGACGCACCGCAAGTGCGTTGATCTCGCGTCGCATGCCGCCGTGATTTTCGGCGAAAGACCGCCGCACCGGCTCGCGGAGTGGCGGCAGAGCGACGCGCAGCTCGCCGTCGCCAGACCCGAACCAATCGCAAGGAGCCAGTCATGTTGCTCGCCAAGCATTGCTCGCTGATCCTGATCGCCGCGCTCGGTGCCGCCACCGCGGTCGCCGACGACTCGCGGCCGTTCACCACCGCCGGCTCGACCGGCACCGTCGACGAGAGCGATCTCGGCATCGTCACGCTCAGCGGACCGTACGTCGCGGTGAGCGCAGCCGCACCGGCGGGATCCACGGCCGACGTGCGCTACAACGTCATCGACCTGCAGGGCCTGCACGGCTACGACCGCTACATCATGCGCGTGCGCTTCCTCGACAACGGCGCCAGCGCGCACGTGATCGTGCGGCTCAAGGAGTACAACATCGCCACCGGTGCCACCATCACGCGCATGACGCTCGACAGCAACGCGTTCGCGCCGGGTGCGGCCTATCAGACGCAGAGCGTGGACTCGGGCTGCTGGCCGGGCTGGTCGTTCAACTTCGACCTGAACGTCTACTTCATCGAGGTCGAGCTGCAGAAGACCGGAGCCGGCGGCACGCCCAGCCTCGCCGCCATCCAGATCGGAGGCTCGCTGTGCTGAGCAAGCCGGGATCGTCCCCGGCTTCCTCGCACGGACAGGAGCAGATCATGAACACCATCACTGGAGTTGCAGGCGTGGCGGTTCTCGCAGTGCTGGGCGCGGCGCTGGTGCTGTGCTCGGGCGATGGCCAGGCACCGGTTTCCGCGCCGCCGCTGCCGCTGCAAGCGCGCCCGGGCGCGGTCGTGAACCCGCTCGTGAGCCCGATCGAACGCGCGCCGCCGGGGCGCGAGCCCGCGCGCGCGGTGCCGGCGCCGGCGGCGTCAAGCGCGGTGGTCGCGGCCGATCTCGATCCGCAGGCGCCGCCGCCGCGGGCCACACGCAGCGCGCCCTGGGAGTCGCTGCGCGCGGCTCGAGGCGCGCCTCGGCCAGCTCGCGGACCGGCCGCGGCCCGCCTCGCTCGCATTCACCGATTTCGTGCAGCGCGAGCGACTCGACGTCGGCGCGCTCGGCGACACGGACCTGGCCGATCTGTGCGATGGCTTCGCACTGCTCGCCGAGCTGCGCCAGGCGGAGCTCGAGCCCTACGTGGTCGAGGGCGACGCCGCAGCGGCGTCGCCTGAGTGGTGCGAGGCGCAGGTACGCGCCGTGCAAGAGCGGTTCGCGCTGTGCGAGCGCGACCTGGCTCGCGGCTTCGCCACGCGGTAGGAGCTGGGTACACTATGGCGCGATGCTCCTCACCACGAACACCGTGCTGCTGCAAGGCCTCGCCGATCCCGGCAACGATCAGGTCTGGGGCGAGTTCGACCTGCGCTATCGGCCGGTGCTCGCGGGCTTCGCGCGCAAGCTCGGCCTGTCGGCCGAGGATGCCGAGGATGCCGCGCAGGATGCGCTGGTGCGGTTCGCGCGCGAGTACCGCGCCGGCCGGTACCAGCGCGAGCGCGGGCGCCTGCGCTCGTGGCTGTTTGCGATGGCGCGCGCGTGCGTGGCCGACCTGCGGCGCAAGCGCACGCCCGAGCGCGGCGGTCGCGGCGATTCCGTGTTGCAGGAGCTGCCCGCGGCGGCGGAGCTCGACCGGGTGTTCGAGAGCGAGTGGCGCGCGGCCATCCTGCGCGCCGGCATGCGCGAGCTGCGCCAGAGCCTGGGCGCCGATCCCGACAGCGCGCGCGTGCTCGAGCGCATCGCGCTCGAAGGCCGATCGCCCGCCGAGGTTGCGACCGAGTTCGGCATGACGGTCAACGCCGTGTACATCGCCAAGCATCGCGCGCTCGAGCGCCTGCGCGCGATCCTGGCACGGCTGGAACGAGACTGGTGAGGGGTCGGGCCAAGGGAGCTGCGCCATGCAGGGATGCCCGCCGCTCGAGCAGCTCGAGCGCTATCTGAGCGGCGACGGTGCCGCGCCAGAGCTGGCGCAGCACGTGGCGAGCTGCGCGTCGTGCCGGTCGCTCAGCGACCGCGTGCGCGCGAACAACGCGCTGCTCGCCGAGCTGCGGCCGAGCGCCGCCGAGAGCGAGCCCGCGCCGGCGAGCGCCGCGCTCGGCCTCGAGTTCCCTGGCTACACCATCCTCGGCGAGATCCATCGCGGCGGCCAGGGGATCGTCTACCGGGCGGTGCAGCAGCGCACCAAGCGCGTGGTCGCGCTCAAGGTGCTGATCGAGGGCAGCTTCGCCTCGCCGGTGAAGCGCGCCCGCTTCGAGCGCGAGGCCGAGCTCGCGGCCCAGCTCAAGCACCCGCACATCGTCACGCTCTACGACCGCGGCGTGACCGACGATGGCCGCCCGTTCCTGGCCATGGAGTTCGTCGCCGGCAACCCGTTGAGCGCAACGCCCGCGCCGCTGCCGCCGGAACGCAATGCGCGCTTGCGGCTGTTCGTCAAGATCTGCCGCGCGGTCGCGCATGCGCACCAGCGCGGCGTCATCCACCGCGACCTCAAGCCGGGCAACATCGTGATCGATGACGCGCACGAGCCGCACATCCTCGACTTCGGCCTGGCACGCGCCGCGAGCCCGCTGGTGCATGCGGACGGCGCGCCGCTCACGATGGCCGGTGAATTCGCGGGCACGCTCGCGTACGCGTCGCCCGAACAGCTCGCGCGCGACGCGCAGCTCGTCGACACGCGCACTGACATGCATGCGCTCGGCTTGATCCTGTACGAGATGTTGACCGGACGCCATGCGCGCCGGCTCTGACCTGCCGGTGGCCGAGCTGGTGCGGGCGATCACCGGCGCCGCGCCGGCGCCGCCCGGCGCGGGCAAGGACCTCGACACGATCGTGCTGAAGGCGCTCGCGCGCGACCCGGAGGCTCGCTACCAGTCCGCCTCGGAGCTGGCGAAGGATGTCGAGCACCACCTGCGCGGCGAGCCGATCGGCGCGCCGCGCCAGCACGCTCTACCTCCTGTCCCCGCGCTCGCGCGGCACAAGCTCGCGCTGGCCGTGGTGCTGCTGGTCGCCGCCGCGCTGCTCGCCTCCACCGTGATCTCGCTCGCGTTCTGGCGCCGGTCGCAGCGCGACGCCGAGACCGCGCGCGCCGAGGCGCGCCGCGCCGACGCGGTCAACGATTTCCTGCAGGACCTCCTGTTCGCGGCGACGCCGCAGGGTGCGCGCGGCCGCACGCTCAGCCTGCGCGACGTGCTCGACGAGTCGGCGGCGCGACTGTCGATCGAGCTCGACCAGGCGCCGGACATCGCCAGCGCGCTGCGCGCCGCGATCGGCAAGTCGTACCAGAGCCTGGGCCTGTTCGCGCAGGCTCTGCCACAGCTGAAGGCCGCGCTCGAGATGCGCCGGCGCGATCTCGGCGATCGCCATCCGCTGGTCGCCGCCAGCCTGCGCGAGCTGGGCGGCCTGTGGCTCGAGTACGGGCGTCTGAACGAGGCCGACGCCGCGTTCAACGAAGCGATCGCGATCCTGCGCGCGCAGTCGGAGCGCAAGCTCGAGCTGGCGCGCACGCTCACCGACGCTGCGGGTGTGCCGGATGCGCGCGGCGACAACGACCGTGCCACGGCGCTGGTGCAGGAGGCGATCCTGCTGTACCGCGGCGAGCGATACGACGGCCCGCGCATCGCCACCAGCCTGCAGCGCCTCGGCGATCTGCTCGCGGGCCGGGACGATCGCGCGCACGCCGAGCAGCGCTACCGCGAGGCGCTGCAGATCTGGGAACAGCAGGAGCCGCGCGAGCGGCTCGGTCTGGCCGCGTGCCTGCGCGGCCTCGCGACCAGCCTCGGCGAGCAAGGGCGGCACGACGAATCGCTGGCGCGATGGCGCCAGGCGACCGAGCTGCTGCGCAAGCTGCTCGGCCCGGACGCGCTCGTGGTGTGGGACGGTGAGATCGCGAGCGCGCTGGCCGAGAGCCGCGCGCTCGGCGAGCACCGCGCGGCGGCATCCTAGCGATTGCTGGAGCCGCGGCTCGATGCACTGTTCGCCAGCGACCATCCGCTCGCGGGCGGGTGCCTGAACGGCCTCGGCCGGCTGGCGCTGCGCGCCGAGCGTGGCGAGGAGGCGCTGCGGTGCTTCACCGCCGCCCTGCAGAAAGCGCGTGCGCTCAACCCCGAGAGCGACGTGGGGATCGTCGCGATCCTCGCCAATCTGGGCAGCGCCGCCAGCGCGGCCGGTCGCGACGCCGAGGCCGAGGCACGCTGCCGCGAGGCGGTGAGCACGGCGCGCAGCAGCGCCGCGGCGGCGGTGCGCGGCGAGCTCGGCGTCGCGTTGCACGCGCTCGCAGCCACGCTGAAGAAGCAAGGCAAGCTGGTGGCGGCCGAGGCGGCAGCGCGCGAAAGCCTGGACGAGCGCATCGCGCATCTCGGCAGCGAGCACCTGGACGTGGCAGAGAGCCAGAGCCTGCTGGCGCGCCTGCTGTATGCCCGGGCCGAGTACGATCAGGCCGAACCGCTGTTCCGCGCTGCGCTCGCCACGCGGCAGAAGTTCCTGCAGCCGCCGCACCCGTTGCTGGCGCAGAGCGAGAACTACCTCGCCGAGCTGCTGCGCGAGCGGCAGCTCCTGCCGGAGGCGGAGGCGCTGCAAGAGAGCGCGCTCGAGATGCGTCGCGAGCTGTACGGCGCACGGCACGTGGAGGTGGCCGAGAGCTTGACCAACCTCGCCAAGATCCGGCACGAGCGCAAGGATCCGAAGGCGCGCGAGCTGTTCGCGGCAGCGCTCGCGATCGCGCGCGAGCTGAGCGATCAGCCGTCGTTTCGCGTCATGTGCATGAACAACCTGGTGGCGTGCCTGATCGATGATCAGGATCTCGCCGCTGCGGAGCCGCTCGCGCGCGAGGCGCTCGAGTCGAGCCGTACGAATCTGCCGGGGGACCACATCATGGGCGCGTTCGCGGCGCGCAACCTCGGCCGCGTGTGCGAGCTCAACCACGCCCTGGCCGAGGCCGAGAGCTGCTTCCGCGACAGCTACGAGACGTTCGCGCGCGTGCGCGGCGATCGCCATCCCGAGACGTTGTGGCTGCTCAGACACCTGATCCAGATCTGCCGCAAGCTCGGCCGCAACGACGAGGCGGAGCGCTACGGCACGCTGCTCAAGGCTGCGGGTGCGGCGCGCGGCAGCTGAGCGCGGGCTGGCGCCGCCGCTGGCGCGCACCATCTGCATGCAATCTCCTCGCTGGGCAGGACAGGGATGCGGATACGCCGTCAGCATGCGGGTGTCTCATTTCGCCGAGGGCCCTCCCCGAAGCTCTCCGCATCCATGCCAGCGCGGAGGTCTTCCAGCAGTTCCTCCCCGGCGAAGGTCGGGCCTTCGCGCTGGCCCCTCCTCACGCGCCCATCTGTGCGTGCTTCACGACCGCTTGACGCGGCGGCTTCACGCTGCATCACGGAATGCCGCCGTCGCCATCGGCTATCGGCGTCTGTACAGTACTCGATCTGCTGCACATGCAGGCGTGATGTTGAATACGTCATCGCCGCGCGCCGGGGTCTCCCCCGGTAATGGCGCAGGAAATCCCGATCGGAAACGTGCGTCCGTAGTCATGCGACCGCGCAGGTCGTCTCCCAGCTATACACCGTGATCGCCTCGGCCCATGCCGCATAGACGCGCCCATTCTTGCCGGGTCGCGTGCCAGGCATGCGGTCGAAACCTGCCAAGTACTGGAAGGTCTGCTGAAAGGGACCCTCCCAGGAGGTGCCGTCCATCGACACGCGGGTGAAAACCTGAGAGCGGTTTGGATTGAAGCGGGCATACGCCACGGTGATGGGACCTTCCGGTGACACGCTCAGCTGCGCACAATACGTCTTGTCGTCCAGCGCGATCGATGGCGGAAAACCAACTCCTTGATAGGCCCTCGTGAAGCGAACGTGACCGGGCGTGGACTCTTGATCATAGACGATCGAAACGAACCCCTTCTGATCCACGCCCACGGAGGTGTTTTGTGCCACCATGCCATCTTCCGCCGAGAGCCTCTGGGCCGGCAGAAACACCGGGTCGGGAGTGCTCAAGCCGGGAACGAAGGCATTGCCTGCCGACCAGGAGCGCAAGTAGTACAGGTTGTTGGCGCCTCCTGCCCACACGAAATGGAGCGCCCCGGTCACATCGCAGGCGCTCCCCATCTGCAGGCCGCCCGGAGTTGCTGGCGCGGGTGTCAACGTGGGTGCGAAGTGCGCGCCCTGGTCGTCGGTCCAGGTGATCTCGAAGCCGAGCGAGCCGAACCAGGCGACATAGACTCGCGTCCCGCTCGTCAGGACCTCAGGCGCGCACAGCCAGCCCACATCCTCGGAACCGGGCACGAGCACCGGTGGGCTCCACTGCATGCCGTCCTGGCTGCTCTGGTAATAAACGCCACACACCGTGTCATAACACGGGAGGCCGCCGCCCGTGTACACCACGTGGCGAATCCCCAGATCGTCGACGGCGAGCGGGTAACCTCGCTGGGGATACACACCCGAGTAAGGAATCCAGACCAGGGGCGACCACTGACCACGGAGGTGCTGTTCTCCGGATCGTGCCGGGGCGAGGGGGAGCAACAGGAGCATCCCGATGAGAGTGCACGCCTTCATGATTCGCTCCGTGTCAGTAGTTCCACACATACACCTCGCCGGCATCGACGAACAGGCTCATGCTGATGGTCGACCGAGGAGCACCGATGATGATGTCGTCGAGGCTGGTGAGCGCGCCGCGGTTCGAGCACGCGACGGCCCAGCCGAAACGCTCGCTCGCATTGGGTGTGGGGTCGAGGAAGCTGTCCACCGGCCAGGTCGCGGGAACAGTCCCGGGCGCGGCCGCATAATGAAATACCCGGCCCGCCTCGAAACCGCCGATCACCCCCGTCGTCGCACCCGGGGCGCCGACGAGAAGGTAGCTCGCGCCTGCTCCCTGGTTGTCCGACCACGCCAGGCTGTAGCCAAAGAGATTGTGGGGCGTGTCGTAATTGGGAGGTCCCGTGGTCGCGTGCAGGATGCCGTCGGTGGGGTTCACGAAGCCCGCGAGTCCGGTCGCACTGCCCTGGTAGATGTGGATGCTGCCGTTGGGACCCGTGGGATTCCCCGCGGCATCGAGGGCGCCCGGTGCGCCGACTGCCAGCCGGGAGTAGTAGGGCCCGAAGTAGTACGGGTAGGCATCGGACGCGAGCGACGTTCCAAACCGTGAGGAGGACGCGAGCGAGTAACCCGTGACGTCCTGGAAGTTGCCCGGGCTACTGTCCCACACCGGCAGGCCCGATCCGGGATCGGGGTGGCCAAAGTGCGCCTGGACCATGCCGCTGACCGGCGTGTCGGGCGCGCCGACGGCAATGTCGCCCATGTTGGTCACGTAGCTGTTGTTCTTGAACGAGCCAATGGCGACCGACGACCCGTAATGGTTGTATTCGGCCAGATAGGCATCGTCCTGCTGCACCCGCTGGTCTCGATACCGCGTCAGCGGGGAGGTGTTCACATTCAGGAAGATCTCGACCCATCCCGCTTCGGCCTTTGGCGCCGGCGATGGGTACGTCACCCAGCCGGCCGGCGCGCCCACGACGATGTCCTGCTGATTCTGGTTGCTGTCGAGATGGCCGAGAGCGATGCTCGCCCCGAAGCGCGCCTTGCCCGTCGGGTCGCTCGGATCGACATCGAGCACGACGAAACCACTGTAGGGAGGGTTCGCCCCGGGGTTCCACGGGCCGAAGAAGACGAACACCCTGCCCCGATCGACGTATCCGCCGGTGTCAAAGTCGGGCGCGCCGACCACGACGTCGACGTCGAAGTCAAAGTTGATCATTCCTGTCAAGACCACCGCACCGAAGTGCGCACCGGCCTGGCCATAGCCCGCGGGAGCCGTGATCTTGAAGGGCATCCCGTAGCCCGGTGGCGGCGGATTGAACTCGACCTCGCCCGCTTCGCTGCCGGTGCCCATTCCCCCATCCGCCATGGGAACACCGATGATCACCCAGTCCCTGTTGTTCGATCCGGTGACCCGGATGGCGCCGCCCGCCACGGCCGAGCCGAACCGCTCTCCCGCGTGCGGATCGATCGATATCAGGTTGTCAACGGTCTGAGCTGACGCGGGCTGGAGAACGAGCAGAGAGAGAGAGAGAGAGAGAGAGAGAGAGAGAGAGAGAGAGTTCGTCGAATCATGAGGCTTCCCTGAGCTTGGACGGTGATCGACTCTACCCAGTACGACTGGAATCCTCGCGCAAGGCATCGCCGGCGTCAAGAGCCCACTTTCTCCCACAACGGACTGCAGCGCAACACGCCGATTCGCGACTGACGCGCGCGCTACTCGCGCAGCAGCTTGCGCAGTGCGTCACGCAGCCTTGCCCGGATCGGTGATCGGCGCGGAGCAAGCGGCCGCCGGCGCACAGAACGCCGCCGCGCTGGGCAGCGTGGGGTATCAACGTCGGGATTCGCGAGCGGGCCTTCCGCGGCGTCGAACCAATCGATGCGCTTGTTCTGCACGGGATGGCGCAGGGCAGCGAGGAACAGCTCGCGCGCGCTCGCGTCCTGCTTCGACCCGACGACGGTCACGTGCGCCGGCTCCTCCCGCGCCTCGAGATCCGCGAGCAGCAGGCCGCCGGTTGCGAAGCCGCGGCGGCGCGCGACCGCCGGCGCCGACAGCAGGCGCGCGGCGCACCGCGCGAGCGTCCGATGCGCCTCGTCGCCGGTGTAGCGAGCGAGCAGCTGGCCCCATCGCGCGAGCGCCACGTTCTCGTCGATCTGGCGGCTCGGCTGCCAGGACGCCGGCGTGCCGGCTGCCGCCGGGGCGGTGAAGTAGCCGGTGGCATCGGCGGTCGCAAAGCGGCTGGCGATGAACGTGGCGCAGCGCGCCGCTCGCTCGAGCCATGCACGCTCCCCACTCACCACGTACAGCGCCAGGAGCGCCCGCCCCATCGCCAGGCTGTCGGCCAGGTACGGCCCGGCAGGATCCTCGGCATCGTGACGGAAGCCGCCATCGTCCTGCGCGCGGTGCGCGATGATCCAGTCGGCCGCGCGCTTCGCTTCCGCGAGCACCTGGGCGTCGCCGGCCACCGCGTAGAGCTCGCACAGCGCTTCGATCGCCCAGCCGTTCTCGCGCGCGTACACGTGCCGGTCGATGCGCGGCATGCCAAGCGCGCGCCGCCCGGCGTCATCATGCGCGAAATACTCGCCGGCGTGTTCGCCCTGGATCACGTCGGCGTCCTGGCTGGTGAAGAACGCGCCGTCTTCGCTGCAGAGGAAGTCCACCAGATAGCGATGGATGCTCTGCGCCGCTTGCAGATAGCGAGCATCGTCGAACTGCGCCGCGGCCATCGCGTACAGGCGCAGGTTGTCCGCCTGCATCGCCATGATCTTCTCGAAGTGCGGGTTCGACCACACGCCGCCGTGCGAGTACTGATACACGCCACCCCACACCGGATCGATGAGCTGGCGCTGGCGGTCGAGCGTCTCTCTCGCGCGCGCTGCGGCCGCGGCGTTGCCGGTCATCGCCCGGCGCAGCTCGAACTCGACGTTCTCGGCGAGCAAGTACTTGTGCACATGACCCCAGCCGCCATGCTCGGCGTCGTAGCCCTGCTCGAGCTGCTGCAGGAGCGCGGCGCGCTCTGGCTCGCTCAGCGTCTCGCTGCCGGCCGCGACCGTGTTGCTCTGCGGCAGCACGGACGGGCCCGGCGTCGGGTCGTCGAGGAAGGCCTGCAGCAGCGACGCCATGCGCGCGGGCTCGATGTAGCCGCGCAGCTTGGCCAGCTCCTCGCCCTTGGCGTTGAACAGGATCGTGGCCGGCCAGCCATAGTCCTCGTAGCGTGTCGCCAGATCCGGGCGCGCATCCTGATCGACACGCACCGCGAGGTAGCCGGAGCGGATCAACTTGACCACCGCGGCATCCGCATAGGTGGTGCTCTCCATCACGTGGCACCAGTGGCACCAGACCGCACCCAGATCGAGCAGCACGAGCTTGTGCTCGCTGGTCGCACGCGTGAACACCGCCGGCGACCAGTCCTGCCAGTCGATGGCGGGCAGTTCCTGGGCGAAGGAGAGCGTGAGCCAGAGCGCAACGGAATGGACCATTGGGACGCCTCGAGGGTGCGATGCCGTGCTCGGGACTACGCATTCCGGCAAGTGCGTGGATTCGTATCGGCATGGAGCGGCGCCGGGCCTGCGCGCCGAGCATTCCCAAGCATGGGTCCGGCCGTTACCATGCCGAGCGTCGCGCCTCTCTCGTCGGAGAACGTCCATGCGCCCTGGCCGCTCGATCCTGGTCGTGATCATCGCCGCGTGCTGTGCCGCGGTTCGCGCATCGGACTGCAGCAAGACCTCGATCGGCATCACGCCGCTGAACGACCTGGGCGCGGGTACCTACCAGGGCTTCGCCGGCGGATTGTACCCTGGCAGCAGCGACCTGCGTCCTTCGGCCCATGATGCCGCGGGCCTGGCGCTCGCGCAGAGCATCGTCCCGCTCGACGCGGGCGGTCAGCCCAGCGCAAACGGCAAGATCGGATTGATGTCGATCGGCATGTCCAACGCAACGCAGGAGTGGACCGCGTTCCTCACGCTCGCCGGCGCCGATCCCGACCGGCACCCCAACCTGGCGCTGGTGGATGGCGCGGAGGGCGGGCGCGATGCCCGGGACATCGCCAATCCCGGCTCGACCTACTGGACGCAGACCATTCCCGCGCGCCTGCAGCAATACGGCGTGACCGCCGCGCAGGTCCTGGTGCTGTGGCTCAAGGAAGCCGTCGCCCAGCCGACGTTGCCGTTCCCCGACCACGCCGTCGAGCTGAACGGCTTCCTGAGGAGCATCGTGCAGATCCTCCACGACACGTTCCCCAACGCCCGGATGTGCTTCCTCAACTCGCGTTCGTACGCCGGTTATGCGACCAGCGATCTCAACCCGGAGCCGTACGCCTTCGAGCAAGGCTTCGCGGTGAAGTGGTTGATCGAGGATCAGATCGGCGGCGATGGGGGTCTCAACTACGATCCGGGCGCGGGCCCGGTCAAGGCGCCCTGGTTGTCATGGGGCATCTACATGTGGGCCGACGGTCTCACGCCGCGCAGTGATGGCCTGATCTGGGAGTGTGATGACTTCCGCTCGAGCGATGGCACGCATCCCTCCGACAAGGGACGTCTCAAGGTCGCGCGCGCGCTGCTGCATCACTTCAAGAGCGACCCGGTGTGCACGCCGTGGTTCCTCGCCGCAGGCAAGGGTCACTGCGGCACGGCCGCATTCGTCGATCTCTACGGCAGCGGCACGGCCGGGACCAATGGCGTGCCGCGCATCGCCACCACCGAGCTGCCGACCGTCCCGAGCATCGATCCGTTCGCGATCCAGGTGAACGGCGCGCGCGCCACGAGCACCGGCGTGTTCTTCTTCGGCGTCATCCCGCTCGATGTCGGCGACCTGCCGTTCTACGGCGGCTGGCTGCTCACCTTGCCGAGCGCGTTCTATCTGCGACCGACCGATGGCAGCGGCAGAGCCTTGCTCGTGTTCCCGCCGGTGCCGGACAATGCCCTGCTGTGTGGGTTTCATGGGTACTGGCAATACGCCGTCGCCGACCCCAATGGTCCAACCGGAGTGCTCGCGCTCACGCCCGGACTGCTCACGACCTTCGGCGATTGAGCGTGCACCGGCACGGCAGCTTGAACCCACGTGTCGATGTGCGGCATCCAGGCACGAGCCAGCGTGCTTGTGCCGAGATTGCAGCGCGCGACAGCTCTCGACTGCGTCCCCGGTGCCAGCTCAGCCAGCACCGCCGGTGCCGTCGAGCAGCAGCGCGCGCAGCTCGGCCAGGCTCTCGACGCGGTGATCGGCGTGCTCGGGCCAGGCGTTGGCGCCGGTGACGTCCAGGTGCACGGTGATCACGCCCGCCGCTCTGCCGGCCTGCAGATCGAAGAGATAGTCGCCCACCATCACGGCATGCGCGGGCGAGGCTTGCCAGCGCTGCAGCAGGGCTTGATGCCGTCGGGCTGGCTGAGCGCCGAGCAGTCGCGCGTGATCACGTCGTCGCGCTCGAAGAACCCGAGCAGGCGGGCGGCGGCGAGCGTCTCCTCGACATTGCGCCAGCTGCTGCGCGTGAGGATGCCGACCTGCGCCCTGCGCGCCTTGAGCGTCGCGAGCAGCTCGTGCGTGCGGCTGCGCGCGCGAGCGGCGGGCGATCGCGAGCTCCCACTGGGCCAGCTGCTGCCGCAGCGGCGCGGCGCGCGCCTCGGGCATGGCGTCGAGCGCCTCGAGGATCGGTCCTTGCCCCGCGAGCCCGAGCCGGCGCCGGATCTCGTCGAAGTCATGCGCCGCCACGGTCAGGGTGCCATCGAGGTCGAAGATCCAGTGTTTCAGCATGGTGAGGGACAGTCTAGACTGTCCCCACCCTGCTCGCATCATCGATGCTCGACCGCGGCTCGTCAGACATGCAGCGTGCCGCGCGGGCGCTTCCTCTCGGCGGGTCCCGAGTCCGAGCGCTGGCGCAGCTCCTGCAACCGCGTGCGCAGCTCGTTCAGCTCGCGCTCGAGCTGCTCGATGCGCTGCTCGGTCTTCTCGATGTCCGCCTTGCGCGGGCCGGTACCGAGACGCCGCTTGAGATCGGCCTCGCGCTCGCGCGCCTCGCGCAGGAACCGCCCGCCCTCGTCGAACACCTTGTCGGCGTGATCCCGCATCAGGCGACGCACGGCCTCTTCGCGATCGCGCTCGCGCACGTGCTCGGTGGCCTCGCGGTCCGCGTCCTGTGCTTGCCTGGCCGCAGCCTGACGCTCCGCCAGGCGCAGCGCCTCGCGCGCGAGCTTGGCGTGGTCGAGCTGATTCAGATCCTTGAACTTCTCCTTGAGGTGCGGGTCGAACGCGCGCTGCGTGCGATCGCGGAACGCGCGCTCCAGATCCTCGGCGTGCTGGCGATACTCCTCCGCCGACGCAGCGTACTTGCGACCCATCTCCTCGCCCATGCGCTGGTAGCGCTCGGCGAGCTGCTGCATCGCTCGCGTTCTGCGACTCGCGCAGCGAGCGCATCTTCTGGCCCATCGCCTCCTGGTGCTTGGCGAGATCGTCCTGCATCGCCTGCAGCTTCTCCCGCACCTGCTCGCTCTGGCGCCGCATCTCCGCCGAGCGCTCGGCGGCACGCTTGCGCACCGCATCCTGCTTGGCGCGCGCATAGTCCTCGAGGCGCGCCATGCGCTCTGGCGACAGCCGCTTGCGCAGCCGCTGCATCGCCGCGTCTTCCGGCTGGTCCGGGTCATCACCATGGTCGTGTGCGGCATGCGCCAGATGCTGGCGCACGAGGCGTGCCGCATCATCGCGCATCTCGCGGTCGTCGCCCGGGACCGCGCCCGCCTCGACCAGCTCGCCGGCAATGCGCTCGGTCGAGAGGTCGTCCTGCAAGGCGCGCACGAGCTGTTCGCTCGCCGCGCGAGCTTCCTCGGCCGCGCGCGCTGCCGCCAGCGCGGCGTCGTCCTGCATCGCTTGCGCCTGCGCCGCCAGCGCGCTCATCTCCGCCTCGAGCTGCTGCGCGTCGTCCTCGGCTGCCTGCACCTCATCGTTCCCGACTGGATCGCCGCCGCCGGCAGCCAGCAACAGCCCCAGGGTCCATGCCACGCACCACATCGTCACCTCCGTTTGCTTGCCTGTTCGCCGTACTCGCGCCGCAGCGCACACAGATCCGCCTGCAGCTCGGTCAGCTCGCGCACGAGCGACTGGGCCTCCGGCGCACGATCGAGACCATCGTTGATACCATCGAGGCCGAGCGCCAGGCCCGATGCCTGCAGCTCGAGTCCATCGAGCAAGTCTGCCTGCACGGCGCGCAGCGCCCGCTCGCCCCGGGCCCGCTCGCCACGCGCCGGCAGCGACCAGCCGAGACCGAGCAACAGCGCGAACAGCAGGAGCGCTGCCGCCAGCGCGGGCAGCCGCAGCGCGCGCCGCCGTGCCGGCGATGCCAGCGCCGAGAGCACCACCGCATCGACCTCGCGCATCTCGACCAGCCGGCGACGGCACGCGACGCAGCCGGCCACGTGCGCGGCGACCTCGCTCGCGTCGAGCTCGCCATCGAGCAGCGCCGACAGATCGATGAGCGCCGGGTGCTTGCCGTTCATGGGTCGCCCTCGAATTCGCTCCAGGGACTCGCGATCGTCCGCCGCACCTGGCAGCGGGCGCGGAAGATCCACGTCTTC
>JAXMBY010000077.1:0-25666 GCA_046349655.1 Planctomycetota bacterium
GCAACGGCGGCGGCGCTGGTGAACTACCTCTTGGTGCGCGCGACGATGCCGGGTCGCGAGGGCCTCGGCCTGCGCATCTTCTGGGGCGTCGCCACCGCCGCATTCACCCTCGCCGCGCTGGACTCGCGCTTCCAGGTGCAGGAGCGCGTCAGCACCAAGGTGCGCGCATGGATGCTGAGCAGCCACGTGATCAGCTACTCGAGCGCGGGCTACGAGGCGGTCGACCGCTACTTCCTCGCCGGCGTGCTGGTGGCGAGCGTGCTCGTGCTGGCGTGCTTCCAGCGATCGCTCGCGCGCTACCGCGCGCTGCCCCACTTCGACGCCCACAAGCCACTGTATTTCGCGCTGCTGTTCCTCGCGCTCGCCGCGCTCTGCCACACCGCCCAGGCCAATGGCAAGCTGCAAGTCTACTTCAGCCACCTCGAGGACCTGTCTCGGCTCGCGAGCGTCGTGCTGTTCCTCGCCGCCTTCGCCACGGTCGCGATGCAGTACGCAGGCGCCCATCTCGAGCCGCTGGCCGGCGCCGACGAGCGCAGCGACGCGCTGGCGCACATGCACGCGCACGAGTCCCTCGCCGCGGCGGCCGTGACGCGACGCAAGGCGCCGGTGGTGATCCAGGAAGCGGACCAGGACATGGAAGCGCAAGACCAGGAAGTGGACGAGGAGTCGCACGCCAGCTGAGCGCGCAGAAGGTACAGAAGCGCCTCGATGCGTGGCCCCGCGAGATGGACGACCTGCGGCCGCAGCCCGGTGCTACGTGCGCTCGTGACCCTGGCAGATGATCGCCACCCTGCCGCCCTCCCCCTGGTCAGCGATCCGGCCGTCTGATCTACTGACGGGGACGGAGGTCGTTCATGCCGCGCACTCACTACGTGTTGTTGCCGGTTCTCATCCTGGCGTTGCCTGCCCTCGTGGTCCTTGCCAAGGTGCGAGGTGAGAAGCCCAAAGGGGAGAAGTCGTTCGTGCCGGCACAACGCTGGCTGGACAAGGACTGTCATCCCAAGCGGGACCTCAAGGTCTTCATCGTGAAGAAGGCCTACAAGGAGGACGCCAAGTCGAAAGCCTTCGTCGACGATGCCCGCAAGGCGGTCGATGCCTGGAAGGGGGCCGGCACGCCCTGGACCTTCACCGAGGTCGACAATCCCAAGGACGCCGACATCACGATCGGCGTGGGCGATGTGGCGGACCTGGGTGAGCTGGGCGATGCGAAGCCGATCTTTCCCGAGGAGCAGAAATCACAGAAGAAGAATGTGGTGCAGAGGGTGGAGATCACCATCGACGACAACGGCGCGGGCAGGAAGGCCAAGGGCGCCGCGTGGATGTGGGAGGACCCCGGCACGCCCGACCCGAAGAAGTGGAACCGAGTGCGCGTGATCATGCACGAGCTCGGGCATGCCATCGGCCTCGACCACACCGCGGACAAGAACGCTGCCGACGGCCTCGACGTGATGCAGGACGGTTCGCTCGCGGATCCGAGCAAGGACGATGCGACCCTGTCGCCCGAAGACAAGCGCGAGGCGGGTGCTGCCGATCAGTACGCGGCGGTGCACCCGGTCGTGACCGATCCCGGCTACGTTCAGACCGCAGTGCCGACCATGGTGGCCATCACGAGCGGCCCGGCCAGCGATCTGTTGCTGGATCAGGCCACCAACGTGGTGCTCGCGCCAGGGTTCGCGGACCAGCTGCAGCTCTCGATCCTCAATGTCACGGCCGTGGAGATCGACGCCCTGGCGTTCGTGGTTCCGCAAGCGGCGCCAGACCAACCCTTCAGCGTGACGATCTTCTATCCGTTCGGCAATGCCACGTACGCCGGGTTGTTGCGCGTCGGCCCCATTCCTGAACCCGGCCTCATGCCGCACGCCTCCTCACCCGGTCCGCCCGTCGAGACTCTGCCGTGCTCGGCACCGATCGTGCTCGACGGCACCGCATCGTTTCACGACGACGCCAGCCAGCTGGTCACCGGCTGGTGGTCCATCGACGGTCACGTGCACAGCACGCAGCTCACGCTGATCGATCCGGTGCGATCGGCGCTGTCGACGATGACGCCCAGCGCGCTCGTGGGACCTGGCGTGCATCTCGCCAGGCTCGTGGTGCAGGACGAGTTCCGTCACCAATCGGTCCTGGAGCGGACGCTCGTGATCGGCGCCGTCGAGACCCACATCGATGCATTCGGCCGGGGCGGGGCGCGGTCGAGCCTCGTCACCACCGCCACCGGCTACTTCGTGAGTCACGGTGACATGGACAATGGCGAGGTGCTGTGTTCCATCGTCGACGATTCGATCGCCAGCACGGAGGTGGTGGGCGCGGCGAGTGCGTCGTCCCACTTCACCTCGCTCGCGATGGCGCCCGACGGTCACCCATGGATGGCCTTCTACGATGCCACCTTGCCGGGCCTGTGGGTGGCGGAGCGCGCGGCCGTGGATACGTGGAGTTCCGAGCTGGTGCCCGATTCGTTGGCCCACGACGACGGCAGCTTCTGCCGGCTCGCGATCGACAGGGCGGGCGAGCCCCATGTGGTGTTTCTCGATGTCGACCTCGCGGCCATTCGCTATGCGCGCAGGTCAGCCGGTAGCTGGACGGTGCAAACGGTCGCGGCCTCGGCCACGCTGCGTCCCTGGATCGGCTTCGAGCTCGACACCATGGACGAACCGCACGTGGCTTGGACCGATCAGAGTGCGATCCACTACAGCAAGTTGACGGGCGCTGGCTGGCGCACCGAGACCGCGGCCGCGGACGCGGCGTTGGATTCGTCCACCACCTGCGCGTTCGATCTCGACCGCGAGGACGATCCGGTCGTGGTGTACATGAACACCGCCGACATGCCGGTCATCGCGCGACGTGATGGGTCCACCTGGAACCAGGAGACACTCCCGCCGATCGGCAGCAGCCCGGTGGTGCTCGATGCCACGCTCGATGGCGCGAGCGACGCGCACATCGCTTACAGTCGTCTTGCGGGCTCGCATCAAGAGATCCGGTACGTCACGCGTTATGGCGGAGCCTGGACTGAGTTCGTGCTCGATCCCGACACCGGAACGTCCCGGTGCGAAGGCCTGAGCATCGCGCTCACGCGCCAGCACACGCCGTGCGTCTCCTATCTCGGTTGGAACGCGGCGCTCGGACGCTACGAGCTGCGTGTCGCTTGCTGGCGCGCAGGCTGCTGAGAGCTGGGGCGCCACCAAGGTGCAAGGCGAGTGTGGACGTAGCGGACGGATCCGGAGGCTGGCGCGTCATCGGGTCGAAGGTCGCAACCTTGCCGATCTCGCCTGGCCGACGTTCGATGGTACCTGTGGACTGGTCCCACCACACTGCGGCCATGATCTCGTGATTGGCAACGATGCCTGCCGTCCGCAGCGATCGGGCCCGCCCCTGCCAGCGATCAAGGCAACGTGATGGTCACCGCGACGTCATGCCATTGCGTGATCTCGACCGCCTGCTCGAAGGTCTCGCGCGCGATGGCGTCGACCTGCACGTGGTACTCCGCCGGCAGCAGTCCTTGAAACAGCACCTGGCCGGTCTCGGTCAACGGTAGCGCTGCCGAGCCGTACACACCCAGGCTCTTGGCGTAGATCGCGACGCGTCCGCGCGTCAGCGGCTTGCCGTTGGCATATTGCACGGTCACCGCCAGCGACACGGGGTTGGGCAGCAGGAAGCTCTTCTCGAGCGCATGGCCGGCAGTGATCTCCACCACCGTGCTGGCGAGCGGGTGCTGCGGATTGCCCACAGCCAGGGTGTATCGTCCATCCGGCGGCGCAGCGAATGCGAACACGCCGCGCGCATTGGTCTGCATGACGGCCTGCAGAACCAGTTCGCTGCCGCGCTCGACCCGGAGCAGATCGACGTCGACGAGTGGGATCGAAACAGCGTTCTCGAAGCGCACCGTCCCCCACAGGTCGGCGCGGTCGAGCAACACCACCACTTCTTGTTCCGCTTTGGTGAGGCGGATGTCCATGGTCTTCGGCGCGTAGCCATCCGCAACCACCGTGAGACGGTAGTCGCTCAGCCCCAGCCCCTCGACGAGGAAGCTGCCGTCCGCGTGCACCTCGATCCCCTTCGGCGAGTCGAAAGGACTCAGCTCGGCGGTGAGGGATCGCACGGGTTCTTGGGTGACCGCGTCGAGCGCGCGACCGACGAGCCGCGCCGAGGCGACCATGCGCACCACGACATCGCTGCTACCGGCGTCGACGATGAGGCTGCTGGCAGCGTAGGCCTCGTGGCTGGCCGTGATGCGGACTCGAGCACCTGCGCCGAACGCGGTGAGGACGAAGCGGCCCTGATCATCCACCTCGACATACTCGACGGCGCCCGCGGTTGGACCTTCGCCTTCTTGTTCAGCACTGATCGACACGCTGCTCAAGGCGCGATCGTCCTGGTCCAGACACCGACCCTGGATCGGTGCCAGCGCCGCCATGACCAAAGTGAGCTCCTTCTTCTCGCCCGCGGCGATGCTCACGGCCTGCCGTACCCTCGGCGACGAGCGCGACTCGAGGCGATAGTCGCCGGGTGGGATGCCGGTGATCAGGAAGCCGCCGTCATCGTCGGTCGGGCACTGGCCACTGCCGGCGAACGCCAGCGCCAGCTCTTGCCCGGGCGTGTCCTCATCCGACGAGGCGGTCTCGATCTCGATGTCGATGTGCGCCATCGGCGTGTGATCGGCGGTGACCAGGCGACCTTGGATGCGGGCGCCGGCGCCGAGCACGATGCAGATCGGCGCGCGCCGTGCCGCGGTCAGGTCGACCTTCACCAGCGCGGGAGCACAGTCCGCGTGACGAGCGAACAGCTCGAGGTCCTGGTACGGATCGATGTCCGCCAACGTGAAGGCGCCGTCGGCATCCGACATGACCGCCACGCGCTTGGTCGATAACCCGTGCACCCACAGTCGGTACGAGATCTCGGTACCACTTGCCTCGTCGCCACCAGCCGTCACCACCGTGCCGTGAATCGCGAGCGGTTGCTTCAAGACGATGCGCTCGTGCCCCGGCTGCCAATCGCTGCCCTCCATCTCGAACGGCACGTAACGGTCCGCGGTCACTCGCACGCGCGCCGCCGGCAAACCGATCTGCGGAAATCGAAAGCGACCGTCCGCACCGGTCACTTGCACCGCACTGGGAACCGGCGGCGCGCTTGCGAACCAGATCTCGCCGAGCACGCTCTCCTGCATCGTGCACGTGACGCGAGCGCCCTCGATCGGAAGGCTGGAAAGCTCGTCGACCACCACCCCCGTGAACGGCTCGCCCGGAAACAGCTTGATCTCGACTTCCTCGCGCGAGGTCTCGCACGATTCCGAAGCCGCCTCGTAGCCAAGGTGCACCGCCTGCACGAGGACTGGCTCGTCGCCCAGATCACGCAGCACGAAGTGGCCCTGCGCATCGCTGGTCGCCAGGCGCGGCGGCATGGTCTTGGTCAGCGCGAACACCAGCACGTCGGGAATGCCTTGTCCACTGCGAGCATCGCGCGCCTGACCGCGGACATCGACGCCATGCTTGAGCGTGATGCTGAGCTCCGCGCCAGGTTGCACATGGTGGATGACGGTGCCTGCGTGTCCGGCATGATCGACGACCAGCGAACCGGAGGCGTCCGGACCGACCGGGATGCAGAACCGGCCGTCCAAATCGGTTTGCGTGCGACGCCGTTCACCGGCACGCAGATCCACGGTCGCCGCGGCGATCGCGTTGCCACTCTCGTCCTGGACGCGACCCACGATGGCGATCGCCGGCTCGGCGCGCCGTTCCACCCGCGTCACCAACGGCGCAGATTCTGGGACGACGTCGACCTGGGCCTGGCGCAGATCCGTGGCCGCCGGCGGCGCGGGTGCTTCGGAAGCCGCGCTCGACGCGCCGGGCGTCACCGGCTCATTTGGCGATGGTGTTCGCGCGGCGGCGCGCTGCGACTCCTTCGACTCCGTCAACGATTGCAAGGCGAGAATGCCGACCGCCAAGCACGCAAGCGCCGCGAGGCACACCCAGTACGGTTTCATCGCCATGGTAGGGTTCCTTTGCGCGGCCGGTGCGAGACGATGTCATGGCCAGACGGGCGACCGCCGTTCTGGTCCGGAGCCTTGGCGATGGTTCCGGTCGTCGGCGTCCGCGATGCGTGGCGAGGAAGGTCGGACGGCGGCGCTAGGTGCTAAACTAGTCCACCCCCAAGGGCGCCGTGACAAACTGTTGACCTGACGACCGGTAGAATTGCCGACGAGGAGTTCGAGCGCGCCGCGCCGCGAGCGGAGCAGAAGCCGGCGACGTGCACCTCGATGCGCTCCTGCTTGTCTTCGCGGATCAGGAAGGTGGGGCGAGCGGGCTTCATGAGCAGAAGGGTACCACCGGTACGGTGCGCCGTAAGGCATGGGCTCGCCGCTCTAGCATGTATTGCTATTTTATGCTACCGCGCTATGCTGGGGGCATGGCCTATCGCAGAGCGAGGAGCAACATGAACGTGTCGCTCACCCCGGAGCTCGAGCGGGTCGTCGAGGACAAGGTGAAGAGCGGCCTCTACCACACCGCGAGCGAGGTGATCCGCGAGGCGATCCGGCTCCTCATCGAGCGGGACAAGCTCCGCGAGCTACGCATGGCGGACCTCCGGCGGGACATCGCCGTGGGGCTCGAGGAGGCGAGGCGGGGCGAGTTCGTCGATCCGGACGAGGTGGTGGGGCGGCTCCGGAAGCGGAGCCAGGAGCGTCGACGCAGGAAGGCATGAAACCCTACGTCTTCACCAGGCGTGCCGGCTTGGACGTCGAGGAGATCTGGGCCTTCATCGCCGAGGACGACGTGGATGCTGCCGACCGAGTCGTGGCAGATATCCACGCGGCAGGGCTCGTGCTCTCGAAGATGCCCGACATGGGTCACCGCGCACCGACCTCGCCGATGAGGCGCTCCGGTTCTGGCTCGTGCACTCGTACCTCATCGTGTATCGCCCGGACACAAAGCCGCTCGAGGTGCTCCGCGTGCTGAACCACTGGCGTGACATAAGAGACCTCGTACCGTGAACAGCGTATCCGCTCGGGCTAGCTGCGCACGTGCGGCAAAGCACGCGCTAACCACAACCGGATCACTCGGCAGACCGTTGCACACTGGCCTGACCGCGTATTCGATGCCGCAGTGCAGCTTGGGATCATGACGCTAGACGGTAACGTCCTTAGGTCAGGTAAGTGATACTCGTTCCTAGCGGATCCGGCCTCCCCTCACCCGGTTGCCCCAGCCCAGGTCGCGCCGCTCGAACGTGATCCCTGCGCTCCCGTAGCGTACCACCCAACCACCAACAGACACCTGCACGGAGTGATGAGGCTCACGTGCATGGAGATCCATCGCCTTCGCCCGGGATTCAGCACCGAGACCCTCGCTCCCGCGCTGCCCTTCTCGAAGCCATGGGGATGAACGGGCAACCGCTCGTCCCCATGCTGCGTTCGTGGGGCGCCCCACCCGGCGAATTCCTCGGCAGCGAGTTACCCCTCGCGCACTCCAGATTAGACTTGAGCAGACAACCGAGTGGGGTCTCGAGCCGTCAGCATGCGAGGCGTGCACGGCCCTGCGCACACGCGCGCGCTCGTGTTCACGCTCGACATGAGTCGTTCGGAGGGTGCGATGAGCCTTTGGTTCCTGGTGTTGATCCGCCTGCTCGTGGTTCCGGCACCACAGGACGCCCAGGTCACGACGCGCGCCTACGACGTGCGCGATCTCGTTTGGGTGTCGGGCTCGACGGCAATCGCTTTCGATTTGTGCCCAGCGCGGCCGTCGGGCGGGATCGCCGAACATCCCGAGGTTGCCGCTGCCGGACCGCCGGTCGATCTCGAGCGCGTGCGCGAGACCCTGCAAGAGATCGCGGCTCGACGCTGGCCCGAAGACGTGGTGCGCATCACCGCGGCGGAGCCACGGCTGTTCGTCACCGCCCCCGAGCCCATACAGAGTGAGGTCGCGCAGCTGCTCATGCTGATGCGCGACGCATGCGGCAGGGACGAGCGCTTGCAAGTGCGCGTCCTGGTCGGCGACGGACTGCTCGACCTGCCGATGCTTCTCGACGCGGCCCTTGCCGATCGCCGTGCGGCCGATCTCGTGGCCACCAAGCGAGCACAGGTGGTACGCACTGCCGCGGCCACACTGCGTGATGGTCTCACGGTCACGATGCACGCCGTTGACACCCGCATCTACACGCGCGACTACGATGTCGAGATCGCGGGCAGCTCGGTGGTATTCGATCCGGTCATCGACACCGCGACGCACGGGCTCGAGGCAGCGGTGCGCGCAGTACGTGTGCGTGGCGGCACGTACCTCGATCTGGCGATGCGCCATGCGATTGCGGACCAGTGGCGCGACCGCGTGCTCGAGCCACAGACGTGGTGCGCGAACCTGAAGTCATCGGCCAGCACATCACCCTTGCAGCTGGCGCCGCGTTCAAGCCGGACATGCGCGAGCGCATGCCGATTCGCCTCGACTTGCCGCTCGACCGATTCTCGAGCTGGGCTGGCTCGCTCGTGCTCCCCGATGGCAAGGTGCTGTACGTTCCCTGTCAGGTGGCGACACACACGGGCGTGGCCGCGGCCGTCTTCGAGGTGCGCGTCGACGGCGCGCATCGCGCGCTTCGCACGTCGTTGCCGCGCGCGGCAACCGATCCGTTCGAGGTTGCCATTCTGCAAACGGGTGCGCTGGGCGCACCCGGCTTCGATCAAGCGCGCGTGGGCCCAGCAGCGTTCGTGAACGCGATGCCAACCGAGAACGACACGTCGTCACCCTTCTGGCCTTCGTTCGTGCGAGCCGCGCCGCTCGACGCAAGGCGCCTCGCCAATGACATCATCGCCGCGGAGACTGCCGACGATGCCGAGGCCTATCACAGTGACCTGTCGCCATTCCACCTCGTGCTGCGGGCGCCTGCCGCGACCTGCGAGCGCGTCGCCGGCAAGATCGCGTCGCAGCTCGACTCTCTGCGCACATTCGAGGTGAGCGGTCGCGTCGCGAGCGGCGAGCGTGAGCTGGCACGGTTTCGCGTACCCGTGGTGGCTGGCAGATTCACCACCATCTGGTCGGGCCTCGCTGGCTCGTTCCTGTTCGACTGGAACGTGGATGTCGCCAACAACGCGGCCGTGGCCAATCCGCAGATTGGCTGGTTGCTCGATGGCCTGGCGCTGCAGCTCATGGTGCGCCCGCTTGCGGGTCAGCGATTGCAGCTCTGCGTGAACGGCAAGCTGCACTACCTCACTGGTCCACCCGTGCTCACGTCCCTCGAATCACCGTTCTCACCCGCTTGCGAGAAGATCAAGACGCAGGCGCTGTTGCTCGACGAGACCATGCTGATGAATACCACGGATGCAAGTCGCACCGTGCGCTTCGGCGACACGCATCTCGCACTCGAGATCAGCGTGACCGAGCACACATCGAGCACCGGCGCGAGGTAAGTCATGATCGCACCCATCTTGTTGCTGGCCGCCATGACGATCGCACAAGACGAGCATGCCGAGGACGTCACGACGATCGCGTACGACCTGAGTGGGCTCGGGTCGATCTCGGGCCACGCCGAGCTCAGGTTCGATCTCTGCCCTGCCAGCCCTTCTGGGCAAGGGGATCACCCTGCTCCCGAGCCGCAGGAAGCGTCGTTTCTGGATGTGGCACACGTGCAAGCCTGGCTGGCCGAGCTGGCGCGGCAGCGCTGGGGCGAGGGCGTGGTCGAGGTCGCGAGCACGGAGCAAACGCTGCTCGTGACCGGGCCCACGCGAGCGCACGAAGAGATCACGCGCCTCCTCGAACGACTCGAGGCTGCTTGCCTCGGAGACGAGCGCTTGCAGGTGCGCGTCTTGACCGGCGAAGGAGTGCTCGCCCTCCCGTTCATGCTCGCTGCGGCCGAGGCGGATCAGCGCGTCGCGGCACTCGTCGCCGACGGCAAGGCGCACATCGCCCGCGCCGGCGTGACTTGCTTGATCGATGGCCTGGTGCGCACGATCGACGCTGCTGATGGCGCGTCGCTGGTGCGCGACTGGGACGTCGAGATCGCGCATGGCGTCGCGATCCCTGACCCGGTGATGACCATGGCGACGACCGGTCTCGCCGCCAGCGTGCGCGCCGCGCGCGCGGCCGGCGGCACCTATCTCGACCTCGCGCTCCGTTACCAGGAGGACGACGCGCCGCGCGACCACACCGTCATGCCCACCGTCCGATGCGCGTCGCTGCCGACCGAGTGCGTCGCGGAGGCGCCACCGTGCGCCGCGATTTGCGAGCCGATGCCGCTCCTGATCGAATTCCCGGGGCAACGGTTCGCGAGCTGGGCCGGCTCGCTCGTCCTTCCAGACGGCCAGGTGCTCGTGATCCCGTGTCGCGTGCGCACACGCGAAGGCGAGCTGACCGTCGCATTCGAGCTGCGGGTGAGCGGCAAGCCACGCCAATGGATCGAGCCCTTGCTCGAGAATGACGGCGCCACGCAGGCCACCTTCGTACACCTGGGCGCGCTCGTGTCGCCGGGCATCGGCGTCGATCGCCTGGGACCACTGGCGTTCGAGAACCTGCTTGCGAGCCACGAGCGTGAGGACGAACCGGCCTGGCCATCCGGCGTCGAGAGTCGCGCTGCGCACGAGACGGACGTGACCGAGATCCTGCCTCTCCTGCGCCCGGATGCGCAGTCCGAGCCCGCGACCGCGCTCGAGTTCTTGTCACCGTCTCACCTGGTCGTGCAGGGTCCCGATGAGGTCGGTCGCGAGATCGCAGCGCAGCTCGGCACAGCGCTCGGACCCGGGAAGTCCTACGAGATCAGCGGCCGCATTCTCGCCGGTCAACGCGAGCTCGCGCAGTTTCGTGTGCCAGCCATCGCCGGCAGGCTCACCACGCTGTGGTCGGGTTTTGCGGGCGCCTTTCTTGCCGACTGGGACGTGGATGTGGCGGACATCGCGGCGATTGGCAACCCGCAGGTCGACTGGTTGCTCGACGGCTTCGCTCTGCGTCTTCGCGTGCAAGCCACGGCGCCGGGGCACGCGCAGCTCATCCTGCGCGGCAAGCTCCACTTCCTCGAGGCGCGGCCGGCGATCGCGAGCCTGGCCAACCCGTACACACCGGAGGTCGAATGCGTGCGCGCGCAGTCTCTCTACGTCGATGAAGTCTGGTCGCTCGGCGAGGGCTCGGGCACCATTCGATGCGGTGACGAGCACCTGGCGATCGAGGTCACGGTGCGCGCGGTGCCATGAAGGAGTTGACGCGTCCGAGTAGGAAATGCACGCTGGACACGCAGGAGAACGCTCATGAGATCCCTAACCCTGATCGGTGTACTTCGCCGCCTTCTGGCTGAGCATTGAACAATCAGATTGACGCGCGGTCGGCGGATGGACTGTTGCACGCAGACGAGTCCTTCGAGTGATCTCCGACGGTGGGTCGGTCATGGACACCACATGCATCGTGCGTTCTACACATGAGTCAATCGACTACTGAGTGGTTCTGCGCTCACGCCAAGGTTGCTCGACGCGGTCGACGGAAGACTCTTCGTGATGGCGTCGCTCGCGTTGGCAGGATCATACGCAATGGGCGGCACCATTTCGTCGAATTCGAAGGCTGCGAGGTCACCATGGGACCTCTCAGCAATCGCATGCGAGCATGAGGGATCGCACTCTCCTGCGGGCATTGATCGGGGTCGAGACGATGCCAAGGGCGATGGCGTTGCTGATCGCGCTGCAGCCGGCGACGCCAGTCGGTCGCCGTCACGCCGATCGCGCTCATCCATGCCGACGCGCCGCTCGCGGAGCGGCAACGGATGGAGTATCTAAGAAACTGCGCGTGCGCGCGGATCGAGGTCGCCAACAGTACTGCATCGAGCTATCGCCGCACGTCCTGCCAGACCGGTCTCTGCTCGATGCCGATGCGATGTGGTTCGCGACCAGCCTGGCCTGGCCGACTCTCGATCTCGTGCTTCGACATGGGGTAACTGGGTGGTGCGCACGGGATTCGCGGCGCGGGAGCGCGACCGCCGGTTCGTGGTGGGTCAGCGGCCACAGATCCGTGCTCGGCGCTGTGGGCGGTAGCGACGCCTTGCGTCGCGAGAATCCATGGTCCGCTGCACCGAGATCCACACATGGTCTATCGGAGCATGCTTCTTCCGCACGCGCGCTACGCCGAAGGCGATCTTTCTGCTGCGCTCGCGCATTCTGCGGGCACCTCGAAGGAATTCGCGTACTCGCACCGGACTCAGATACCGAGCTCGAGCGAGCTGCCCGAGCACCTCGAGAATGACGACTCCGACTGCGAGCACGGCCCGTTCGCGATCGCCGCCAGCTCGTCGGCGCTACCCCGAATCCGGTCGTGATGCACGGCAAGCTACGGTGACGGACAGCGAGTGGATGGCAATGGTCCAGGCTTTGCCCAGAGTCCGGACTACCAGATGCACGAGTCTGGTCGGCATCGCGTTAGACCATCGCCAGCTCGCGAAGATCCGCCGATCAATACGCAATGCCCGGTCCAACACTGCCACGACGGTGAGCAGGACATCGAGTTGGCTCGCCGGCATCAATACCCCTCGGCGTCGGGGTCCCATCCGTAGACGCGCATGACGGTCTCTCGATCCAGAACCAATGCTGCCAAGCGACGCCTCAGATCAACCTCGCTCGCGGCTGGATAGCGCCCTCGCAAGCCGGCAAGAGCCATCGCGCGACACAGCTCGGTGTTCTCGACGACTTGCTGGAGTTTTCGCCAGATCGGCGTCACTCGCGCCAGCTCGGTGAGAAACTGTTCCGCCTCTGGACTCGTGTCTTGCACGTCGCTGCTCCGACAGACCTCGGTGCTTGATCATACCTCGACCGCCGTCCGCGCCCGCGAGCTTCATCACCTGGATTTCGTCAATCCGAGATGCGGTCGTGGGTCGTGACAGGTGCCATCGCGAGTCCAGTCGCGACCCGGTCATCGATCCTGGTACCCCACTGACTTCCCGTCAAGAATGGAAGCATCTCCGACCAATCCCGTGACGATGGCACGGTATCGCGCGAGATCCCCTCATGGCTGGCTGGTAACGGGAACGGTCGAACGGATCCGCCCCAACGGAGAGACCTTGGAGATCGAGGTCGGCAGGCGCTCCGCAATCATCCGGTTACTCGTTCATTGACAACAGCTACAAATGTAGTACTACAGGTGTCGTTCACGTTCTGTCCTGGAGGGATCGCATGCGACGCATCAAGCCCCTGAGTGCCCTGCAGCTCGCCGTGCTACAGGTCCTGTGGCAGAAGCCGGAAGCCACGGTGGGCGAGGTGCATGCGAGCTTGCAGGCCGAGCGGTCGCTCGCGCTCACCACGGTGGCCACGTTGCTCACGCGGCTCGAGAAGCGTGGCTTGCTCACGCATCGCATCGAGGGCCGGCAGTTCGTCTACCGTGCGCTGGTCAGCGAGCACGACACGCGTGCCACGATGCTCACCGAGCTGACCGACCGACTGTTCCAGGGCGACATCACCGCGGTGGTGAGCCACCTGCTCAAGTCACGCGAAGTGAAGAAGGGCGACCTCGCTCGCGTCAAGGCACTGATCGAGGCGGAGGCCCAATCCCGATCCATCGACAAGAAGAAAGGGGGCTCACGATGACTGCGCAGCTTCTGTTCGCTCCCGACCTGGCGCTGGGGCCGATCGCATCGGCGTGGTTGCTCACGTATCTGCTGCACAGCAGCGTGCTGCTCGGGACGGTGTTCGTGCTCGGCGCGGTCAAGCTGCTGCGGGCGCCGCGGACCAGCGAGGCTTTGTGGCGGGTCGCCTTGCTCGCAGGTGTGGTGACCGCGAGCCTGGTGCAGGCGTTCGCGGTCGAGCCGCCGCTCGGGCGCATCGAGCTGCCGCGCGGCGTGGTGCCGATCGTCGCGTCTCTGCCGGTGGCTCCTGTCGTGCCGCCATCGATTCCGGCGCGCGCGGTGGCGCCGCCGTCGCCGGCGGACGAGCTGCGCGCCGCCGATCTGAAGATCGAAGGCGCGCCCGCGGCTGCGAGCGAGGGCGCGCCGCCGTTCGCGTGGGATCGAGCGCTCGTGCTCGCCGTGCTCGCACTGGCTGCAGTCGGTGTGGCGCGCCTGCTGCTCCTGCGCGCGCGGCTACTGCGGCGCTTGCGCGATCGCGCGGTGGTGACCCAGGGACCGCTCCCCGAGATGCTGCGCGCTCTGTGTCGCAGAGCGCGCGTGCCGTGGCGCGTGCGCCTCACGTCCTCGCCGCACATCGAGAGCCCGATCGCGCTGCCGCACGGCGAGATCTGCCTGCCGGCGCGCGCGCTCGACGGGCTGTCGCAAGACGAGCAGGAGAGCATGCTCGCGCACGAGCTCGCGCACCTCGTGCGGCGCGATCCGTTCTGGCTGCTGGCCGTGGCGGTGGTGGAGAGTGCACTCTTCTTCCAGCCTTTCAATCGGCTGGCACGCCGGCGCTTGCAGGATGCGGCCGAACACCTGTGCGATGCCTGGGCAGTCGCGCAAGTCGGCGAGCGCCTGCCGCTCGCGCGCTGCCTCGCACGCGTCGCCGAGTGGATGCAGCATGGCACGGTCGAGGCTCTGGTGCCGGCAATGGCCGAGCCGAAGTCGCAGCTCGTGCAGCGCATCGAACGGCTGACGAGCGGCGTACCGATGACCCATCGCACGCCAATGTGGCGTGTCGCCCTGCTGAGCGGCATGCTGCCGTTACTCGTGCTCCTCGTTCCGGGTGCGCCCGCGTTGCTCGAGGCCGCAGAACCGCCGCCGCAAGACCCGCGCTTGACCGACTTGATCGAGCGGGCGCGCAAGATCCGCGTCGAGACCGAGGCGGCGCTCGCCACCATGTCAGTCGACGAGCTGGTCGCGTTGCGTCGCGAAGGGCGCGCCCTGATCGAGGCGAACGCTGCCGCGCCGTCGGCAGACCAGCCAGGAGCGGCCTGGCTCAAGTCGCTGCCGCCCGAAGAGCTTCACGATCTCGTGGTGGCCGCGGGGCGCGTGCTCAATCGGCGATTGCTCGAGCCGCCGGCAGACATCGCCCTACGGTATCAGGATCTGCTGGCACAGAGCGACGCCGGCATCGCGCGCCTGTTGCCCGATCGCAAGTGGAAGGAGATTCTGCACCCGGGCGCCTCGCGCTACACGTTCGGCAAGCGCGTTCATGACGCCCAGGACTTCGACCTCGAGATCACTTCCGACGACTACGTGAGCAGCACGTCGCAAGGCTTCTACCTCGATCTCGGTGCGATCGATAATCGTGAGCTCAAGCTCGTACGTGAATCGCCACCCGCAGTACTGTCCGATCCTCAGTACCGAGCGTGGGTGCTGCTCTGGTCCGACCTGAGCGAGCGCGGCGATGACCGGATTGCGAAGGAGGCTGGCGAGTGCGGGCTCTTGCCGCGCGCACACGCCACGCAAGGGCACACCTACCTCCTGCGCAGCCTGCATCGCACCGGGGCGAAGCGCGATCAGCTCATCGCCTTCACGCCCGTGATCGTCGATGACGACGGGCACACGCTCGTCTACCGCGTGTTGAAGACGTGGCCGATCGCCGAGGCCGTTGCGGAAGTCCGGACCGGGATCGGCGGACGCAAGGCGCTGACGTCACGCGGGCGCCGGGGTGCCACGCAAGGCACCGAAGCTGCGGTGCTCTACGGTCTCACCTGGCTCGCGCGCCATCAGTTGCCAGACGGCAGCTGGGATGCAACCGCCTACCAGGATCGCTGCGCCGACGCGTCCTGCACCGGTACTGGCCACGTGCGTTTCAGCGATGGGTTGACCGGCCTCGCGCTGCTCGCGTTCCTGGGCGCGGGTTACACGCACGAGAGCCAGCAGTTCGTGAGGGACCCGAGGACTCGCGCAGCGCTCTCGTTCGGCGACGTGGTGCGCAGCGGGCTCAAGTACCTGGTCGACAAGCAGCAGCCGGATGGCTCGTTCGGCTCGGACAAGTACATGTACAACCAGTCGATCTGCGCGATGGCGGTGGGCGAGGCGTACGCGCTCACCGGCGCGCGCTTCTTCCGCGAGCCGGCGCAGAAGGCGATGGACTTCATCCAGAGCGCGCAGAACTCCGACCCGTCGGGCACGGGCTACCTGGGCTGGCGCTACCAGCCCATGGAGGGCGTGAGCGACACGTCGGTCACCGGCTGGTGCGTGATGGCGCTCAAGTCGGGCGAGCTGGCCGCGCTCAAGATCAACCCGCAGTCGATGGAGGGCGGGCTCAAGTGGGTGAAGCAGGCCACCAACAGCGAGTTCAAGACCGGCTACCTCTCTGCCGGCGACGCGGGCCAGAAGATCGAGAATCCCGAGGAGCTCGGCAAGTTCGATCACCACGAATCGATGACCGCGGTCGGCATGATGATCCGCACGTTCGTGACGTTCGAATGGCATGATCCGGCGATGGAGAAGGGCGCAACGCACCTGGTCGCCGACCTGCCGACGTGGGAGCCGGTGGGCAAGCGCGACTTCTACTACTGGTACTACGCCTCGCTCGCCTTGAACCAGTACTCGGGCCCGGACAGCCCGAACACCAACAAGACCTACTGGAACAAGTGGAACGAGAAGCTGGTGGCCGCGCTGGTGAATCACCAGGAGAACGTGCCGCCGAACCAGACCACGCCCAAGGACTACGTGGATCTGTTCAAGGAAGCCGGCGAGAAGGGCTGCAAGACCGGCAGCTGGGAACCCACCGACCGCTTCGGCTACTCCGGCCGCATCTACTCGACCGCGATCAACGTGCTGTCGCTCGAGGTCTACTACCGCTTCGACAACGCGTTCGGCTCGGGCAAGCGCTCGATCACCGGCAAGGGCGACGACAAGAAGCCCGCGGCGACGCCGGCTGCCGACGTGAAGCAGGAGAAGAAGGACGAGGCCACCAAGCCAGAGGACAAGGGCAAGTGATGAGCGTGCTGCCGA
This sequence comes from Planctomycetota bacterium, assembly GCA_046349655.1. Taxonomy (GTDB): domain Bacteria; phylum Planctomycetota; class B15-G4; order B15-G4; family JAXMBY01; genus JAXMBY01. The sequence continues at coordinate 16,792 of JAXMBY010000077.1, forward strand.
GGATGCTGTGGTTCTGCCTGTCGTCGTGCCTGGTCGCCGCGGCCGCCGAGGGACCGCCGCCGGATTACGATGCGGGCTCATTCGTGCGCGGTCTCGCGCGCATCGGCTACACCGATCTCGCCGAGCTGCAGCTGAAGCGGTTCGAGACCGACCCCAACCTGCCCGAGGCACAGAAGGCGTCGCTGGCGACGGCGCGAGGTGAGATCGCGCTCGCGCGCGCCGACCGGCTGCAGGGCGAAGAGCGGCTCGAGGTCTTGTCGAACGCGTTCTCCGCGGCGCAGCTGTACGCGGTGCAGAAGCAGGGCACGAAGGAGGGCGCGGCCGCGCAGGACGTGCTCGATGCGCTTGCCACCAAGCTCTCGGAGTCCTACGTGCAAGCCGTCGAGCAAGAGGACAACCCGACCAAGGCGGCGGCACGCCGCGAGGAAGCGACGCAGTTCCTCACCAAGGAGTTCAACCGCAACGACGAGGAGTACCGCGAGCTCGAGAAGAAGGATCCGCGCACCCCGGACGAGGACGTGGCGATGATGAACAAGGCGTACAGCCTGCCACGCATCCTGCTGCAGCAATCGCGCCTGCTCGACAGCAAGGCGCCGGAGAAGCCGGTCAAGCTGAAGGACGCGATCGCCGAGCTGGAGAAGTTCCAGCTCAACTTCGGGTCGGTCGTGATGAGCTATCAGGCGCTCACGTTGCTCGGCCTGACCTACAAGGAGCTCGCCACCACGCACCAGGCGCTCGGGCAGAACGACGATGCCAAGAAAGCGTTCGACGACGCGCTCAGCGCCTTCGGCGATGCGATTGCGCTCAAGGACTCGTACGTCGACGACAACGGCAACCTGAGCCTCGACGAGATCGCGCGCGACATCATCGCCAGCGCCACCATGGAGAAGGTGAAGCTGCTGCGCGACCTGCAGCGCTACCCGGATGCCATCCAGGCCGTGGACGATCTGATGACCTGGGCGCCCGAGCTCAAGACCGAGCGCGCCGGCCTGAGCGCGCAGCTGCTCAAGCTCGAGTCGCTGCGCGACATGGGCAAGAACGACGACGCGCTGCAGCTGGCGAACCGGATCTCCGAGGCCGATCGTGGTGGTGCGATCGGCGGCCGGGCACAGGCGATCCTGTCCGAGATGATCGCTGGCGGCAGCACCAAGGTCGGCGGCGACATGCTCGCCAAGGCGGGCGATCGCGCGTTCAAGAACGGCAACTACGCCGAGGCGTTCGCGATCTACCGCAAGGCGGTGCGGGTCGCGGGCGATGCCAAGGCGCGCGCCAAGCTGCTGTTGCAGATGGGGCTGTGCCAGTCGCAGATCGGCAACCTGGAAGAAGCGGCGGTGGCGTACGAGGCGAGCTCGGCGCTGTCCACGAGCGACGAGTCCGCGGATGCCGCCTACAACGCGGCGCTGGTCTACTCGAAGCTGTCGGGCAAGTCGAAGCTGCCGTTCTATCGCAAGCGTTACGACACGGCGCTGCGCGACCTGTCGTCGCGGTTCGGCAGCAACCCGCGTGCATCGAATGCGCAGTACCTCGTGGCCGCCAACCTCGAGTCGGAAGGCAAGCTGCAGGACGCTGCCTCGGCGTACCTGCTCGTCTCCGAGAAGGCCACGCGCTACGAGCTCGCGCTGTATCAGGCCGGGGATTGCTACGTGCAGATCTCGGCCGACGCCAAGACCAAGCCCGAAGACAAGCAGAGCGCTCTGCTGAACGCCGAGAAGGCCCTCAATCAATGCCTGGGCAAGCTGCGCGACCGGCGCAAGGCGGCCGGCGACAAGCTCGACGAGAACCTGCTCAACGTCGACTACGGCGCGCGCAAGCTGCTCGCCCGCATCTACCTCGCGACCAAGCCGCCGCGCGTGGCCGAGGTGAACCAGCTGCTCGAGTCGGTCGACAAGGATTTCGCCGGCGATCCGGTGAAGATCGCCGGCGCCAAGGTGCTCGCCGTGCAGGCCATGATCTTCGACGGCAAGCTCGGTGACGCGATCACGCTGCTCGGCGAGCTGATGCAGCGCGCGCCGAAGGACTCGGGCGTGGTCGAGACCTCGCGCAACCTCGCCGCCGCGCTCGACACGGCGCTCGACGCCAACAAGTGGAACGACGCCAAGGTGTCGGTGGATGCGGCGCGGCTCGCGTGCGCGCAGTGCTATCGGCACTTCGCCGTGCAGCAGGCGGCCGATCCGAAGGACCGCCGGCGCGTCGAGGAGGCGGGCGACCGCATCTATTTCATGGCGCTCAAGATCGCGGGCATTCCCGAGAAGGACGAGAGCTTCGCGCGCATCAAGCCTTACCGCGTGGTCAACACCGCGCCGTTCGAGTGGGCGATCGACGCGTACACGGCCGCCGAGGAGAACGAGACCGACGCCGACAAGAAGCTGCAGCTCAACCTGCGCATCGGTCGCGCGGCGGGCTTGATCCGTCGCTTCGACCTGGTGCAGCAGGCGTACAGCGCGGTGTTCACCGACGAGCCGGTGTTCAACCCGCTCACCCGTGGCCTCGACCAGACCGCGGTGCAGCGCCGGCCGCTGCTGGTCGCGATCCTGCTCGAGAACGCGTACGCGAACATCCAGCTCGCCACCGGCACCGCCACGAAGAGCCTGTGCGACCAGGCGGTCGACTGGCTGCGGGCGGTGAACCCGGCCGTGAAGCCGGCCGGAGCGGGCAAGTCCGGCGCCGACGCCGACGACTCGCTGTTCTGGGTGGCGCGCACGCTGCTCATCGAGGGCATGATCAAGCGCGGTCAGTCAGGCGACTACCAGGCCGCCGAGAGGCTGCTGAACGACACCCGGCGCAACTACCCCGAACTCGATGGCGGCAAGCACGGTGCCCAGGAGAAGATCGCGGCGCTCGAGAAGGAGCTGGGCAAGCTCCTCGGTAGACCCAAGTAGCGGCAAGGCCATCGCCAACGAACGAAGTCCAAGCAACTCACGAGGATCTGGAATGACAGCGCGTCTGGTAACCCTGTTCATCGCGGCCCTGGCCGTGCCGGCGTTCGCGCAGAAAGAGACCGACCTGGTCAAGCTCAAGACCGGCGAGCAGAAGCGCGGCGTGATCCAGGCGGAAGACTTCCGCAACGTCAAGGTCGCCAACGAGGAGATCCCCTGGAGCAAGGTGGAGTCGGTGACCTACGCCGATCAGCCCGCCGAGCTCGGCAAGGCGGAGAGCGCCGAGGCAGCAGGCGAGTTCGCCGAGGCGGCGCAGCTGCTGGCGCCGCTGGCCGAGCCGAACGCCAAGGCCAAGCCCGTGTTCAAGCAGCAGGCGGTGATCGCGCTCGCGCGCATCCAGCTGCGCCAGGGTCAGGCCGCCGACGCGGTGAAGACCGCGACCCGCTACATCGACACGTTCGGCGCCGCCCGCGGGCTGCGGGAAGCGCTGTCGGTGATCGTGCAGGGCTCGCTCGCCGAAGGCAAGAAGGACGATGCCAAGGCCGCGCTCGCCAAGATCAAGGGCGACGTCAAGGCGAAGCATCCCGGTGCTGCGCACTGGGTCACGCTGGCCGAGGCCGATCTCGCGCGCGCCACCAACGACCTCGCCACCGCCAAGACGGCGTACGATCAGGTGGAGAACAACCGCACCGCCGAGGTGGATGCCCCCCTCCGCGAGCAGGCGGGCCTCGGCAACGCGCAGGTGCTGTCCGCCCAGAATCGTGCTGCCGATGCCGAGACCAAGTTCCGCGAGCTGTCGCAGAAGGCGGAATCGGAGCCGGTGTTCATCGCCGCGTGGAACGGCCTCGGCGACCTCGCCAGGAAGAAGGCGGATGCCGAGCAGGGGATGGACAGCGCCTACGAGGCGTTGTTCGCCTACCTGCGCGGCGTGGTGCTGTATGCGCCGGGACCGTCCGAGCCGGCCGAGCCGCGCGAGGAGGCGCTGTTCGGTGCCGCCGATTCGTTCCGCTTGCTCGCCACGCGCGAGCAGAAGGACGAGGAGGCTCGCACGCGCCACGCGCTGCGCGCCAAGGACCTGTTCTCGTCGCTGCTGCGCGAGTTCCCGAGCTCCGCGCACGCGAAGGATGCCGAGGCGAAGCTCAAGGCCGTCAACGATCTGAGCAAGGGCCCGGCCAAGGACAGCAAGGCCGCCGCTGGCAAGGACACGAAGCCTGCCGCCGGCAAGGACGGCAAGCCCAGGTGAGTCGCGTTGGGAGAGTGCGCGCGCACGTCGGCCTCGCTCGTGGCAGGACGATGGGCGCGAGAAGATCGCAACGTCGCATCAGGTAATCATTCTGCTCTCGGCCAGACGGTCGAGGCTCGAGGTTCAGGAGCAAGCACAGTTTGGCTGACAGCAGACCGCTGCAGCTTGGTCAACGAAAGGATCACGTTCATGCGCAACAAGCAGTACTGGTTCCGGCTGGCGACGACGGTGGCCATCGTCGCCACGCTCTCGGTCGTGGCGATGGCGGCCGAGGAGGGTCACGGCAAGGGCAAGAGCGTGCTCGAGCTGTTCAGGGCGACCGGGCTGGTCGGCATCCTGCTGCTCCTGCTCTCGATCGGCGGCGTCGCCGTGACCATCGAGAACATCCTGTCGTTGCGCTTCGACAAGCTGTGCCCGCCCGACCTCGAGGACGATCTGCAGGCGCTCATCGACCAGAAGGAGTTCGCCGAGGCGCAGGAGCTGTGCGACACCGACAACACCTACGTGGCCAAGGTGGTGGGCGCCGGCCTCAAGATGCGCGAGGCTGGCTACGAGGAAATGGTGCGCGGCCTCGAGCAGTCCGCCGCAGCGGAGACATTCAAGCTGAACGCCAAGCTCGCATTGCTCTCGCTGCTCGGTAACATCGGTCCGCTGCTCGGGCTGCTCGGCACGGTGACCGGCATGATCACGTCGTTCCAGAAGATCGAGCAGTTGAAGGCCCCGACCCCTGGCGATCTCGCCGTCGGCGTGTACGAGTCGCTGGTGAACACGACCATGGGCCTGTTCGTCGCCATCACCTTCCTCACCATCTACTTCTTGATGAAGAACAAGGTGACGAAGATGACGCTCGACATCAACCTGCGCGGCGTGCAGATGCTGAAGGGCGTTGGCTTGCATGGCGAGGCCGCCTGATCGTCATCGGTGGCCGGAGGTCTTGACCTCCCCAAAGGAGTCCCGCAATGGCAGCATTCAAGTCGCCCGAGATCCAGGAAGAGGTGGTCGCCAACCTCATCCCGATGATCGACATCATGTTCCTGCTCCTGCTGTTCTTCATGCTGGGGGCGGACATGACGCAGCGCGAGTTCGAGGACGTCGACCTCGCGCAGGCGAACTCGGCCGAAGAGGACAAGAAGGAAGATGCCGATCGTCTGACGATCAACGTCCACCACCTGTCCGAGCGCGAGATGCTCAGCGTCGGCCTCAGCTGTCCCGAGTTCTTCACCGACAAGCCGGAAGACCAGAAGATGTGCCGGCTGGACGGTGACTGGGCGAAGCACTGGTCCATCACCATCCGCAGCGAGCGCTACCCGATGAAGACCGAGACGGACAAGAGCAAGCTCAAGAACAAGCTGCAGCTCGAGGCGGACAAGGATCGCGATCCGACGAATCCGCTCCTGTCCAACCGGCGGGTGCAGATCCGCGCCGACAAGTTCGCGCCGTTCGGGTTCGTGCGGCAGGTGATGGAGAGCTGTGCGAGCGTCGGGATCTACAAGCTCGAGGTCTCGGCGCGGAAGCCTTTGCCGACCAAGTCCGGTTGAGCGACGACTAAAGGAGAACAGCCATGGCTGGTGGTAGCCAGATGGGCGGCGACAGCAACGACAACCCTGTGCCGCTCAACGTCACCGCAATGGTGGACATCATCTTCTGCCTCTGCATCTTCTTCATGTGCTCGTTCAAGGTGAAGGCGATCGAGGGGCGCATGGACTCGTGGCTGCCGAAGAACACCGGCATGCTCACCAATGCGCCGCCCTCAAACGACGAGCCGCTGCGCATCATCTTGATCCGCGAGGCAGGCAACCCGAAGACGCTGCGCTTCATCGAGAAGCGCCCGATCGAGTCGATCGAGCAGCTGCAGTCGCTGGTGCGTGACGCGAAGGCCGATCGCCGCGGTGACAAGCTGAACGTCGCCATCGATGCGGGCACCAAGGTGCCGTGGGAGGACGTGGTGGACGTGGTGAACGTCTGCCGCAACGAGAAGGCCGACAACATCGAGTTCGTGTTCGGTGCGGTCGAGCTCGACAAGGAGCTCGGCGGCCAGGGGCCGTGACCGCGCGCGGCTTGCGCAGGGCAGGTGCGTCGTGACGATGCAGTGGCTCAGGTATGGCTGGGATGGGCGCCGGACGCTCGTGGTCGCCTCTCTGTTCGTGGCGGGCGCGGCGATCGTGTGGCGCATCTGGCCATCGGCCACGACGCTCGATCGCCGCTCGGGCGACGTCGCGATCGCGATCCCGCAGTGGGAGGCGGAGGCCTTCCCTGAGGACTGGAAGTCGCGCCCGTCGGACAACCTGTTCGAGGGCGCGCTGATTCCGTTCCGCGACGGCGGCCCGGTTCCGCACACGGGCAAGTTCGAGTACCTGGTGCAGTATCTCTCGCGCCAGGACCCGGAAGCCTTTGCCGCCACGATCCTTGCCGAGACGCATGCGGCCGGCAAGCACCTCGACTACGAGACCGCGATGCGCGACCCGGAACGGTTCCGGGGTCAACCGGTGCGCGTGTTCGGCCCGCTGCACTACGTGGACGTGGCCAAGGTCGAGATCACGCCGGGCAGCTTCCGCAACATCTGGCGCGGCTTCCTCACCGATCCGTCGGGTCTGGAAGCGTTCGTGTTCGAGAGCACCGAGCCGCTGCCCGAGGGTATCAAGCACGACGACAACGAGCTGGTCGAAGTGGAGGGACTGTTCCTCAACATCTTCCGCTACGAGTCGGCGGCGACGGAGGAAGAGACCAGCACCGAGGGCGTCAAGGTGCAGAAGGCGGTGTGGCGCGAGGCGCCGTTCGTGCTCGCGCGCACGGTGAAGCGCGTCGATCCGAAGACGATCCAGCGCTCGCCACCCGATCTCGGCCGCGGCGGCGGAGCGATGATCCTGTTCGTACCCATGTTGCTCGTGCCGCTGGCTGCGTACGTGGTGATCCGGGTGTTGATGGTGCGCAAGACGGTGGCGAAGGCGATCGGTCCGCTCGGTCGCCGGTCGCCGGCGATGCCACGAACGCCGAGACAGTAACGTGACCGCAAAAGGAGAACAGAAGCCATGTCGATGAGCTGCCCGAGCTGCGGGCGCATCATTACCAAGCGCGAGATCGATCAGGGTCGAGCCGTGACCGTCGCCGAAGGCCTGCTGTGCCCCGAGTGTGGTGAGAAGCACAGCCAGCGCGTGAAGGCACAGCCCGCCGCCACCGCGCGCTCGGCAGTGACCGCCAGCAAGAGCACGACCACAGCATCGCGCGCGGCACCGCGTTCCGCACCCACCGCGAGCACGTCGCGCTCCGCGCCGCCCGCTGCCGCCAGGTCGCGGCCAGCCGCACGTGTCGAGGTGGACGACGAGGACGACGACGACGATCGTTCCTCGGCGCGCGGCCGGCACGGCCACGTCGTGCATCGCGAGCGCCAGGACAAGGTGCTGCAATACGTCACCATTGGCGGCGTGATCCTGCTCGTGGTGGCGGCGGTCGGTGGCTTCTGGGCGTGGAAGAAGACGTCCGATCGCAAGGCGCGCGAGGACCTCGAGACCGCCACCAATGCCCGGCTGAGGGACGACCTCAAGCGCTACAAGGAAGAGAAGCCCGACGATCCCGACGGCTTGCTGGCGATGATCCAGAAGTACGAGACCGAGGTGGAGGACTTCCACGATGGGTCCGGCCGCCGCGCGCTCGCGCTCGCGAAGAACGACGCGATCGAGACCCAGGGCCGCCTGAAGGCGCAGGCCGATTCCAAGAACGCGCTCGACGCCGCCGAGAAGAGCCTGGACAGCGGCGGCGATCCACGTGACGTGCTCACCAAGATCGAGAACGAGGTCCAGCCGATGGCGAACGCGATCGGCCCCGAGTTCAAGACGCGCATGGAAGCCACGGTCAAGAAGGCGACCGACATGGCCGCCGTGCGGGTCAAGGACGACGCGCTCAAGTTCGCCGAGGACAACAAGGCGAACCCCGACGTGGTGTTCGCCAAGCTGAACGCGGCCGAGGACGAGCTGCGCCGGCTCAGCATGCGCAACGCCGACCCGAAGACCATCGCCGAGTCGGTGAAGGCGCTGGTCGAGCGCGGCGACGCGCTGGCCGAGGCCGCATTCACGCCCGAGAAGATCGCGGCGCTGCCGATGCGCGACCTCCTGGCCGCCGCCGACGTCGGCAAGTGGGGCAAGGGCGGTACGGTCGACTTCAAGATCGACAACCACGTGCTCACCATCACCGGCCCGCCGGCCGACACCAAGGACCAGGGCATCGTCGGCATCGCCGAGGACGAGGGCATCCGCGACTTCGTGCTGGAATGCAAGTTCACCGTGACCAAGGGCAGCGGCTTCATCCTGATGTTCCGCAAGGAGCCCACCGGCCTGCGCACGGCGCAGTGGCAGTTCAAGACCGAGGGGCTCGACCACATCCCGGAGGGCGAGCCGATCACCGTGAAGGTCGAGGCGCGCGGCGTGAAGGGCCGGCTCGAGATCCAGCCCGGCGACGTGGTGAAGGAGTTCAAGCTCGGCATCGACAAGGCGCGCAAGGGCGGGTTCGGCTTCTCCTGCGACGCGGAAACGGTGGTGACCGTGTCCGACATCAAGGTGAAGATCATCCGCTAGCCCGCGCGGAACGAGAGCCATGGGTCCATGACCGAGGCCTGCCTCCCACATGGGGCGCAGGCCTCGATCATGCGTGGGGTCGAGCGCGAGGTGATCGCTCGCCGAGCTTTATAATGGGGCGCGATGACGGCCGCCGCGAACATCCTCGTTGTCGATGACGACCAGACCTCGTGCTTGTTGCTGGCCGA